>NZ_JBIAWG010000001.1:0-451454 GCF_042895285.1 Streptomyces sp. NPDC001406
GGTTGATAGGCCGGATATGGAAGCCAGGTAACTGGTGGAGTTGACCGGTACTAATAGGCCGAGGGCTTGTCCTCAGTTGCTCGCGTCCACTGTGTTGGTTCTGAAACCACGAACAGCCCCGTGTTTTATGCATGGTGCGGCGTTCACAGTTTCATAGTGTTTCGGTGGTCATAGCGTGAGGGAAACGCCCGGTTACATTCCGAACCCGGAAGCTAAGCCTCACAGCGCCGATGGTACTGCAGGGGGGACCCTGTGGGAGAGTAGGACACCGCCGAACAATTCTTGGGAAAACCCCCGCACCTTCCGGTGCGGGGGTTTTCTGCATTCAGGGCCAATCATTCAGTGCCAATACCGTCCCGCCCCTCCGGCATGGGTACGGATTTTGGCGCGGGGCCAGGCGGAATCAGAGTCGGCCGGCCGCCTTCAGAGCCAGATATGCGTCAGCCAGGGCCGGAGCCAGATCATCCGGCGTTGCGTCGACGACGGTGACGCCATGACGGCGGAGCTGTTCGGCTGTGCGCTGACGCTCTGCCTGGGCCTGAGCGGCTGCCGCGGCTTCGTACACCGCATCTGCGCTTCCGCGAGCCGTCGCCATGCGGGCGATGTGCGGATCAGCCACCGATGCCAGCAGAACTGTGTGGCGCTGGGTGAGCTGTGAGAGCACCGGCAGCAGACCCTCTTCGACCGGAGCGGCGTCGAGCGTGGTGAGCAGCACGATCAAGGAGCGCCGAGGAGCTGTGCGCAGCGCCATGGCGGTGAGGCCACGTGCGTCCGTCTCGACGAGTGCCGGTTCGAGTGTTGCCATGGCGTTGACCAGGGCAGGGAGGACGTCGCCCGCAGCGCGGCCCTGGACCAGGGCGCGGACTCGGCGGTCGTATGCGAGGAGGTCCACCCGGTCCCCGGCACGGGACGCGAGTGCCGCGACGAGAAGTACCGCGTCCATGGAAGCGTCCAGGCGAGGAGCATTGCCGACGCGGCCCGCGGAGGTGCGGCCGGTGTCCAGGACCAGAAGGATGTGGCGGTCGCGTTCGGGACGCCAGGTGCGTACGGCCACTGTGGACTGGCGAGCCGTGGCTCGCCAGTCGATGGAGCGGGTGTCGTCACCGGGGACGTACTCACGGAGGCTGTCGAACTCCGTGCCCTCGCCTCGGGTCAGGACGCTGGTGCGGCCGTCCAGTTCACGCAATCGGGCGAGCTTCGAGGGAAGGTGCTTGCGGCTGGTGAACGGGGGCAGAACCCGTACCGTCCAGGGAATCTTGTGGGCACCCTGGCGGGAGAACAGCCGGAGGGGGCCGTAGGAGCGGATGGTCACGCGGTCGGCCTGGTGGTCGCCGCGGCGCGTGGGGCGCAGGCGGGTCGTCACGCGTTGGCGTTCGCCCGCCGGCACCGCCAGCTGGTGGCGGGAGGCCGCGACCTCCGTGCCCGGCTGCCAGCTGCTGGGCGGCCAGGCGTCCCTCAGCTGGGCCCGCAGAGGTCGGCGGGACTGATTGGTGACGGTGAGTGTCACGTCGGCGGTTTCGCCCAGGCGTGCGGAGGTGTCGCCGGAGCGGGTCAGCACGAGGCGTCGTACGGGCGCCGCGAGCGCGAAATCGCAGGCGCAGGCCAGGGCCAGCGGGGCGTTCACCGCGAGAATGCCCGCCCAGCTGGGTTCCCAGATGCCGACGGGGACCGAGCCGAGGGCCGCGAGGAGGGCGGCGCGTCCGGTGAGGGCCATCAGCGGGGGACCGGGACGTGGGCGAGGATCGCATTGATGACGGCGTCGGCCGTCACACCTTCCATCTCCGCCTCGGGGCGCAGCTGCACGCGGTGGCGGAGGGTGGGCAGGGCGAGAGCTTTCACATCGTCGGGGATGACATAGTCGCGGCCGGTCAGCCAGGCCCAGGCACGGGAGGTCGCGAGCAGGGCCGTGGCGCCGCGCGGTGACACACCGAGGGTGAGGGACGGCGACTCGCGGGTGGCACGGCAGATGTCCACCACGTATGCGGTGATCTCGGGGGAGACGGTGGTCTTGGCGACCGCTGCGCGGGCGGCGTCCAGGTCGGCGGGACCCGCGACCGGGCGCAACCCGGCGGCGCGCAGGTCGCGCGGGTTGAATCCCTCGGCGTGGCGGGTGAGGACGTCGATCTCGTCCTGTCGGGACGGCAGCGGGATCGTCAGTTTGAGCAGGAAGCGGTCCAGTTGGGCTTCCGGGAGGGGGTACGTGCCCTCGTACTCGACCGGGTTCTGCGTCGCGGCGACCAGGAACGGCTCGGGGAGCGGGCGAGGAGTGCCGTCGACGGTGACCTGGCGTTCCTCCATGGCTTCCAGGAGGGACGACTGGGTCTTCGGAGGCGTGCGGTTGATCTCGTCGGCGAGGAGGAGGTTGGTGAAGACCGGGCCGGGCTGGAAGGAGAACTCCGCGGTGCGCGCGTCGTAGACCAGGGAGCCCGTCACATCACTCGGCATCAGGTCCGGGGTGAACTGGACTCGTTTGGTCTCGAGTTCGAGTGTGGATGCGAGGGCCCGGACGAGCAACGTTTTGGCCACTCCAGGGACTCCTTCAAGGAGAACGTGTCCGCGGCAGAGGAGGGCGACGACGAGGCCGGTGACGGCGGGGTCCTGGCCGACCACGGCTTTGGCGATCTCGGCGCGCAGGGCTTCCAGGGAGGCACGGGCGCTGCCCGGATCCCCGGCGTACCCGGCGTTGTCAGTGGTCGGGGCCATCATGAACGGCGTACCTCTCTTTCGAGGGCGTCGAGTTGGTCGGTGAGTGCGATCAGGGCTGCGTCGTCGCCGGGCGGCGGGCCGAAGAGCAGGGAGTGCAAGGTCTGTCCGTCGCCGTGGAGATGGGCGGACAGGGCGGGGAGCAGAGCCTCGGGCGCGTGCGCCTGGGCGACAGGGACGCCGACGAGCGGGGCCAGGCGGGTGCGGGTGGCCGAGCGCAGGGCGGCGGAGGCGCGGTCGCGGGCGTTGGCCTTGCGGTAGAGGCGGGCGCGGCCTTCGACGGCTTCGGAGGCACGGATCGCGACGGGGAGTCTTTCGGGCACGAGCGGGCCGAGTCGGCGTGCCCGCCAGAGGGCGGCCAGGGCGGCGGCGAAGAAGAGCTGCAGCGTGCCCCAGAGCCAGCCGGAGGGCAGCAGGTCGAAGAAGCCCTTCTGGTCGCCCGTGTCGGTGGCCGAGGTGTCGGAGAGCGAGGGGAGGTACCAGACCAGATGGGGGCGGGAGCCGAGGAGTTGGAGCGCGAGCGAGGCGTTGCCCTGCTCGTCGAGGCGGTCGTTGTAGAGGATGTCGGGTGCGCCGAGGACGACGGTGTCGCCGTCTCCGGACGCGGCGGGGATGCGCAGCAGAGTGGCCAGACGCTCGCTGGGGTAGCACGAGTCGGCGTCGAGGTGGACGGTCGTGTAGCGGATGCCGCCCGTGTCGGCGGATCCCGCCCGCTGGGCGGCGGGCAGGGTGCAGTCGGGGGAGAGGGTCGTGTCGAGGCTGGTGGCGGGGTCGGCGGTGACGCCGGGGGCGAGCCGTTCGACGGACCAACTGCCGGCGGCGACGAGGACGGTGCGCCCTCCGGAACGGGCCGTCGTGGAGTGCAGTTGGGTCTGTTGACGATGCGTCAGCAGGTCGGGAACGGCGACCAGGAGAGTGGTGTCCGGGCCGACCGCGGCGCGGGCCTCGTCCAGGGCGCCGACCACGCGTGTGGTCACGCCGCGTTCGGCGAGGAGTTCGGCGACGGCGCGGCTGCCATAGGGATCGACGGAGCGCGGATCGAGGGCGCCGTGCCGGACGTCGGAGCGGACGACGGCGATCGCGACGGCACCGATCAGCAGCAGCACGAGGGCGAGTACGACGCCTCGGGCGCGGGTCCACACCTGGCGGGCGGTGGGCGAGGCCGAGGTGGACGGGAGCGTGGTGGCCCCGGTGGTCATTCGGCGGCCCCCTGGCGGGTGTTGTGGGCCGTGCTGTTGGTGCTGCTCACGAGGACCGGCTTGGTCCTTTCCAGGTCACAGTCGAGTTCGGCGATGCGGTGGTACGACTGCTCGCTCGCCCTGCGTCCGCCGTATGTCACGTCATCGAACTCCCGGGCAGCGGCCCGCAACCGGTCGGCGCGGGAGGGCAGGGTGCGGCCGGCTTCCGCTGCCGCCTCGTCGGCCGTGCGGCCGGGGCGGACGTCGAGCAGGGCGCGCTCTTCGAGGGCGCGGACGATGGCCCGCATCCGTTCCTGGACGGCCTGGTTCCAGTGGCCCTGGGCGGCGTGTGCCTCGGCGGCCGCGCGGTGTTCGGTGGCGCTGCGGGGGCGGTCGTCGAACAGGGCGGGGACGGAGCCGGGTTGGCGGCGCGGCGTGCCCAGGCGCCACCACAGTGCGGCCAGGACCGCGACGACGGCCAGGACCACGACGAAGAGGCCGACCCCGCCTCCGGGTGTCGCCGCCGATGCGGCGCTGAGCAGCCGGCCGAGCCAGTTCCAGAACGCGTCCAGGGCTCGCTGGAACAGGCCGGGGTCGTTCTCGTGGTACATCCGCTTGGCCAGCTCGCGCCGTGCAGCCTCGCGCGCCGGATCGCGAGGGATGGTCACCGGTGGCTCGTCGCCCGAGCGTGCCAGTGCGAGCACGGCTGTGTCGCCGGCGTGCAGCAGGCTCCGCACGGCCGATGCGGCGGCGCGTGGCAGGACCGGCGCCGTTGTGAGAACTCCCCCCGCGAGACTCACCGCCGCATCAGCTCCCCGGTGTGGTGCCGGGGGTGCCGCCGTAGCCCTGGACACCGGCGGCGCGGGCCAGTTCGAGGTCGAGGGCCTCGCGGCGGATGCGCTGGTCGATGTAGAGGAGCACGGTCACGCCGGCCGTGATCGGGAACGTGATCATGGAGCCGATCACCGAGCCGATCCCGCTGACGACGAGGAACGTCCAGCCCAGATGGCCGCTGTTGCCGTTGAGGAGGTTGGAGACTCCCTCACCGCTGAGCGCGGCCGCGAGCGCGGCGAACGGGATGACGATGATCGAGGCGACGATGTTCGCGATGATTCCGGCGAGCAGCTGGATGCCGAAGACCCGCCACCAGGAGCCGCGGACCAGCTTCGCGGAGCGGCTCATCGACTTCACGATGCCCTGCTTCTCCAGCATCAGAGCGGGCGAGGCGAGAGAGAAGCGGATCATGAGCCAGAGGGCGACGACGGCGGCGCCGAGGATGCCGAGGGCGGCGAGGGCCGCACCGGCGCCTCCTCCACCGGCCACCGCCACGAGGAAGCCGGGCAGCGCGCCGCAGAACACCACACCGACGGCGATGAGCAGCAGCAGGAAGATCAGGCCGAACAGTCTGGGGATCTGCGGGCGGGCATCGCGCCAGGCCTCACCGGTGGTCACCGACTTGCCGAGGACGGCGCGGCTGGTGACGGTCGTGAGCAGGGCGGTCGCGATGATCGTGCCGATCATGGAGATCAGGATCACGACGCCCGAGCTGAGCGTGACCTCGCCCAGGGCGCGGGTGACGTCGCGCAGGGGGGCGTTCGGGTCGTTGAGGACATCGGTGCTCGCGCTGTCGTTCAGGACGAAGCGCTGCAGCAGGATGACAAGGGTCTCCGTGACGACGGCGACGGTCAGCGAAATGCCGAGGACCGTCCGCCAGTACGTGCGCATGGTGGAGACGGCGCCGTCGAGGATCTCGCCCACACCGAGCGGGCGCAGCGGGATCACACCGGGCTTGGCCGCGGGCGGCGGTCCGCCCCAGCCACCACCCCAGGCAGCGTATCCGCCGGGGCCGCCGTATCCGCCCGGACCTCCGTAGCCACCGGGGGTGCCGTATCCGCCGGGGCCTCCGTACCCACCCTGGCCGCCGCCGGGGTGCCCGCCGCCCCAGCCCGGCCCGGGCGGTGGTGGCGGAGGTGCCTGGCCCGGGGCCGGGGCGCCGGTGGGCGCGGACCACTGGCCGGGTGGCGGCTGCTCCTTGGACCACTTCGAGCCGGCGTCCTCCGGGCCCGCGCCAGATTGTTCGGCGGGCTGTGCGGGGCCGGGGCGGTCGGCGGGTTCGGCAGGGCCGGTCGCGCCGGGTTCCTGCCCGTCGGACGCGGCGGATCCGGGCGAGGCCCAGCCCGGAGTGTCTTTCATCAAAGCTCCTTCACGGTGCTCGTCCGCAGTCGCGGCGGCAGGTTGGCAGCCATCGTGCCATGGGGTGGTCTCCGGGGGACCGGCCGCGGTATGGGCTGCACACCTTCAATTGTCCGCCGGGGACGGGGCAGACTGACCGCATGGCTGATCAGTACGCGCAAACCGGCGAGGACAAGAGGCCGACGGGGATACCGACGATCCGATGGGAGGAACCGCCCGAAGGGCCTGTACTGGTCCTTCTCGACCAGACGAGGCTGCCGGCCGAGGAGGTCGAGCTGGTGTGCACGGACGCGCCGGCGCTGGTCGAGGCGATCCGTTCGCTCGCCGTGCGCGGGGCGCCGGTGCTGGGTATCGCCGGGGCGTACGGTGTCGCGCTCGCCGCCGCGCGGGGTTTCGACGTGGAGGAGGCCGCGAGGGCGCTCGAGGCTGCCCGGCCCACCGCGGTGAACCTCTCCGTCGGCGTGCGCCGGGCCCGCACCGCCCACCAGGCCGCGCTCGCCAAGGGCGGGGACGCTCGGCAGGCGGCCGCGGCGGCGCTGGCGGCGGCGCGGGTGCTGCACCGGGAGGACGCCGAGGCGAGCGCGCGGATGGCCGGGCACGGGCTGGCTCTGCTCGACGAGCTGCTCCCCGGTGGCGGGCACCGGATCCTCACCCACTGCAACTCCGGATCGCTGGTGTCGGGCGGGGAAGGCACGGCGTTCGCGGTGGCGCTCGCCGCGCACCGGGCAGGGCAGCTGCGGCGCCTGTGGGTGGACGAGACACGCCCGCTGCTGCAGGGCGCTCGGCTGACGGCGTACGAAGCGGCCCGCAGCGGCATGGCCTACACCCTGCTCACCGACAACGCGGCAGGTTCGCTGTTCGCGGCGGGGGAGGTGGACGCGGTGCTCATCGGGGCGGACCGCATCGCGGCCGACGGTTCGGTGGCGAACAAGGTGGGGAGCTATCCGCTCGCGGTCCTGGCGCGGTACCACCATGTGCCGTTCATCGTGGTGGCGCCCGTGACGACGGTGGATCCGGACACGGCGGACGGTGCGTCGATCGAGGTCGAGCAGCGCCCCGGGTATGAGGTGACCGAGGTCACAGCACCCCAGGTGCCGGTGACGGGAGCGGGGGGCGGGATTCCGGTGGCACCGCTGGGGACCCAGGCGTACAACCCGGCGTTCGATGTGACGCCGCCCGAGCTGGTGACGGCGATCGTCACCGAGGAGGGCGCCGTTTCGCCCGTGACGGCCGCGGCTCTCGCCGAGCTGTGCGCAAGGTCCCGCGGGGCGACACTCGACTGAGGGCAGGAGCCCCGAGAGCGAGGCGGCGCCGTGGCGGGCTGCCCTCTGGTCCTGCCCGTCTGGCCCCGTGGGCAGACAGTGACGGTCGCGTACGACTATCGTCACGGGCCAGTGACCCTCCTCACCAGCACGCCTGTCACTGTTACGAGAATGGGATGATGTCGTTTATGAAGGGACGAGTCCTTGTCGTCGACGACGACACCGCACTGGCCGAGATGCTCGGCATCGTGCTGCGTGGTGAAGGTTTTGAGCCGTCTTTCGTAGCCGACGGCGACAAGGCGCTGGCCGCATTCCGCGAGACCAAGCCCGATCTGGTGCTGCTCGACCTGATGCTGCCCGGCCGGGACGGCATCGAGGTGTGCCGCCTCATCCGCGCGGAGTCGGGCGTGCCGATCGTGATGCTCACGGCGAAGAGTGACACCGTGGACGTCGTCGTGGGCCTGGAGTCGGGCGCGGACGACTACATCGTGAAGCCCTTCAAGCCGAAGGAGCTGGTGGCCCGGATCCGGGCGCGGCTGCGGAGGTCGGAAGAGCCCGCGCCGGAGCAGCTCGCCATAGGTGACCTGGTCATCGACGTGGCCGGTCACTCCGTCAAGCGGGACGGTCAGTCGATCGCTCTGACGCCGCTGGAGTTCGACCTGCTGGTCGCGCTGGCCCGCAAGCCGTGGCAGGTGTTCACGCGCGAGGTGCTCCTGGAGCAGGTGTGGGGCTACCGCCACGCGGCCGACACCCGTCTCGTGAACGTGCATGTACAGCGGCTGCGCTCCAAGGTCGAGAAGGACCCGGAGCGGCCGGAGATCGTGGTGACCGTCCGTGGCGTCGGTTACAAGGCCGGACCGAGCTGACATGTCCGGGGACAGTGCCCCTTCGGCCCCCGGCCGGTCCGGGGCCAGGCCGGAGCGGCCTGTCGGCCGGAAGACGACGGGTTCGCGCCGGCGACGCCTCTTCGAGGGCGGGCTGCTGCAGGGCGGGGTCCAGGGCAGCCCGGTCCTTCGCCTGTTCATGCGCTGGGTGCGCCGACCGCTGCTGCCGGTCATGCGGCTGTGGCGGCGCAACATCCAGCTCAAGGTCGTCGCCACGACGCTGCTGATGTCGCTGGGCGTCGTCCTGCTGCTGGGCTTCGTCGTGATCGGCCAGGTGCGCAACGGTCTGCTGGACGCCAAAGTGAAGGCCTCGCAGAGCCAGGCCACCGGCGGGTTCGCGGTGGCCAAGCAGAAGGCCGACGAGGCGGCGGCCGGGACCGCGGACGACGGCACCGGTGTGGACGGCCGTCAGTCCCAGAACGTCATCTCCTGGATGAGCGAGCTCGTCTCGTCGCTCTCCAGCGGTGGCCAGGGCGCCTTCGACGTGGTGACGCTGCCCGCGGGCGACGACAGCGGCGGTGGGCGCGGTCAACGTGCCTCCGGCCAGGTCGACCCGGCGTCGAGCATTCCCGAGGATCTGCGGGCGCGGATCAACAGCGGCATGGTGGCCTCCCAGAGCTACACCCGCATCATCTACAAGGACAGCGACAAGGAGTCGCAGCCCGCCCTGGTCATCGGCAAGAAGCTCAACGACCCCAACAGTGACCCGTACGAGCTGTACTACCTCTTCCCGCTGACGCAGGAGGAGAAGTCCCTCAGCCTGGTCAAGGGCACGCTCGCGACCGCCGGGCTCTTCGTCGTCGTACTCCTCGGGGCCATTGCCTGGCTCGTGGTGCGGCAGGTGGTCACGCCCGTGCGGATGGCGGCCGGGATCGCGGAGCGGCTGTCGGCGGGACGTCTGCAGGAGCGGATGAAGGTCACCGGCGAGGACGACATCGCGCGCCTCGGCGAGGCCTTCAACAAGATGGCGCAGAACCTGCAGCTGAAGATCCAGCAGCTGGAGGACCTGTCGCGGATGCAGCGGCGGTTCGTGTCAGACGTGTCGCACGAGCTGCGCACCCCCTTGACGACCGTCCGGATGGCCGCAGACGTCATCCACGAGGCCCGCGAGGACTTCGACCCGGTGACCGCGCGGTCGGCGGAGCTGCTCGCCGACCAGCTGGACCGGTTCGAGTCGCTGCTCGCGGACCTGCTGGAGATCAGCCGCTTCGACGCCGGCGCGGCGGCGCTGGAGGCCGAGCCGATAGACCTCCGGGAGGTCGTACGGCGGGTCGTCAGCGGGGCCGAGCCGCTCGCGGAGCGCAAGGGCACGCAGATACGCGTCGTCGGCGACCAGCAGCCGGTCGTGGCCGAGGCGGACGCCCGCCGCCTGGAGCGGGTGCTGCGCAACCTCGTCGTCAACGCCGTGGAGCACGGCGAGGGCAGGGACGTCGTCGTCAAGCTCGCCGCCGCGGGCGGCGCGGTCGCCGTCGCGGTGCGCGACTACGGCGTCGGGCTCAAGCCCGGCGAGGCGACCCGTGTCTTCAGCCGTTTCTGGCGGGCGGACCCGGCACGCGCGCGTACCACCGGTGGTACGGGCCTGGGGCTGTCCATCGCCCTGGAGGACGCGCGGCTGCACGGCGGCTGGCTGCAGGCCTGGGGCGAACCGGGCGGCGGCTCACAGTTCCGGCTGACGCTGCCGCGCACCGCGGACGAGCCGCTGCGGGGATCGCCGATACCGCTGGAGCCGAAGGACTCACGGCGCAACCGAGGACTCGACGACGCCGGACTGCCGAGCGGCGGCGAGGGCAAGCGCGCCACGGTTCCCGTGCAGCAGGCGGGCGGCCAGGCCGCGCTGCCGCCGCGCCCACAGCTCGGCTCGCGGATGGCATCCGTGTCCCCGGCCGCCGACCCCACCGCGCTGCCCGGTAACGGCGCGCGCGTGGTGCCGCGGCCCACCGGAGGCGCACGGCGCCAGGACGACGCACCCTCCTCCGACGCGGCGCGCGAAGAGAACGGCAGCAGGCCCGGTCCGGCCACCGGCACGGAGGACTCGAACAAGCCAGGGGAGGCATTTCGTGGGCGCTGACCGCGAGGGAGGCGCCCGGCGCCGGGCGGTGCGCGCGGTGGTGTACGCCGCCTGCGGTGCCGTAGTGCTGGCGGGGTGCGCCTCCATGCCCGACAGCGGCGACCTGCGGGACGTCGAGTCCACGCCGCGCCAGGACACGCAGGTGCGTGTCTTCGCCATGCCGCCCCAGGACAACGCCGCGCCCGGGGAGATCGTGCAGGGCTTCCTGGAGGCGCTGACCAGCGACGATCCGCACTATGACACGGCGCGCAAGTATCTGACCGCCGGGGCCGCGCGGAAGTGGAGGCCCGAGCAGTCCACCACGGTGCTCGCCAACGGGCCGAGCACCGATCAGGACAACCTGCCGGGCGGCCGGGAGGACACCAACAACCTCACCTACACGCTGGCGGGGAGCAGGGTCGCCACTGTTGACGCGCAGCAGGCGTACTCGCCCGCCGCCGGTCCCTACAGCAAGAAGGTGCACCTCACCCAGGACGCCAAGACCAAGCAGTGGCGCATCGACGCGCTGCCGGAGGGCGTCGTCATGGGCAGGTCCGACTTCCAGCGGAACTACACCTCCGTCAACAAGTACTACTTCGCGTCGAACACCTCGGGCGCGACGATCGGCCAGCCGGCGGCCGTCGCCGACCCGGTCTTCGTGCGCAAGCGCGTGGACCCGATGACGCAGATGGTGCGCTCCCTGCTCGCCGGGCCCACGAGCTGGCTCGGGCCCGTGGTCAGGTCGAGTTTTCCGACGGGCACGGCGCTGAAGAAGGGCGTCAGCTCGCTGACGCCCGACGACCAGAACAAGCTGACGGTGCCGTTGAACGACAAGGCCTCCCGGGTCGGGGCGACCAAGTGCGGCGAGATGGCGACCCAGCTGCTGTTCACCCTGCAGAACCTGTCGCCCACGGTGGACTCGGTGGAACTGCAGGGCGCCGACGGCAAGAGGCTGTGCGACCTCAACGAGCGCGGCACCGACGCCGTCGCCTGGCGTGGCTCCGACAAGAGCCCCGACTACCTGTACTTCCTCGACAGCAAGCACCGGTTGGTGCGGATAGCCCGCGCCAGCACCAGCGCCGATCCGGTGCCCGGCGCGCTGGGCCTGGGTGACAGGGGACTGCGGTCGGTGGCGGTCGCGCGCGACGAGCACTCGGCGGCCGGGGTCGCTCTGGACGGCAAGTCCCTGTACGTCACGTCGCTCGCGTCGGGCGGTTCGCTGGGGGATCCCGTCGTCCGGAGCCAGGGCGCCACCGCCGACGACCGGCTCACGACGCCCAGCTGGGACGACGGAGGCGACCTGTGGGTGGCCGACCGGAACCCCGACAACCCCCGGCTGCTTCTGCTCGAGCAGGGGGCCGGCGCGCCGGTGGAGGTGCGGACCCCGGAGCTGCCCGGACGCATCAAGGACGTGCGGGTGGCCGCCGACGGGGTGCGGATAGCGCTCGTCGTGGAGAAGGACGGCAAGCAGTCCCTGCTCATCGGGAGGATCGAGCGGGACGAGAAGTCCGGGGAGAAGCCGGTGGTCTCGGTTCTCGAACTGCGCTCCGCGACACCCGCGTTGGAAGAGGTCACGGCCATGTCGTGGGCCGGGGACGGCCGGCTGGTGGTGGTCGGGCGTGAGCAGGGGGGCGTGCTGCAGCTGAGGTACGTCCAGGTCGACGGCTCCACGCCGGACGGTCTGGCGCCCTCGGCCCTGCCGGGAGTCAAGGCGATCGCCGCGTCCGAGGACGACCGGGCTCCGCTCGCGGCGTATTCGGACGACGGGATCGTACGGCTGCCGTCCGGGGGGCAGTGGCAGACGATCGTCAAGGAAGGGTCGGCGCCGGTCTACCCGGGCTGACATCTCGCGTGGAGCGGCCGTCACGGTCTGGGCTCGGCCCGTCCGTGGCGGCCGTTTCTGCCTTCGGCCGGTCGGGGCCGGTCCGTGCGATCGACCGTTCGGCTGCGCCCTGTCACCCGTACGGGTAGTGGGGTGCTACGGCCTGTTCTGAGTTGTCCACAGGGAGTTCTCCACAGGGGTGGCAGGTCGGCCCGGGTGTTGGCACAGTGATGGGCATGCGGGGGTGGTGGCAGGACCTCACGGACCTGGTGCTGCCGGCCGAGTGCGGAGGCTGTGGGATGCCTCGCACGGTGCTCTGTCAGGAGTGCCGTGCCGCCCTGAGCGGGGACGCACCGTGCCGGGTGCGACCGGTGCCCGAGCCGCCCGGGCTGCCGGCGGTGCATGCGGCGGCGCCGTACGCGGACGCCGTGCGGGCGGTGCTCCTCGCCCACAAGGAACGGGGCGCCCTGGCACTCGCAGGCCCCCTGGGCGCGGCTCTGGCGGGAGCTGTGCGAGCGGGGCTCCAGGAGGCCGGGGCGGGGGCCGGCAGGGCGCTGACGGGGCGCGCCGGGGTGCTGACAGGGCACTGCGGCATCCCTTCGGAGAGCGGCGGTGATCCGGCGGGAAAACAGGTGGAGCGCGACGGTTCGGCACAGGGTGTTCTTGCGGGGGCACGCCGAGTGCGGGTCGTGTCGTTGTGGGACGGCGGCGTACCGGTCGGGCAGGGTGACGGGCCTGTGCTGCTCGTGCCGGTGCCGTCCGCGCGATGGGCCGTGCGGGCCCGGGGGCACGATCCGGTACGGCGGATCGCGCTCGCGGCCGCCGGCGAGCTGCGACGCGGCGGGACGCCGGCCCGGGTGGCGGCGGTACTGCGGCAGCGGCGTGCAGTGGCCGACCAGTCGGGGCTCAACTCCCGGCAGCGACTGCGCAATCTCGCGGGCGCCCTGGAGGTGGCCGCGGGCGGCGCACGGCCGCTCCTCGGCGGCCGGGTCGTGCTCGTCGACGACCTGATGACGACGGGCGCCTCCCTGACAGAGGCGGCGCGAGCCGTCCGGGAGGCGGTCGACCGCAATGGCGGAACAACGGCCGTGTACGCGCGTGCAACTCGGGAAGGAAGGGAGGAACAGACGGCTGGATCAAGGGAACAGAGGACGAAGCGGAGTCACGGTGCGGTGGGAATGGCAGGCGCGAACGCCGTCGGGCAGTCGATCTGCGCGGCTGTGGTCGCAGCCCCGCCGGATTCCTTCGAAATAAACCGGAACTGACTGCGAAGTTGCATCGTTGCAGCTAGTGAGAGGGCCAATTCACCTGAATGGAGGTACGCGGCAGTAGAGGGTGACGACATCCGTCCGGGCGAGATATGTTCGGTTGTGAGGGAAAGCCGCAGGCCATCCCTCTCATATCAGAATGCCGTGCTGCGGGTTTTCCGCAATCACTCGCGGCGCTGGGGTGGAGATCTTGCCCATGGGGGAGGAGGAGGTGGAAGTCACCGAGTCCGAGGTTCCGGACTGACCGGAGCCTGGTGCAAAAGGGAGATGCTCCGCCGCTGGAGCGGAGCGATCCGGGAACGGAGTTCTGCGTGGACATCGTCGTCAAGGGCCGCAAGACCGAGGTGCCCGAGCGGTTCCGCAAGCACGTGGCCGAGAAGCTGAAGCTGGAGAAGATCCAGAAGCTCGATGGCAAGGTGATCAGCCTCGACGTGGAGGTGTCCAAGGAGCCCAACCCCCGGCAGGCCGACCGGTGCGACCGAGTGGAGATCACGCTCCGCTCCCGCGGTCCGGTGATCCGGGCGGAGGCAGCGGCCAGCGACCCGTATGCGGCACTAGACCTGGCGGCGGAAAAGCTGGACGCCCGACTGCGCAAGCAGCACGACAAGCGTTTCTCGCGGCGCGGCGCACGCCGAATCTCGGCCGCGGAGGTTCCCGACCACGTCCCGGGCGCGGCGACGCTCAACGGGAACGGCCACCCCGTCCACGAGGAAGACAGCGACGGAGTGCCCACCAAGAAGATCGGCTCGCTGGAAGTAAAGGGCGAAGGCCCCCTCATCGTCCGCGAGAAGACCCACGTCGCCTCCCCGATGACCCTCGACCAGGCCCTCTACGAGATGGAACTGGTCGGACACGACTTCTATCTGTTCGTCGACTCCGAGACGAAGGAACCGAGCGTCGTCTACCGGCGGCACGCCTACGACTACGGTGTCATCCACCTCAGCACGGACCCGATGGTCGCCCAGGCGCAACCTCCCGCGGCAGGCGGCACACTGGGCGGCTGACCCGCCCGGCCACAGGCTGAGCCGGTGCCCCTGGAGCGCGTGTGCGCCCCCAGGGGCACCGGCGTGCGACCACTTCGCGCCCCGCTCTGTCGGCGCAGTGTCGGCCGGGCATGAAATCATGGCTGCACCGGCCCAACCGGTGGGCCGTTGCCTTGGGTTGGCGATGGCACAGGACCACAGGCCACAGCCTTCAGGGGGAGGAACGATGGCGGACAGCTTCGGACCGATGCAGAACGGGGATGCCGACGACGGCGTCGTCGGCATGGGCCCGGACGCGGGCACTCCACGCAAGGAGCCGATCAGAGTCCTTGTCGTGGACGACCACGCCCTCTTCCGCCGCGGCCTGGAGATCGTGCTCGCCGCCGAGGAGGACATCCAGGTCGTCGGCGAGGCGGGCGACGGCGCCGAGGCCGTGGACAAGGCGGCCGACCTGCTGCCCGACATCGTCCTGATGGACGTACGGATGCCCAAGCGCGGCGGGATCGAGGCATGCACCTCCATCAAGGAGGTCGCCCCCAGCGCCAAGATCATCATGCTGACGATCAGCGACGAGGAGGCCGACCTCTACGACGCGATCAAGGCGGGCGCGACCGGTTATCTCCTCAAGGAGATCTCGACGGACGAGGTGGCCACCGCCATTCGCGCGGTCGCCGACGGGCAGTCGCAGATCAGCCCCTCGATGGCCTCGAAACTGCTCACCGAGTTCAAGTCGATGATCCAGCGGACGGACGAGCGCAGGCTCGTGCCCGCACCCCGGCTGACGGACCGTGAGCTGGAGGTTCTCAAGCTGGTCGCGACGGGAATGAACAACCGTGACATCGCGAAGGAGCTGTTCATCTCCGAGAACACGGTGAAGAACCACGTCCGCAACATCCTGGAGAAGCTGCAACTGCACTCCAGGATGGAGGCGGTGGTGTACGCGATGCGGGAAAAGATTCTCGAAATCCGATAGGGGCGGGCGACCGGCGCGGATCAGGCGAGGAGCCGGGCGAGTTCCTTCGTGAGGGGCTCGCGCAGTTCCGGTGCGTCCACCCGTTCCACGCGTACGTCCGTGCAGTCCACCCAGCTCGCCGCCTCGACCAGGGCCTGGGCCACGGCCGGGACCGCCTTCGCGCCGTCCAGGGTGGCCTGCCGGGCCACCAGGGTGCGGCCCTCGCGCGCCGGGTCGACACGGCCGACGAGACGGCCGCCGGACAGGACCGGCATCGCGAAGTAGCCGTACACCCGCTTCGGCTTCGGCACATAGGCCTCCAGCCGGTGGGTGAAGCCGAAGATCCGCTCCGTGCGCGCCCGTTCCCAGATCAGCGAGTCGAACGGGGACAGCAGCGTGGTGCGATGGCGGCCGCGCGGAGGGGTCTCCAGCGCCGCGGGGTCCGCCCAGGCGGGCTTGCCCCAGCCCGCCACCGTGACCGGGACCAGACCCGAGTCCGCGATCACCGCGTCGACCTGCTCCCCCTTGAGGCGGTGGTAGTCGGCGATGTCCGCGCGCGTGCCGACGCCGAGGGACTCGCCCGCCAGGCGGACCAGGCGGCGCACGCACTCGGTGTCGTCGAGCTCGTCGTGCAGCAGGGCGTCCGGGATCGCGCGCTCGGCCAGGTCGTACACCCGCTTCCAGCCGCGGCGCTCCACGCAGACCACCTCCCCGTACATCAGCGCGCGCTCGACCGCGACCTTCGTGCCGGACCAGTCCCACCACTCGCTGGTGCGTTTGGCGCCGCCCAACTCCGTGGCGGTGAGCGGGCCTTCGGCGCGGAGTTGCTTGACGACCTGGTCGTAGGCGCCGTCGGGGAGTTCATGGTTCCAGTGCGGGCGGTTGCGGTAGGCGCGGCGGCGGAACGCGAAGTGCGGCCACTCCTCGACGGGGAGTATGCACGCCGCGTGCGACCAGTACTCGAAGGCGTGCGGCCGGGCCGGAGGCGTGCCCGTGGACGCGGGCGTCCAGTAGGCGGCCTCCACGGTCCTGCGGCCCACGGCGCCCAGGCGGGCGTACGGAATGAGCTCGTGGGAGCGGGCGAGGACCGAGATGGTGTCGAGCTGGACCGCGCCGAGATGACGCAGGACGCCCCGGACGCCGGCCCGGCGGTCGGGCGTGCCGAGGAAACCCTGGGCCCGCAGGGCGATGCGGCGGGCGTCGTCCGCGGAGAGTTCGGTGGTGGGGCGCGGGAGGGTCGTCATGGGTCGGCACGATAGACGGCGGGACTGACAGCGCGGGCTGAGCTGCGGGTTCCCGGGCCCGTGCTACGACAGGTGCGCCGGCGCGGGCAGATACGGGGCCGTCGACGGCAGGCCCAGGTCCGACGGGAGCAGCGAGCCCACCCAGCAGTCCCGGCGCACCCCCTTGTTGTTGGTCGCGGAGCGCAGGATGCCCTCGACGATGAAGCCGGCGCGTTCCGCCACCGCGCGGGACGCTCGGTTGCCGACCTCCGCGCGCCACTCCACGCGGTCGATGCACAGCTGGGTGAAGGCCCAGCGGGAGGCGGCGAGGGTGGCCTCGGTCACATAACCGTTGCCGCGGTGCTCCTTGGCCGCCCAGTAGCCGATCTCGCCGACCCCCAGGGCGCGCATGGTGAGGGCGAGCATGCCGGCGAGCTCCCCTTCGGGGAGGAAGAGGCCGAAGGTGAACATCGCGTTGTCCGCCCAGCCGCCGGGCACCACCTGCTCGGTGAAGCCGCGCGCGTGCTCCCGGAGGTAGGGCGAGGGGAACTGGGAGATCCACCGCTGGACGTCGGGGTCCTGGGCGGCGGCGTACACCGCCTCGGCGTCCTGCGGGCCGGGGGCGCGCAGCAGAAGACGGCTGGTGGCGAGCGTGACGGGGTCCATCGGCCGATTCTGCTCGGGCATCCGGAACGGCGCCAATCCCCGGGTCGCCGACACGCCTTTGTGCCGTGTGTGAACGCGCGATCACATTTCGCGCAATTCCCCGGAGCGATGCGGCACTATCCGCGCATCCCGCCCGTTGTCCCCTGTGAAAGCCAGCGGCGGAACAACCGTGGACGGCCGTCGGACCGCCAGGCCTCCCGGCGTGCCCGGGTCCTCGCATACGATGGCCGTTGCTCAGTACGTGAAATGGAAACCGACCGTCCCAGGCCCGACCGGCAAGGAGACCAGCCCCCGTGTCCGTCCTCTCGAAGATCATGCGTGCAGGCGAAGGCAAGATCCTGCGCAAGCTGCACCGCATCGCGGACCAGGTCAACTCCATCGAAGAGGACTTCGTCGACCTCTCCGACGCCGAGCTGCGGGCCCTCACCGATGAGTACAAGCAGCGGTACGCAGACGGTGAGAGCCTGGACGACCTGCTCCCCGAGGCGTTCGCCACCGTCCGCGAGGCCGCCAAGCGCGTCCTCGGCCAGCGGCACTACGACGTGCAGATGATGGGTGGCGCCGCCCTCCACCTCGGCTATGTCGCCGAGATGAAGACCGGTGAGGGCAAGACCCTCGTCGGCACCCTCCCCGCTTATCTGAACGCCCTCTCCGGAGACGGCGTCCACCTCATCACGGTCAACGACTACCTGGCCGAGCGCGACTCCGAGATGATGGGCCGCGTCCACAAGTTCCTGGGCCTGACCGTCGGCTGCATCCTGGCCAACATGACGCCGGCCCAGCGCCGCGAGCAGTACGAGTGCGACATCACGTACGGCACGAACAACGAGTTCGGCTTCGACTACCTCCGCGACAACATGGCGTGGTCCAAGGACGAGCTCGTCCAGCGCGGCCACAACTTCGCCATCGTCGACGAGGTCGACTCCATCCTGGTCGACGAGGCCCGTACGCCGCTGATCATCTCCGGCCCGGCCGACCAGGCCACCAAGTGGTACGGCGACTTCGCCAAGCTGGTCACGCGCCTGAAGAAGGGCGAGGCGGGCAACCCGCTCAAGGGCATCGAGGAGACCGGCGACTACGACGTCGACGAGAAGAAGCGCACCGTCGCCATCCACGAGAACGGTGTCTCCAAGGTCGAGGACTGGCTGGGCATCGACAACCTCTACGAGTCGGTGAACACCCCGCTGGTGGGCTACCTGAACAACGCCATCAAGGCCAAGGAGCTCTTCAAGAAGGACAAGGACTACGTCGTCATCGACGGCGAGGTCATGATCGTCGACGAGCACACCGGCCGTATCCTCGCCGGCCGCCGCTACAACGAGGGCATGCACCAGGCGATCGAGGCGAAGGAAGGGGTGGACATCAAGGACGAGAACCAGACGCTCGCCACGATCACCCTGCAGAACTTCTTCCGCCTCTACAAGAAGCTCTCCGGCATGACCGGTACGGCGATGACCGAGGCCGCCGAGTTCCACCAGATCTACAAGCTCGGCGTGGTCCCGATCCCGACGAACAAGCCGATGATCCGCAAGGACCAGTCGGACCTGATCTACCGCACCGAGGTCGCCAAGTTCGAGGCCGTCGTCGACGACATCGCCGAGAAGCACGAGAAGGGCCAGCCGATCCTGGTCGGCACCACCTCGGTCGAGAAGTCCGAGTACCTCTCGCAGCAGCTCAGCAAGCGCGGCATCCAGCACGAGGTGCTCAACGCCAAGCACCACGAGCGCGAGGCGCAGATCGTCGCCCAGGCCGGCCGCAAGGGCGCCGTGACGGTCGCCACGAACATGGCCGGCCGTGGTACGGACATCAAGCTCGGCGGCAACCCCGAGGACCTTGCCGAGGCGGAGCTGCGCCAGCGCGGCCTCGACCCCGAGGAGCACATCGAGGAGTGGGCCCACGCCCTGCCCGCCGCCCTGGAGCGTGCGGAGCTGGCGGTCAAGGCCGAGAAGGACGAGGTCGAGGAGAGCGGCGGCCTCTATGTGCTGGGCACCGAGCGGCACGAGTCGCGCCGTATCGACAACCAGCTGCGCGGTCGTTCCGGCCGTCAGGGCGACCCGGGCGAGTCCCGCTTCTACCTCTCCCTCGGCGACGACCTGATGCGGTTGTTCAAGGCCCAGATGGTCGAGCGTGTGATGTCCATGGCGAACGTGCCGGACGACGTGCCGATCGAGAACAAGATGGTCACCCGCGCGATCGCCTCCGCCCAGTCGCAGGTCGAGCAGCAGAACTTCGAGACCCGTAAGAACGTCCTGAAGTACGACGAGGTCCTCAACCGCCAGCGCGAGGTCATCTACGGCGAGCGCCGCCGCGTCCTGGAGGGTGAGGACCTGCAGGAGCAGGTGCACCACTTCATGGACGACACGATCGACGCCTACATCGGCGCCGAGACCGCCGAGGGCTTCCCGGAGGACTGGGACCTCGACCGGCTGTGGGGCGCGTTCAAGCAGCTCTACCCGGTGAAGGTCACCATCGACGAGCTGGAGGACGCGGCCGGTGACCGTGCCGGTCTGACCGCGGAGTTCATCTCCGAGTCGATCAAGGACGACATCCACGAGCAGTACGAGGCGCGCGAGTCGCAGCTCGGCTCCGAGATCATGCGTGAGCTGGAGCGCCGGGTCGTGCTGTCCGTCCTGGACCGCAAGTGGCGCGAGCACCTCTACGAGATGGACTACCTCCAGGAGGGCATCGGCCTGCGCGCGATGGCCCAGAAGGACCCGCTGGTCGAGTACCAGCGCGAGGGCTTCGACATGTTCGGCGCGATGATGGACGGCATCAAGGAGGAGTCCGTCGGCTACCTGTTCAACCTGGAGGTCCAGGTCGAGCAGCAGGTCGAGGAGGTCCCGGTCGAGGACGCCCAGCCGGTGGCCGAGGGCGTCCAGGACGCGGTGCCGGCCCAGGCGGGCTCCCGCCCGGAGATCCGCGCCAAGGGCCTGGACGCGCCGCAGCGGCGCGGCCTGCACTTCTCCGCCGCGACCGTGGACGGTGAGGGCGGCCTCGTCGAGGGCGACTTCACCTATGACGACGACGAGCCGGTGCGCTCCGAGGCGGACGGCCTCACGCGCGCGGAGCGCCGTAAGCAGGCCAAGGGCGGCCGTCGCCGCAAGAAGTGACGTTGCACGCGGCCGTCATGGCCGTGGCGTCCTGAAAGGGCCGGGTCACCCGTCGGGTGCCCGGCCCTTCGCCGTTCGCGCCGGCTGCGCCTAGTCGTCGTCCGTCCGTGGGGTGCGCGGGCCGCCCAGTTCCACCGCGGTGCAGCGCCAGCGAAGGTCGGGGCCCTGTTCCAGGCGGAAGGCCATGGCTCGGAGCCGGTCGCCGGCGCCGATGCGGGCGAAGGCCTCGATGGCGCCGGTCCGCGGGACGTAGTACCCGATGTCGCGGACGACGGGGCGGGCCCCGCGGGTGCGCAGGGGGCCGCGTTCGGCGAGGCGGGCGAGTTCGTCGTAGGCGCGGCCGGCGGTGTGCCGGAGCATCCAGTGGACGGGGCGCTGGCCGCTCAGGACGGCGAGCAGGCGGTCGGCGAAGAGATCGGTGGGCCGGGGAGCCCTGACGGGCCCGGGCGCCGTGCCTGGCGTCGTACGGCCCGTCCCGGTGGCCGGGGCCGTATCGGTCGTCCCCGGAGTCCGGGGACCGCGTGCCGCCCCGCTGACCGGTGTCCTGGGGGCCGCACCGCCGGGGCGGCGGGGGTCGCGGCGGCTCGGTGGGCGGGTGCCCGGGCGGGGCTTGGCTGTCCTGGTCATGACCTTGTTCATGGAGGTCCCCGTTCGGCGGGCCCGGCGGATACCGGGCGGTAACTTGCTGGTGGGGATCTTGTACGGGGGCGCCGACGGCGGCGGCAAGGAAGCCGGAGCCCGCGTCGAGGGGACGCAGGGTTCACCTATCCGAGTGGTCGCGAGGGTGCGGAACCCGGCGGGTACCGGGCGGCACCGGGTGAGTCCCGGGGCGTCGGGTGGACGCGTCCGGGGGCATGGGCAGGGACCCGAAAGGGGACGCCCGCACGTATCCTGAAGGCCCTCCGGGAGACGCGGGACCGCCCTCCCCGGGGCCTCGAGCGGAGCCTCCGACCACGAAAGAGCGGCCAGCCATGCGCGTCTACGTCCCCCTGACCCTCCCCGGTCTCGCCGAGGCGTACAAGACGGGCGAGCTCGGGGCCGGTCCGTTCGTCGCGTACGCCGTCACGCCCGCGCTGCGCGAGTGGTACCTCTCGGACGACATCGAGGAACTCGAGTACGCGGCGCTGAGCCGGGCCGCACTGGCCTCGCTGCGGCTGCTGGCGGCGGATTCGGAGGCGGCCCGGCGCCGGGTCGTGGTCGCCGTCGACGTGGCCGACTCGGCGGCGACGGCGGACCCGGACCGCGCGCTGGAGCCGGCGGCGCTGGGCGAGGTACGGGTGGCCGGGGCGGTGCGGCTGGCCAAGGCGGCCGCGGTGCACGTCGACGCGGACGACGCGGAGCGGGACGTGGCCGCCGCGGCGCAGGCGCTGGAGGCGGCGGACGGCGGGGACGACGACGCCCAGTTCGTGGTGGACGAGGCCGAGGACCACGAGCTGCTGTGGTTCGCGACGCAGGAGATCCCCAACCTGGTCGGGCTCGTCTGACGTCCCTTGCTTCATACGCCCCAGGCGCCTCTGACCTGCGGGCATTCATGATTGTCAGTGGCGGCGGGTACGTTTTTGGGCATGGGGAAGCGCATGGGGAAGCACACAGGCGCGCACATCGTCTGGGACTGGAACGGGACGCTGTTCCACGACAATGACGCGATCATCGGCGCGACGAACGCGGCATCGGCCGAGCTCGGCCTGGAGCCGATCACGCTGGAGCAGTACCGGGCGCTGTACTGCGTGCCGGTGCCCAGGTTCTACGAGCGGCTGATGGGGCGGCTGCCGACCCGGGCCGAGTGGGAGGCCATGGACGACGTCTTCCACCGGTACTACGCCGAGCACCGGCTCCGCTGCGGGCTCACCGAGGGCGCGGTCGAGCTGCTGACGGGCTGGCGGTCGTCGGGGCACAGCCAGTCGCTGCTGAGCATGTATGTGCACGAGGAACTCGTGCCGCTGGTGCGGGGGTTCGGGATCGAGGCGCACTTCATACGCGTCGAGGGCCGGGTCGGGCCGTCCGGGGGCAGCAAGGCCGAGCACATGGTCCGGCACCTGGAGGCGCTGACCGGGGTGGAGCCCTCGCGCACGGTGGTGATCGGGGACGCCGCCGACGACGCGGTGGCCGCGCGGCACGTGGGCGCGCAGGCCGTGCTGTACACCGGGGGGTCGCACGGCCGGGCCAGCCTCGAAGAGGCAGGGGTGCCGGTGGTGGACAGCCTGGCGGAGGCCGTGGCGGAGGCGGAGCGGCTGGCGGCCTGAGCCGTACAGCCGGCCTCGGCCCCCGCTGGACTTCCCCCGCACCATCGCTGGACCGCCCACCACCCGCCACCTGGACCCCGGTCCCGCCCAACCGTGCCCGGCCGCCCCGCCGTCATCGCGCGGTTGCCCAGGTCACCCCGGCAGCCCCGCCCGTCGCTCCGGTCGCCGACGGCGCGGATACGCCTCCCGCGGCGTCTCCGCCCCTGTGCAGAACGTCAAACTTCGACCCCTGGTTTTGTACACATACGGCTCATGACGGGCCCCGGGTAATGAGCGATAGCCTTGTGGCGTGATCAGCGCGATAGCTCGCGGGGGCACCGTCGCCCCTGCCCTGCGCCCGGTGAACACGGACGACATCCGTGACCGGGCGGCGATCGCTGGTCTTCCCGGGCGGGACGGGGGCGCAAGTGCCCCCGAGGCGCCACACACACCCCCGGCTAGGGCGTCGCGGAGAGCAGCGTCACATCCGGTGGGCGCGTCGAGAATGGCTGAATACCCCCCGCTCATCTCACCTTGCGGCATAGCGTCGGAACGGACCGGACACCCCGGGCCGTGGCGTCGAGCCGCAGGGGAAGGGACCGTACTTCCTTCTACGTCACGCAACGGCGCGCGACAGGAGCCAGAGGACAATGCAGACCAAGCTGGACGAAGCCAAGGCCGAGCTGCTCGAACGGGCCGCCCGGGTAGCTGAGAACAGCCCGGTCGGGGGGCACCTACCGACTGGGACGACGAGCGAGGGCACCCCGGGCACCCCGGACCAGGCATCCGTGCTCGCGTTCCTCCAGCGTTACTACCTGCACACCGCCCCGGAAGACCTCTCCGACCGCGACCCGGTCGATGTCTTCGGAGCCGCGGTCTCGCACTACCGTCTCGCCGAGAGCCGTCCTCAGGGCACGGCCAATGTGCGGGTCCACACCCCGACCGTCGAAGAGAACGGGTGGACCTGCAGCCACACCGTCGTCGAGGTCGTCACCGACGACATGCCCTTCCTCGTCGACTCCGTGACGAACGAGCTGACCCGGCAGGGCCGCGGCATCCACGTCGTCATCCACCCGCAGATCGTCGTCCGGCGCGACCTCACCGGCAAGCTCATCGAGGTGCTGCCCGCCCCGCAGGCCGGCGGCGACCTCCCGCACGACGCGCACGTGGAGTCCTGGATCCACGTCGAGATCGACCGTGAGACCGACCGCGCCGACCTGAAGCAGATCACCGCCGATCTGCTGCGTGTCCTGTCCGACGCCCGCGAGGCCGTCGAGGACTGGGAGAAGATGCGGGACGCGGCGCTGCGCATCGCCGAGGGGCTCGACGGCGAGGCCTTCCCCGCCGACCTCCCCGCCGCCGAGGTCGAGGAGGCCCGCGAGCTGCTGCGCTGGCTGTCCGCCGACCACTTCACCTTCCTCGGATTCCGCGAGTACCAGCTGCGCGAGGACGACTCGCTGGCGGCGGTGCCGGGCACCGGGCTCGGCATACTGCGCTCCGACCCGCACCACGCGACCGACGAGAGCCACCCCGTCAGCCCCTCCTTCGAGCGGCTCCCGGCCGACGCCCGCGCCAAGGCCCGCGAGCACAAGCTCCTCGTCCTGACCAAGGCCAACAGCCGGGCCACCGTGCACCGGCCGTCGTACCTCGACTACGTCGGCGTGAAGAAGTTCGACAAGGACGGGAACGTCATCGGGGAGCGCCGCTTCCTGGGCCTGTTCTCCTCCGCCGCCTACACCGAGTCGGTCCGCCGCGTGCCGGTCATCCGGCGCAAGGTCGACGAGGTGCTCAAGGGCGCCGGGTTCCTGCCCAGCAGCCACGACGGACGCGACCTGCTGCAGATCCTGGAGACCTACCCGCGCGACGAGCTCTTCCAGACGCCCACTGACGAGCTGCGCGCCATCGCCACCTCCGTCCTGTATCTGCAGGAGCGGCGGCGGCTGCGCCTCTACCTGCGCCAGGACGAGTACGGCCGCTACTACTCCGCCCTCGTCTATCTGCCCCGCGACCGCTACACCACCGGCGTGCGGCTGCGGATCATCGACATCCTGAAGGAGGAGCTCGGCGGCACCAGCGTCGACTTCACCGCCTGGAACACCGAGTCGATCCTCTCCCGGCTGCACTTCGTCATCCGCGTCCCGCAGGGCACCGAGCTGCCCCAGCTCAGCGACGGCGACAAGGAGCGCATCGAGGCGCGACTCGTCGAGGCGGCCCGCTCCTGGGCCGACGGATTCGCCGAGGCGCTCAACGCCGAGCTGGGCGAGGAGCGCGCCGCCGAGCTGCTGCGCCGCTACAACAACGCCTTCCCCGAGGGCTACAAGGCCGACCACACTCCGCGTGCTGCGGTCGCCGACCTCGTCCACCTGGAGCGGATCAGCGAGGCGCAGGGCAACGACTTCTCGTTCAGCCTGTACGAGCCGGTGGGTGCCGCCCCCGACGAGCGCCGCTTCAAGATCTACCGCAAGGGCGCCGCGATCTCCCTGTCCGCCGTGCTGCCGGTCCTCAGCCGGCTCGGCGTCGACGTGATCGACGAGCGGCCGTACGAGCTGCGCTGCGCGGACCGGGCGACCGCCTGGATCTACGACTTCGGTCTGCGCATCCCCAAGTCGCTGGGCGGCGCCAACGGCGACTACCTCGGTGACGACGGCCGTGAGCGCTTCCAGGAGGCCTTCGAGGCGACCTGGACCGGCAAGGCGGAGAACGACGGCTTCAACGCCCTCGTGCTGGGCGCCGGGCTGACCTGGCGGCAGGCGACGGTGCTGCGCGCGTACGCCAAGTACCTGCGGCAGGCCGGCTCCACCTTCAGCCAGGACTACATGGAGGACACCCTCCGAACCAACGTCCACACCACCCGGCTCCTCGTCTCCCTCTTCGAGGCGCGGATGTCCCCGGACCGCCAGCGCGCCGGGCTGGAGATCGTCGACGCGCTCCTCGAAGAGCTCGACGCCGCCCTCGACCAGGTGGCAAGCCTCGACGAGGACCGCATCCTGCGCTCGTTCCTCACCGTCATCAAGGCGACGCTGCGCACGAACTTCTTCCAGGAGTCGCGGGGCGGCAAGCCGCACGACTACGTGTCGATGAAGTTCGACCCGCAGGCGATCCCCGACCTTCCGGCGCCGCGCCCGGCGTACGAGATCTGGGTGTACTCGCCGCGCGTCGAGGGTGTGCACCTGCGCTTCGGCAAGGTCGCGCGAGGCGGTCTGCGCTGGTCCGACCGGCGTGAGGACTTCCGTACCGAGATCCTCGGCCTGGTCAAGGCGCAGATGGTGAAGAACACCGTCATCGTGCCCGTCGGCGCCAAGGGCGGCTTCGTCGCCAAGCAGCTGCCGGACCCGAGCGTGGACCGGGACGCGTGGCTGGCCGAGGGCATCGCCAGCTACAAGACCTTCATCTCGGCGCTGCTGGACATCACCGACAACATGGTGGCCGGCGAGGTCGTGCCCCCGGCGGACGTCGTCCGGCACGACGAGGACGACACCTACCTGGTGGTCGCGGCCGACAAGGGCACGGCGACGTTCTCGGACATCGCCAACGAGGTCGCGCAGTCGTACAACTTCTGGCTCGGCGACGCCTTCGCCTCCGGTGGCTCCGCGGGCTACGACCACAAGGGCATGGGCATCACCGCCCGCGGCGCCTGGGAGTCCGTCAAGCGGCACTTCCGCGAGCTCGACGTCGACACGCAGAGCGAGGACTTCACGGTCGTCGGCATCGGTGACATGTCCGGTGACGTGTTCGGCAACGGCATGCTGCTGAGCGAGCACATCCGCGTGGTCGCCGCCTTCGACCACCGGCACATCTTCATCGACCCGACCCCGGACGCGGCCACCTCCTACGCCGAGCGCCGCCGTCTGTTCGAGCTGCCCCGCTCCAGCTGGGCCGACTACAACACCGAACTGCTCTCGGCGGGCGGCGGGATCTTCCCGCGCAGCGCCAAGTCGATCCCGGTCAACTCGCACATCCGTGAGGCCCTCGGCATCGAGGTGGGCGCCACCAAGGTGACCCCGGCCGATCTGATGAAGGCGATCCTCAAGGCGCCGGTGGACCTGCTGTGGAACGGCGGCATCGGTACGTACGTCAAGGCCTCCACCGAGTCCAACGCCGACGTCGGCGACAAGGCCAACGACGCGATCCGCGTCGACGGCAAGGACCTGCGGGTCAAGGTCGTCGGCGAGGGCGGCAACCTGGGTCTGACCCAGCTGGGCCGCATCGAGTTCGCGACGCACGGCGGCAAGATCAACACCGACGCGATCGACAACAGCGCCGGTGTGGACACCTCCGACCACGAGGTGAACATCAAGATCCTGCTCAACGGTCTGGTCACGGACGGCGACATGACGGTGAAGCAGCGCAACAAGCTGCTCGCCGAGATGACCGACGAGGTCGGCGCCCTGGTGCTGCGCAACAACTACGCGCAGAACGTGGCGATCGCCAACGCGCTGGCCCAGTCCAAGGACATGCTCCACGCCCAGCAGCGGTTCATCCGCCACCTGGTGCGCGAGGGCCACCTCGACCGGGCCCTGGAGTTCCTGCCCACCGACCGGCAGATCCGCGAGCGGCTCAACCTGGGGCTGGGCCTGACCAGCCCGGAGACCGCCGTCCTGCTGGCGTACACGAAGATCACGGTCGCCGACGAGCTGCTGGACACCTCGCTGCCGGACGACCCGTATCTGCGCACTCTGCTGCACGCGTACTTCCCGACGGCGCTGCGCGAGCGGTTCGCCGACGGGGTCGACAGCCACCCCCTGCGCCGTGAGATCACGACCACCGTCCTGGTCAACGACACGGTCAACACGGGTGGTACGACGTACCTGCACCGGCTGCGCGAGGAGACCGGCGCTTCGCTGGAGGAGATCGTCCGCGCCCAGACCGTGGCCCGCACGATCTTCCGCTCGGCGTCCGTGTGGGACGCGGTCGAGGGCCTGGACAACAAGGTCGAGGCCGCCGTCCAGACCCGGATCCGGCTGCACTCGCGCCGTCTGGTCGAGCGCGGCACGCGCTGGCTGCTCAACAACCGGCCACAGCCGCTGGAGCTCGCCGAGACCGTCGACTTCTTCTCGGAGCGGGTCGAGCAGGTCTGGCAGCAGATGCCGAAGCTGCTGCGCGGCGCGGACCTGGAGTGGTACCAGCACGTGTACGACGAGCTGTCCGGCGCCGGTGTGCCGGACGAGCTCGCGACGCGCGTGGCCGGTTTCTCCTCCGCCTTCCCGGCGCTGGACATCGTCTCGGTGGCCGACCGCACGGGCACGGAGCCGCTGGAGGTCGCCGAGGTCTACTACGACCTCGCCGACCGTCTCGGCATCACCCAGCTCATGGACCGCATCATCGAGCTGCCCCGTGCCGACCGCTGGCAGTCCATGGCCCGCGCCTCCATCCGCGAGGACCTGTATGCGGCCCACGCGGCGCTCACCGCGGACGTCCTCGCCGTCGGCAACGGCAGCTCGACTCCCGAGCAGCGCTTCAAGGCCTGGGAGCAGAAGAACGGGGCGATCCTGGGCCGGGCGCGCACCACCCTGGAGGAGATCCGCAGCTCGGACTCCTTCGACCTGGCCAACCTGTCGGTGGCCATGCGGACGATGCGGACGCTGCTGCGCACGCATTCGTAGGCGATGTCCCGACGGGGGCGCCCCGGGCCGTCACGGCTCGGGGCGCCCCCGTTTCCGTGCGCGCTCCCGTTCTGCTCTTGCCGTCGCTTAGGGAAAACCGGGCGACGAATTTACCGTTTCCTGCTAATCGTGGTGTTTCGGATAAGGTCTGCCGCGTGACAGTGAACCTAACCGAGACCCGTCCGGCAGTGACCGCGCCGGCCCCCGCCCCGGATGCCCGGCCGGTCGCCCGAGTCGTCCTCGAAGTGGTGAAATTCGGGGTCGTCGGCGGCAGTGGCGTACTCGTCAATTTCCTGGTGTTCAATCTGCTGCTGCACGGCCTGGGCTGGCGGGCGATGGTCGCCACGGTGCTGGCGAGCTGTATTGCCATGGCCACGAATTATGTGGGCTTCCGCTTTTTTGCTTACCGTGACCGGGCTTCCCGAACCCGGCGGCAAATCGTACTGTTCTTCGTTTTCAGTGGCCTTGGTGTCGTCATGGAAAGCGGTCTGTTCTACGCCGGATATCACGGCCTCGGCCTGCACGGGCCTTTGGAGTCGAACATGGTCAAGGCGCTGTCGATCGTCCTCGCCTCCGCGTTCCGTTTCCTCGTCTACCGCACCTGGGTCTTCCAGCAGGATGCGCGCCGAGCCGCGTAGCACCGCGGCGACCGCCGGCAGAGCGCTCCCGCAGGCCGCCGCCGCGCTCGTCCTGGTCCTGCTGCTCCTGGTGATCGTCCGCCTCCCCTGGGCGGGCGATCTCGGCATGCACGCGGCCACCGTGGAACGCCTGCGGCACAGCCTCCTGCACCCCGGCAATCCGCTCGTCGACGCGGACACCCCGAGCCCGTACTACTCGCCGTGGATGCTGGTGCTCGGCGGCATCGCCCGGATCACCGGACTGTCGGTGTTCGTGGTGCTGCGCATCGGCGCGGTCGCCGGGCTGACACTGCTCGTCTCGGGGGTGTGGCGGTACGTCCGGACGCTGAGCGCGCATCGGGCCGCGCCCGCGCTCGCCCTCCTGTGCCTGCTGTTCCTGTGGGGGCCGGTGCTGTTCAACTGGAGCGGCTTCCTCGGGCTGAACTCCCTCGCGCTGACCGTGTCGTACCCGAGCGTGTTCGCGCTCGGACTCTCCTTCCACCTGTGGGCATGGCTGACGGGGGCGCTGCGCACCGGCGCGGGCTGGGCGGCGTGGCTGGGACTCGGCGTGCTGTGGGCAGTGATCCTGCTGGTCCACCAGTTCTCAGGGGTCGTGGCCTCGCTGGGCGCCCTCGCCACCGTGGCCGCGGCGCGATCGGGCCGGCAGGCGCTGTTGCGGCTGGGCGCCGGGGTGGCACTGGGACTGGTGGTGCTGTGGGCGTGGCCGTACTACGCCTTCTTCTCGCTCTTCTCGGCCGGTGCGGACCTTGAGGCCATCCACCGGTCGCTGTACCGGCAGTTGCCCGGACGGTTCGGGCTGGTGCTGCTCGGAGTGGCCGCGCTGGTGCTGCGGTGGCGGCGGGACCGCCGGGATCCACTGGTGATCTTCTTCGTGCTGGGAGCGGCCGTGTTCGTGCTGGGCGGGGTGAGCGGTCACTACGCGTGGGGGCGCGCGCTGCCCGCCGCGCTGATCCCGGCTCAGCTCGCCGCCGCGCTGGAGGTGTTGCCGGTGCCGGGGCGCACGCGGGCGGTACGGACCGGGTGGGCGGGTGTGCTGGCCGCCGCGCTGGCCGTGGGGGCGTGGACGCAGGTCGGGACGGTGGGGTACGTCGTGCCGAAGAGCGCGTTGCCGGGCGTGGTCGCGGCCGAGTACCGGGCGCCATGGGCCGGGTACCGGTGGATCACGCCGTGGGTGAAGTACGGGGACGTCGTCATGGCCCGGACGTTCCCGGCCCGGCAGATCCCCGCCTACGGGCCGTACACCGTCGCTCCCGGCTATCCCGATGTCTTCCTGCCGGACGAGGGGCGGCGCACTGCCGCGGTCCGGCGCTACTTCGCCGCGGGAACGCCGCAGAGCCAGCGGCAGCAGATCGCACGGGAGTACGGGGTGCGGTGGGTGGTGGACACCGGGAACGCCCTTCGGGACGCGGGGCTGCGGGCGGTGGCCCAGGGGCCGGGCGGCCAGGTGCTGTACGCGGTACGGCACTGAGCCGGGAGGCTACCGGCCCGCGTCACCCGAGCCGGGAGGCTACCGGCCCGCGTCACCCGAGCCGGGAAGCGACCGGCCCGCGTCACCTCAGCGCGCTCGCCACCAGCCGCACCACGCGCCGCACCCGCGGCCGCGCCACCCGCCGTACGACCGGCCGGGTCACCCGTGCCGTCACCCCCACCGGGCACCAGCGGATCTGGAGGCGCCCGGGGCCGCGGCCCTCGGGCTCGACGGTGATCCGGTGCGGGGCCGCACCGGAGCGGTAGTCGATGCGCGCGCTCAGGGAGGGGAAGTCCAGCGGGGCCAGGAGGAGGCCGGTGTGGGCCAGGCCCTGGTGTTCGATGCGGAGCAACGGGTGACGGGTGCCGGCGAAGCCGTGGAGGGGGACGGGGGCCGCCGACAGGTCCAGACGGGCCCGGCCCTCGAAGACGCCGGGGCGGACGGGCGTCAGCCGGAAGGGCACTGTGAGCCGGCGCCGGCCCGTGGCCAGCAGGATGCTCGCGCGGTGCGGGCCGGGCGGAAGGCGCAGGCCGGGGTCGTAGCTGCGGATCGAGAGGTCCAGCGAGGCGCCCGGGCCGCGCGTGATCCCGGTGATCTCGTGGCGGAACTGGGCGCTCGGGAAGGGGCGGGTGTCCAGCTCCAGGTCCGTCACGTCCAGTTCGCGGCGGGCCTCGGCCGAGGCCGGGATCCGGTCGCCCCAGTACGTGCCGCCGTCCGCCCCGTCCGTCGTCACCCGCCTCGGTGCCACCCCGTGGCCCAGGCCGCGCGCCGCCAGCTGTGCCTCGGGCAGACGGCCGTCGCGGACCAGTTGCAGGACCACCCGTTCCGGGCGGGGCAGGCGGGCGTACGCGGCCGGTGTCAGGGTGTCGAGGTACGGCGTCACGATCCCGGCGAAGGACCGCAGCCACTCCTCGTCCCGGTGGGGCAGGTCCCCGGCGTACATACGGAAGTCGTGCTTGAGGAACTTGTAGTCCTTGTCCTCGCGCAGCGACGCGTGCCCGCTCTCGGCCAGGAAGTCGTCGATCAGGCGCTGGACATGGACGCGGTCGCCGACATTGCTCAGCTTGTGCCGCTGGTTGGAGATCGACGCGGCGTGCCCGGTCGCGTACGGGGCTATGTACCAGATGTACACGGGGTCCGGGATGATCGTGAACGCCCGCGCCAGGCAGTACGCCTGTGCCGAGAACAGCTGGTCCTCGTAGTGGATGCCCTCCGGGAAGCGCAGGTCGTGGCGGTCCAGGAAGGCCCGCGCGTACATCTTGCTCGTCGACAGGTGCTCGAAGAGGAGCCGCGGGTCCGCCGCTATGCCCTCGAGCGTCCGGCGCGCGGACACCAGGTGCGGCATCCAGGTCGAGCGATGGCCGCTGTCCACCCGTATGCGCCGTACCGCGCCCATCGTGAAGTCGACCTTGCGCTCGCGGTGTGCGGCCAGGAGCAGTTCGACGGCGTTCGCCGGCAGCTCGTCGTCGCTGTCCAGGAACATCAGATACGGCGCCCGGGCGATCTCCAGGGCCCGGTTGCGCGGGGCGCTGCAGCCGCCGCTGTTCTCCGGCAGGCGGATACAGCGGATGCGGGGGTCCTGGGCCGCCAGCTCCCGGGCCACCGACGGGGTCTCGTCCGTGGAGTGGTCGTCGCTGATGACGATCTCCAGGTTGCGATGCGTCTGGCGGCGTACCGAGGCGACCGCCCTGGGCAGGCGTGCCGCGTCGTTGTGAACGATCACCGTCACCGTGACGTCGGGGGTCATGAGGCGGCCTCCTCGGGGGTCGGTGCCGGTGTGCGTTGTTCCACCGGGACGACCGGTGGCAGCGACTCCTCGCTCTCGCCGAGGAAGACCCGTCGTACGACGCGCTCGGCGGCGCGCCCGTCGTCGTACTCGCAGAACCGGCGCCGGAACACCGCCCGCGCCTTGGTCGCGGTCTCGTCGCGCCAGGCGCCGGAGGTGAAGATCTCCGCCAGTTCCTCCTGGGTGCGGGCCACCTGCCCCGGTGCCTCGGACATCAGATCGAAGTAGACACCGCGGGTCGTCGCGTACGTCTCCCAGTCGTCGGCGTAGATGACGATCGGGCGGTCGAGGTTGGCGTAGTCGAACATGATCGACGAGTAGTCCGTGATCAGGGCGTCGGCGGCCAGGGACAGCTCCTCGACCGGGTCGTACGACGAGACGTCCACGACCCTGCCCGTGCGGCGCAGACCGGCCAGGGGGGAGGCCGCGCCGCCGTAGAAGTAGTGGCCGCGGACCAGCAGGACGGTGTTCTCGCCCAGGCGGTCCGCGAGCGCGGCCAGGTCGAGGCGGGGGGTCCAGCCGGCCTCGTAGTCGCGGTGGGTGGGGGCGTAGAGGACGGCGGTCGCGCCGGGGGCGATGCCCAGGCGGGCGCGGATCGCGCGGATGTCGGACGCGGTGGCGGAGTAGAAGACGTCGTTGCGCGGATAGCCGTAGTCGAGGGAGACGTAGCGGGAGGGATAGGCGCGCTCCCACATGCGGGTGGAGTGGCTGTTCGCGGAGACGCTGTAGTCCCACTTGTCGATGCGGGCCAGCAGCGCGGCGAAGTCCATGCCCTTGGCGGCGGCCGGGTGCTGCATCTGGTCCAGGCCCATCCGTTTGAGGGGGGTGCCGTGGTGGGTCTGCAGATGGATCGCGTCGGGGCGTTTGACCACCGTGTTGGGGAAGTTGACGTTGCTCGTCAGGTACTTGGCGGTGGCCAGCACCTCCCAGTAGCGGCGGGTGCCGGGGATCACATGGTCCGTGCCGGGCGGCAGGAGCGGCGCGTTGTCCCGGGTCACCACCCACACCGGGTGGATCCGCGGGGCGAGTTCGGCGAGCTCGGCGGCGATCGCGGCCGGGTTGCAGGCGACCCCGCGGTCCCAGTAGGCGGAGAAGACGGCCAGGTCGGGGTCGACCGGGCGGTCCAGTGCCCGGCGGTACCGGTGGTCGCGGAGCTTCGCGCCCAGCCGCCGCTTGCGGGTCCGCAGCGCCGACCTCGCCGCACGGCGGGTGCGGTTGGCGGCCTGGAAGGCGCGGTACTTGGTGTAGGCGCCCTCTTCGAGGAGGCCGCGGCGGATGCCTTCGACGCCTGCCGGGTGGCGGTGGCCCTCGGGGCGCCAGCGGACCGCGGCCAGGGAGGAGCGGCGGAAGAACTCCCGGGCCACCGGGTCGGGCATGTCCGCACGGGCGAAGGTGCGCAGCAGGTCGCGGACCATGATGTCGTAGAGGACGGCGCGGGCGGCGGGACGCTCCTTGACCCGGGGCAGGAGGGTCTCGTACCGCTCGATGAGCGCGTAGTGCTGCTCGGGTGTGAGCGGCGGGAGGCTCTCCGGGCGCAACCGGCGGTCCTCGTAGGCGACTTGGTTGAGGCAGGCGACCCGGCCCGCGTCCAGGAGGGTGGCGTACGCGACGTACGGCTCGTCGTCGCGGCCGAGTCGCCGCTCGTGCGCCCGCCAGAACTCCGTGCGCAGGGCGCGGTTGCCGAGGAGCGGGGTGATGCGCAGCAGGTCGGCCGCGTCGTCGAGGGCGAGGTCGGCGCGGCCCGCGCGGGCCAGGACGCGGCCGTCGCCGGATGCCGTGCCGGACGTCTGCCAGGTGGTGGCGACATGGTCGAAGAGCAGGACGTCCACCGTGTCGGGCAGTTCCGCGGCGCGCTCGGCGATCATGCGGGCGGCGCCGGCCGGCAGGCCGTCCTTGGCGTGGACGAAGTGCAGCCAGCGGCCGGTGGCCCGCGCGGCTCCCGCGGCCCGGGCCGCCGCGTCGCCCGTCCCGACCGGCAGGGGCAGTACCACCGTCTCCGGGGCGTGCCCCTCGGCCGTCTCCCTGGCCCAGTCGCCGACCGCGACCACGATCACCTCGGCGTCCGGGAGGGGCCGGGCGTCGAGCGAGTCGAGGAGCGCGGTCAGCCGGTCCTGGGTGTTCGGGCCGTGGACGACGACGCTGAGTTCGGGCATCGCGGTGGACTCCTTCGCCTCGTCGTCTCCGGCCGCACCTTTCCCGCCATAGTGTCATTGAGCGGATGAAAGGGATAAAAGTTCTTGCGCCGGTGGAGGGGCTCAGGAAGGAAGAGGGACCTTTTCCGCCGCCGGTTTCGGCTGTGCCGCCTGCTTCGGCGGTGCCTTCTTGGGCCCCTTGTCGCCGGTGAACGCCTCGTACTCCTTGAGGACGTCCTCCGTCGGTCCGTCCATGCGCAGCTCGCCGCGCTCCAGCCACAGCACCCGGTCGCAGGTGTCCCGGATCGACTTGTTGTTGTGGCTGACCAGGAACACCGTGCCCGCGTGCTTGCGCAGCTCGCGGATCCGTTCCTCGGAGCGCTTCTGGAAGGAGCGGTCGCCGGTGGCGAGGGCCTCGTCGATCAGCAGGACGTCGTGGTCCTTGGCGGCCGCGATCGAGAAGCGCAGCCGGGCGCCCATGCCGGAGGAGTACGTCCGCATCGGGAGGGTGATGAAGTCGCCCTTCTCGTTGATGCCGGAGAAGTCGACGATGTCCTGGTAGCGGGACTTGATCTCCTCCCGGGACATGCCCATGGCCAGACCGCCGAGGAAGACGTTGCGCTCGCCGGTCAGATCGCCCATCAGGGCCGCGTTGACGCCGAGGAGTGAGGGCTGGCCGTCGGTGTAGATGTGGCCGTTCTCCACCGGGAGGAGCCCCGCGACCGCCTTCAGCAGCGTCGACTTGCCGGAGCCGTTGGTGCCGATCAGGCCGATCGCCTCGCCCTTGTACGCGACGAAGGAGACCTTCTTGACCGCGTGCACCTTGCGCACACCCGCCGCCTTCTCCGCCTGCTTGCGGCGCAGCATCCGGTTCAGGGCGGCCGTCGCGGAGCCGCGTCCGGCGCCGGTGCCGTTGACGCGGTAGACGATGTCGACGTTGTCGACGACGACGGTCGGGATTGCGCTCCCGGGAATGCGGTCGTTCACGTTGTCAGCCACGGCCGTACGTCTCCTCAGCCTTCCAGAAGTAGATGAAGCCGCCGACCCCGGCGAGCAGGGCCCAGCCCGTCGCGGCCGCCCACACGTGCGGGGGCAGCTGGTGGGCCTTGAAGCTGTCGATCAGCGCGTACCGCATGAGGTCGATGTAGACGGCGGCCGGATTGGTCTCCAGGGCGACCGTCAGCAGGTGCGGCAGATGGTCCTTCTTCGTCAGCTTGTCGATGCTCCACATGACGCCGGAGACATACATCCAGGTCCGCAGGATGAACGGCATCAGCTGGGCGATGTCCGGGGTCTTCGCGCCCATCCGGGCCATGATCATCGAGACGCCGGCGTTGAACGTGAACTGCAGGACCAGCGCCGGGAGCGCCAGCAGCCAGGAGGCGGCGACGGGCACGCCGAAGCAGAGCAGGATGACGATCAGCGCCGCCATCGAGAACAGCAGCTGCTGGAGCTGCTGGAGGCAGAAGGAGATCGGCAGCGCGGCCCGGGGGAAGTGCAGTGCCCGCACGAGGCCGAGGTTGCTGGAGATGGCCCGGGTGCCCGCCAGGATCGAGCTCTGGGTGAAGGTCCAGATGAACACGCCCGTCACCAGGAACGGGATGTAGTCCGGCACACCGTGCTTGGTGCCCAGCAGGACACCGAAGATGAAGTAGTACACCGCCGCGTTCAGCAGCGGGTTCATGACCTGCCACAGCTGGCCGAGCTTCGCCTGGCTGTACTGCGCGGTGAGCTTGGCGGTGGCGAAGGCGGTGATGAAGTGGCGCCGTTCCCACAGCTGCCGGACGTACTCGGGCAGGGTGGGGCGCGCGCCGCTGACCGAGAGCCCGTGGCGCGCGGCGAGCGCCGCGAGGTCGTCGGCCGGGGCCGGTGTCGGAGGCGGTGTGTCGAGGACCTGGCTCACATCCGCTGCTTTCGCTCGGGGGGAGTGGGGGTGCGTGCGTCGGTCGGCGGGTCCGTCCCTCTGTGTTTCCTTACGCGTCTCTTCACGTTTTCTTACGTCGGGACGGCACCGTATCGTCGCAACGGGAGCGTAGGCCCAATCGACGTCGGAACGCAACCGTTTCGTCGTAACGCCCTATGCTTGACGCCATGACGACGAACGCCGACGAGCCGCAGACGCGCCCGCGCCGACGGACCCCTGCCGGGGCGGCCGTGCTCAGGGAGGACGTGACCGAGGCCATCCGGGCGGCCGTCTTCGAGGAGCTCGCGTCCGTCGGCTACGCCCGGATGTCCATCGAGGGCATCGCGCGCCGCGCCGGTGTCGGCAAGACCGCCGTCTACCGGCGCTGGAAGTCCAAGCTGCACCTGGTCCTCGACGTGGTGTCGGCGCTCGCGGTGCTGGGCCTGCCCGTCCCGGACACGGGCTCCCTGGAGGGCGACCTGCGGCTGCTGTACGAGGTGACGTCCCGCGCGCTGCGCCATCCCGTCGCCTCGCAGATCATCCCGGACCTCCAGGCCGAGGCGGCCCGCAACCCCGAGATCGCCGAGGCCATGCAGAAGGCGCTGCGGGACGGGCAGGAGGGGGTGGCCAGCAAGATCATTGCGGCGGCCGAGCAGCGGGGTGAGCTTCGCCGGGGTGTCGATGAGGAGCTGGCGCTCGATCTGATCTCCGGGCCGCTGTACTGGCGGTCGGTCGTCATCCGCAGTCCGAAGCTGCCGAAGGGGTATCTGGAGGCGCTGACCCGGGCCACTGCGGCGGCGCTCAAGGCGTTGTGAGGCTGGGCCCAGGGCTGCTGCTGGGCGGGGGTGGGTGCGCTCGCCGGCGCTTGCGGGGTGCCTCCCCCAAGCTCTCAACCACGTTCGAGCAGGGGGACCCCCACCGCCCACCGTGCCGCCTGGGGTCCCCCCTGCTCGAAGAGCTTGGGGGAGGCACGACTGCCCGCAGCTACTGGCTCAGGCGTCGTGCCAGTTCCGTCAGTTCCTCTGTCCGTAGTACCCGCCCCCCGAAGCCCGGGAGTGGGACGTGCAGGGGTTCGGTCCAGCGGGTCGGGACGGCGTCGATGCCGTATACCGCGCCGGCCAGGCCCCCGGTGACGGCCGCCACGGTGTCCGTGTCGCCGCCGAGGTCGACGGCCGCGCGTATCGCCTCCTCGTAGGTGGACGTGGTCCGCAGGGCCCAGACGGCCGAGCCCAGGCAGGGCCAGACGGCGCCGTTGAACTCCGTGGCCAGGTCGGGGTGCCAGTCGGGTGCGAGGACGTCCGCGTACCGGACCCGGTGATCGGGGTGGACCTGCCGCAGCGCCTCCGGTACGGCGTCCAGCGGGTCGCCGCCGTCCAGGCCGACCCGCACCAGCTCGTGGAAGAGCGCGGTCCCCTCCCATGCCGCCCGGTCGCCGTGGGTGAGGGCGGAGATGCGCCGGGCGGCGTCCATGGTGCGGTCCCGCCCGAGGCCCGCGAAGTGCACGGCGGAGGGCGCGGCCCGCATCAGCGCTCCGTTTCCGGCGCCGCGCTGACTGCTCTGGAAGTGCAGCGCGGCCGCCGTGTCCCACGGGTCGCCGCTGCCCAGCACCGCCTCGGTCTGCAGCCCGATGTCCTTGGGGCCGGCGGCCGCCCACCGCTGGAACCGCCGGAACAGGTCGGGCAGTCGGAGCCCGCCGCACTCCAGCAGGGACTCGGCGACCAGCACGGCCATCTGCGTGTCGTCGGTCGCCTCGCCGGGGTCCCAGCCGCCGCCTCCGCACATCTCGCCGCCCTGTCCCGGCTTCGGGAAACGGGCGGAGAAGGCCCCCTCGGGGCCGAACTCGAAGGGCGCGCCCAGGGCGTCGCCGACCGCGGAGCCGATCACTGCGCCGATGGCGCGTTCGATGCGCGGGGACTCGGTCATCCGGGCAGACTAAGGCCCTCCGGTTACGGTCAGGTGCGCGCCGCCTCCGGATGTGTGCGGACCCAGCCCTCCCACGCCGAGGTGATCATGTCCTCGACGTCGTGCTTGGCCTCCCAGCCCAGCTCAACGGCGATACGGTCGGCGGAGGCGACGACCCGGGCCGGATCGCCGGGGCGGCGCGGGGTGACGGTCGGGGGACGGTGGTAGCCGGTGACCGCGTTGATGCAGTCGATCATCTCCCGGACCGAAACCCCTTCCCCGCGGCCGATGTTGAGGGTCAGATCGTGGCCGGCCGAGGACTGCAGGGCGCGGGCCACGGTCACATGGGCCTCGGCCAGGTCCACCACATGGATGTAGTCCCGCACGCAGGTGCCGTCCGGGGTCGGGTAGTCGTCGCCGAAGATGCGCGGGGCCAGGTTCTCCGTGAGTTTCTCGAACACCATCGGGATGAGGTTGGAGATGCCCGAGTCGGCCAGTTCCGGGGCGGCCGCGCCGGCCACGTTGAAGTAACGGAGCGAGGCCGTGGACAGCCCGGTCGCCCGGCCGGTGGCGCGGACCAGCCACTCACCCGCCAGCTTCGTCTCGCCGTACGGCGACAGGGGTACGCACGGCGTCTCCTCCCGCACCAGGTCGACGTCCGGCATGCCGTACACGGCCGCGGAGGACGAGAACACGAACGACGGCACCTCTGCCGCCGTCACCGCTTCCAGGAGGACCCGCAGACCCTCCACGTTCTCCCGGTAGTACTCCAGCGGGTGGTCCACCGACTCGCCCACCTGCTTCTTCGCCGCGAGATGCACGACACCGGTGACGGAGTGCTCGGCGAGGGCGCGCGCCAGCCGGTCTCCGTCCAGCGTCGACCCCGCCACCAGGGGGACTCCGTCGGGCACGCGCTCGGCGAGGCCGGTGGACAGGTTGTCGTACACCACCGTCCGTTCACCCGCCTCGGCCATCGCCCGTACGACATGTGCCCCGATGTAGCCGGCGCCGCCGGTGATCAGCCAGGTCATGTGCGGCCGTCCCCTCGTAGAGTGACCCGATCGGATCTCAGTGAAGCAGCCGCCGCAGCCTTCCGCGGGCCACGGCCACGACTCCCCGTGCCCCGGCTGCCACGCGCAGCGCCAGCGCCCCCGAGTGCGTGGCGTACGGCTGTACGAGCAGGACACCGTGCCGGGCGCTCGGAACGGCGCGCCGGCGCAGCAGACCGGCGCCCGCGACCGCGTGCGCCGTGACGTCCCGGTGCACGCCGTGGGCGAAGCGCAGCCGCAGCCGCAGATCCCAGGTGCCCGTGCCGAGGGCGTCGAGTTCGAGGGGCACCTCCGCCGACCATGTGCCGTCGCGGGACGGGACGAGCGGGGACGTGCGGGAGAGGGACGTACGGCCGTCCTCCCGTCCCCGCCACTCCACCTCCACCGCCTCGGGGCCCGCCTGTGCCACCCGTCCGTACAGCTCGTGCAGGCGCAGCCGCAGGCGGGTGGCACGCGCGCGTGGGCGCAGTTCCGCGTCGACGGCCAGGGGAAGGACGTGAACGGGGCGGGTCAGAAGGGGAGCCAGGGTGACCTGGGGGAGGGTGTCGGACCAGACGGGGGTGCCGTCGGAGGAGCGGGCGTAGGGAGGGCGCAGCCGGGCCGGGCGGGCGGCCAGGTCCCTCAGGCGGGGGAGGTCGCGTGGTTCGGGGGACTCCAGGACGACCCGGGCGAGCAGCCGGCCGGGGGCGGCCGGATCGAGCTCCCAGTCCGTCGCGTCGTAGCGCGCGAGATACGCCCGGGTGTGCGCCCACCACGCGCGCCGGTAGTGCGCGTCGTGCAACCCCAGCTCGCGCGCGTACATGCGCAGTTCGTGGTCGAGGAACTTGCCGCGCGCCGCCCGTGCCAACTCCTTCTGCCCGGCGCCCAGCAGGATGTCGTACGCCAGCGCGCAGGCCTCCGTGCGCGCCCGCCAGTTGCCGATGGCGGAACGGTCCAGGGAGAGCGAGAGCCGGTCGGCGGTGCGGCGCACGTGCCACACGTACACCGGGTCCGGCACCAGGGCGATGCGCGGCCCGGCGGCCAGCACGCGCGCGGTGAAGACGAAGTCCTCGTAGAGGAAGCGGCCTTCGGGGAAGCGGATGCCGTGCTCGCGCAGAAAGCCGGTGCGGTAGAGCTTGTTGACGCAGAGGGTGTCGTGGACGAGACGGGGGCGCAGGGAAGGGCGTGCGACGACCGAGTGCGCCCGGTACAGCGCCGGCTGCCACGGGCGCTCGCGCCCCGAGGGAAGCTCGCGGCGCACGCACAGCCCGGCGGTCACCTCGGCGTGCGTCCCGGTCGCGGCCATGAGCAGGGCGTCCACCGCGCCCGGCGGCAGTACGTCGTCGCTGTCCAGGAACATCACGTACGGCGCCGTCACCGCGTCGAGGCCGGTGTTGCGCGGGCTGCCGCAGCCCCCGCTGTTGACCCGCCGGCGCACCACCGTCAGCCGCGGCTCCTCGGCAGCCAGCTCCGCGAGCAGCTCGGCGCTGCCGTCCGTGGAGCAGTCGTCCACGGCGACGACCTCCCGCACGGCGGGCCCCTGCGCGAGCGCCGAGCGCACCGCGTCCCTCACATGGGCCGCGTCGTTGTAGCCGATGACGACGACGCCCGCGCGAGGGGCGCGGGACGAGGCATCCGGAGGGGCGGACATGTGCGCGAACTCCCGTCAGGGCGCGCTCAGCGCTCGATGCGCGAGCCGGCCGGAGCCGGAGCGTGGCTCGGTCATGGGCGCGGGCCCTCCGGCCGGGGGCCGTGCGGAGCGCCACAGCCGGACGAAGGACAGCACGGCGGCGGCCGCCAGCAGACCGTTGCGGACGAGCATCAGCAGACAGCCCGTCCAGGTGCAGCCCACGACCTCGGCGTACAGCGCGGGGTACGCCACCGCGCTCACCGCGGTCGCCGCCAGCACCAGCACGGCGACCGGCCGCTGGACGGTGTGCCGCGAGGTCAGACAGACGGCGGCCAGACCGACCAGCCAGATCATGTACTGCGGGCTGATGACCCGGCTGGTGACCGTGAACAGCAGAACGGCGCACAGCGCGGCGTCGAACGGTGTCGCCTCGGTCCAGTGCCGGGCCCGCACCCGCCACAGCAGCAGGAGCGCGAAGGCGGCCGCCGTGAGCGCGAGGGAGGCGGTCGCCACGGCGGAGACGTACGGGCCGACGAGCTCGATCGCGCCGTACTGGTAGCGGGCCCTGCCCGGCCAGCCGGCGTGCCGCGCCAGGCTGAGCGCCGTACCGCCGAGCGACTCGATCTGCACGCCCCGGTTTCCCTGTTGCCGCAGAAAGGCCCATGGATTGTTGAACGACACGACGAAGAGCCCCAGCGAAGAGGCCCCGGTCACGCCCGCCCACGTCCACGCGGAGCGCGTCGCAGGCCCCCTGGGTGTCCCCAGCAGCACCAGTGCGGGCCACACCTTCACCAGGGCGCCCAGCGCCGCGAACGCCCCGCACGCGCGCGTGGAGCGCGACATCGTCAACAGGGAGAGGACGGCGAGGGCGGTCACCTGCACGTCGTACCGGGCGAGCGGGAGGTGCAGCAGCAGCGGCAGCCCGCCGATCCACAGGGCGGCCCCGAGCAGGCTCCGCCCGGGGCGCGTGCCCGCGCGGGCCAGCGCGGCCGTGACCAGCGCGTCGGCGGCCAGCGTGAGGACCACGAAGGCCTGGAAGTACGTCAGGTCGGGGAGCAGTCCGGGCGACAGCAGCACCGCGCCCGCGCCCGGCGGGTACTGCCACAGCGTGTCGTGCGCCGGGAAGGAGCCGTGGGACAGGGTTTCGTACCAGTGGAAGTACAGTCGCCACACCTCGCGCGCCACCGCGCCCCGGCCGAGCACGGGCTCGGTGTTGTGGGCGAGCAGCCACAGCATCAGGGCGCGGGTGGCGAGCCAGGAGACGGCCAGGGACGCGAGGGGAAAGTGACGGCGGTTCATCACCCCGGAGCGTAAGCCGCGCGGATGGTGTAATAGTGCTGATACGCCGTCAATACCCGGCAAAGGTTGGCTAATCGCACAAGATCGGGCCGTGGTGAACATGGGGCCCCCGCTCAAACCGCCGTTGGACCCGGCGTGGAAACGGCTGCCGAGAGCACGGTCGGCACCGCCGGCGAATCCGTCGCCGGGCCGTGTCGTCCGCCGTGCCGAGGCACTGGCCGTGGCCGTCCCCGTGGCCGTGATGACCCTACTCGGGCTGTGGGGGCTCGACCGCGGCGCCATGTGGCGCGACGAGGCCGTGACCTTCCAGGTCGCACGGCGCACGGTGCCGCAGATCTGGCGGCTGCTGCACGGCGTGGACGCGGTGCACGGCCTGTACTACCTGCTCATGCACGCCGTCCTCGCCCCCCACCCCGGCGAGGTCCTGCTCCGGCTCCCGTCGGTGTGCGGCGCGGCGGCGACCGCGGGCCTGGTCGCCGCGCTCGGCGCCCGGCTGGTCCGGCCGCGGGTCGGGCTGTGGGCAGGGCTGCTGTACGCCATCACCCCGATGGCCGGCCACTACGCGCAGGAAGGCCGCTCGTACGCGTTGGTCGCGGCCGGTGCGACGGGCGCGACCCTGCTGCTCGTACGGGCCGTCACGGCGGGCGGCCGGTCCTGGTGGACGTACGGTGCGGTCCTCGGCGTCACCTGCTGGCTGCACGAACTCGCGGTCCTGCTGCTCCTCGCCCACGCGGTGACGCTGGCGCTCGCGCGGGTGCGCCGGCGGGTGTGGCGGGGCTGGGGCTGCGCGGCCGGCGCCGTCGCCCTGGCGCTGCTCCCCATGGTGGCCGTCTCGCACGCCCAGTCGGCACAGCTCGCGTGGCTCACCGAGCCGACGCTGGAGAGCGCACAGGGCCTGCTGAGGGCGTTCGCCGGGCCGACGTCGCAGGTGTACTGGACCTGCCTGGTGTTCGCCGTGGTCGGGATGACCCGGCTGGCCGGGCGGCGCGGCGAGGTGACCTGCGCGGGCGTCGCACTGCCCCTGGCGGTGGTGCCGCCGGTGACGCTGATGCTCGCCTCGCAGTCCTCGCCGCTGTACGTCGACCGGTATGTGCTCTACGCGCTCGCGGGGGCGCCGCTGCTGATCGCGACCGGCGCCGATCGGGTGGCCGTGGCACTGGCGCGGCTGTGGACCGGTTCACCCTTTCGGGTGCGATCCGGCTCCTCGTTCCTCACTCTCACGGGTGTCCTCGCCCTCGCCCTCGCCTTCACCCACCAACTGCCCCTGCTCCGCGATGACCGCCTTCCGCGCCACCGCCCCGACAACCTGGCCGCCGTCTCCGTGGCCGCCTCCCACGAACTTCGGCCGGGGGACCCGGTGTTGTTCCTGCCCTCGCACGCGCGCGGCGCGGCACTGACGTATCCGGCGGGATTCCGGGGCACGCGGGACGTGGCACTCGCGGTGGGGGCGCCCGAGTCGGGGACGCTGTACGGCACCGAGGTGGACGCGCACCTCCTGCGGCGCCGGCTGGCCGGGCTCGACCGGGTGTGGGTGGTCGCCGAGCGGTACATGCTCGACGCGCCCCGCCGGCCGCGCGATCCCGTGGAGCGGGTCAAACTCGACGTCCTGAACGGGCAGTTCGCGGTCGGCGCGGAGACGGTGCGGAACCGGGTGGCGATCCGGCTGTACGTCCGCCGCCACCTCGCTACGGGGAGTCCGGTGCGCTCTCCAGCGCGGCCGAGTCCAGGGCGGTCGTGAGCCGGTCGAGGCGGTCCCGCAGGTCGTTGATCTCGTCGATCCCGAAACCGGTCGAGGCGGCGATGCGACGCGGCACCTGCAGCGCCCGCTCGCGCAGCGCCGCGCCCTCCTCGGTCAGCCGCACATCCACCGAGCGCTCGTCGCGCACGCTGCGCTCCCGCCGCACCAGACCGGCCCCCTCCAGCCGCTTCACCAGCGGTGACAGCGTGCCGGAGTCCAGGCGCAGGTGTTCGCCGAGCTTCTTGACCGGCAGGTCGCCGTGCTCCCACAGCACCAGCATCACCAGGTACTGCGGATAGGTGAGCCCGAGGTCCTTGAGGACCACGCGGTAGACGCCGTTGAAGGCGCGGGACGCGGCGTGCAGGGAGAAGCAGATCTGGCGGTCCAGGCGGAGCCAGTCGGCCTCGGCGGCGGGAGCGGGCGTGGCGGTCATGGGTCCAGGGTAGCTCTGCCGAGCCATTCAGTTGTGCACAACTTAATTGTGTGCTCTACTTGTGGTCGTGAGGGCGGCCGGACCAGAGCCGCCGGAACGTGACTTCGAGAGGGATGGTCTTCCATGGACGCGCTCTACACCGCTGTCGCCACCGCCACCCACGGCCGCGACGGCCGTGCCGTCTCCTCCGACGGCAGGGTCGACCTCAAGCTGGCCCCGCCGGTGGAGCTGGGCGGCAACGGCGAGGGCACCAACCCGGAGCAGCTCTTCGCCGCCGGTTACGCCGCCTGCTTCGGCAGCGCCCTGGGCCTGGTCGGCCGCGCGGCCAAGGTGAACGTCAGCGACGCCGCCGTCACCGCCGAGGTCGGCATCGGCAAGCAGGGCGAGGGCTTCGCGCTGAAGGTCACCCTGCGCATCGAGCTGCCCGACACCGTGGACGAGGCGACCGGCCGCAAGCTCGTCGAGCAGGCCCACCAGGTCTGCCCCTACTCCAACGCCACCCGCGGCAACATCGAGGTCACCCTCGTCATCGAGTGACACCTCGTCCCCGAACGACCCGCGCCGGCGCCTCCCCGTCCGGTCGGTACCAGACACCGCCCGCCTCCTCGGGCGCACCGCGCCGGCGCGTGAGCGGCCGCCGGCGCACCCGGTGCCGACGGACGACGGCGGGGCGCTCGGCGCGGGCCGACGCGGGCAGCGGCAGGCACGGACTCGGCCCCGGGCCCGCCGCGGCACCCGCCACCCCGGCCGCCCTTCACCCCACCGGGTGAACCTGGCGCTCGCCCTTCCCCTGTGCCGGCAGCGCCGGCCGGTGCCGTGCGAGCGGCTCCAGCAGCAGCGGCACCCCGACCACGGGCAGCAGCCAGGCCATTACGAACAGCCGCCCGCCCCAGACGTTGATGTCGGGATGCCCGGCCTGAGTGAGGATCCCGGTGAACGCGGCCGCCGGCAGGAGACAGCCGAACGCGGGCCGCCGCAGCGCGCCCCACGCCCCGGCCGCCAGTGCCGTCACGAACAGCGGCTCCATGAACTGCCGCCGTACCCACTCGATCCAGAAGCTCGACTCCAGATGCAGGAACTCCGGCCACGGATGCGCGCGGTCCGGCCGGTGGTAGTGGTCGGTCAGCAGGTCCTGGAGGCTCTCCGACTCGGAGGGGTAGTGCAGCAGCCGCGCCAGGAGGACCGTGCCGAGCGCCGCGCACCAGCCCGCCACCGCGATCGCCACGACCCCGCGCCCCACGGCACGCCCCCGCCGCCGGCGCCGTACCGCGACCGCCGTGGCTGCCGCGCCCAGGCACAGCCCCAGGAACAGCGACTGCGAGTGCTTCACGGCGAAGAGCGCCGGCAGACAGCCGGCGACCAGTGCCGCCCCGGCCCGCGGCCGGCGGTTCAGGGCCAGCGCGCAGCCCCACACCGCCGCCAGGGTCAGCGCCAGCATCAGCCCCTCGGCCATCGGGCGCATGGCCGTCGCCCCGCACGGCAGGACGTAGTACAGGGCCTGGCCGGTCAGCGCGAGCGGCAGCGGCACGGCCAGGGTGCGCAGGATCAGGAACGCGAGGGCCCCGCCCGCGGCCGTGACGACCACGCTCGCCAGCCACACGCCCCAGGTCACGCCGAACACCGTGACGAACGGCACCAGGAACAGCGGATACCCGGGCCGCACCTCGAAGATCCGCCTCAGGCGCGGGGCGTTGAACGGCGCGATGTGCCCGTCCGTCTGCCCGGCCCGCAGCCGCCGGTCCACGAGCCCCAACTCGTCCGCCTCGCACTGCGCGACCATCCGCCGGGTGGGGCTCGGCCCATGGAAGCGCACCACGTTCACACTCTGGTTGCGGCGCGCGAGGGACGCCCGGCCGGCGCAGACCCAGTCGACGGTGGCCGCGGCCGCCGCCCGCTTGTTCTCGCCCGTCAGATTCAGCGCGTACGACACATAGTTCCTGGAGTCGGGCGTGTCCCGGCCGGTGACGTTCGCGAGCTGGAGCACCGCGAAGACGGCGGCCAGGACCAGGACCCAGGTGCGCGGCCTCATGGTGCGCGGCCTCATGTGGAGGCGAGCAGGTCGTGACCGGCGGCCGGACCCGGCACCCGCGCGGCGTCCGGCCCGGGCACGGTCTCCCCGAGCAGCAGGGTCCGTACGACCCGCTCGGCCGCCCGCCCGTCGTCGAACTCGCAGAACCGCGCCCGGAACTCCGCCCGCAGCCGTGCCGACTCCTCGTCCCGCCACGACCCGGAGCTGAACAGCCATGCCAACTCCCGGTAGGAACGCGACACATGGCCCGGCGCCTCCGCCGTGATGTCGAGATAGGCGCCCCGGCTCGCCGTGTACGCGTCCCAGTCGTCGGCGTGGACCACGATCGGCCGGTCGAGGTTGGCGTAGTCGAACATCAGGGCCGAATAGTCGGTGACCAGCACGTCGGAGGCGAGCATGGCCTCCTCGACCTGCGGCTCGTCCGTCGCGTCGACCACCACACCCCGGCGGTGCAGTTCGGCCAGGCCCATCCCGCGCGCGGGACCCGTCGCGAGGGTGGGGTGCAGCCGTACGACGAGGGTGCTGCCCTCGCCCAGGTCCGCCGCGAACCGGGCCAGGTCCACCCGGTCCACATGGCCGCCCCGGCAGTAGTCGCGGCGGGTCGGCGCGTACAGCACGACCCGGTGGTCGTCCGGGATGCCGTACCGGAAGCGGAACGCGGCCCCGGCGTCCTCGGCCGGGTCGACCAGTACGTCGTTGCGCGGGCTGCCGGTGCGCACCGAGCTGAAGTGGCAGGGGTAGGCCCGCTCCCACACCAGCTCGGAGTGGCGGTTGGCGACCAGACTGTAGTCCCAGCGGTCCGCCCGGCGCAGCATGTACGGCACGTCGACGCCGTGCCGGGCGCCCGGCTTGCCCAGCAGGTCGGCGCCCATGTACTTGAGCGGGGTGCCCTGGTGGGTATGGATGTCGACGCTTCCGGGGCGTTTGGGCAGGGTGGCGGGCCAGTTGGCGTTGTTGACGAAGAACTTCGCCCGCGCGGCGACGGCGTGGCAGCGCGGGGTGTCGAGGAGTACGTGCTCGACGTCCGGGGGCAGCTGGGCCGCCTGTTCCTCGTCCCGCACCACCCACACCCCCCGGATGTGCGGGGCGATCTCCCGGGCCTTGCGGTACACGGCCGCCGGGTCGCCGAGCACCCCGAGGTGCGAGAACGCCGAATACACGGCGAGGTCCGGGTCGAGGGGGCGGCGGGAGTGCACTGCGGACCAGCCCCGCTTGGCCCGGCCGGCCACCGCGCGGCGGACCTGGAGCCCCCGCCGCCCGAGTTCCCGCCCCGCCCGTCCGGACTGCCGCCTCACCACGTAGGCCGGGTACGAGCCCGTCAGCAGGGCGACCTCGCCGTCGACCTGCGCGTTCGCGGGCCTGTGCCGGCGGAACATCTCCGCCGTACGGCGGAAGAACTCGGCCCGGTCACCGGGCGGCAGCCGGTCCGGCTTGGCGAGGATGTCGAGACAGTGCTCGCCCATCTTGCGGTGCAGATAGGGCCGCCAGCTCCACAGCTCCGGATGGTCGTCGACGTACGCGAAGACCCGCGCGTACTGGTCGTGGACGTCGAAGTGCTTGCGGCTGGTGGTGGACAGGATGTTGCCCTGACGGCGCTGCCGGTAGTTCAGGCAGATCCGGTCGAGGGCCGCGATCCGCCCGGCGCTGAGCATCACCGGGAAGGTCCAGGGCGTGTCCTCGTAGTAGCCGGGAGGGAAGCGGAAGCCGTTCAGCTCGACGAACTCCCGGCTGTAGACCTTGTTCCACACCACCATCAACAGGTCGAGGATCTCCGGGTGTTCGGCGGCCGTGAAGGTGCCGTCGCCCGCCTCGGTCAGCACATGGGCCAGGACGTTGCGGCGGGTCCCGCCCCACCAGTAGGTGCGCGCGTAGTCGAAGACCAGCACGTCCGGTTCGCCGGTCTCCTCCAGCCGGTCGGCCATGGCACGCAGCGCACCGGGTGTGAGGGTGTCGTCGCTGTCGAGGAAGAACAGGTAGTCGCCGGTGGCGTGGGGGAGTCCGGCGTTGCGGGCGCGGCCGAGGCCGACGTTCTCCGGCAGGTGCAGCACCTTCACGCGCGGGTCGCGGGCCGCGTACTCGTCGAGGATCGCGCCGCAGCCGTCCGGCGAGCAGTCGTCCACGGCGATCAGCTCGATGTTGTGGAACGACTGCTCCAGGACCGAGTCGAGGCACTCGCGCAGGAAGCCCTGCACCTTGAAGCAGGGGACGATGACACTGAAGCGGGGCACGGCTCGGTCAGCTCCTCACGAGGGTCGCGGCGGCGGGGGCGGGGATGCGCTCCGCGAGCGGGATCACGGGCGGGATCGCCTCCGGCGGCCGGCCGAGCAGCACCCGCCGCACGACGCGCTCGGCGGCCAGACCGTCGTCGAACTGGCAGAACCGCTCGCGGAACGCGGCCCGCAGCGCCTTGGACTCCGGCCCCGCGTACGAGCCGTCGCGAAAGACGCGGGCGAGCTCCTCGGGCGTCTGGGCGACCGGGCCCGGCGGGGCCTCCATCAGGTCGAAGTAGACGCCGCGTGTCTCCCGGTAGACCTCCCAGTCGTCGGCGTAGACGACGATCGGGCGGTCCAGGTTGGCGTAGTCGAACATGATCGACGAGTAGTCCGTGACCAGCGCGTCCGCGGCCAGGCAGACGTCCTCCGAGGAGCGGTGCCCGGTGACGTCGATGATCCGGCCGCTGCTCCTGCCCAGCCCCCGGTCGTAGAAGTAGTGCGCGCGCAGCAGGACGACGACGTCCTCGCCGGCCGCCTCGCAGAAGGCCTCCAGATCGAGTCCGGTCTCGAAGCCGGTGTGGTGGTCGCGGTGGGTGGGGGCGTACAGCACGGCGGTGCTGCCCTCCGGCACGCCCAGGTCCCGGCGGATGCGCGCCACGTCGTGGGCGGTCGCCGTGTAGTACACGTCGTTGCGCGGATAGCCGTACTCCAGGGCCTCGTACGAGCCCGGGAAGGCGCGCTCCCACATCTGGGTGGAGTGGCGGTTGGAGGAGAGGTTGAAGTCCCAGCGGTCGACCCGGCCGAGCAGCTTGGCGAAGCTCCCGGTCTGGGCGGCCACCACCGGGTACGTCGACTGGTCCACGCCCATCTTCTTCAGCGGCGTGCCGTGCTGGGTCTGGAGGTGCACACTGCCGGGGCGCTTGACGACTTCCTCGGCGAAGTTGGCATTGTTGACCAGGTACTTGGCGCGGGCCAGCACCTCCCAGTAGCGGCGGCTGCCGATCAGCGCGTAGTCGACGCCGTCGGGCATGGCGTGCGCCTGGCCGGGCTCGACCAGGAACACCGAGCGGATGTGGGGGGCGAGTTCACGGGCCTTGGCGTGGATCGCGGCCGGGTTGCAGGCGTAGCCGCGGCCCCAATAGGCGCAGTACACGGCGAGGTTGGGGTCGAGAGGGCGGCGCAGCTGGATCTGGTAGCGCAGGCGGGTGCGCAGCATGCGGGGGCGCGGGACCAGCTCGACCGCCCTCGCCGCGGACTGGTTGGCGGCGCGCAGCGCGTGGAACGCGGCGTACGCCCCCGCCGCAAGGAGCCGGTGCTGGACGCCCACGCTCCCGCCCGGCATCCGGAAACCGGCCGGGCGATGGCGTCGGTGCAGATGGCGGGCGCGGCGGAAGAAGGCCCGGTGGCCGGAGGGCAGCCGCTCGGGGTGGGCGGCGGTCTTCAGCACGGTGGCGAAGAGCTGCTCGAACAGCGGCCGCGTCCGCTCGCCGGACAGCCCCCGCTCGGCGGCCCGGGTCAGCACCAGGTCCACCTGATCCAGCAGCTCGGCCTGGTGCGCGCCCGGCAGATTGAGCCTGCTGCCCTGCCGCCGCAGCCGGTGCCGGACGAGCACCGAGCGCAGCACGGCCAGCCGGTCCGCGGCGACCGTCGTCAGCCCGCCCCAGCCGAGGTCCGTGAAGTGGCCCGCAGGAAAGGCGAGTCGGTGCGCGGCGACGAAGGAGCGGCGGTAGGCGGCGCTCCAGGCCGGCAGCTGGACGCCGGTGAGCCCGGGCGCCTGGGCCGGGGAGAACGCCCCGGCCGGGGTCCGCGCCAGCACAGGTTCCGCCGGGTTGCTCGGCTCACCGTCCCACCAGGGCGTCCGCTCGTGCTCGAAGTACAGGACATCGACGTCGCCCGTCTCCCCGAGCCGCGCGGCCAGGGCCGTCAGCGCCCCGGGCATCAGCACGTCGTCGCCGTCGAGGAAGAGCAGATACGCGCCGGTCGCCGCCCGCAGCCCGGTGTTGCGCGCCCCGCTCAGACCGGCGGCCGGCGGCGAGTGCACCGGGGTCACCCGGGAGTCCCGCTCGGCGTAACCGGCGGCGACGCCGGCGGCCGGGGACCCGGGCTCGTTGCAGACCGGGATCAGCTCGAGGTCGGCGAAGGACTGTGCGAGGACCGAGTCCAGTGCCTGGGACAGCCGGCCCGCGACCCCATGGGACGGGACGATGATGCTGAAGCGGGGCATTCTGCTCTTTCTGTAGTGATGCGGACGCGGCCGGGCCGCCCGGTCGGCCGCCAGGTGGACGGCCGGGTGGGGGTGGGCCGCGAAGTGCTGAGGGGCATGGGAACTCCCGGTAGGGGAAACGGCGTTCAGTGGCCCTCGGTGACGGGGAGGGGGCCGGAAGGTTGCGGAAGGGTGGCCAGCGGGGTGCGGGCGAGCGCCGAGGCCGCCGACGGCGCCGGGCGGCGCTCGTCGAGCGGGGTGAACGGCGGCTGTCCCTCGGTCCGGCCCAGCACCACGTGCTGGACGACCCGCTTGGCGGCGCGTCCGTCGTCGTACGGGCAGAAGCGCTCCCGGAACGCCCAGCGCAGCCGGGCCGAGCTGGAGCCGCGCCAGTGGCCGGACGCGAAGATGTCGATCAGCTCGTCCTCGCTGCGCGCGATCGCGCCCGGCGGGAAGGCGCGCAGGTCGAAGTAGGTGCCGCGGGCCGCCTCGTACACATCCCAGTCGGCGGTGTGCACGATGATCGGCCGGTCGAGGTTGGCGTAGTCGAACATGATCGACGAGTAGTCGGTGACCAGCGCGTCCGAGGCGAGGCAGAGCGACTCGACGCTCGGGTGGTCGCTGACGTCGATGATCCGGTCGTGGGCCTCGGCGAGCGGGCCGTCGTGCCAGTAGTGGGCGCGCGTCAGGATCACGAAACGCGGGCCCAGACAGCGCAGGACGTGCTCCAGGTCGAGGGCGAGGCGCTGGGTGCGGCGGTGGTCGCGGTGGGTGGGGGCGTAGAGGATCGCGACCGAGCCGTCGGGGATGCCGAGCTGCTCGCGCAGCCGGGCCACGTCCGCCGAGGTGGCCCGCTGGAAGACGTCGTTGCGCGGATAGCCGTACTCCAGCGTGGTGTAGCTGCCGGGGTAGACGCGCTCCCAGGTCAGGGTGGTGTGGCGGTTGGCGGACACGACGTAGTCCCACTTGTCGACGCCGCGCAGGAGCTCCGCGAAGTCCGTGTCACGGGCGGCCGCCGGGCGCTCCTGGAGGTCCAGGCCCATGTGCTTGAGGGGGGTGCCGTGCTGGGTCTGGACGAACACCTGGCCGGGGCGCTTGCGCAGCCGGCGGTCGAAGTTGACGTTGTTGACCAGGTACTTGGAGCGGGCCAGCGCCGTCCAGTAGGCGGCCGTGCCGGGGCGGAGCCGGCGCGGGCCCGGCGGGATCGTGTGCTGGTGCTCGGGGTGGGCGATCCACGCCGTGCGGATGTGCGGGGCGTGCGTGCGGAACGCGGCTTCCAGCGCGCCCGGGTTGCAGCCGTAGCCGCGTCCCCAGTAGGCGGCGAAGACGGCACGGTCGGCGCGCAGCGGGAGGCGCAGCTGGATGCGGTAGTGCAGCTGGAGGGTGGCGGCCTTCAGGACGCGGGCGAGCCGGGCGGCGAGATTGAGGGTGCGGCGGCGCGCGGACATCGCCGACTGCAGGGCGCGGTAGGTGCGGTGCAGGCCGAAGCGGACGAGGGTGTGGCGCAGGCGCGAGCGCAGGGGGACACGGGCGCCGGGGGCGCGGTAACGGCGGTAGTGGGCACGGGCCTTGACGAGGAACTCGGCGTGGGTGCCGCGCGGCAGCCGGTCGCGCTTGGTGAACACCGTCGAGAAGTGGTCGATCATGCGGCGGAACAACACCGGCCGCCAGCGGGCGAGTTCGGGCCGCTCGTCGAGGAACGCGAACACCCGGTCGTACTGCTCGAAGATGTCGAAGTGCTTGCGGCTGGTGGTGGACAGGATGTTGCCCTGCCGGCGCTGCCGGTAGTGCACGCACACCCTGTCGAGGGTCGCGATGGACTCCGCCGCCATCAGGACCGGGTAGGTCCAGGGGGTGTCCTCGTAGTAGCCCGGCGGGAAGCGGAAGCCGTTCGCCTCGACGAACTCCCTTCGGCAGGCCTTGTTCCAGGCCACCATGAGGACCCGCAGCAGCCCCGGGCGGTCGTCGAGGCGGAAGGCGGCCGGGCCCTGTTCGGTCAGTTCGAGCGCGAACTTGTTGCGGGTGGCCTCGCCCGTCCACCGGGTGCGCGCGTAGTCGTAGACCAGGACGTCCGGTTCGCCGGTCTCCTTGATCCGGTCGGCGATGGAGCGCAGCGCGTGCGGGGTGAGGGTGTCGTCGCTGTCGAGGAAGATCAGGTAGTCGCCCTGGGCGTGCTTCATGCCCACGTTGCGGGCGCCGCCGAGGCCCTGGTTCTCCGCCAGGTGCACGGCTCGTACGCGCGCGTCGCGGGCCGCGTACTCGTTGATGATCGCCCCGCAGGCGTCCGGCGAGCAGTCGTCGACGGCGATCAGTTCGAGATCGGCACAGGACTGCGAGAGCACCGAGTCCAGGCAGTCGTGCAGATAGGCCTGGACCTTGTACACGGGGACGATGACACTGAACCTGGGCACAACACATCCATGGGTCGGTCGGCGCGGGCGTTGTGCCCGGGAACGGCCGCTGGAGTGATTTGGTTACGGTTCGTACGGCATGTGGGGGATGTCCGATGAACCGCGAAGGGCGAGTCGATAGCCGACCCGCCCCTCGAATATGCCCTTTTTGCTGTGATTTGACGGCTACTTGACCGCCCCTGCCATCACGCCCGACACGAACTGCCGCTGGAACGCGAAGAACACGACCAGCGGGACCACCATGGAGATGAACGCCCCGGGTGCCAGTACGTCGATGTTGTTCCCGAACTGGCGTACCTGCGTCTGCAGCGCCACCGTGATCGGCTGCGTGCCCGACTTGGTGAACACCAGGGCGACCAGCATGTCGTTCCACACCCACAGGAACTGGAAGATGCCCAGGCTCGCGATCGCGGGCCCGCCCAGCGGCATCACCACCCGTGCGAACAGGCGCAGTTCACCCGCGCCGTCGAGCCGGGCGGCCTCCAGCAGCTCACGGGGGATCTCCGCGAAGAAGTTCCGCAGCAGGAACACCGCGAACGGCAGACCGAAGCCCACATGGAACAGGATCACCCCGAAGATCGTCCCGAACAGGCCGATCTTTCCGAACAGTTCGGCGATCGGGATCAGCGCCACCTGCACGGGCACCACCAGCAGACTGACCACACCCAGGAACCACCAGTCGCGGCCCGGGAACTCCATCCACGCGAACGCATAGCCCGCGAGGGAGCCGATGACCACGACCAGGACCGTCGCCGGAACCGTGATCAGGACCGTGTTCCACAGGGAGTCGGTGATGTCGCCGTTCTCCAGCAGCTTCTGATAGCTGTCGAAGGTCAGCTGGGAGGGCTTGGCGAACACCTTCCACCAGCCGCTCGCGCTCATGTCCTCGGGCGAGCGCAGCGAGGAGATGAGCAGTCCGATCGTCGGCACCAGCCAGAACAGGCCGACGACCAGCAGAAAGGCACGCACCAGCCCCCCGCTGAGCCGCCCGGCGATCCGCGAGCCCAGCGACTGCCTCGCCTTCACGCTCTCGACGGGACCGGTCTTGCCGATGCTTCCGGCATGCGTCGTCATCGCCTGCCCTCCCGCCTCAGCCTGCGAATGTTACTGCGCATTCCCGGGGGACAACCCCCGGACCCCCGGCCAACGCAAGGCACACGCGTTCTCATCGCCTGCCCTCCCGCCTCAGCCTGCGAATGTTGAACCACATCACGGGGATCACGAGCAGCAGCAGGAACACCGCGATCGCGCTCGCGATGCCCGGCTGGTCCTCCGCGAAGCCCTTCCGGTACAGCTCCAGGGCGAGCACGTTGGCGTCGTCCTGGGAGGAGCCCGGCGCGATGATGAAGACCAGGTCGAAGACCTTCAGCACGTTGATCATCAGTGTGACGGTGACGACCGCGAGGACCGGGGCGAGCAGCGGCACCGTGACCTTCCGGAACACCTGCCACTCGTTCGCCCCGTCGACGCGCGCGGCCTCCAGCAACTCCCGTGGCACGCCCGCGAGTCCGGCCGCGATCAGCACCATCGCGAAGCCCGCCCACATCCAGACGTACGACCCGATGATGGCCGGGGTGACCAGCGACGGGCCGAGCCAGTCGACGCCGTTGTACGGCGCCTTGAAGTTGCTCGCCGGAAGCCGCAGTTGAGCGCCGTCCGCGGCGGCCGGGAGCGTGAAGGTGCCGTCGGCGGCCGCCTTGGCCGAGGCCACCACCTTGCCGTCCTTCACCGCCTCGATCTTCATCCCCGCGTAGCCCAGTTCGGACGGGTCGGGGACGCCGAGCCTTCCGACGCCCTTGCCGCGCGTGAAGTCCTGCCAGGTGGTGCCGGTGATCTTCCCCGGCTCGGGCTTCGCCGCCACGGCCTTCTTCGCGCTGCCGGGCATCTGGTCCGGGGCCACACCCACCAGGGGCAGCGCGACCGTCTCGCCCGTGTGCACGGTCGCCGAGGTGAGGAATCCGCCCGCGTCGGGCTTGAGCGGCGACTGGCGTCCCGGGTGCGCCTTCGGGAACGCCGACGACTGGGCGAAGGTGTCGTGGACGCCGACCCACACGGCGTTGGCGACACCCTTGTCCGGATCCTGGTCGTACACCAGCCGGAAGATGATGCCGGCAGCCAGCATCGAGATCGCCATCGGCATGAAGACGACCAGCTTGAACGCCGTTCCCCAGCGCACCCGTTCGGTCAGCACCGCGAAGATCAGACCGAGGGCCGTGGAGACCGTGGGCGCGAACACCACCCAGATGATGTTGTTCTTCAGGGCCGTGCGGATGCCGTCATCCGTGAACAGGGCCTTGTAGTTGTCGACTCCGGTGAAGCCGTCGCCCGAGGAGTTGTAGAAGCTGCGGACGAGCGAGTACCCGATCGGGTAGACCACGAGCGCGCCGAGCAGCACCAGGGCGGGCAGCAGGAAGAGTGCCGCCACGGTCCTGCGGGTGCCGGTCACGCTCTTGCGACGCTTCGGCGCGGCAGGGGCCGGTGGGACCCCTGCCGCCGCGGCCGACGACATCGCGGGATCAGCTTCCGCTGCCGTACGCCGCCGCCGCGTCCTTCTCCAGCTTCGCCTGGGCGCCCGCGACGTCCTTCGGGTTCTTCAGGAAGTCCTGGAGGTCCTTCCACTCGCCCTTGCCGGGCGTGCCGCCGAAGGCCTGCGGGGCCTGGTCGGACATGTCGAAGCGGAAGTCGTCGCCCGAGGCGATGAGCGCCTTGGCGATCGTCTGCTGCACCGCGTTCGGATACGCCGAGGCCGGCACGTTCTTGTTCGGGGAGAGATAGCCGCCCAGCTTCGCCTGGATCGTCGCCGCTTCCGGCGAGGCCAGGAAGGTGGCCAGCGCCTGGGCGCCCTTGGAGTCCTTCAGGATGACGGCTGCGTCGCCGCCGGAGACCACGGGCGCGGTGGAGCCCACCGCCGGGAACGGGAACACCTTGGCGTCCGTGCCCACCTTCGCCTTGGTCTCACCGATGTTGACCTGCGCGAAGTCGCCCTCGTAGACCATGGCCGCCTTCGGCTGGTCGCCGCCCGTGAAGGTCTGGGTGACCGACGCCGGGAACTCCGTCTGCAGCGCGCCGTCCGCGCCGCCCGCCACATAGTCCTTCTTGCCCCAGATCTGGGCGAGCGTGGTGAGCGCCTGCTTCACCGACGGATCCGTCCACTTGATCTTGTGCTGGGCGAGCTGGTCGTACTTGTCCGGACCCGCCTGGGACAGATAGACGTTCTCGAACCAGTCGGTGAGGGTCCAGCCGTCGGCGCCGCCGACGGAGAACGGGGTGACACCGGAGTCGTACACCGCCTGGGCCGCCGTCAGCAGCTCCTGCCAGGTCTTCGGCTCCTTGGCGCCCGCGTTCTCGAACGCCTTGGCGTTGTACCAGATCAGCGACTTGTTGGCGGCCTTGTAGTAGACGCCGTACTGCTTGCCGTCGACCTTGCCGATGTCCTGCCAGCCCTGCGAGTAGTTCTTGGCGAGCTCCGCCTGCGCCTGCGGGCCCAGCGGCTTGGCCCACTTCTTGTCCACGGCCTGCTTGATGGCGCCGGGCTGCGGGAGCAACGCGACGTCCGGCGGCTGACCGCCGGCGATCTTCGAACCGAGGAAGTTGATGATCGGGTCCTGGGCGGGCACGAAGGTGACCTTCGCGCCGGTGCGCTTCTCGAACTCCCCGAGGACCTGCTTGAAGTTCTTCTGTTCCTGGCCGGTCCAGACGGCGGCGACCTCCAGGTTCACGCCGTCCAGCTTGGGAAGGTCGAGGCCGGAGCCGGTCGCGGTGGTGCTGCTGCTCTCGGTGCCGCCCTTCTTGTCGTCGCTGCTGGAGCAGGCGGTGAGCGCGAGCGCTCCCGCGAGGAGGGTGGCGAGTGTGGTGACGGCCCTGTTTGTCCGGATGGTGTTGCTCTTGCTACGCATCACTGCCCCGTTCTTCGTTCTCCGTTGAACGTCCGAGCGCTGTGCCGTGCGGTCCGGTCTACGCCCGGCTGCTTGAACGCGGCAAGAGCGCCAACACTGTCAAGTGGGGGATCGTGACCGCGTCGTGATCGGCGGGCTGGGGTGTCTCCCGTTGTACGGGCCGGGGTGCCTCCCGTTACAGGAGCGAAGGTATCTCCACCGCCGCGACCTCCCGCGCCGCCCGCTCCACCGCGCTGGCCAGCAGCGCCAGGTCGGTCGGGCCGTTGCCGAGCTCGCGCACGGGCCGACGGGCCGGCGGGTCGCCCATGCGGTGCCAGTCCAGGGGGACGACCGTGGGGCGCTGGGTCGCGGTGCGCGGGATACGGCCCGTCACCCGGCCCCCCTGGAACGCGGTCACGCGTCCGTCCGCCGAGGTCAACCGCCCGCGCCCCGGCGCCGGTTCGTCGGGTCCGGAGGCCGGCGCGTCCAGGGCGACGCGCAGGGTGGCCCGGCGGGCCGGTTCCGTCTCCGCCGTACGGCCGCCGGGCCCGGACGCGGCCACCAGGTGGACGCCGAGCCGCTCGCCCTCCTTGGCCACCGCCTCCAGCGCCCGCATCACGGACCCCGCCGCGGGCCGCCCCGGCGAACCCAGCGCCGGCGAGACCAGCGCGTCCAGGTCGTCCACGACCACCACGAGGCGGGGCAACGGCGGTGCCACCTCGGTCTGCTGACGGGACGTCGCCGCGGGCCGCAGCCGCAGCGTGGAGCTGGGCGGGGTGTCGAGGTCGCCGGCCCCGGACGGCGCAGGGCGTCCGCTCGCCGTGCGCTGCGTGACCATACGGCCCGACAGCGCGCGATGCGCATGCCACTCGGCGAAGCCGTCCCGGCCGAGCAGTTCGGCCCGCCGCTTCAGCTCGGCGCTCAGGGACTGGGCGAACTCCCGCATACGCACCGGGTCGTTCGCGGTGAGGTGGGTCGTGACATGCGGGATGTCCGTGCAGACGCGCAGGCCCTCGCCGTGGCCGCCGGCCGTGCCGACGCCGTCCCGGCCGTCGATCAGGACGACACCCAGCCGGTCGGGGCGCTCGGCGGCGGCGAGCGAGGCGACGACCGCGCGCAGCAGCTCCGTACGGCCGCTGCCGGACGGCCCCTCGACCAGCAGATGCGGCCCGTCGGCCACCAGGTCCGCGCCGAGCGGGCCGCGCGGACCGGCGCCGAGCACGGCCACGGCCCGGCCGGCCGGCGACTCCGTGTCGTCGGCCGCGTCCGCCCAGCGCGCCATCAGCGACGCCGGGGTGGCCCGGGCCAGCCCCAGCTCGTCGAGCAGCCGTGCCGACTGCGGCAGCGGCGCGGCCACGCGCGCGTGCCGCTCGCCGACGGCACCGTCCGTGCGCAGCGGCGCCAGCGCCCGCGCGAACCGCTCGGCCCAGGCCGGGGAGACCGCGTCGACCGAGGCGACCGTGCCGGGGCCCACGGGAACGGCCGAGCCGCTGTGGGAGTCCGTGCGCGCCACCCGCATCAGATGCAGCGCCGTGGCCACGTCGCCGCCGAGCAGCGCCACGGCACCGCACTCACGGAACGTCGGCGCCACCGCGCACGCCGCCTCGTACGTCTCCGTCACCGGCGAGGCGGGCGAGGCGGGGTCCGTCTCGGCCAGACACACGACATGTATCCCGGCCCGGGGGCCCTCCAGCGCCAGCCGTGCCACCGCCTCGCGCAGACCGGCCCCGCCCGGGTCGCCGTCCACGACGACCACGGTGTACGGCCCGGCGAAGCCGTCCGTCCCGTCCGCGCCGAAGTCGTCCCGCGCCCAGGAGGGCCGCCGGGCCGGACGCCGCTCACCGTCGAGGGCCACGGACCGGGGGACGTCACGGGCCGCGGGCCGCGCCGCCGTCCCGTCGGCCACCTGCTCCTCCAGGCGGTGCAGGAGTTCCCCGGTGCGGGCTGCGGCCTGTTCGCGGTCGTGGGCGAGGAGCAGACGGCAGTCCTGGCCATGGCCCGGGCGCACATGCGGGAGCCAGCCGAGCCAGGACCACTCGGCGGTGCGCTCCTCCAGGGTGCGCGTGCGGTCCGCGCTGATCAGGACGATCTCCAGCGAGTCGGGGGAGTGCAGCGCGGCGAGCTGCGCCAGCACCGCGCGGGCCAGCCCGGACAGCCGCGCGCGCGGTCCGGCCAGGCCCAGCGCGCCCGCCTCGCGCAGATCGGCGGTCACCGGCACGCCGGGCAGCAGGCCCGCGCCGTCCGGGGTCGCCCGGTCGGCCGTGCCCAGCCGGACCGTGAGGGTCTCGGGGTGTCCCGGCCCGCGCTCCCACAGCCGCGGCCCGGGGCCCAGCGCCGTCAGCAGCAGGGCGGCCGGGTCCGGCCAGGTGTCGGGCTGCTGGGGGACGTCGGCCGCCGGGGCGGTGGCCTCACCGGTACCCCCCACGCCGTACGCCTCCCGCCCGGTGGCCGGCTGCTCCCCGCGGCCGCCGGTCAGCCGCCGCGCCCACGCGCCTATGCCGCCGCGCCTGCGCAGGCCCTGGGGCACCTCGGTGCCACGCAGGGGAGTGCCCTTGCGTCCGGCGGGAAGTCCGTCCTCACGCGCGCGTGCGTCGGAGTGGGGGGCGTCCGGTGCCGTGTCGTGTCCCGTCGTACCGGAGAAGGCGGCGCCCGTGGCGCCGGCTCCGAAGCGGCCGGCGTGGGTGTCCCCGCCCCGGCTCTCGATCCTGGGCGCGCCGCCCTGTTCCGGTACGACCGGCGGCTCCACGGGGAGGTGCTCCTGAGCACCCGGACCGCCGCCTGGGGAGTCCCAGCCGGCCGGGCCGTACGCGTGATGCGTGCGTGCGCCGGGAGCGTCGCCGGTTGCGGTGCCGTCCTCGCGCGCGTGGGGCGCCGGACCGTCGGGAGCGGTCCCCGGTTCTCCCGGGGTCACCCGGACGCACCCCTCCCCGTCGGGCACGGTCTCCACCCGCGCCCCCGGCCCCCCGGACGGAGTCAGCCGCAGAGCCGATTCGCCGATCCTCAGCAGGGCTCCCGGAGGGAAGCGCACCGGGCGCGTGTCCACCCGGGTGCCGTCCAGGGCCGTGCCGTTCGTGGAGTCGAGGTCGGCGACCGAGACACGGCCGTCGGCGGCCACGGTCACCGCACAGTGCAGCCGGGAGACGTCCGGGTCGTCGAGCGGGACGTCGGCGTCGGCGGAGCGGCCGATGGTGACCTGGCCGCCGTGCAGCAGATGGACCCCGCCCGCGTCCGGTCCCGCCACCACGTGCAGCTGGGTCGGGGCGTCGTCCAGCTCGGGATGCGCCTCGGGCTCGGCCGGTGCGCCCAGGGACAGCACGGCGCCGTCGACCAGCGGGGGCTCGCCGAGGGTGCGGCGCCGGGCGTCCAGCCTCTCCGCCCCCGCGTACAGCACGACCGCGGCGGCCGCGGACTCGCGGCCCAGGCTGCCGTCTCCGGAGACCGCCGAGGCCAGGGCCGACGCCACCGCCGCCAGGTCCGTGCCGGCGGGCGCCGTGACCAGCACGTCGCGGCTCGCGACGCGGCCCCGCCCCGGGGCCGGGCCCAGCGGGTCTACGACGGTCAGCCGGATCTGCATCGCCGTCAGCGGTCCCTTCTGCACGGGCGCGGACTACCCCCCACCCCACGAGCACGTCGGCCAGTACTGCAGGCATCCTCGCACCTGTCACTGACAATCCGCCCGCGACCCGGTATCAAGTGATCTTGATTGGTCAGCTCTGCCCCTAAAAGTGCCTGACCAGTACCTCGCCGACGATCACTTGAGATCGGTCACGTCCGGGCCCGGCAACCGGGCGGCCAAGGCGAGCGTCTTTCCATCGAACGTGCGGGGGAAGGCTTACGTAGTGCCCTACGGAGCGGCACTAGAGTGGATCGGAACACCAGCCATCAGCAGGGAGCGCATGACGTGCGGCCGGTAGGCAGCAAGTACCTCCTGGAGGAGCCGCTCGGACGCGGCGCCACCGGGACCGTCTGGCGAGCCCGCCAGCGTGAGACCGCGGGCGCCGAAGCGGCCGTGCCCGGACAGCCCGGTGAGACCGTCGCGATCAAGGTCCTCAAGGAGGAGCTCGCGAGCGACGCGGACATCGTGATGCGGTTCCTGCGGGAACGGTCCGTCCTGCTCCGGCTGACCCACCCCAACATCGTCCGGGTCCGCGACCTGGTGGTCGAGGGCGAACTGCTGGCCCTGGTCATGGACCTCGTCGAGGGCCCCGACCTCCATCGCTACCTGCGCGAGAACGGCCCCTTCACACCCGTCGCCGCGGCCCTGATGACCGCCCAGATCGCCGACGCGCTCGCCGCCAGCCACGCCGACGGCGTCGTCCACCGCGACCTGAAGCCCGCCAACGTGCTGCTCCAGCAGCGCGACGGCCAGATGCACCCCCTGCTGACCGACTTCGGCATCGCGCGCCTCGCCGACTCCCCGGGCCTCACCCGCACCCACGAGTTCGTCGGCACGCCCGCGTACGTTGCGCCGGAGTCCGCCGAGGGCCGCCCGCAGACCTCCGCGGTCGACATCTACGGCGCCGGCATCCTGCTGTACGAGCTGGTCACGGGCCGTCCGCCGTTCGGCGGCGGGAGCGCACTGGAGGTGCTCCACCAGCACCTCAGCGCCGAGCCGCGCCGCCCCTCCACCGTGCCCGACCCGCTGTGGACGGTCATAGAGCGCTGCCTGCGCAAGAACCCGGACGACCGGCCCAGCGCCGAGAACCTCGCGCGCGGGCTGCGCGTCGTCGCCGAGGGCATCGGCGTGCACGCGAACTCGGCGCAGATCGCCGCCGCGGAGGGCGTGGGCGCCCTGCTGGCCCCCGACCCGGCACCGGCCGCCGTGCCCGGTGTGCCCGGGGCCGCCGACCCGACCCAGGTGCTGCCGACGGGCTCGGCGCCGGGCGCGTACGACCCGAACGCGGCGACCAGCGTCCTGCCGCACACCGGTGGTCCGGCGGGCGCGGCCGACCCCACCGCCGTACTGCCGAACACCGGGGCGGCGGACCCGACCGCCGTCATGCCGCCGGTGCCGCAGCATCAGCCGGGCGGCGGGCAGCAGCCCGAGCAGCCGCACCCCTGGCAGACCCAGCTGCGCGCGGCCCGCGACCGCAACGAGCAGACGCAGATCCAGTACCTCGACCCGAACGAGGACCCGCTGCGCCGCCGGCCCCAGCGGCAGGTGGCCCGCCCCCAGCAGCAGCCGCGGCAGCAGCCCCAGCAGCGTCCGCAGCCGCGGCAGCAGCAGGGCCCGCCGCCCGGTTACGGCCGGCCGCAGCAGTACGCCCCGCAGCAGCAGCCCCAGCGGTACGCGCCGCCCGCCGCACCGGCGGAGCCCCGGCGCCCGGCGCGCGAGCCCCGGCAGCGCAGCGCCAACCCGATGAAGATCCCCGGGCTCGGCTGTCTGAAGGGCTGCCTGTTCGTGATCGTCATCCTGGTCGTCGCGGGCTGGCTCATCTGGGACCTGACCCCGCTGCACACCTGGATCGGGGAGGGCAAGGGCTACTGGCACCAGCTGCGTGACCTGGTGAGCACGGTGAGCGGCTGGGTCAAGGATCTGGGCAACGCCACCAGCGGCAACTGATCGCCAGTCTGTGGATTTGTCGACATCTGGCGGGTGATTTCTGTCTCCGTGGTGAAGGTCGGCACGTCGGACGCGTACTTTTAACGACAACACGCGTCTGTAGGAGCAGTCTTGGCACGGAAGATCGGCAGCCGGTACACCGCCAACCAGATCCTGGGGCGGGGCAGCGCCGGCACGGTGTGGCTGGGCGAGGGACCGGAGGGTCCCGTCGCCATCAAGCTGCTGCGCGAGGATCTCGCGTCCGACCAGGAGCTCGTCGGACGCTTCGTGCAGGAGCGCACGGCGCTGCTCGGACTGGAGCACCCGAACGTCGTGTCGGTGCGCGACCTGGTCGTGGACGGCAACGACCTGGCGCTCGTCATGGACCTGGTCCGGGGCACGGACCTGCGCACCCGCCTGGAGCGGGAACGGCGGCTGGCGCCCGAGGCGGCGGTGGCGATCGTGGCGGACGTCGCGGACGGGCTCGCCGCGGCGCACGCGGCCGGGGTCGTGCACCGGGACGTGAAGCCGGAGAACGTGCTGCTGGACATGCAGGGGCCGCTGGGCCCCGGCGGCGCGCACCCCGCCCTGCTGACGGACTTCGGCGTCGCCAAGCTGATCGACTCCCCGAAGCGGACCCGTGCCACGAAGATCATCGGCACGCCCGACTATCTGGCCCCGGAGATCGTGGAGGGGCTGCCCCCGCGCGCGGCGGTGGACATCTACGCCCTGGCGACCGTGCTCTACGAGCTGCTGGCCGGCTTCACGCCGTTCGGCGGCGGGCACCCCGGGGCGGTGCTGCGGCGGCACGTGACCGAGACGGTCGTACCGCTGCCCGGAATTCCGGACGAGCTGTGGCAGCTGATCGTGCAGTGCCTCGCGAAGGGGCCGGCGTCGCGGCTGCGGGCGTCCGAGCTGGCGGCGCGGCTGAGGGAGCAGCTGCCGCTGCTGGCCGGGATGCCGCCGCTGGACGTGGACGAGCCGGAGGCGGAGGCGGCCGAGGAGACGGAGTCCGCGGAGCCGGTTCCCGCGTCGGCGGGCGAGCCGGTACGACGGCGGGGAGCGGTGTCCCTCGTCCCCGGCGCCCGACCGGACTCCAACCGGGACACGCATACGTCGATGAGGGTGCCGGGCCCCGACGAGCTGGCCGGAGGCGCACGGGGAACGGCCCGGGCCCCGCGCGCCGCCGGAGCCCCCCGCCCCGGCTCCGCCCGCCATCGCGCCGTCGCCCGGCGCCGGAGGATCACCCTGGGGGTGGCGGGGGTGGTGCTGGCGGCGGCGGTCGGCGTAGGGGCATGGCTGGCGACATCGAACGACGACACGGAGACACCCCCACAGGACACGCACACGTCGTCGACCCCCTGACCCACCCCACCTCACCGGGCCGGAACCCCACCCCGGGGCCACGCCCCGACCCCCGTGCGCCCACCTACCCGGCCCGTCTCGGTGGGCTGTCAGGTCCCCACCTGGGGCTCCGCCCCAGACCCCGTTTGCCCACCCGCCCCGCCCGTGGGCTCCGCCCCAGACCCCGGCGGGGCTTCGCCCCTGCACCCCATCGGGGCTGTGCCTCAGACCCCGGATGGGGCTTCGCTCCGGACCCTGCCGGGGACCTGCCCCAGGCCCACCGAGGCACCCCTGCACCCCAGCGCAACCTCGCCCCCATCTCCATCCCCATCCCCGCACGTCACCGCACCCCCGGCGCCAGCCCCCGTCGCCAGTTCCCGCCCCCGCCTTCAGGCTTCCCGCCGTGAGGTCGTTCAGATCGATGCGGGGGGCCGGGGGGCGGCAGCCCCCGGGGTGGGCAGGGAGGGTGCCGGGGCACTCTCGGGCGGGGTCGGGCGGCGGAGCCGTTACGCTGGAGGCGTGGCAGTCCTCGATGTTTCCGAAGAGCTCAAGTCCCTCTCCTCGACCATGGAGTCGATCGAGGCCGTTCTGGACCTCGACAAGCTGAGGGCAGACATCGCCGTGCTCGAGGAGCAGGCGGCCGCGCCGTCCCTGTGGGACAACCCGGACGAGGCGCAGAAGATCACCAGCAAGCTGAGCCATCTGCAGGCCGAGGTCAGGAAGGCCGAGGCGCTGCGGGGGCGGATCGACGATCTCGCCGTGCTCTTCGAGATGGCCGAGGAGGAGGACGACCCGGACACCCGCGCCGAGGCGGAGTCCGAGCTCGCCGCCGTCCGCAAGGCGCTGGACGAGATGGAGGTCCGGACGCTGCTCAGCGGTGAGTACGACTCCCGCGAGGCGCTCGTCAACATCCGCGCCGAAGCCGGCGGCGTCGACGCCGCGGACTTCGCCGAGAAGCTCCAGCGCATGTATCTGCGCTGGGCCGAGCAGCGCGGCTACAAGACCGAGGTGTACGAGACCTCGTACGCGGAGGAGGCGGGCATCAAGTCCACCACCTTCGCCGTCCAGGTGCCGTACGCCTACGGAACGCTCTCGGTCGAGCAGGGCACGCACCGCCTCGTGCGCATCTCGCCCTTCGACAACCAGGGCCGCCGCCAGACCTCCTTCGCGGGCGTCGAGATCCTGCCCGTCGTCGAGCAGTCCGACCACGTCGAGATCGACGAGTCCGACCTGCGTATCGATGTCTACCGGTCCTCCGGCCCCGGCGGCCAGGGCGTCAACACCACCGACTCCGCCGTGCGCATCACGCACATCCCCACCGGCATCGTCGTCTCCTGCCAGAACGAGCGGTCGCAGATCCAGAACAAGGCCACCGCCATGAACGTGCTGCAGGCCAAGCTCCTCGAGCGGCGCCGGCAGGAGGAGCAGGCCAAGATGGACGCCCTCAAGGGCGACGGCGGCAACTCCTGGGGCAACCAGATGCGTTCGTACGTGCTCCACCCGTACCAGATGGTCAAGGACCTGCGGACGGAGCACGAAGTCGGCAACCCCGAGGCCGTGTTCAACGGTGAGATCGACGGCTTCCTGGAGGCCGGCATTCGCTGGCGCAAGCAGCAAGAGAAGTAGACGAGGCCAGTCAACTTGTCGACTTGGTAATCCCCGGCAACTGCCGCCCCCAAGGCGGCAGTTGCCATTTGTCTGGGTTTTACATCACAGTCACAAGCTCCATCCACCGGCAAACGCCCCACAAGTGGACATCACGCGCGCAACGGCCTTGACGTTGCTTTGAAAAATCGGAAGGGTAAAGCGTGGCATGCGTATCTCTGGGGCGCATGTGAACCGGGGGACTTGAGTTGTAGCGGATCTCGTCAGCCGCCCCCGTCGATCACCGCCGTCCCCAGGCGCCGCTCATCGACACTCAGCTACTGGGGGTAGCAACAGATGACCAACAAGACGCGGATCCGGATCGCGCGGATAGCCGCCGGTGCCGTGATCGCCGCGGGCGCCTCGCTGACCGCCGCGGGCGCCGCCTCCGCCGCGGAGTCGGACGACTGTGTGCTCGGCGTGCTGTGCGCCGACGAGTCGCCGAGCCCCGACCCGACCGACACGGGCGTCCCGACCCAGCTGCCGACGGAGACCACGGTCCCCACCGACGAGCCGACGGACCCCACGGAGGAGCCCACCGAGCCCACCGAGGAGCCGACCACCGACCAGCCCTCCGAGCAGCCCACCTCCAACCCGACGCACGGCAACGGCGGCGGGAACGGGAACGGGAACGGCAACGGCCAGGGTCATGGCAACGGCGGCGGCAACAGCAACACCGACCCCGACGGCGGCTCCGGCACCTCCGCCCAGGAGGAGGGCAGCTCCGCCCTCACCGACACGTCCTCCGGCACCCAGACCCAGGGCAACGGCAAGCAGCTCGCCGAGACCGGTGCCGGGCAGACCACGTTCCTGATCGTCGGCGCCGCCACCATGATCGCCGGTGGTATCGGCTTCCGCATCCTGCCGCGCCTCGTGGGCGGACGGGGCGGTGCGGCCGCCTGACGGTGGCCACACGATTACGGAACGTACCCGCGTCGTACGTAGAAGGGCCCGGAGCTTGCCGCTCCGGGCCCTTCAGCCGTCCTGTCGCCGCTCTACGCGGTCTGGTGCGCCAGCAGCGCCACCGCGGCGATCAGCACCGCCAGCAGCGCGATCAGCGCCATCGGGTTCAGTCCCGCGAGGAAGTTCTCCTGCTGCAGCCGCTCGCGGTTGGCGCGGCACACAGGGCACCGGCCCTCGTTCACGGGCGCCGCGCAGTTCGCGCACACCAACCGGTCGTACGTCATGCGCTCGCCCTCCTTGCACCGGCCTTCATCTACACAACGCTTCCCGGAACGAGAACGTTCCCCCTCCACTGTGCCAGGTTCCAAGGCAAAGGGCGCGGTCGTCCGGAGAGAGCTCCCCGGCACAAAAGCACACAACCCACACGCAACCCCTACCGGCGACTGCACTCACGCACCTGGTTCGCGTATGGTCACGCACACCTACCCCCGGCGACCCGTGGTGCATCCGTGATCCGATTCGACAATGTCTCCAAGGTCTACCCCAAGCAGACCCGCCCCGCGCTCAGGGATGTGTCCCTGGAAGTGGAGAAGGGCGAGTTCGTCTTCCTCGTGGGGTCCTCCGGCTCCGGAAAGTCCACCTTCCTGCGGCTGATCCTCCGCGAGGAGCGGTGCAGCCACGGTCAGGTGCACGTCCTGGGCAAGGACCTCGCCCGCCTCTCCAACTGGAAGGTGCCGCAGATGCGCCGCCAGCTGGGAACGGTGTTCCAGGACTTCCGGCTCCTGCCCAACAAGACGGTCGCGGAGAACGTGGCCTTCGCGCAGGAGGTGATCGGCAAGTCCCGCGGCGAGATCCGCAAGTCCGTGCCGCAGGTGCTCGATCTCGTCGGGCTCGGCGGCAAGGACGACCGGATGCCCGGCGAGCTGTCCGGCGGTGAGCAGCAGCGAGTGGCGATCGCCCGCGCCTTCGTCAACCGGCCCAAGCTGCTGATCGCCGACGAGCCCACCGGCAACCTCGACCCGCAGACCTCCGTCGGCATCATGAAACTGCTCGACCGGATCAACCGGACGGGCACCACCGTGGTGATGGCGACGCACGACCAGAACATCGTGGACCAGATGCGCAAGCGCGTCATCGAGCTGGAAAAGGGCCGCCTCGTCCGCGACCAGGCCCGCGGCGTCTACGGCTACCAGCACTGACCGCCCCGACGCTCCACGACGGAAAGGCTTAACCAGACGCCATGCGCGCCCAGTTCGTTCTGTCGGAGATCGGTGTCGGTCTCCGCCGCAATCTGACGATGACCTTCGCCGTCATCGTCTCCGTCGCCCTGTCCCTGGCCCTGTTCGGCGGTTCGCTGCTGATGAGCGACCAGGTCAGCACCATGAAGGGCTACTGGTACGACAAGGTCAACGTCTCGATCTTCCTCTGCAACAAGAGCGACGCCGATTCCGATCCCAACTGCGCCAAGGGCGCGGTCACCGAGGACCAGAAGAAGCAGATCATCTCCGACCTGAAGAAGATGTCGGTCGTCGAGAAGGTCAGCTACGAGTCGCAGGACGAGGCGTACAAGCACTACAAGGAGCAGTTCGGCGACTCCCCGCTGGCCAGTTCGCTCACGCCGGACCAGATGCAGGAGTCGTACCGGATCAAGCTCAAGAACCCGCAGAAGTATCAAGTGATCGCAACCGCCTTCGACGGACGTGACGGTGTCCAGTCCGTGCAGGACCAGAAGGGGATCCTGGACAACCTCTTCGGGCTGCTGAACCTGATGAACCGGGCCGCGCTCGGCGTGATGGCGCTGATGCTGATCGTCGCACTGCTGCTGATCGTCAACACGGTGCGTGTCTCCGCGTTCAGCCGTAGGCGCGAGACCGGGATCATGCGACTGGTCGGCGCCTCCGGCTTCTACATCCAGGCGCCGTTCATCATGGAGGCCGCGGTCGCCGGTCTGATCGGCGGCGGACTCGCGTGCTTCTTCCTGGTCGTGGGGCGTTACTTCACCATCGACCACGGCATGGCCCTGTCCTCGAAGCTCAATCTGATCAACTTCGTGGGCTGGGACGCCGTGTTGACCAAGCTCCCGCTGATCCTCGCCACGAGCGTGCTGATGCCCGCCCTTGCCGCTTTCTTCGCGCTGCGCAAGTACCTGAAGGTGTGATGCATGCCAAGAGGGCCGTACGGTCAACGAACCGTGCGGCCCTCCGCGTTGTCCTAGACTCACCCGCATGTCAGGCCGTGACCTGTTCTGTCAGCCCCGCCGTATCCGCCGCGGGGCGGCCCTGACGTTGGTCTTCGCCGGCGTGCTGGCCGCCGGCGCCGCGACCGGTGCCTTCGACTTCGATCATGCCGGCCGCAGGCCCGCACCGGACTCGGCCCGTACGGCCCCCCGGCACGACGCCGTCCAGCAGGCAGCCGCCGCGGCCCTGGCCGACGGCACGTCCCCCATGGAGGCCGCCGAGCGTGCCGTCAGCCGCAGCGGGGACCGCTGGGCCGCCGTCTACTCCGAGGGCGAGTACGAGGAGTTCCAGGAGGCCCTCGACGGCGAGTACACCGGTGTCGGCCTGTGGGCACGGCGCGAGCGCGACGGACGGATCGAGGTGACCCGGGTGCAGTCCGGGTCGCCCGCGGCCGAAGCCGGAATCCGCAAGGGCGACCGGCTGCGCAGCGTCGACGGCGAGAAGGTCGACGGGCGGCCCGTCACCGAGGTCGTCTCATTACTGCGCGGCGACGCGCACGACGCCCCCGCGGGCACCACCGTCCGCCTGGGCCTGGAACGCGGCACGCACGTGTGGAGCCGGACGCTGCGCCGGGCCCGCCTGTCCACCGACTCCGTCACCGTCCGCAGGCTCCCCGGCGATGTCCTGGTCATCAGGATCGCCGCCTTCACCAAGGGCTCCGGCGACGTGGTCCGCACCGTCGTACGGCAGGCCCCGGCCGGCGCCGGGATCGTCCTCGATCTGCGCGGCAACTCCGGCGGCCTGGTCACCGAGGCCGTCACCACCGCCTCAGCCTTCCTCGACGGCGGCCTGGTCGCCACCTACGACACCGACGGCGAGCAGCGCGCCCTGCACGCCGACGCCGGCGGCGACACCACCAGACCCCTGGTCGCGCTCGTCGACGGCGGCACGATGAGCGCGGCCGAGATGCTCACCGGCGCCCTGCAGGACCGCGGCCGAGCGGTCGTCGTGGGCTCCCGCACCTTCGGCAAGGGCTCCATCCAGATGCCCACCCGGCTGCCCGACGGCTCCGTGGCCGAGCTGACCGTGGGCCACTACCGCACCCCCGCCGGGCACTCCGTCGACGGCCGGGGCATCACTCCCGACCTGGAGGCCGGGCGGCAGCCGCTGCGGCGGGCGGAGAGCATCCTGGGCGGCCTGGGCGACGCCTCCTAGGCGCGTCGCCCGTTGTTAATCGGCTTCCCTCGCACCCCCTCCGTAGTGCGAAAATGGATGGCACTATGAGCAAGGGAATGTACGTACCGAAGGAGTCCCAGCAGAAGCAGGGGACGGCCGCCAAGTCCCGGGACGGCGAGAAGGGCGGCAAGCGCAAGATCGTCGCGCAGAACAAGAAGGCGCGCCACGACTACGCGATCATCGACACCTACGAGGCGGGTCTCGTGCTGACCGGCACCGAGGTGAAGTCGCTGCGTCAGGGGCGGGCCTCGCTGGTCGACGGCTTCGTGCAGATCGACGGGAACGAGGCGTGGCTGCACAACGCCCACATCCCCGAGTACAGCCAGGGCACGTGGACCAACCACTCGGTGCGCCGCAAGCGCAAGCTGCTGCTGCACCGGGAGGAGATCGACAAGCTGGAGGCCAAGTCCGGGGAGACCGGCCACACGATCGTGCCCCTCGCCCTGTACTTCAAGGACGGCCGGGCCAAGGCCGAGATCGCCCTCGCCCGAGGCAAGAAGGAGTACGACAAGCGGCAGACGCTGCGTGCCCATCAGGACCGCCGGGAGGCCGACCGCGCCATCGCGGCGGCGAAGCGCAAGCAGCGCGGAGCCTAGCGGCGGGGAATGCGCTGGCACCGACCGGCGTTGTTCACGTACGATGACATCTGCACCGCACAGCAGGTGTGAGGCCCTCTTCGGAGGGTTTGAAAAATCAACATGGGGATGATCGGTTTCGACAGCGGCTGTCGAGGCAGGGGAAGCGTGTCGAGAAAGCGGCCATGATCTCGTAAACCACAGGCCGAAAAAAATAATCGCCACTGTTAAGAGCGATTCTCCCGAGCGTTTCGCGCTCGCTGCCTGATAAGTAGCGACCAGCGAAACTCTCCTTAATGGGAGTGTCAGCCCGGGGCTGTTCCCGACCCGGATCCTGGCATCAGCTAGGGGACTAAACCTTGATCCCGGTCACGGGGTGAAGAGGGAAACCAAACAGTGACTGGGCCCGTCGGAGACTTGTCCGCGTGATCTCCGGGGCCGAGAAAATCGAAGCGGACTGCACACGGAGAAGCCCTGGTTCCGCACCGTTGGACGCGGGTTCGATTCCCGCCATCTCCACTCATCCCATGTGGGCAGAGGCCTCGTCGCTTTCGGGTGACGAGGCCTTCGTCATGCCCGGATTCGGCCTTGCCTGATGTCCGAGGTGCTGCGCATGGGCGGCCCGGCCATGTACGGCGTCGCGCAGGACGGACTCAACCCGTGATCGGAGCGAACATCGCATGACGTTCGAGGAACCGCGGAGCGTGCTCGTGCACGCCCGGGGCGAGTCCTGCCCGCTGTACGAGCCAGTGGATCCGCAGGCCCACGACGACCTCGGTGCCTTCACCCGCAATGTCCCGCTGGACGACGACCGCCTGGCCCTGCCGGCAGAACTCGTGGACGTACTGCGCTCCTGGTCGTCGGCCCGTCCCCCTACGGGTTTCCCCTCCCGCCCCGACCTGCGCAAGCACGTCGAGCAGGGGCTGGAGACAGCACAGCGACTGGCCAGGTGGCTCGGCCCGTCATGGTCCGTGCGCTACTGGGACGAGCGCCACAGGACGGCGAAATGGGTGTGCTGGGGCTGCGACCGCCTGCACTGGGAGCGTGACGGCCACGGCACACCGCCGCACCCGGTCGACCTCACGATCGAAGGCGAGTTCAAGTACGGTCCGTTGCGCGCCGAGGGATTCGGGGACTTCTTCCCCGACGACCCCGCCGCCGGGCTGGCCCTGTCCGACGCTCTCGTCGCCGATCTGTACACATGGGCGGAGAGCATCGACAGCACGCTGAACCTGGACCTGCGGGACCGGGAGGAAGGCAAGTACGACGCCCAGTGGCAGCGGCTGTTCCGCGAAGGGACGGAGCTGGCGAGACGAATCGCCCACGAGCTCGGCCCCGCCCGGACAGTTACCTACAAAGGTCTGGCCCATGGCGGTCCGGCCGCGTTGACATCGATCAGCTGGCAGGGAGACCGACAGTTGTGAGCGCGAGCCGAAGGTGCCCCGTCCTTGCCCTGGAGAACCCCGTCCGACGGGCACCTACCAGGACGGCGGCGCGGGAGCCTTGAGCTCGAACCAGACCGTCTTGCCGACGCCACCGGGACGAGGGCCGGCGCCCCAGTCGTCCGCCAGAGCTGCCACCAGTGTCAGCCCCCGGCCGGACTCCTCGTCGGGTGATGCCTCGCGGGGGGTCGGCGGCATGTCGTACGCGTCGGCCACCGAGATGCGCAGCCGACCTGCCTCCAGGACACAGCGCGCCCGGATCTCGCGGCCCGGTGGGGAGGCGCCACTCGATGTCCGTGCTCGTGGGGTTCCTTGCGTGTGATTCTCCGTCGTTCAGCGTGCTTGTACACGGTGTGGCAGCGGGAGGCGGGTGAGTGCGTGGCTTCGGGGGAGTCCCAGCAGGCGCAGCAGAACTGGCGGTACGCAGGGGCGGCGCCTGCCTCGAAGTCGCCGTCCGCCCCCGCACCATCCACATCCGAGACTCCAAGCTAGGCACTCAAAGCCCTCGCTTTGCCGTCCGCTGCGACGCCTGGGCCGCCTTCCTCGCGTACGCCTCGCGCGAGATCTGAGCCCCGGGTTCCGGAGGCAGTTCGACGGGCCGAACGGAGTGCCGTTGCCGAGGAGTTGATCAGCAGGGCCAGGGCGGCCGCCGTGACCGGTGCCGTGAAGGCGGTTGTCGGGGAGGTGTGTTCCGACAGGTAGCCGCCTGCCGCCGAACCGCAGGCTATGCCGGTCAGCAGGCCGGTGACGACGAGGCTCATGCCCTCGTTCAGACGGTCCTCGGGCGTGAGCCGCTGGACCAGCGTCATCGCCGTGACCATGGTCGGCGCGGTCGCCATGCCCGCGACGAGCAGGGCCGCGGCCAGCGCCCAGAGGGAGCCGGTCGTGAGCGCGGCCAGCAGCGGCAGGGACATCAGCGCGGTCATCGCGAGCAGACACCTCGACAGCCGCGGGGCGGCCGGCTTCAGCGCCCCGTACAGCAGCCCCGCCGCGCAGGAACCCGCCGCCTGGAGCGCCAGCACCGCACCCGCCGCCGAACGGTGGCCCTGCCCGTCCGCGTACGCGATGGTGACGACCTCCATCGAGCCGAACACCGCGCCCGTGGCGACGAAGCAGGCCAGCAGGGGCGCGATGCCGGGGGTGCGCAGCGGCGACGCGGCCCGGGTGCGCCGCCGGGGCGGCGGCTCGGTCGCGCGCTGTGCGGTGAACAGCAGCATGCCGGCCAGCAGCAGCGCGGCGCCCACGAGCGTGCCCGCCTCCGGGAAGAGCGCCCCGGTCAGGAAGGACGCCAGCACCGGGCCGAGCATGAAGCACAGCTCGTCCGCGGCCTGTTCGAAGGAGTTCGCGGTGTGCAGCGCGCCCGGGTCGTCGTGCAGTACATGGGCCCAGCGGGCGCGGGACAGGCCGCCGATGTTGGGAGTGGTGGCGGTGGCGGCGTACGCGGCGAACAGGGTCCAGTCCGGGGCGCCGAGGCGGACGCAGAGCAGCAGCGCGAGGCTGCCCAGCACGGCGGTGACCGTGGCCGGTACCGCGACCCGCGCCTGTCCGTGCCGGTCGACGAGCCGCGCGACCCAGGGCCCGGCCACCGCGGTCGCGGCCAGCCCCGTCGCGGTGACGGCGCCGGCGAGCGCGTACGAGCCCCGCGCACCGGCGATCATGACGACCGCGCTCACCCCGAACATGCCCATGGGGAGCCGGGCGATCAGATTCCCGGCGGTGAAGGCACGGGTGCCGGGGCGGGCGAAGAGACGCCGGTACGGGGCAAGGCGGAGCCGGGGCACGGTGAGCTGAGGCATGACCCCACCGTCCCCCGGAGTGGATCAAGGGGTCCAACACCTGATCCCTGCCGATTGACGCACCCACGTTGTAAATTCGCCGGATGCCCAACCCCGCCCACCTGGACCCCCGCCTCCTGCGCGCCTTCGTCACCGTCGCCGAGGAGCTCCACTTCACCCGCGCCGCGGCCCGCCTGTACGTCGCCCAGCAGGCGCTCAGCCGGGACGTACGGCGGCTGGAGCGGGAGCTGGCCGCCGAGCTGTTCGTACGGACCACCCGGCAGGTCACGCTGACCGCCGACGGCGAGCGGCTGTTGCCGTACGCCCGCCGGGTCCTCGCCGCCCAGGACGAGCTGCTCGCCGCGTTCGGACAGGCCCGCCCCCTGCTGGTGGACCTGAACTCCCCAGGCCTGGCCACCGGCCGCCGTGTGCTGCACCGGGCCCGGGAACTCGCGCCCGACTGCGAGCTGATGGCCCGCTACGAGAGCGGACTGACGGGCGCGGCCGCCGAACTGCTCGCCGGGCGCCTCGACGCGTCCTTCGGGCGGTTCGCGGGCCTGGCCCCCGCGCTGCGGGCCGGTCTCGCGCACCAGCCCGTGCGGTACGAGCCGATGGCCGTCGTGCTCCCCGACGACCATCCGCTGGCCCCGCTGGAGGCGGTGCCGCTGGCCGCGCTGGCCGGGGAGACCGTGTACGCCGGTGCCGGCAATCCGCGCACGCCCGAGTGGACCGACCTCGCCCACCACCTCTTCGAGGGACGCGGCATCCGGGTCGCCTCTCCCCTACCGCTGGCCGTCGGGGACGAGGAGTTCGAGCGGATCATGGCGAAGACGCGTAACCCCATCCTCGCCGTGGTGGACTTTCCGGCCATGCCTCGGACGGTGCTGAGGCCTCTCGTCGACCCCGTCCCGTTGTCGCCTGTGTCACTCGTGTGGCGAAAGGGGCTGGTCCATCCCGGGTTCGATGCCCTTCGACGGGCAGCGGCGGAGATCACCCGGTCCGAGGGCTGGCTGATACGGCCGGCCGATGGATGGATTCACGCCATGGACGAGGCATTCATGAATGCCCACAAATGACACGCCACGAACATCGGTCCTCATGCGTGCGCTACATTCGCGGCCTGAGCACGCTGTGGTACGAGGGGGCGCTCTGACCAGGTGGGGGCCTGGTTCTGTCGACGTGTGCTCGGGGTCGTCGGTGCACCCGGAACTGTCCCGTGGGGGGATGTACGCGCGTGAAGAAGTGGCGAGAAGACGCCCAACCGGAATGGTCTCAATTATCACCCGCGACCCGGAACATGCCGGTGACGCGGGGAGAGACCCAGGGGTTACTTCGGCGCGGTGGCGCCGGCGCTGATGTTCGCGGGCGGCTGGAACCCGGTGAAGGACCCGGACAACGGCGGCACCTGGGGCGTACTGAAGCTGATCGACTACGTGATCCCCGTCGGCGCCCCGCCGTTCCCCTGGCACATCGGCTCGAAGTCGGGCCTGCTGGAGGACACTTGGGCGGTACAGGCGGCGGGCCCGCTGTGGTACCTCCGCGCCTACCTCTGGTTCGTGCTGGCATCCCCCTTGCTGCTCCGGGCGTTCCGCAGGGCACCATGGCCAACGCTGCTCGCACCCCTTGGGCTGACGGCGACGATCGGCACAGGTCTGATGTCGATCCCGGGCGAGACGGGCAACGCGGTCACGGACTTCGCGGTGTACGGCGGCTGCTGGGTCCTGGGCTTCGCCCACCACGACGGCCTGCTGGCCCGCATCCCCCGCTACGTCGCGGTCTCCTGCACGGCCCTGCTGATGGCCTTCGGCCTGTGGTGGGCGTCGGGCCACCGGGGCCCCGACGGCTGGGACCTGAACGACATCCCCCTCGCCCAGGCCGCCTGGTCCTTCGGGTTCGTCGTCATCCTGCTCCAGTACTCCCCGTCCTGGCAGGAACTCCCGGGCCGCCTGCGCCGCTGGGACAAACTGGTCGCCCTGTCCAACAACCGTGCGGTGACGATCTATCTGTGGCACAACATGCTCATCATGGCGACGGTTCCGATCATCGACCAGGCGTACGACCTCCCGTTCATGCAGAGCGACCGCGCGGCGTCGGCCCTGGACTCGACGTACATGATCTGGATGTTCGTCCTGGTCCGGCCCCTGATCGGCCTGACGATCGCGGCATTCGGCTGGATCGAGGACATGGCGGCAAAACGAAGCCCGAGGCTCTGGCCCAACGGTCCGAGGAACCGCGCACACCGCAGGGCGTGACGCCCTCACTCGGCGCGCCTTCACAGAACCTTTGCAGCGGTCAACGGCCGGGCGGCCCCGGACTGCCGCATTGTCACAGATGGGTAATCATCCCCCTTTACTGAAGCGCCAGTTACCCACCCTCTGCCCTCCTGTGCCCCATTCGTCATACCGCCCGCAGAGCAATTCGCTCTGGTACAGCGACAGTCGGGCCCGATACCGTATAACGCTGCTTCTCAGACCCCAACCGCCCCACCAGGAGCCCACCGTGACCCGCCGACCCCGCCTGCTCACGACTGCCACCGCCGGTGTGACGGCCGTACTTCTGCTTGCCGGTTGCGGTGGGGGTGGGGGCGGGGGGAAGTCGAATGACAAGATTCCGGGGGCGGATACGGGGGGCAATGCGTCTGCTTCTCCCAGCGCTTCGGCCTCCGCGAACGGTGACCGCCCGAAGATCGAGATGCCGTCCGACTTGTCGTACACCTTTGACTGGCCCAAGACGGGCGACGCGGACAAGGATGCGGTCCTGTCCGACAGCGAGCAGTCCATCAAGGCGGTGGACCTTGCGATCGTTCACCAGAACGCGCTCGACAAGCCGTACCTCTACTACTACGAAGGTGAAGCTGCCGCCGGCACGCAGAAGTTCATCCAGAACTATGTGGACCACAAGGCCAGCATCACCGGTGTATATCGCTTCTACTCTCCTGCGGTGGCTGTCTCCAAGGACGGAACGGCCTCCCTCAGCTACTGCGAGGACCAGGGCAAGGCGTACGTCAAGTACCTGCCCAAGAAGATCAAGAAGACCGAGGTCACCGCAAAGAGCTACGTCAGCTACCACACGTCGCTCAAGAAGAACAGCAAGGGTGTCTGGGTGATCCAGAAGATCATTTCGCAGAGTGGGAGTGCCGAGTGTCAGCCCTGATGCGCAAACTGAAGACCCTCCCGCTTCTGGTCACCTTGGGGACGTGCCTGTCGCTTCTTTACCTTCCCGGCGTAGCCCATGCCGACGACACGCTGCCCGGCGGTACCCAGAACTCCGAGCCCGGCCCGAAGGGCGACAGCAGCCCCGACGGCACGATCGCGGCCAGCGCCTCAGGCATAGTTTTCGACCGGTCGAAGAACGGCTCCGGCAGTTCGGTCGGCCCCGTCACCTCAACCACCTCCTGGACCCCGCCGGCCTGCTGGTATGCCCCGAAGTTCACCCCCGACCAACTCAAGGCGTACCTGGAACCCATCTGGGAGGCAGGCTCCACAGGCCCTCAGTGGGATGCTGAGCAGCGCGATCGCTACGTCAACGGCCACCCCTACAAGGACTTCAACAAGGACAAGGCCGACAAGGGCTACTGGTGGGACTCGTTCGTCAACAAGTCGTTCCCGCCGGGCTGGGACAAGTGTGGCAAGCCCATTTTCTGGGTGGACAAGGGTGACCCCCCGCCGCCGGACATCGAAAACGCGGTGACGCCGAAGATCCTGGCTGAACTCGCATACAACGAGATCCGGGTCCCAACTACGAAGGTGACCCTGGCCCCCGCCAACGCGACCAAGGTCAACCTGCCCACTTGGGCTTGGCTGGACGGCGCCGCGTTCAAGCCCGTCTCGGTCACCGCCTCCGTCCCGGTGCTCGGCATCTCGGCAACGACCACCGCCGAACCGGTCTCCCTGAAGATCGACCCTGGCACGTCGGATGCGGAGACCTACCCGGCCTCGGGCGTCTGCCAGATCAACAACGGCAGCATCGGTGAGGCGTACGCCAAAGGCAAGGCCGACGAGACGCCACCCTGTGGAGTGAAATACCTGCGCTCCTCGGGGAGTGACGCGTACCCCCTGAAAGCGACCATCACTTGGAAGATCCACTGGACGGGCACTGGCGGGGCGGGCGGTGACCTGCCTGACGGCACGTTCGGAGCGACTCAGAATGTGGTCGTGCAGGAGATCCAGGCCGTCAACCGATGACAGCCCGCAGCACGGCCGAGGTATAGCCGGACGAAAACATGGATAGCGTGATTCCGCTTTCGGGCGAGGGCTGACAACCCAGGGGAGCGGAACACGTGGCAGACCGACTGACCGTCGACGACGACGAGCTGAAGCACTTCATGAAGTTGCTGAACAAGTCGAGCGACTCACTGAAGGGCCTGCGCAAGGCGCTCGGCGAAGCGACGGTCACCGGTCTCGGCACGGATGACCTGGACTCGGCCTGCGAGGACTTCCAGGACGACTGGAAGTACGGCACCGAACAGATCGGCAAGCAGACCGAGAGCCTTGCGAAGATCATCGGTCAGTGCAAGCACAGCTACCAAGAGGTCGACAAGGCGCTGGAAGCGGCGCTGAGGAAGGGCGGCCACGGCAAGGGCGGGGCCGGGAGGTGACGACCACCGCAGGTGTCGGGGCCGATCCCGGCTCGGACACCCATAGCCCCTACCCCCACCTCGGCTTCAACCCCGCCCCGGGAAGCACCGAGACGGTACGGGCCCTGCACAAGAAGCTCGCCTCCTGCGCCAGGGTCTTGGACGAGACGCACGGCCTGGTCGCCAAGCTGATGGACGGCAGCTACTGGAAGGGCGACGCCGCCGTGGCCTTCCGGGAGGAACTCCAGGGCGGACCACTGGCCCTCAACCTCAAGAACGCCGCGCACTCGGTCAGCAAGGCGGCCAGGCAACTCACCCGCTGGGAGGCCGAACTCGACGACTTCCAGCGCCGCGCCAAACGCCTGAACGACGAGGCGAAGGACGCCCAGGTCACCCTGGACATGGCCAAGAGCCAGGCAAAGAAGGCGAAGAGTACGCCCGACCTGGACCAGAAGGCCCTGACCCAGCTGAACACAGCGACAGAGAACGCCCAGGCCGACCTGGACAAGATCATCGGCAAGGCGAAGAAGCTGGCCGAGGAGCACAGGGAGCAGGCTCGATACCGGGCCGCAAAGATCCACGACGCCACCAGGAAACTGGCACCGCACGAGCCTGGCGCGTGGGACAAGTTCCTGGACTGGGTGGGCGACAACCTGCCTGACGTTCTCAGCTGGACCGCGGCCCTCATCGGCATCATCGCCCTGTTCGTGGCCACCGGTGGAACCGCCGCAGCGGCCCTACTGCTGACCGCCGCTGCTTTGAGCGCGGGAGCCGTCGCCGGAAGGCTGGCCGATCCGGTGGTGCGCGCATCCTTGTGGGACGGATTCCGGCATGGAGAGTTCGACGCGGACTTCTGGAGCAACGCGGTCGGCTTGGCGGCAGATGGGCTGGGCACGCTGCCCGGGTTGGGAGCCGTCGTGAAGGGTGCGCCTGCTCTCCTGAGGGGAGTTGGTGAGGCGGGGGAGGCGCTCACGGCCGGGCCGAGGATTGTCGCTGCCGGCGGAAAGACCATAGCGAGCGCCAGGGAGTTCACCGATTTGCACAACCCCGTGGCGACCTGGGTGGTGGAGAGGGCACCCCGGTTGAGGACGACCTTCGAGACCACCGAGACCGTCGCTCCGTGGGCCGGCTTCGCCACCGCCTCCTATGGGCTGGCCACGAGCAAGGTCGACTCGCTCGACAGCGACACGGCAGCGAACATCGGTACCTCGTTGGACGGTTACTTTCTCGGGCAGGTCGATGTGGGAGAAACCATCGACCTTGCCAGACGTGTCTTCCGCCAGTGATCCGGCCGCTCTGATTCCTCGATCGAGAATGAGGCAACCGCCAATGTATTCCACAGGCCACACCGCGGCGTGGGACCATTCATGGACTCGCGGCGCCTGGGCGATGCACATGTTCACGAACTTGGTCGGGCTCGTCGCTTGGCCCGCAGGGTGGATTGCACTGCTCGGTGTCTCGACGTTCACACCGAACTGGGTCGTGTGGATCTTCATGCCGTACTTCCTCTACGGCTTCTATCGGTTTTTCAATCAGCTCACCTATTTCCCCGCGGCCTTCCGTATGCGCCGGGTCTTGCGCGAGTACCCATGGCAGCTACTAGAGAAGGTTCCCAGTGGTCTCGGGAAGCATCCTGGGGCCCGAGACGACGGAATATGGTTCGAGTTCCGGAATCCGGCCGATCGTGACGAGATGATCCCCATGGTTTTCATCAAGCATCAGCGATCCTACTGGTGGCTGAAGCGCCTGGACGGACCTCGTACCAAACCCGAGCGCAGAGCGCAGATCGAACCTCTCTGGTTTGCAGGCGACCCGCGCTACCTCGCTGTCGTTGCCGCGCCCGCCGCAGGGGGTAAGGCACCGAAGCGCCTTCACCTTCTCTACCAGCGCTCGGTTTTCGATAGCCGTCATGCGCCTGCAAGTTGGGCTGCCAGTGCTGTTGACGTTGAGCGTGCTCGCCGAGCCGGCGCCGCGTATGTCGAGACGGTTCCGGAGTCCCATGCGTAGCACTGGGACCTTCGCGAATTCCTGGTCCGAGGAAGATGGTCTCCGGTTTGCCATCCCTCCCGGGTTCACCCCGCTGCCGATCGATAGCCTCCTTGCCTGCCCCGGCTCTCCCGAGGCGGAACAGTTGAATACGGCAGTGGCGTCCATCCTTGCCTCGGCGCCCGACGAAGCAACACGTGAACGGTTTGTCGTAAACCTGACTGCGGCTCAGCGGATGATTCGCGCGTTGCGAGTGAGTGGTACGGTCCACTGCTCGTTGGGCCTGCATCGCGATGACAGCGGGAGCGGTGACGCAGACGCTCTGCTGTCCCTGTTCACCATCACCTGGGTGGGTACCTCCTGGGCTCCAGGAGCCGTAATTGCTGCGCGGGCCCTTGCAACCTCTCAGGGGCACACGCATATCTCATCCGCCGAACTTGCCTGCGGCCCAGCAGCATTCAGTGAGGCATTGCGCACACCGATCCCGGAATCGGGGATTCCTGCAGCGCCGCTGCTCCAGTTCTACGCCCACCTGCCACACCCGGATGGCACCGGCTTGGCGCTGCTCACCCTGAGTACCACCGCCACGCTCCACCGCGACAGCTATCGCACGTTGCTACGCCGCATCTCCGAACTGGTCACCTTTGAGGAACCGTCTACACGCACAGCCGAGAACGCGAAGTCCCGATAACCAGGAAACCCCTGAGGTCATTGGAAGGTTTGGGTCACGCAGGAGGCCGGAGTGGCCAGGATGTAGGGGTTTGGCGTGGCCCGAATCTTCCGTTCGCCTCCCCCCTCGGCACAGGTCGCGGGTAGGTGCTACTCGTCGAACCACACCACCAAGCGGACGTTCTCCGTGCCATGTACCTCCGCCAGTGTGCCCTCGGGGCAGAGGTCGGGGATGCTGGAGGGGTCCGTCGTCAGCGTGTTGATGCCGCTCGCGCGGGCGAAGGCGCGGGGCCAGACCGCGGGGTCGGTCAGGTGGAGCGTGCCGTCGGGGGCGCGGTGGTAGCGGGCTATTCGGGTGGCTCCGGGGGTTGCCGGTTCGTTCCAGTCGATGGCCGATATCTCCGTCCAGGTCGGCCAGGTGGTGCCGAAGGCCGCGGCGCCCCAGGAGGACAGTTCGGCGCGGGTCGTGGTTGACGCGTCGGGTGGGAGGCCGCGGTCGGCCACGACCGGGCGCCACAGGCCGCTGTAGTTGCGTACGCCGAAGAGGCAGGCGAAGGCCTCGTAGTCCCTGGTCACCATGCCGAGCATCGTGAGGTCGATCGCCGCGTGCCAGGACGTTTCGCCGGCGTCCAGGCCGGGAGCCCAGGCGCGGCATTCGATCAGACCGTGGATGTCGGTTCCCATGCGGTGATTGTGCCGTGAGCAGTGACTGTTCCAAGGCTCTGCCAAGTTCCCGTCAACCGGGGCCCCTCGGCCGCCTCGACCCGTACCGGCGTGGAAAACTACCCGCGTTGCGCAAGTGAAGAGAGTGAAGCCGTCGGCGGGGGAGTGGGCACAGTGAGCAAGCGGCAAGTGCGGAAGATGTTGCAGTTGATGGCGGGCGGTGAGCCTGTTGCGCTCACCAACTCGATGGCTTCTGTGAAGAAGATCGCCCGACTCGCCTTCATCGCCCAGCAGTTCGGGTACGAGTACGCCGACGCCCAGTACACCGGGTCGCGCAACAACGTGCTGAAGATGCTGATCGTGCCGGACCACAGCCCGCAGGCCCGGGCCCGCGCCGCGCAGAACTGGGCGCAGTATCCGAACGCCGCGGACGGCGTCTCGCTGCCGCCCGTCGTGCCCGACGCCCTTGAACTCCTCAAGGCCCGCATCCAGTTCGACCTCACCGGCAAGAACGCCGAGAAGCGGATGCTGTGCGGCGCCGGTGGCATCACCCTCGGACTGATTCTCTACACGGTGCGGAAGGGTGGCGGCGCCTTCAACTTCATTGCTGCCGGAGCTGTTTGGGTCATTTTCATGGGCATCATGGGCATCGGGTTCCTCGTCACCCGGCGCCGCAACGCCAAGTTCGCCGCCCGGCTCCAGGCCGCCGGGTTCATGCCGGTGACCGATGAGGGCGGGAGGTTGCGTCATCTGCCGCCCGGCACCCAGGTTCCGGGACTCCAGCAATGGCAGCAGCCCCAGCCGCAATACGGGCAAACAGGGGCCTACACCGGCGGTCCCTATGGAAACCTCGGCAACTACGGCAACCCCGGCAACCCCGGTGGCTACGGCCAAGCCGCCGCCCCCGGGCCGTACAGCCCCCAGCAGTACCCGAACTGGCAGCAGCCTCCCCAGTCCCCCCAGCCTCCCCAGCCTCCCCAGCACTGATCCCGAGGCCTCCCGCAGTCCGCTCCCCTCCCCCCGCCCCCCCCACGCAATCGCCCTCACCGACGCCCCTCGCGCCGAGTGAGAGCAACGTTCCCTTCCGGTCACCCGCAGCCACAGTACGGAAACGCGTCCTCCCTACCTTCGGGCTCAGTCACTCGTGGAAAGACCGAGCCCCGGAGCACCGTGGAGGCGTCATGACAGCCCCTAGTACAGCCCCCGCCCCCAACAGCAGGGGAGGCCGCTGGATCGAGCACTGGGATCCGGAGGACGAGGCATTCTGGAACGCGACCGGCGAGAAGGTCGCCCGGCGGAATCTTGTCTTCTCGGTGCTGTCCGAGCACATCGGGTTCTCGATCTGGACCATGTGGTCCGTACTCGTGCTCTTCATGGGCCCGGAGTACGGGCTGACCCCGGCCGACAAGTTCCTGCTGACCTCGATGGTCACACTGGTCGGCGCCGTCGTCCGCGTCCCCTACACCTTCGCCGTGGCGATCTTCGGCGGGCGGAACTGGACGATCATCTCGGCCGGGCTGCTGCTCCTCCCGACCGCGGCCGCCTTCGCCGTGATGAAGCCGGGGACCTCCTTCGACACCTTCCTGCTGGTCGGCCTGCTGGCGGGCATCGGCGGCGGGAACTTCGCGTCGAGCATGACCAACATCAACGCCTTCTTCCCGCTGCGGAAGAAGGGGTGGGCGCTCGGGCTGAACGCCGGCGGCGGCAACATCGGTGTCCCAGTCATCCAGCTGGTCGCCCTCGCCATCATCGGAGCCAGCGGCGGTCCGCGTGTGCTGCTGGGCATCTACATCCCGCTGATCCTGATCGCCGCCGTCCTCGCCGCCCTCTTCATGGACAACCTCTCCAGCGTGAAGAACGACACCGGTGCCGCCAAGGACGCAGTCAAGGACGCCCACACCTGGATCATGTCCTTCCTCTACATCGGCACCTTCGGATCGTTCATCGGCTACGCCTTCGCCTTCGGGCAGGTCCTGCAGGTCCAGTTCGGGCGGACCCCGCTGCAGGCCGCGTACCTCACCTTCATCGGCCCGCTCCTCGGCTCGCTCATCCGGCCCGTGGGCGGCTGGCTCGCCGACCGGTACGGCGGCGCGAAGATCACCCTCTGGAACTACGTGGCCATGTCCGCGGCAACCGCCGGCCTCGTCGTCGCCAGCATGCAGAAGTCGCTGCCGCTGTTCGTCTCCGTCTTCGTCGTCCTGTTCGTGCTCACCGGGCTCGGCAACGGCTCGACGTACAAGATGATCCCCGGCATCTTCCAGGCAAAGGCCCTGGCCAAGGGCCTCACCGGTGAGGAGGCGGCCTCCTACGGGCGGCGGCTGTCCGGTGCCTCCATGGGGCTCATCGGGGCGGTCGGCGCGCTCGGCGGTGTCGGCATCAACCTCGCCTTCCGGCAGTCGTACCTCTCCTACGGCTCCGGCACCGGCGCCTTCGTCGCCTTCCTCGCCTTCTACGGCCTCTGCTTCGTGGTGACCTGGGCCGTATACCTTCGCCGCCCGGCCGCAGTGGCGCAGACCACGGCCGCCGCCGAGGCAAAGCCGCAGCTCAGCTACGCCGAGGTGTGACGTAACACCGGTGACATCAAGTCGAACCGAGCCTGTCACGCACCGTTGACAGGCTCGTTCGACATCCAGGTATCCAGCGGGACGAGAGCCATGTACGACGAACAGCAGCGACCAGAACACGGGCCCCTCGCGGGGTTCACCGTGGGCGTGACGGCCGCGCGCCGGGCCGACGAGCTGGGCGCGCTGCTCCAGCGGCGTGGTGCCGCCGTGCTGCACGCGCCTGCCCTGCGCATCGTGCCGCTCGCCGACGACGGTGAACTCCTCTCGGCCACCAAGGAGATCATCGACCAGGCACCGGACGTAGCCGTCGCCACGACCGCCATCGGGTTCCGCGGGTGGATCGAGGCCGCCGACGGCTGGGGGCTCGGCGAGCAGCTGCTCGGCCGGCTGCGCGGGGTGGAGCTGCTGGCCCGCGGGCCCAAGGTCAAGGGCGCCATCCGGGCCGCCGGGCTCACCGAGGAGTGGTCGCCGTCGAGCGAGTCCATGGCCGAGGTGCTGGACCGGCTGCTGGAGGAGGGGGTCGACGGGCGCCGTATCGCCGTACAGCTGCACGGCGAGCCGCTGCCGGGGTTCGTGGAGGCGCTGCGGGTTGGGGGAGCGGAGGTGCTTCCGGTGCCGGTGTACCGGTGGATGCCGCCGGAGGAGATCGGGCCGGTGGACCGGCTGATCGACGCGGCCGTCTCGCGCGGGCTGGACGCGCTCACCTTCACCAGCGCCCCGGCCGCCGCGTCCCTGCTGTCCCGGGCCGAGGAGCGGGGGCTGGTCGGTGAGCTGCTCGCCGCCCTCAACCACGATGTGCTGCCGGCCTGCGTGGGGCCGGTCACCGCCCTGCCGCTGCAGGCGCGGGGCATCGACACGGTCCAGCCGGAGCGGTTCCGGCTCGGGCCCCTCGTACAGCTGCTGTGCCAGGAACTGCCCGGCCGGGCGCGGTCGTTGCCGATCGCCGGGCACCGGGTGGAGATCCGGGGTCATGCGGTGCTGGTGGACGGGGCCCTGAAGCCGGTGCCACCGGCCGGGATGTCGCTGCTCCGGGCGCTGTCGCGGCGGCCGGGGTGGGTCGTCGCGCGGTCCGAGTTGCTGCGGGCGCTGCCGGGGGCCGGGCGGGACGAGCACGCGGTGGAGACGGCGATGGCTCGGCTGCGTACGGCACTTGGCGCGCCGAAGCTGATCCAGACAGTGGTGAAGCGGGGGTACCGGCTGGCGCTGGATCCGGCGGCGGATGCGAAGTACGCGGACGCGTGAGCTGGTGCGGGGTGCTGGTGTGACCGTCCCTGGGGGCTGCCGCCCCCAGGCCCCCGCTTCGGCCTGAACGGCCTCGTCCTCAAGCGCCGGACGGGCTGGTATGGCCGGCCGGGGACCAGGAGCGGCCGTACAGGATCAGCGCCCTCGCCAGGCACCCCAGCGCCACCGTCGACAGCAGGGCCCGTACGGCGTTCCACGCCACCCACGCGCTCTCGAACCGGTCCCGCAGGTCCGACGCGTCCCCGGTCCTGGCCAGCGCGTCGTTCAACGGGATGTTGAAGGCGATCGTGACGAGGAACGTCAGGGCGTACGCGGCGAGCCCCGCCCACACCCACCGGGCGCAGGACGCGTGCCGGAGCTGCCACGCCGACACGCCCGTCAGTACCAGTGCCCCCATGAAGCTCAGGAAGAACACGGGGTTCTGGATCACGTCGTTGATGTTCCGCATGACCTCGACATAGACGCGGTCGCCGCTGCGGTGCAGGGCGGGCATGACCGCGCACGCGAAGATGTAGAAGACCCCGGCGATCAGGCCCATGGTGACCGTGGCCGCGCCCAGGACGGCACCGGCGGTCGTCCGCCGTCTCATGCTGATGCTCTCTGTCATGTCCTTCAGTCAACCCGCGTGATCACCGACAGGACATGGCCGAGACGCGCGGCCGCATACGTGTGCGTCCAGCGCCGGTACGAGGGGTTCCGGACGCGCGAGCGGGCAGGCACTGTGAGAGAGGGAACGGTTCCCTGCCCTAGGCGGTGACAGGCACATGGCACTGGGTACGGCCACGGCCCCGTACGAGCTGCGGTTCGACGCCGGGCGGATCTGCCTGGATCTCCTTGCGACGAGCCATCCTGGTGAACGGCTGGACTCGGTCGCGCCGTTGCGTGCCTGGATCGTCGGCTCCGGGCTCGTCCCGGCGGGCACCGCGCTGGCGCACGCCGACAGCGGCTGGCTCGTGGGCTTCCGTGAACTGCGGGGGCACGTGGAGCTGTTGGTGCGGGGCGAGCTCGCGGCGGCCGACGGACGGTCGTACGGGCCGGCGCTCGGCCGTCTCAACGAGATCGCCCGCATCGCGCCCCCGGCCCCGCGTGCCGTGCGCGGCGAGGACGGCACGCTCATGCGGGAGTTGGACGGCCCGCCCGGGTGCGCGGCGCTGCTCGGGGCCGTCGCCCGGGACGCCGTGGAGCTGCTCACCGATCCTGTCGCGTGGGCGGCCGTGCGGGAGTGCGAAGGGGACAACTGCCCCATCGTGTACCTGGATACGTCCCGGGGACGCCGGCGGCGCTGGTGCTCCAGCGAGGTCTGCGGGAACCGTGAACGGGTGGCCCGGCACCGCCGCAGGGCGGCCCTGGCGCGAGCCTAGGTGTCCGCTTGGCGGCTTCTGTGCTTCGGTGACCACTTCGGCGCCGAAGTGATTTCGACAACACTGCGTTTGTCTTCGGTGTTGCACGGGCACGCGGCGCGCCGCAGGCAATGTGTCGGAAATGTAAAGATCATGCGGTGGGAATGTGCGGCCATGTCCCTCTCGTCATGGCACCCCTGAGAAAAGTGTCACGTCACTTTGAACACGTCGCGGCCCACCTGCGTACGTGTGGGCGAGCGACCGACTGGGGGAACCCCCGGACATCGGAGGTGGGCGTGCGCAAGGATTCCGTCGTGGCCAATGAACGTGGATCGAGGGCCCGACATCGCATGTCCCAGCCCTCGGAACCTGATGAGGAGCTGATGCGTGCTCTGTATCGAGAGCACGCCGGACCACTCCTTGCGTATGTCCTTCGGCTGGTCGCCGGTGATCGGCAGCGAGCAGAGGACGTCGTGCAAGAGACGCTCATCCGTGCCTGGAAGAACGCCGGCCAGCTCAATCGAGCGACCGGATCGGTACGCCCCTGGCTGGTGACGGTCGCACGCCGCATCGTCATCGACGGCCACCGCAGCCGGCAGGCCCGGCCGCAGGAGGTCGATCCGTCGCCGCTGGAGGTCATCCCCGCGGAGGACGAGATCGACAAGGCGCTGTGGCTGATGACGCTGTCTGACGCGCTCGACGACCTGACCCCGGCCCACCGGGAGGTGCTCGTCGAGACGTACTTCAAGGGGCGTACCGTCAACGAGGCGGCCGAGACGCTGGGTATTCCCAGCGGCACTGTCCGTTCTCGGGTGTTCTACGCCCTTCGGTCGATGAAGCTGGCACTGGAGGAGCGGGGGGTGACGGCGTGATGAGTGGATACGGGGGACACGGCGGATTCAGCACGGGTGGTCCGGGTATGTCTGGACCCATGAGCCCCAATCAGGGATCCGCGGTGCCCAACGAGCACGAGACAGTAGGCGCCTACGCCCTCGGGATTCTGGACGACGCCGAAGCAACCGCTTTCGAGGCCCACCTCGCGGGCTGCGATTGGTGCGCCCAGCAGCTCGACGAGCTCGCCGGGATGGAGCCGATGCTGGCCGCGCTCGCGGACCTGCCGGGCTCCGGCAGCACACCCGCGATCGGCGAGTCGCTGTCCGCCAGGCCCACCCCACGGCTGGCGGAGAAGCTGGTCGTCGAGGTCTCGGAGCGCCGTGCGGTCAAGCGCCGCCGGACCATGTTCATGCTCGCGGCATCCGCGGCGCTGATCGTCGGCGGCCCGCTGGCCGTGCTGGCGGCCGGCGGCGGCTCGGACAACGGCGGCAACGACAACATGGCGATGGGACCCGCCCAGGCGGCCTTCCAGACCATGACCGACAAGAAGACGGCCACGGACCCGGCGACCCATGTCACCGCGACCGTCGCCGTCGAGAAGAAGAACTGGGGCACCCACGCGGTCCTCCAGCTCAAGAACGTCACCGGCCCGGAGAAGTGCTCGCTCATCGCCGTGGGCAAGAACGGCGAACGCGAGACGGTGACCTCCTGGTCCGTCCCGAACTGGGGCTACGGCATCGCGAACGCCAAGTCGGAGGAGGCCAAGAACCCTCTCTACGTCCACGGCGGCGCGGCCTTCTCCCCGAACCAGATCGACCACTTCGAGGTCATGACCTTCGACGGCAAGAAGCTCGTGAACGTAGACGCGTAGCTTCCGCGGGTCCCCTTCGCGTACGGTTGACGGCTGCCCAGCACGTCAGAAGGGGGCCCGGTGGCCGCTCAGGCTCAACAATCTGCGGTCGGCTCGGTTCACGACGAGGTACACGACTCCGTACGGGACCGAGAGATCAGCGTCGAACAGGAACACCTCGACCGGGTGTACCGGCGCCTCGCGGAGAAGATCCACGAGGCCGAGTTCCTGATGAACGACGCGGCCAAGCGCGGCCAGGTCGGTACGCCCGGCGCGCTCGCCGAGCGGGACGCCCAGGTATTCAGGGCGGGCGTCCACCTCAACCGGCTCAACAACGAGTTCGAGGACTTCCTCTTCGGACGCATCGACCTGCTGCTCGGCAAGGACGGCAAGAAGGGGCCCGACGGCGCCTACACCGCCATCGAGCCGGCGGAGGGCGCCGTGCGCGCCGACAACACCGCCGACATCGCCGAGACGCTGCACATCGGCCGCATCGGTGTCCTCGACCAGGACTACGCCCCGCTGGTCATCGACTGGCGGGCGCCCGCCGCCGCCCCCTTCTACCGCTCCACCCCGGTCGACCCGGGACGGGTCGTACGGCGCCGGGTCATCCGCTCCAAGGGACGCCGGGTGCTCGGCGTCGAGGACGACCTGATGCGCCCCGAGCTCACGGCCTTCCTCGACGGCGACGAGCTGCCCGCCATCGGCGACGGCGCCCTGATGGCCGCGCTCGGCCAGGCCCGCAGCCACACCATGCGGGACATCGTCGCCTCCATCCAGGCCGAGCAGGATCTGGTCATCCGCGCCCCCGCCGCCTCCGTGACCTACGTCGAGGGCGGACCGGGGACCGGAAAGACCGCCGTGGCCCTGCACCGGGCGGCCTACCTCCTCTACCAGGACCGGCGCCGGTACTCGGGCGGCATCCTGATCGTCTCGCCGACCCCGCTGCTCGTGGCGTACACCGAGGGCGTGCTGCCCTCCCTCGGCGAGGAGGGCCAGGTCGCCATCCGGGCGATCGGCTCGCTGGTCGACGGCGTCGGGGCCACCTTGTACGACTCCCCGTCCGTGGCCCGGGCCAAGGGGTCGTACCGCATGCTGAAGGTGCTGCGGAAGGCGGCCCGGGGCGCGCTGGAGCTGGGGCCGGACGGTGCCGCATCCGGTGCCGCACGTCCGCGTCCCGCCGCCTCCGGACAGCTCGCCTTCGGTGACGAGGGCGCCGGCGCGGCACAAAGCGCTCCCGCCGGCCCGCCCACCCGGCTGCGGGTCGTCGCCTTCGGGCGCCGGCTGGAGCTGGCGGCGGCCGAGCTGGAACGTATCCGACGCAACGCCCTCGGCGGCACCGCGCCCGTCAATCTGCTCCGCCCGCGCGCCCGCAAGCTGCTCCTCGACGCCCTGTGGGCGCAGTCCGGCGGGGCCGGCCGGCACTCCGACCCGGAGCTGGCCGCCGAGCTGCGCTCGTCCTTCGACGAGGACGTCACCTCCGAGGACAGCTTCATCCGGTTCCTCGACGCCTGGTGGCCCGAGCTCACCCCGATGGCCGTCCTTTCGGCCATGGCGGACGAGCGCCGGCTCGGCCGCTGGGCCCGCCGCATCCTCAACCCCGGCGAGGTGCGCAGGGTCGCCCGGTCGCTGCGGCGCGACGGCCACTCCGTGCACGACATCGCCATGCTCGACGAGCTCCAGGCCGTCCTTGGCTCCCCGGCCCGCCCGAAGAAGAGACGCGAGCTGGACCCGCTCGACCAGCTCACCGGTCTGGAGGAGCTGATGCCCGTACGCGAGGAGTCGCAGCGGGAGCGGGCCGAGCGGCTGGCGCAGGAGCGCACCGAGTACGCGCACGTCATCGTGGACGAGGCCCAGGACCTCACGCCGATGCAGTGGCGCATGGTGGGCCGCCGCGGCCGGCACGCCACCTGGACGGTCGTCGGCGACCCGGCCCAGTCCTCCTGGTCCGACCCCGACGAGGCGGCCGAGGCCCGTGACGAGGCCCTGGGGACCCGCCCCCGGCGCCGCTTCGAGCTCACGGTGAACTACCGCAACCCGGCGGAGATCGCCGAGCTCGCCGCCAAGGTGCTCGCCCTGGCCATGCCCGGCTCGAAGTCCCCGTCGGCCGTACGCTCCACCGGGGTCGAACCGCGCTTCACGGTCGTCCGGGGCTCGCTGGAGAAGACCGTGCGGGCGGAGGCCGAACGGCTCCTCGACCAGGTCGACGGCACGGTCGGCGTGGTCGTCGCCATGAACCGGCGCGAGGAGGCCGCGCGCTGGCTCGCCGGGCTCGGCGACCGGGTGGTGGCGCTCGGCAGCCTGGAGGCCAAGGGCCTGGAGTACGACGCCACGGTGGTCGTCTCACCCGCGGAGATCGCCGACGAGTCGCCGGCGGGCCTGCGGGTGCTGTACGTCGCCCTGACCCGGGCCACGCAGCAGCTGACGGTGATCTCGGACGAACGGGACGAGCCGGACGCGGCCGGGGTCCCCGATCTGCTCAGGGACTGAATCACGGGGGTGAATCCTGTGAACTCTCCGTACGGGAATGGTTCCACGCGATCGGTTTGTTAGCCTGGCTGTGGCACCGGCTCGATCCAAGCCCCCGGGCCCAACCTTTGTCGCTACGAGCGACCACTTGCCGCGAGGCGAGCATGGCGGGTCGGTGTCATGAACGGTGAGGGGACCCACGTCATCCGTGACGTGGGTCCCTTTTTTCGGCAGTGCCCCGCGACATTTCGGCAGGCCCCGCGAACAAAACGTTCGCAATTCAGGACCGGCTAACGCCTACTCGACGGTAGGTGCGACGATCGGACGGCACATCTTCGCGACACGGTGAAAGAGGAAGTCGGCCATGGCAACGGCGCCCAGCGTCTCCTACTCGATGACCATCCGGTTGGAGGTGCCCGCGAGCGGAACCGCCGTCTCGCAGCTCACCACCGCCGTGGAGTCCTCCGGAGGCTCGGTGACCGGCCTCGACGTCACCGCGTCCGGCCACGAGAAGCTCCGTATCGACGTCACCATCGCGGCCTCCTCCACCGCGCACGCCGACGAGATCGTCGAGGAACTGCGCGGCATCGAGGGCGTCACGCTCGGCAAGGTCTCCGACCGTACGTTCCTGATGCACCTCGGCGGCAAGATCGAGATGCAGTCCAAGCACCCCATCCGCAACCGTGACGACCTCTCCATGATCTACACGCCGGGTGTGGCCCGCGTCTGCATGGCGATCGCCGAGAACCCCGAGGACGCCCGCCGTCTCACCATCAAGCGCAACTCCGTTGCGGTCGTGACGGACGGCTCCGCGGTGCTGGGCCTCGGCAACATCGGCCCGAAGGCCGCACTGCCCGTCATGGAGGGCAAGGCGGCCCTCTTCAAGCGCTTCGCCGGCATCGACGCCTGGCCGCTCTGCCTGGACACCCAGGACACCGACGCGATCGTCGAGATCGTCAAGGCGATCGCCCCGGGCTTCGCCGGCATCAACCTGGAGGACATCTCCGCGCCGCGCTGCTTCGAGATCGAGGCCCGGCTGCGCGAGGCCCTCGACATCCCCGTCTTCCACGACGACCAGCACGGCACGGCGATCGTCGTCCTCGCCGCCCTGACGAACGCACTTCGCGTCGCGGGCAAGGCAATTGAGAACATCCGCGTCGTGATGTCCGGCGCCGGCGCGGCCGGTACGGCCATCCTCAAGCTGCTGCTCGCGGCGGGCGTCAAGAGCGCCGTCGTCGCCGACATCCACGGTGTCGTGCACGCCGGCCGCGAGGACCTGGTGGACGCCGCCGCGGACTCGCCGCTGCGCTGGATCGCCGACAACACCAACCACGAGGGCCTGACCGGCACGCTGAAGGAGGCCGTGCGCGGCGCCGACGTCTTCATCGGCGTCTCCGCCCCGAACGTCCTCGACGGCGACGACGTGGCCGCCATGGCCGAGGGTGCCATCGTGTTCGCGCTCGCGAACCCGGACCCCGAGGTCGACCCCGCAATCGCCCGCCAGACGGCCGCAGTTGTGGCCACCGGCCGCTCCGACTTCCCGAACCAGATCAACAACGTGCTGGTCTTCCCGGGTGTCTTCCGCGGCCTGCTGGACGCGCAGTCCCGCACCGTCAACACGGACATGATGCTCGCGGCCGCGAAGGCCCTCGCGGACGTGGTGACCGAGGACGAGCTGAACCCGAACTACATCATCCCGAGCGTCTTCAACGACAAGGTCGCGGGCGCGGTGGCGGGTGCGGTGCGGGACGCGGCGAAGGCGGCCGGGGCGGCGGCGCAGCCCACCGTGCCGTAGTGTGCAAGTGCTGTGAGGATCGCCACGGCGGCCCCTCACAGCGGCGCGTCGCGGAACCCCCTACCGCCGGGCGCCCTCTAGGGTGACGGCCGACAGGCGCTTTTCGTGTGACTCCCTAGGGTGTTCTCACGACTCCTGCGGGTGCCGGATTGGCTTTCCCGCCGCAGGTAGGGGCAGGATGCGTCCACGGGCGCGAGCGCATCGGCTTCGCTGTGCCAGAGTGCGGCACCGCCGCCTGGCACACCCCAACGGCAAGAAGAACACGGGAGTAACAACATGAACCGCAGTGAGCTGGTGGCCGCGCTGGCCGACCGCGCCGAGGTGACCCGCAAGGACGCCGACGCCGTTCTGGCCGCGTTCGCCGAGGTCGTCGGCGACGTCGTCTCCAAGGGCGACGAGAAGGTCACCATCCCCGGCTTCCTGACCTTCGAGCGCACCCACCGTGCCGCTCGCACCGCGCGCAACCCGCAGACCGGTGAGCCCATCAACATCCCGGCCGGCTACAGCGTGAAGGTCTCCGCGGGCTCGAAGCTCAAGGAAGCGGCCAAGGGCAAGTAAGCGCTCCGCTGAGAGCGCGGTGGGTAACTGCCGCCGCATGTGGCTGGTCGCGCAGTTCCCCGCGCCCCTTGCGGGGCGCGTCCGCGGCGGGCGCGGACATATCACGATGGGGCGGCCCCTTTCGCCAGGGGCCGCCCCAACGTCATGGCGCTGAGGGCGCAGTGGGTGAGTGCGCGCCCGTCGTGGCTGGTCGCGCCCGCGCGGCGGAGCCGCAGATCGACACGGTCCCGCGCCCCTTCGGGGGCGCGTCCGCCGCGGGCGCGGACAACGACAAACGGGGCGGCCCCCTTTCCACAGGGGCCGCCCCATTGTCGTACTGGAAACTAGCCGAGTGCCTTGCCCGGCAGTTCCACCTTCGCGCCCAGCTCCACGAGCTTCTCCATGAAGTTCTCGTAGCCGCGGTTGATGAGGTCGATGCCGTGGACCCGGGACGTGCCCTGGGCCGCCAGCGCGGCGATGAGGTACGAGAAGCCGCCCCGGAGGTCCGGGATGACCAGGTCGGCGCCCTGCAGCTTGGTGGGGCCCGACACGACCGCGGAGTGCAGGAAGTTGCGCGCTCCGAAGCGGCAGTCGGAGCTGCCCAGGCACTCGCGGTAGAGCTGGATGTGGGCGCCCATCTGGTTCAGGGCGGAGGTGAAGCCCAGCCGGGACTCGTAGACCGTCTCGTGGATGATCGACAGGCCCGTGGCCTGCGTGAGGGCCACGACGAGCGGCTGCTGCCAGTCGGTCTGGAAGCCCGGGTGCACGTCCGTCTCCAGCGCGATGGACTTCAGCTGGCCGCCGGGGTGCCAGAAGCGGATGCCCTCGTCGTCGATCTCGAAGGCACCGCCCACCTTCCGGTAGGTGTTGAGGAACGTCATCATCGAGCGCTGCTGCGCACCGCGGACGTAGATGTTGCCCTCGGTCGCCAGCGCCGCCGACGCCCAGGACGCGGCCTCCAGGCGGTCCGCGAGGGCGCGGTGGGTGTAGCCGCCGAGTTTGTCCACACCGGTGATGCGGATCGTCCGGTCGGTGTCCATCGCGATGATCGCGCCCATCTTCTGCAGAACGCAGATCAGGTCCTCGATCTCCGGCTCGACGGCCGCGTTGGACAACTCCGTGACGCCTTCGGCGAGTACGGCCGTCAGCAGCACCTGCTCGGTCGCGCCGACGGACGGGTACGGCAGCCGGATCTTCGTACCGCGCAGCCGGTTCGGCGCCTCCAGGTACTGGCCGTCGGCACGCTTCTCGATCGTCGCGCCGAACTGCCGCAGCACGTCGAAGTGGAAGTCGATGGGCCGGCCGCCGATGTCGCAGCCGCCGAGGCCCGGGATGAACGCGTGGCCGAGGCGGTGCAGCAGGGGGCCGCAGAAGAGGATCGGGATGCGCGAGGAACCCGCGTGGGCATCGATGTCAGCGACGTTGGCGCTCTCCACGTGCGTCGGATCGAGCACCAGCTCACCGGGCTCGTCACCCGGACGGACCGTCACCCCGTGCAACTGCAGCAGGCCGCGTACGACACGAACGTCGCGGATGTCCGGTACGTTACGCAGTCGACTCGGCGCACTGCCCAGCAGGGCGGCGACCATCGCCTTCGGCACGAGGTTCTTCGCACCGCGGACACGGATCTCACCCTCCAGCGGGGTTCCGCCGTGGACAAGCAGGACATCGTCGTTGACGGTCATGAATCTCGCGTTCCGTGGAGTTGGGCAGGGGCCGGAGAGACAGCGTAATCGCCTACCGCCCCCCTGCCGTAAGCCCAAGTGCCACCCAGCATCGCCACAGCTCTGTCACAACACGAACCGTTCACTCCCGGGCACATGGGGTCACCGGCGCGGGCGTGCGCGTGGGGCGCACCGGTGCGCCCTGAGCTGCATTCACTCCCGTACCCGCATTGGCTCCCCACACGAGGGCAAGATGCGGGATCATGTCTGGCATGACCGAGGTGTCCTCGCTCACAGGGCGGCTGCTCGTGGCCACGCCCGCCCTGGCGGACCCGAACTTCGACCGTGCGGTGGTGCTCCTTCTCGACCACGACGAGGAGGGCTCCCTCGGTGTCGTCCTCAATCGTCCGACCCCGGTGGACGTGGGCGACATCCTGGAGGGCTGGGCGGAGCTGGCCGGTGAGCCCGGTGTCGTCTTCCAGGGCGGTCCGGTGTCGCTGGACTCCGCGCTCGGCGTCGCGGTCATCCCCGGCGGCGTGTCCGGCGACCGGGCCCCGCTCGGCTGGCGCCGGGTGCACGGTGCGATCGGGCTGGTGGACCTGGAGGCCCCGCCGGAGCTGCTCGCCTCGGCTCTCGGGTCGCTGCGGATCTTCGCCGGGTACGCCGGCTGGGGGCCGGGACAGCTGGAGGACGAGCTGGGGGAGGGTGCCTGGTACGTCGTGGAATCGGAACCGGGCGACGTCTCGTCCCCGGCCCCGGAGCGACTGTGGCGCGAGGTGCTGCGCCGCCAGCGGAACGAGCTGGCGATGGTGGCGACGTATCCGGACGACCCGTCGCTCAACTGATACGTGCGAGCTTCAGTACTCTTGGCGATATGAGCACTCTCGAGCCCGAGCGCGGGACTGGTACGGGGACCCTCGTAGAGCCGACGCCGCAGGTGTCCCACGGCGACGGCGACCACGAGCGCTTCGCCCACTACGTCCAGAAGGACAAGATCATGGCGAGCGCCCTCGACGGCACGCCCGTCGTGGCGCTCTGCGGCAAGGTGTGGGTGCCGGGCCGCGACCCGAAGAAGTACCCGGTGTGTCCCATGTGCAAGGAGATCTACGACTCCATGGGCAGCGCCGGCGACGAAGGCAAGGGCGGCGGCGACAAGTAGCACACCGCCCCGGTCCGACCCGATCCGGCACGGTGCGCAGGCGCGCACAGACCGCACGACGGGACCGAAGCGTGGCCGCGGTGCCCCTGCGGGGGCCGCGGCCGATGCTGTATGCGGGGGACGTACGAACGGGACCCTTGCTTGAATTGCCCGAATTGGTCGACGAGCTCAGCCGGAGGGGCTTCTGGGCGCCCGACCCGAGATGGCGGGGGACGGGGCGTGGTCCAACTGCATGACCCGAGGGTCGCGTTGCGGTGGGCACACGACAGCCAGTGGTGCGGGCAGGCTGGGCACTCGACGCGGCGTTGAAAGAGCGGGTCGGCAGCGCCAGTGAGCCGTGGGGCCCGTTGGAGCGGGCCAGGGATTCGGACGGCGGCAGATTGCTACGGGCGCGCGGGACTCTGCCGGAGCGCTGGGACCTCCTCCTCGCGCCGACACGGCTCGCTGTATGCCCGGCATGACCGGCCCGCGGAGGCGACACTGGGCTCCCGCCTTGCTTGGGCGCCACGCTGTTGCGACTCCCTCCGCCGAGGCTTCCGCCTTGCCGGCTCCCGTCCCGCCTGGGCATCCGTCTTGCCGGCCTGTCCTGCTTGGGCTCTGCCCTGCTGGGGCTCCCTCTCGCTGGATCCTTGCCTTGGTGGGCGCCGTCCTGCTGAGTCTTCCTCTCAGCGGCTTCCGTCCTGCTTGGGCTCCGCCCCGTTGGGACTCCCATCGCCTGGGCTCCTGCTTTGCTGGCCTCCGCCTTGCCGGGCCTCCGCCTTGCCGGGCTCTCGCTTTGCTGGGCCCCGCCCCGTTGGTCTCCACCCCGCTCGCCCCCGCCCCGCCGCCCTCCCCCTGCCGAGCCAACGGCTCGCGGCGCACGGGCGTGCAGTGGGCCTGAGTCTTTGTGGATTCGGTGCTGGGGCTTCGGGTGGCGGAATTCGGTTCTGGCTTCGTTCCGTGGCGGGGGATTCCGGTTCTGGTTCACGAGTGCGGGGGTTCGTGAATGGCTTCGAACGTGTTTACTGGCGTGGTGGATCTGATTCCCGAGCCCCGTCATGTGACTGCCTACGGTGCCAACTGGTTCGCGTTGGGCCCCGGAACCGGACTGGCGGCCGGTGAGGGTGCGGAGCGGACCGAGCGCTGGCTGCGGGCGACGTTGGGGGCGGCCACCGGGCTGCCGCTCGCGTCGAAGGAGTCGAGTGGGGACGATGTCATTCGGCTGTCCATCCATCCGATGGTCACCAAGGATCTCGGCGCCGAGGGCTACCGTCTCGCCGTCATGCCGACCGGCGTGCATCTGGTCGGCGGTGGTCCCGCCGGGCTTTTCTGGGGCGCCCAGACGCTGCGTCAACTGCTCGGCCCCGGCGCATTCCGGCGAGCCCCGATTTCCGGCTCCTGGCGGCTGCCGCTGATCCATGTCCAGGACTCGCCCCGATTCCGCTGGCGTGGACTGATGCTCGACGTCGCCCGGCACTTCATGCCCAAGGAAGGCGTCCTGCGGTACCTCGACCTGATGGCCGCGCACAAACTGAACGTCTTCCACTTCCATCTGACGGACGACCAGGGCTGGCGCGTCGAGATCAAGCGGTACCCGAAGCTGACCGAGACCGGTTCCTGGCGTGCGCGTACGAAATTCGGACACCGGGCCTCGCCGCTCTGGGAGGAGAAGCCGCACGGGGGTCACTACACCCAGGACGACATCCGGGAGATCGTCGCCTACGCCGCCGAGCGGCATATCAGCGTCGTCCCCGAAATCGACGTACCGGGCCACTCGCAGGCGGCCATCGCCGCGTATCCGGAACTCGGCAACACCGACGTCATCGACACCACGGCCCTCTCCGTCTGGGACAACTGGGGGATCTCTCCGAACGTACTCGCCCCCACTGACAACACCCTGCGCTTCTACGAGGGGGTCTTCGAGGAACTCCTCGGTCTCTTCCCCGCGGATGCCGCCGAGTTCTCGGCGTTCTTTCACATCGGCGGTGACGAATGCCTCAAGGACCAGTGGAAGCAGTCGCCCACGGCACAGTCCCGCATCAAGGAACTCGGTCTCGCCGACGAGGACGAACTGCAGTCCTGGTTCATCGGCCATTTCGCCAAGTGGCTTTCCGCGCGCGGGCGCAGACTCATCGGCTGGGACGAGATCCTGGAAGGCGGGCTTCCGGACGGCGCGGCCGTGTCGTCCTGGCGCGGCTACGAGGGCGGGGTCGCCGCCGCGCGGGCCGGGCACGACGTCGTGATGTGCCCCGAGCAGCAGGTCTACCTGGACCACCGGCAGGCGGCCGGCGCGGACGAGCCCGTACCGATCGGGTACGTGCGCACCCTGGAGGACGTCTACCGGTTCGAGCCGGTTCCGCCGGAACTGGACGAACAGCAAAGAGGCCGGATCCTGGGGGCCCAGGCCAACGTGTGGACCGAGGTGATGGAGGACCACGCACGCGTGGACTACCAGACGTTTCCCCGCCTCGCCGCCTTCGCCGAGGTGGCCTGGAGCCGTCTGCCCGCCCCCGGGGAACGGGACTTCGCCGCCTTCGAACACCGGATGGCCGCCCACTACCCGCGACTTGACGCCCTCGGTGTCGCCTACCGCCCGCCCGCCGGGCCCCGGCCCTGGCAGCGGCGCCCCGGTGTGCCCGGCCGCCCCGTCGACGGGCCGCCTCCGAACAAGTGATGGAAAAAGGCCTCAAGTGTCACCGAAGAGTGTCAATCGGCCCTCGGTGGCGATGAGGTATGAAAACGGACCATCTACCCGATGAAGTGGGCGAACGGCTCCTAGCGGACCCCCGCGCTCGAGTGTTGCGATGATGTGCCAGAGTTGCCACGTCCGCCCTGTGAGCACGTACCGTACGGCCACACAGGTGGGACCAGGGGGCAGCGGGAAGGGGCAGCCGGTTTGACCACGCACGCACCGCAGGCGGCGCAGGCCGTCACCCTGCCCACGACTCTGGACGAGGCCGTGGCAGCGCTTTCCGCCATGCCCGCGGCCGTTCCCGTGGCGGGCGGCACCGACCTCATGGCGGCCGTGAACTCCGGACAGCTCAGGCCCGCCGCCCTGGTGGGCCTCGGCCGGATCAGCGAGATCCGCGGCTGGCAGTACCAGGACGGCCACGCGCTGCTCGGCGCGGGACTCACGCACGCGCGCATGGGCCGCCCCGACTTCGCCGCCCTGATTCCCGCGCTCGCCGCCGCCGCGCGCGCCGCGGGCCCGCCGCACATCCGCAACGCGGGCACCCTGGGCGGCAACATCGCCTCGGCCGCGCCCACCGGGGACGCGCTTCCGGTCCTCGCCGCCCTGGAGGCGGCACTGATCGTCGCGGGCCCGGGCGGGTCCCGGCGGGAGATCCCGGTGTCCCACCTGCTGGCGGGCATGGAGATGCTGCGCGCCGGCGAGCTGATCGGCTACGTGCGCGTGCCGCTGCTGCACGCCCCGCAGGTCTTCCTGAAGGCGACCGGACGGACCGGACCGGGCCGTGCGACGGCCTCCGTGGCCCTGGTCCTCGACCCCGCCCGGCGTGGGGTGCGATGCGCCGTCGGGGCCATAGCGCCGATGCCGCTCCGGCCCCTGGACGCCGAGCAGTGGGTCTCCCGGCTCATCGACTGGGACAACGACCGCGCGATCGTCCCCGACGCGCTGAACGCCTTCGGGGAGTACGTCGCCGCGGCCTGCATCCCCGACCCGGCCCCGGAGGAGGACGGCTCCGTAGCACCGCTTCCGCCCGCCGTACTGCACCTGCGGCGCACCGTCGCCGCACTGGCCCGACGAGCACTGGGGAGGGCGCTGTCGTGACCGACGACCAGCACGGAGAGGGCGCGTCCCGGGGTCGTAGCCGCTGGGACCCGCTGCCCCAGGGTGACTACGACGACGGCGCCACCGCCTTCGTGAAACTCCCCGAAGGGGGCATCGAAGCCCTCCTGGCCGGCGACACTCCGCTCGCCGCGCCCGGTCACGGCTACGTACCGCCGCAGATAGCGGTGGCCCCCGGCCCGGACGCCGTGACCGACCCGGGGGCGACGGGCACCTGGTCCATGCCGGCCGACGGCGCCCAGTGGCCCGACCCGAACGCCATGCCCCAGGAGGCGGGCGCGGACGACCGGTTCACGTACAACCCCATGTCCACGCAGCAGTGGACCTTCGACGACCCCGCCACGCCCGCCACGCCTGCCGCGTCCGGTGCGCCTGCCGCGTCCGGTGCCGGCCACGACGTGACCGGCCAGTGGTCCATCCCCGTCGCCGGTGGCGACCTTCCGGACGAATCGGGCGAGTTCACCACATCTTCCCTGGTCGAGCAGTGGGGCGGCACCCCGCCGGCCACCCTCCCCGGCGGCGCGCCCGCGCCCTGGGCGACGGAGGGCGCCGGGCAGCCCTGGGGGCAGCAGACGGCGGACCCGCAGGCGGGTGAGACCCGGGCGGGCACCGGACACGCCGTCGTGGAGCGCCCGGACCGCGCGCCCGACGGCGGCTACCCGGGCGCCCCGGGTCGGTCCGCCCCGGAAGGCGGCGCGACCGGCGTCGGATACCCCGAGCCGCCGACCGACCACGACACCGGAACCGGGGCCGGACACGACGCCGACAGCCCGGCGGCACCCGGGGAGGAACCCGACGCCGACCACGCGTCCCGGCCCGCGCCCGCGTACGCCGCGCACGAGGCCGACGGGACGTCGGAGCCGGCCGAGGACGCCGAACCGGCCGAGGGGATCGGGGCCGAGGACGCCCACGAGGCCGAGGAGGCCCCTGAAGGGCCCACCGGCAGCCCCGCGGACCACGACGCCACCGCCGATGCCGAACCCGCCCCGGAAGCCCGGGAGGCGGCCGCCACGGGCGACGACGCGGCCCCGCAGGACCGGGCGCCCGCGCACGACGACCATCCCCTCGCCTCCTTCGTCCTCCGGGTCAACGGCGTCGACCGCCCGGTCACCGACGCCTGGATCGGCGAGTCCCTGCTGTACGTCCTGCGGGAGCGGCTCGGCCTCGCGGGCGCCAAGGACGGCTGCTCGCAGGGCGAGTGCGGGGCGTGCAACGTCCAGGTGGACGGCCGGCTCGTCGCCTCCTGTCTGGTGCCCGCGGTCACCGCGGCCGGCAGCGAGGTCCGCACGGTCGAGGGGCTCGCCGTCGACGGTCAGCCCTCCGACGTACAGCGCGCGCTCGCCAAGTGCGGTGCGGTGCAGTGCGGTTTCTGCGTGCCCGGCATGGCCATGACCGTGCACGACCTCCTTGAGGGCAACCCGGCGCCGACCGAGATGGAGGCGCGCCAGGCGCTGTGCGGCAACCTGTGCCGCTGCTCCGGCTACCGGGGCGTCCTGGACGCCGTCCAGGACGTCGTCGCCGAACGGGAGGCGCACGCCGCGGCGGAGGCCGAGACGGACGCGGACGAGGCACGTATTCCGCACCAGGCGGGCCCGGGTGCCGGCGGCGTCAACCCGTCGGCGTTCGAGGCGTCCGGACCGCCGGTCCCGCACGACCAGTCCTACGGGCACGACCAGTCCTACGGACAGGACCAGTCCTACGGACAGGACGGAGGCCAGGCGTGAGCAACGAAGCCGCCACCGCGGCCGGCGCCGCGGAGGCCGCCCCCGCCCCCGAGCCATTGCCGCACGGCCTCGGTGCCTCCCTGCTCCCGGCCGACGCCCGCGCCAAGACCGAGGGCACCTTCCCGTACGCGGCCGACCTGTGGGCCGAGGGCCTGCTGTGGGCGGCCGTACTGCGCTCCCCGCACCCGCACGCGCGCATCCTGTCCATCGACACCACCCACGCGCGCGAGATGCCCGGCGTACGGGCCGTCGTCACCCACGAGGACGTGCCCGGCACCCCCCGGTACGGCCGGGGCACGCCCGACCGCCCGGTGTTCGCCTCCGAGGTCGTACGCCACCACGGCGAGTCCATCGCGGCCGTCGCCGCCGACCACCCCGACACCGCGCGGATGGCCGCGGCGGCCGTCATCGTCGAGTACGAAGTACTCGATCCGGTGACCGACCCGGAGCAGGCCTTCGAGGCCGAGCCGCTGCACCCCGACGGCAATCTGATCCGGCACATCCCGCTGCGCCACGGCGACCCCGACGCGGCCGGCGAGATCGTCGTCGAGGGCCTGTACCGCATCGGCCGCCAGGACCCCGCCCCCATCGGCGCCGAGGCCGGCCTCGCCGTGCCCCGCCCGGACGGCGGCGTCGAGCTCTATCTGGCCTCCACCGACCCGCACACCGACCGCAACACCGCCGCCGCGGTCTACGGCCTGACCCCCGACCGAGTGAAGATCGTCGTCACCGGTGTCCCCGGCGCCACCGCCGACCGCGAGGACCAGGGCTTCCAGCTCCCGCTCGGTCTGCTGGCGCTGAAGACCGGCTGCCCGGTGAAGCTGACGGCGACCCGGGAGGAATCCTTCCTCGGTCACGTCCACCGGCACCCCACCCTCCTGCGCTACCGCCACCACGCCGACGCCGAGGGCAATCTGGTCAAGGTCGAGGCGCAGATCCTGCTCGACGCGGGCGCGTACGCCGACACCTCCTCGGAGGCCCTGGCCGCCGCGGTCTCCTTCGCCTGCGGCCCGTACGTCGTCCCGAACGCCTTCATCGAGGGCTGGGCCGTCCGCACCAACAACCCGCCCTCCGGCCATGTGCGCGGCGAGGGCGCCATGCAGGTGTGCGCCGCCTACGAGGCGCAGATGGACAAGCTCGCCAAGAAGCTCGGCCTGGACCCGGCGGAGCTGCGCCTGCGCAACGTGCTCGCCACCGGGGACGTACTCCCGATCGGCCAGACGGTGACCTGCCCGGCCCCCGTGGCCGAACTCCTCCAGGCGGTACGGGACTTCCCGCTTCCGCCGCTGCCCAAGGACACCCCCGAGGACGAGTGGCTGCTGCCCGGCGGCCCCGAGGGCGCGGGCGAACCGGGCGCGGTGCGCCGGGGCGTCGGCTACAGCCTGGGCATGGTGCACATGCTCGGCGCTGAAGGCGCCGACGAGGTCTCCACGGCGACGGTGAAGGTCCACGACGGCATCGCCACCGTGCTGTGCGCGGCGGTGGAGACGGGCCAGGGCTTCACCACGCTGGCCCGCCAGATCGTCCAGGAGACCCTGGGCATCGACGAGGTGCACGTCGCGCCCGTCGACACCGACCAGCCCCCGGCCGGCCCGGGCTGCCGAGGCCGGCACACCTGGGTCTCGGGCGGCGCGGTGGAACGGGCGGCCAAGATGGTCCGCACCCAGCTGCTCCAGCCCCTGGCGCACAAGTTCGGCATGTCCACCGAGCTGTTGCAGATCACCGACGGCAAGATCACGTCGTACGACGGCGTGCTGTCGACCACCGTCACCGAGGCGATGGACGGCAAGGAACTGTGGGCAACCGCACAGTGCCGCCCGCACCCCACCGAGCCGCTGAACGCCGAGGGCCAGGGCGACGCCTTCGTCGGCCTCGCCTTCTGCGCGATCCGCGCGGTGGTGGACGTCGACATCGAACTCGGCTCGGTACGGGTCGTGGAGCTGGCCGTCGCCCAGGACGTGGGCCGGGTCCTCAATCCGGCGCAGCTCGCCGCCCGTATCGAGGCGGGCGTCACCCAGGGCGTCGGCATCGCCCTCACCGAGAACCTGCGCACCCCGCGCGGCCTGATCCGCCATCCCGACCTCACCGGATACGCCCTGTCCACCGCCCTGGACGTGCCGGACATCCGGATCGTCAAGCTGGTCGAGGAGCGGGACGTGGTCGCCCCCTTCGGGGCGAAGGCCGTCAGCGCGGTGCCGGTGGTGACCTCACCGGCGGCGATCGCCTCCGCCGTACGGGCCGCGACCGGCCGCCCCGTGAACCGCCTCCCGATCCGCCCGCAGGCCGCGGTGGTGACGGGCCAGTGAGCGGGCCGGAGAACGAGCCGCGCTACGAACCGCCGCCCAGCGTCGGCAAGTTGCTGATCTGGATCCTGCTGTTCGTGTTCGCGGCGGTGCTCGTCGTGCTGGGCGGCGTGTACTTCACCTGAGGGTGGAACGGGCCGGGGGCGTCCTACGTCCTTTATCCGCGGGCCGTTGTCAGTGGTGCGGCGTAGTGTTCTGGGCAGTGGGGGACTGTCGGGCGGACACACCGCCGTACGACGCTGTACTACACAAATCGCGGGGGAGCGATGAGCACGACCGACGCCGGTGTCGCGGCGATCACCTTGACCGAGCACGAGCTCGGTCCTTACGTCACGCACGTCCCGACGCGCGGCCTGCTGACCGGTCCCGGACTGCCGTGCGACGGCGACCTGTTGACGTTCGCGCCGCTGCGCACGGCCGGTCTGCGCACGCTCGCCGACGCCACGGACGGCCCGGCCCGGCTGGCGGAGGAACTGCGGGACCGGCTGGTGATAGGGGAACTGCTCGGCCCGGCGGGCATGGAGACGGAGTCGATCCTGCTCGACGGCGGCACCGGCGAGATCACCACCACGTACCTCGTCGACCCGTCGGACAGCCGCCCGCTCGCGCCCTCCCTGACGACTCTGCTGCGGTTCGCCGCGGTCACCGAGGAACTGGCCGGTCTGCGCGGCCGATTCGCCTCCTTCGCGGGCCACTACGGCACCAAGACGGCGACCGAGGCGTCCCGCCGGCTCCTCGCCCTCTTCGAGGAGGACACCGACGGCGACGTCCCGCCGTACTGGAAGGCGGCCGCGCTGATCCGCCCCCTGGCGCTCGCGGCGGGCCCCGGCAAGGACTCCGGCCTCACCCTGGACGTCCCCGCGCGTCTTCTGGACCAGGAGTTCGGCCACGGCCGCGTGGCCCGCTTCGAGGAGGTCGACTTCCCCGCCACGCTCACCCACGAGCCGACCCGCCGCTTCCTGCGCGAGACGGGCCTGCCCGAGGCCGCGGTCCTCTTCCACCTCGACACGGACGTGCCGTTGCCGACGCTGACGGAGTACTACACGGACGAGCGCCCCGACGAGTACCCGCTCGACGAACTCCCCGCCCACTCCGACCACTTGATACGCCTCGGCTACCTGGTCGAGGACAACAGCCTGGTGGTGGACGGCACGACGGGCGCGGTGCTGAACTTCAGCGAGCCCGAGGCGACCCTCTACCCGCTCAACACGGACGTCTCCACCCTCGCCTTCACCCTCTGGCTGCTGCACCGCGAGCGGGCGATCGACGCGGACCTGGGCGGCGAACTGACCACCGACGCCTACGACCAGCTTGCCGCGGCGATGATCCAGGTGCTGTCGGCGGTCGACCCGACGGGCACGGCGTCCGACGCCGACTGGCACTACTGGACGGAACTGTTCCAGGACGAGGCGGGCGGCGTCCTCTGACCGTCGGCCGCCCGCAGGGGGCAGCCGGTGCCGACACGAGTGTCCAGTTCGGCGCGCAGGGCGGCGAGTTCGGCCATCCGCGCGTCGATGACCCGGATCTTCTCCTCCAACAGCGCCGACAGCGCTTGGGCGGAGTCCGGGGCGTCCCGCAACTCCTCGCCGTGCCGGGCGATCTCGGCCAGGGAGAAGCCGAGGGTCTGGGCGGTACGGACGTAGTACAGCCAGGGCACCGTCTCCGGCGGGAAGTCACGGTAGCCGTTGGCCAGCCGCCGCCCCGCGACTAGGCCGATCTTCTCGTAGAAGCGAATGGTGTCCCTGGTCATACCGGCCTGCGCGGCCAGTTCCCCGATACGCACGACCCTCCACCGGATCCTGGACTCGACGGGCTGGATGGGCTTGCTGGGCTTCACGGGCTTGTTGGGCTTGTGGGGCTTGACCTTGGACAGTACTCCACTGTTTAGCGTCGGACGTCATGAACCGACACCAACACCGACACCGACTCCCCTCCCCGTCCCACCCCGCCTATCTGCGCCTCGTACGAGCGAGCGCCTGGTACGACCTCGTCATCACGGCGGGGTTCGCCACACCGTGGACCTATGCCCTGCTGCACGACGCGCTGTCCTCGCTGGGCGAGACTACGGGCCTGGGCACCCTGCCCGCCCTCGACCCGATGCAGACCCTGTACGCCAACCTGCTGGGCTCGGTGGTGGTCGTCTGGGCCCTCCTGCGGATCACCAGCCCCCTACCACTGCACGGCCTCCTGGACGGCACGGCCCGCACCCTGTTCGCCCTGTGGCAGGCCTACGCCGCAACCCACGGCGGCGTCGACCTCCTGTGGATCTTCTTCACCGCGGAAACGGCATTCGGCGCCGCGCAACTGGCACCTTGGCTGTGGGCACGCCGCACGACACGGAATTCAGAGGCCGTGGCGGGATTCGAACCCACGTAACTCGCTTTGCAGGCGAGCCCCTGAACCACTCGGGCACACGGCCATTGGCACTTCGTTCCTCCACGGCCGTGGTGGGAATCGAACCCACGTAACTCCCCGCGAGCGGAGCTCGCTGATGGATGCAGTGCAGGCGAGCCCCTGAACCACTCGGGCACACGGCCGTGTGCGTGGGATGAACGTAGGGCGGGGCGGGTGGGCGGTTCAAGGGGAGCGTGGGGGCTGCAATGGGACTGCCATGTGGCGTTCATGAACGGGGGGGGTCTAGGACCAAGGTCCGAGGTCGGGGGCGGCTCGCGACAGGGGCGAAGCGGGGCTGTGCGGCTTACTCTGGCGACCATGACCGCCCTTGAGCCGCGCGACGCCGAAGTCGCCGAGGAACCCGTAGACAGAGCCGACGAGAGTGTGCTGGGGCGGTCGTACCGTGCGCTCAGTATCGGGATCGTGTCCGTCGTCCTGCTGATCGCCTTCGAGGCGACCGCCGTGGGGACGGCGATGCCGGTCGCGGCGCGGGAGCTGGACGGGCTGGCGCTGTATGCGTTCGCCTTCTCCGGGTACTTCACCACCAGTCTGTTCGGGATGGTGCTCTCGGGGCAGTGGTCGGACCGGCGGGGCCCGCTGGGGCCGCTGACCACCGGCATCGCGGCCTTCGCCGCCGGGCTGGTCGTGGCCGGCACCGCCGGTGCGATGTGGCTGTTCATCCTGGGGCGGGCCGTGCAGGGGCTCGGCGGCGGGCTGGTGATCGTCGCGCTGTACGTCGTCGTGGGGCGGGCTTACCCGGAGCGGCTGCGGCCCGCGATCCTGGCGGCCTTTGCCGCCGGGTGGGTCGTGCCGTCCATCGTCGGGCCGCTCGCGGCGGGGGCCGTGACCGAGCATCTCGGGTGGCGGTGGGTGTTCATCGGGATACCGGTGCTCGTCGTGTTCCCGCTGGCGCTCGCCACGCCGCAGATACGGCAGCGGGCCGGAGGGCCGGTCGATGCGGGTGCGGCGGAAGCCGTTGGTCCCTCGTTCGACCGGCGGCGCATCCGGCTCGCCCTCGGGATCTCGCTCGGCGCCGGGCTGCTCCAGTACGCCGCGCAGGATCTGCGGTGGCTCTCCGTGCTCCCCGCGCTCGCGGGCGCCGCCCTCCTCGTGCCGGCCGTGCTCGGGCTCCTGCCGCGCGGTACCTACCGGGCCGCGCGCGGGCTGCCGTCCGTCGTGCTGCTGCGCGGGGTGGCCGCGGGGTCCTTCATCGCCGCGGAGTCGTTCGTGCCGCTGATGCTGGTGACCCAGCGGGGGCTGTCGCCGACCCTGGCCGGGTTCTCGCTCGCGGCGGGCGGGATGACCTGGGCGCTCGGGTCGTGGGTGCAGTCGCGGCCGCGGGTGGAGCCGTACCGGGAGCGGCTGATGACCGTGGGGATGGTGCTGGTCGCGGCCGCGATCGCCGCGGCGCCCGGTGTGCTGATCCACACCGTGCCCGTGTGGATCCTCGCCGTCGCCTGGGCCTTCGGCTGCTTCGGCATGGGGCTGGTGATCGCCTCCGCCGGCGTGCTCCTGCTCCACCTCTCCGCCCCTGAGGAGGCCGGCGCCAACTCCGCCGCCCTGCAGATCTCCGACGCCCTCTCCAATGTCGTCCTCCTCGCGGTGGCCGGCGCGGCGTTCGCGACCCTGGGCGGCGGCAGCGCGGCACACGCCACGGCCACGGCGGCGGGCGACGCCTCCGGGTCGCATCCGGCCGCCTTCGCCGCCGTGTTCCTGCCCATGGCCGGGGTGGCCCTGATCGGGGCGTGGGTGACCACGCGGCTGCGGGAACGGTGAGTGAGCCCCCTACGCGGCTGGCGCCCCGCAGCCGTACGCGGTGAGCGGACCGGCAGCCGTACGTCGCGAGCGGCCCGGCAGCAGCCGTAAACCGATCGCCCGGCCCCGACCTCCCGGCCTACCCTCCCCGCATGCACCGGCCCGAGTTGACCTTCCCCCTCGCCCCCGCCACCCGGCAGGCCCTCGACGACCTCGCGGACGCCCAGGGGCGCACGCCGGAGGACGTCGCGCTGGACGCCGTACGCCGGCATCTGCGCGACGAGGAGCTCGCCGTGCGTGCCGTCGCCGAGCGGCTGGCCGGGGCGCACGCCGAGCTGTTGAGGAGGCTCGGCGAATGACCCGTCACCTCACCGTCGCCGAGGTCACCGCGCTCGCCGAGGTCGCCTTCGGGGGACGGGCGCCCGAGGCCCGGGAGCCGGGGCTGCTCGCCTCGGCCGTACACCGGCCCCGCGCCCGGATGTTCGGTACGGCGGCCTACCGCGACCGGTACGAACAGGCCGCCGCGCTGCTCCACGCCATCGCCACCAACCACCCCCTCGTCGACGGCAACAAGCGCACCGCCTGGCTTTCCGCGGCCACCTTCCTCGCCGTCAACGGGGTCGATCTCGACGGCGTGGACCAGGACGCGGCGTACGAGCTGGTCATCGACGTGGCCTCCGGTGAGGAGAGCGATGTCGCCGTGATCGCGCGGCGGTTGCGCGCCCTGTGACGTGGATCCCACCCACGGGGGACCGGGCCTCGTCCGGGCGTTGACACCGCGGGGCCGCCGGTAGGGTGGCCCGGTTGTCATACGTAGCCGAGCCGCCCAACCCCCTTCCACGGAGACCGTGACTACCACCGCCGCTTCCCACTCCCACCACCTCTCCCCGGCCTTCCCGGGCCGCGCTCCCTGGGGCACCGCCAGCAAGCTGCGTGCCTGGCAGCAGGGGGCGATGGAGAAGTACGTCCAGGAGCAGCCGCGCGACTTCCTCGCGGTCGCGACCCCGGGCGCGGGCAAGACGACCTTCGCCCTCACCCTCGCCTCCTGGCTGCTGCACCACCACGTCGTGCAGCAGGTGACCGTGGTCGCGCCGACCGAGCACCTGAAGAAGCAGTGGGCGGAGGCGGCCGCGCGGATCGGGATCAAGCTCGACCCCGAGTACAGCGCCGGACCGCTCGGCAAGGACTACGACGGGGTCGCCGTCACCTACGCCGGTGTCGGCGTGCGCCCGATGCTGCACCGCAATCGCGTCGAGCAGCGCAAGACCCTCGTGATCCTCGACGAGATCCACCATGCCGGTGACTCCAAGTCCTGGGGCGAGGCCTGTCTGGAGGCCTTCGAGCCGGCCACGCGACGGCTCGCGCTCACCGGTACGCCCTTCCGGTCCGACACCAACCCCATCCCCTTCGTGACGTACGAGGAGGGGACGGACGGGATCCGGCGGTCGGCGGCCGACTACACCTACGGGTACGGCAACGCGCTCGCCGACCATGTCGTCCGGCCGGTGATCTTCCTCTCCTACAGCGGCAACATGCGCTGGCGGACCAAGGCCGGTGACGAGATCGCCGCCCGGCTCGGCGAGCCCATGACCAAGGACGCCGTCAGCCAGGCCTGGCGCACCGCCCTCGACCCGCGCGGCGAGTGGATGCCCAGCGTGCTGCGCGCCGCCGACCAGCGGCTGACCGAGGTCAGAAAGGGCATCCCGGACGCGGGCGCCCTCGTCATCGCCTCCGACCAGGACTCGGCCCGCGCCTACGCCAAGCTGATCCGCGAGATCACGGGCTCGAAGGCCACGCTGGTCCTGTCCGACGACACCGGCGCCTCGAAGAGGATCGACGAGTTCAGCGAGAGCGACGACCGCTGGATGGTCGCCGTCCGCATGGTGTCCGAGGGCGTCGACGTGCCCCGGCTCGCCGTCGGGGTCTACGCCACCACCATCTCCACACCGCTGTTCTTCGCACAGGCCGTCGGCCGTTTCGTACGGTCCCGGCGGCGCGGCGAGACCGCCTCCGTCTTCCTGCCGACCATCCCCGACCTGCTCACCTTCGCCAACGAGATGGAGGTGGAGCGGGACCACGCCCTCGACAAGCCGAAGAAGGAGGGCGAGGAGGACCCGTACGCCGAGTCCGAGAAGGAGATGGAGGAGGCGAACAAGGAGCAGGACGAGGACACCGGCGAGCAGGACATGCTCCCCTTCGAGGCCCTCGAATCCGATGCCGTCTTCGACCGGGTGCTCTACGACGGCGCCGAGTTCGGCATGCAGGCCCACCCGGGGAGCGAGGAGGAGCAGGACTATCTCGGCATTCCCGGGCTCCTCGAACCCGACCAGGTGCAGCTGCTGCTCCAGAAGCGGCAGGCCCGGCAGATCGCGCACAGCCGCAAGAAGCCCGACTCCGACGCCGACCTGCTCGAGTTGCCCGCCGAGCGGCGGCCGGTGGTCAGCCACAAGGAGATGATGGAGCTGCGCAAGCAGCTCAACACGATGGTGAGCGCCTACGTCCACCAGAGCGGCAAGCCGCACGGGGTGATCCACACCGAGCTGCGCCGGGTGTGCGGGGGGCCGCCGAGCGCCGAGGCGACGGCCGGGCAGCTGAGGCAGCGGATCGCCAAGGTGCAGGAGTGGGCCACCCGCATGCGGTGACGCTCCGCTGGGTTCGCCGAATTCTTCTGCCCAGCCGCCCACCCGTCTCGGTCGGCCGGAGAGGGCCGTCACGGGGCTCCGCCCCCGCCCCCGTCTCGGTCGCCTGCCCCGGCTGCCCGTCTCGGTGGGCTGCCCCGGCACCGTCTCGGTGGGCTGCCCCGGCCGCCTGCCCCGGCCGCCCGTCTCGGTGGGAAGTAGTCGGAGTGAGGCTTTGCCCCGCTCGTACGGCCCGGTCAAACGGCGTGCGTATCCGGACGAATGCTGGCAGGCCGGATCTGGTCTTGCCCGGATTCTGGACGGAGGCTTCCGCTCAGCGAACCGGCTTCGCTAATGTCCCGCTACGCACACGCCCCGTGGCAGCGCCGCCGCGGAGCGCAGCCGTGAAGCGACTTGGCCCGGAGCCTCCGGGCCGCCATGCCGATCGGCGGCCTCTGAAGCGCGTCGCCGACGGGACTCTGCGACGCATCCGCCGCGAAGGGGTTGCCGACCTCACCACTTAAGGAGTGGGCGTCGTGACCGCGGAGACCTCTCAGACGCTCGACCGGGGACTGCGCGTCCTCAAGCTGCTGGCCGACACGGACCACGGGCTGACCGTCACCGAGCTTTCCAACAAACTGGGCGTGAACCGGACCGTCGTGTACCGGTTGCTGGCCACGCTCGAACAGCATGCGCTGGTACGGCGCGATCTGGGCGGGCGAGCCCGGGTCGGGCTGGGAGTACTGCGCCTCGGCCGGCAGGTGCATCCGCTGGTACGCGAGGCGGCACTGCCCGCACTGCGGGCGCTGGCCGAGGACATCGGGGCGACGGCCCATCTCACGCTCGTCGACGGCACGGAGGCATTGGCCGTCGCGGTGGTCGAACCGACCTGGACGGACTATCACGTCGCGTACCGCGCGGGCTTCAGGCATCCGCTGGACCGGGGAGCCGCGGGCCGGGCGATCCTCTCGGCACGGCAGTCGCCGCTGACGGAGCCCGGCTACACCCTGACCCACGGTGAGCTGGAGGCGGGTGCCAGCGGGGCGGCTGCGCCCCTGCTCGGCGTCACGGGAGTGGAGGGCAGCGTCGGTGTCGTGATGCTGGCGGACTCCGTGCCCGAGCGCGTGGGGCCGCGGGTCGTGGACGCGGCCCGGGAGGTTGCCGAAGCGTTGCGCTAGCCGATCCTCCCGGCACGGCAAGCATGAATTCTTTGGCCGATCCGTAAATCGTCCTGCCCCACCTTTGGCCGATCCCCTCACCCCGGCTTCGTCGTCCCTCCGCATCATCAGGGGCCATAACAGCCCCACGGCGGAGGGAACGACACGGTGGAGACAGTCGGAACACGGCCCAGAGCCGGACAGGAAACGAGGCCGGCAGGCCGCCTCACCCGGCGGCAGGCCGTTGGTTCGCTCGTCGGTGAGGCCGAGGGCAGCCCGCTCAGGCGGACCATGGGGGTCGCACAGCTCACGCTGCTGAGCGTGGGCGCGACCCTCGGCACGGGCATCTTCGTCGTGCTCGGGCAGGCCGTCCCCGAAGCGGGCCCGGCCATCGTCGTCTCCTTCGTGCTCGCCGGGGTGACCGCGCTCTTCTCGGCCCTCTCCTACGCCGAGCTGGCCGGCATGATCCCGGGCTCGGGCTCGTCGTACAGCTACGCCTACGCCACCCTGGGGGAGTTCGTCGCCTGGGTGTGCGGCTGGTGTCTGATCCTGGAGTACGGGGTGTCCGTGGCCGCCGTGGCGGTGGGCTGGGGGCAGTACGTCAACGAACTGCTCGACCTCACCCTCGGCGTCACCCTGCCCGAGTCGCTCAGCGCCCCGCCGGGACTCGGCGGCACGCTCAACATCCCGGCCGCCCTCATCGTCGTCCTCGCCATGGTCGTGCTGCTGCGCGGCGCGAAGGAGAGCGCCGTCGCCAACACGATCATGGTCGCGGTGAAGATCGCCGCGCTGGTGATGTTCTGCGCCGTCGCCTTCACCGCGTTCCACGCAGGGAACTTCCAGCCCCTGTTCCCGCTCGGCGCCGCGGGCATGAGCGCCGGTGCCGCCTCCCTCTTCTTCTCCTACATCGGCTTCGACGCCGCCTCCACCGCGGGCGAGGAGGCCAAGAACCCGCAGCGGGACCTGCCGCGCGCCATCATCCTGTCCCTCGTCCTGGTCACCGCCCTGTACGTCCTCGTCGCCGTCGCCGCGCTCGGCGCCATGCCGTGGACGAAGTTCGAGGGCACCGAGGCCACGCTGAGCCAGGTGCTGGTGCACGCCGTCGGCGGCGGGAACGTCTGGCCGATCCTGCTCTCCATCGGTGCCGTCGTCGCCACCACCAGCGTCGTGCTGACCGTGCAGTACGGGCAGATCCGCATCCTGTTCGCGATGGCCCGGGACGGTCTCGTGCCGCCGCTGTTCGCCAAGGTGCATCCGCGCACCGGGGTGCCGCGCGCCAACACGGTCATCGTCTCCGGCTTCATCGCGGTGCTCGCCGCGCTCGTCCCGCTCGGCAGCCTCGCCGACGCCACCAGCATCGGCACCCTCTTCGCCTTCATGCTGGTCAACCTGGCGGTCGTCATCCTTCGCCGGCGCAGCCCCGGGGCCTCCCGCTCCTTCCGCGTTCCCTTCTCCCCGGTCACGCCCCTGCTCGGCGTCGGCTTCTGCGCCTACATGCTGTTCAGCCTCGGCGCCGACACCTGGATCGCCTTCGGGGTGTGGATGGCGGTCGGCCTCGTCGTCTACGGCCTCTACGGCATCCGTCACTCCAAGCTCAACCAGCTCGACCATCTCAACCAGCTCCCGCAGGACCTCGCATGACCTCCCTGGATCTCACCGCCGACGTCGTCGACCTCACCCGGGCCCTCGTCGACCTCCCCTCCGAGAGCGGTGAGGAGACCGCGATCGCGGACGCCGTTCAGGCGGCCCTGGCCGCCCTGCCCCACCTCACCGTGGAACGCGTCGGGAACTCGGTCGTCGCCCGCACCGGGCTCGGCCGCCCCCGACGGGCCGTGATCGCCGGGCACCTGGACACCGTCCCGGCCGCCGGCAACCTCCCCTCCCGGCTCGCCGACGACCGCGTCCACGGACTCGGCGCCTGCGACATGAAGGGCGGGGTGGCCGTGGCCCTGCGGCTCGCGGCCACCGTCCCGGACCCGGCGCTCGACCTCACCTACGTCTTCTACGAGTGCGAGGAGGTCGAGGGCGAGCGCAACGGGCTCGGCCGGATCGCCGCCGAACGGCCCGGCGTCCTCGAACAGGCCGACCTCGCGATCCTCATGGAGCCCTCCGACGCCGGGGTCGAGGCGGGCTGCCAGGGCATCCTCAGCGCCGACATCGTCGTACGGGGCGAACGCGCCCACACCGCCCGCGCCTGGAAGGGCGTCAACGCCGCCCACAAGGCCGCCCGTGTCCTCCAGCGGCTCGACGACCAAACGCCGGAGCGCGTCGTCATCGACGGACTGGCGTACCGGGAGGGGCTCGGCGCGGTCGCCGTACGGGCCGGGGTCGCCGGGAACGTCGTGCCCGACGAGTGTGTCGTCACGGTCAACTCCCGCTTCGCACCGAGCCGTTCGGCCGAGGAGGCGGAGGCGTACGTCCGCGGGCTGTTCCCCGGGTACGAGGTGCGGGTCACCGAGGTCGTGCCGGGGGCGCTGCCCAGCCTGGAGCAGGTCGGTGACCTCGTCGCCGTGCTCGGCGCCGACCCCCGGCCCAAGCTCGGCTGGACCGACGTGGCCCGGTTCGCCGCACTCGGCGTGCCCGCGCTCAACTACGGTCCCGGGGACCCGTCGCTCGCGCACACGGCGGGGGAGTACGTCCCCGTGGCGCACTTGCGCGAGTGCGAGGACCGTCTCAGGAAGTGGCTCCTCTGAGGCCCGCGAGGACCCTCAACTGGAGCCACAGCACCAGCCGTTCGTCGGGATCGTCCAGGTCGATCCCGATGTGCTGCTGGGCCTGCTTCAGCCGGTAGCGGCAGGTGTTGGGGTGCACGGCGAGCAGCTTGGCCGCGCCCGCCATGTCGCAGCCCGCGTCCAACCAGCAGACCAGGGTACGGGCGTAGTCCGTGCCCTGCTCCGCGTCGTACGCCAGCACCCGCCGCCAGGCGCCCGCGCTCAACTCCCGCCGCTCGCCCAGCAGTTCCGTCAGCCGCAGCAGGGTGATGCGCGGGCGCACCTCGTCCACCGTCGCCACCGGCAGCTCGGGGCCCAGCACCCGCAGCACCAGGTCCGCGTCCGCCCGCGAGTCGGCCGCCCCGCCGGCATCCGGCACCACCTCGCCCAGCGCCGCCCGCACCGGCACCCGCAGCGCCTGCCCGGCCCGCAGCACGATGTCCTCCGCCAGCCGCTTGTGCCGGGCTCCGGGCGCCGGAAGCAGCGCGTACACCACCCCGTCGGCCAGCACGCACGCGTGCCGCCCGTAGCGCGCCTCGCACTGCAGGCGTACGACGTCCAGCAGACGCAGGGCGGTCCGCTCGGAGTCCGGCACGCTCGCCGCCGCGTCGAGGACGAACGCGGCCACCCGCACGGCGCCCTCCAGCCCCAGCCGGTGGCCGGCCGTCGACGCGTCGGCCGTGCCCTCCAGCAGCCGGCGCAGCAGATCGCTGTTCTGGTGCCGGGCCAGTTCCTGCGCGGCCCGGGCGCGCAGCAGGAGCAGCGCGGCCGTGGAGGCGCCCTGCGCGAGGGTCTCCTCGGCGTCGGGCGCGAGCATGCCGTCGTCGACCACCCACACCGAGCCGAGCGTCTCGCCGCCCGCCCGGACCGGCATCGCCAGCCGGGGCAGGTCCGCGTCCCGCAGCGCGGGCAGCCGCACCGGCCGGTCGGCCGCGAACAGCACCCGGTACTGCTCGGTGTTCTCCGAGCTGGGCGGCACCTGGAGGCCCAGGATGCCCTGCCGGCGGTCCTCGTCGACGACCTGGCCGGGGACGGTCGAGTAGGCCAGGATCCGCTGCCGGGTGTCCTCGACGGCGGTGGCCCCGCCCACCGCCGCGGCGATCGCGTCGGCCAGCGCGAACAGATCGCCGAGCCCGCTGCCGGAAGCGGCGGGCCGGGCGCCGATCGCGGACGCCAGCAGCAGATGGATGTGGTGCCAGGCCGCGTCCTCGTCGACCGACAGCAGCGCCACGCCCCGCGCCTGAGCCTCGCCGACCGGACCGTCCGCCCCCCGCACCACCACCCCGGTCATCCCCGCCTCGGCGGCCGCCCGCACCAGCGGCCCGGCCGCCGCCGCGCGCACCCCGACCGCGAGGAGCAGCGCGCCGGGCAGTTGGGGGAGCGGGGCGTGGGCGTCGTACAGCACCGCCTCGGTGACCGGCACGGTCAGTCCGGCGGGGGCGGTCTGCAGGCGTACGGAGGGACCGCCGATGACGTCCAGGAGGTCGCCGAGCGTGCAGGCGTCCATGGGGTCCTCACCTTCCGGTACCGGCCGAGGGTGTCGGCCGAGAGCGTCGGCCGACAGGATTGGTCGACGGTGCTGGCCGCGGTATTGGCCGATCTCCAAACGAACGTACGCATGTGTTGTCCACTCGCACAACACGCGCCCGCCCTCCGCCTCCGAGACTCTGACCATGACAGGAGTCACCATCCGTACCGTCCACGACGTCACCGGGCTCGCGGCCGTGAGCGCCTACTTCAGCGACGTGTGGCAGACACCCCGCAGCGCGCCCCCCTATCCGGCCGAGGTGCTGCACAGCCTCGTCCACGCGGGCGGCGCCGTGCACGCCGCCTACGACGGGGAGCGGCTGGCGGGGGCGTCCGTGGCCGTGTTCGGCCCGGGCCAGGAGACCTACTCGCTGGTGGCGGCCGCCGAACGGGGCCTCGGATACGCGGTGAAGCAGGCCCAGCGCGCCTGGGCACTGGACCTCGGCGCCCGCACCATGCGCTGGACCTTCGACCCGCTGGTGGGCCGCAACGCCCGCTTCAACCTGGCCAAGCTGGGCGCGGCCGGCACCGAGTACCTCGTCGACTTCTACGGCCCGATGGCGGACGGCGTGAACGACGGCGACGAGAGCGACCGGCTGACGGTGACCTGGGACCTGACCGCGCCGACCCCGTCGTACGCCACGGAGGACGACCGCGAGGCGGCGCCGGCCACGCACACGGCCCCCGACGGCGACGCCCTCGCCCGCCGCGACCTCGCCGGCCGGCAGGTGCACTGCCGGGTCCCGGACGACATCGTGAAGCTGCGCGCCGCCGACCCCGTGCTGGCGCTGCGCTGGCGGCACGCGGTGCGCGAGGTCTTCACCGAGGCCTTCGCCGAGGGATTCACGGCCACCGGAATGTCCCGCGACGGCTGGTACACGCTCACCCGGACGGAGGAAGCGGCATGAAGCTGGAGCGCGTAGAGATCGTCCACGTCGAGATCCCGCTCGTCACTCCCTTCCGCACCTCCTTCGGGACCATGACGACGAAGGACACCTTCCTGCTGCACGTCGTCACCGACGCGGCCGAGGGCTGGTCGGAGTTCGCCGCCGACCCCGAGCCGCTGTACTGCTCGGAGTTCACCGCCGGCGCCGAGATCGTCCTGCGCGACTTCCTCGTGCCGCGCGTCGCCGCCCTCCCGCACCTCACCACGGCCGCGCTGGCCCCCGCGATGGCGAAGATCAAGGGGCACGAGCTGGCGAAGGCCGCCCTGGAGACGGCGGTCCTGGACGCGGAGCTGCGCGCGCACGGCATGCCGCTGGCGACCTACCTGGGCGCCGTGCGGGACCGGGTCCCCGCCGGAGTCTCGGTCGGCATCAAGGACTCCCTGGCCGAGCTGCTGGACGACGTCGAGCGCTATCTCGCCGAGGGCTACGTCCGCATCAAGCTGAAGATAGAGCCCGGCTGGGACGTCGAGCCGGTACGGGCGGTGCGCGAGCGCTTCGGCACGGCGCTGCCCCTCCAGGTCGACGCCAACACGGCCTACACCCTCGCCGACGCCGAGCATCTGCGGCGCCTCGACGACTTCGGGCTGCTGCTGATCGAGGAGCCGCTGGAGGAGAACAACCTGTACGCCCACGCGCGCCTCCAGCAGCGCATCAGCACCCCCGTCTGCCTGGACGAGTCCCTGCACAACGCCGCCGACACCGCCTCCGCGATCTCCCTGGACGCCTGCCGGGTCGTGAACGTCAAGCCCGCCCGGGTCGGCGGCTATCTGGAGGCCCGTCGCATCCACGACGTGGCTCACGCGCACGGCGTGCCGGTGTGGTGCGGCGGCATGCTGGAGACGGGTATCGGCCGCGCCCCGAACCTGGCCCTGGCCGCCCTGCCCGGCTTCACCCTCCCCGGTGACACCTCGGCGTCCTCCCGCTACTTCGCCGAGGACATCACCGAGCCCTTCGTGCTCCGGGACGGCCATCTGCCCGTCCCGACCGCGCCGGGCATCGGCATCGAGCCGCTCCCCGAGGCCCTGCGCCGCTTCACCCGGGAGCGCCGGGACCTGTACCGGGCCGGCTCGTGCCGACCCGCCGGCCCGTGCTGAACCGGCCGCCCGTGCCGGTGGCCGGAAGTGCTCGCCACGTTAGATTGACCTCGTGCTCTCTCGTCTCACGCGCCTCCAGGCCGTCGCCGTCTGCGCCCTGCCCGTCGTGGCCCTGCTCGCCACGGCGGCGTTCGCGCCGCTGCCGTTCTCGGTGGCGCAGCCCGGGATGACGGCGAACGTGCTGGGCAAGAACCGGGGCACCGCGGTGATCACGATCTCCGGGGCGCCGACCCGGGACACGAACGGGCAGCTGCGGATGACGACCATCGAGGCGACCGGCCCGGACACACAGGTGCCGCTCGGTGACGTGGTCGACAGCTGGTTCCGCACGGACCGGGCGGTGATGCCGCGCGACGCGGTCTACCCGACCGGCAACAGCGTCAAGGAGATCGAGCAGCACAACGCCGAGCAGATGCGGCAGTCCCAGGACGCGGCGGCCCAGGCGGCGCTGAAGTACCTGAAGCTGAGCGACAAGGACGTCAAGGTCTCGCTGAAGCTGGCCGACGTCGGCGGGCCCAGCGCGGGGCTGCTGTTCTCGCTCGGGATCATCGACAAGCTGGAAGGCAACGGCAGCGGCGGCGACCTCACGGGCGGCCGCACCGTCGCCGGCACCGGGACCATCGACACGAACGGCACCGTCGGCGCGGTCGGCGGCGTGGCCCTGAAGACACAGGCCGCGCGGCGGGACGGGGCGACCGTCTTCCTGGTGCCGAAGGAAGAGTGCCGCGAGGCGAAGTCGGAGCTCCCGAAGGGGCTGCGACTGGTTCCGGTGACCACCCTGAAGGGGGCGGTGGACTCCCTGGTGGCACTGGAGAAGGGGCAGGGCTCGGTACCGAGCTGCTAGCCGCCTACCTCACGAACCCCTGCGCCTTCATCCAGTCCAGAGCCACCTGGTGCGGATCCTCCCCGTCGACGTCCACCTTCGCGTTGAGCGTCTGTGCCACGGCGTTGTCGAGCTTCGCAGTGACGGGGTCGAGTACGTCGGCGATGGCCGGCCACTCCTTCAGGGTGCGGGAGTTGATCTCGGGGGCCGCGTTGTAGTCGGGGAAGAACTTCCGGTCGTCCGCCATCACCTCCAGGCCCATGGCGCGGATCCGCCCGTCGGTCGTGTAGACCTCCCCGTAGGTGCAACTCCCCTTCGCCGTCTCGGTGTAGATGATCCCGGTGTCCATCTGTGTGATGTCCGACGCCGGGACCTTCATCCCGTACGCCTTCTGCATCCCCCGCAGCCCGTCCGCCCGGTTGGCGAACTCGCCCTCCACGCACAGCGTCACGGCCCCGGGACGCGACCTGGTCAGCGCGGCCACGTCCGACAGGGTGCGGGTGCCGTACCTCCTGGCGTCGGCCCGGTTCACGGCGAGGGCGTAGGTGTTGTCCAGCCGCGAGGGCGTGAGCCAGGTCAGCCCGTTGGCGAGGTCGGCGTCGCGCACCGCCTGCCACTGCTTGTGCGGGTCGGGGATCGGTTCGCTGTTGCCCTGGTACGTGATCCAGGCGGTGCCCGTGTAGTCGTACATGGCGTCCGCGTCCCCGCTCCTGACCGCCTCTCGCGCCCCGATCGAGCCCTGGATGCCGGTCCGGTCGAGGACGTCCGCGCCCGCCGCCTGGAAGGCGATGCCCATCGTCGCGCCGAGGATCAGGCTCTCCGTGTCCGCCTTCGACGTCACCGTGAGATGGGCACCCTTGAGCGGCCGCCCCTGCCCGATGGACCCCGGCCGGACGTCGTCGACCATCGGGGACCCACTGCTCAGCCCACACCCGGACACCGCCACCAGTACCCCGACCAGCAACATGCGGGCGCGGCGGCTCACGTCTCCACCCCGGTGTTCCCGGCGGTGATCAGCACGCCGAGGCCGCCGCCTCCGCCGAACGCGGCGAGGGTGGCCGTGCCGACGTTGAGGACCAGCGCCGTGCGCACGCCGGCCAGGATCGGCGGGACGGCGAGGGGGAGTTCCACGTGGGCCGGCCCACCTGGCGAGGACATGCCGATGCCGCAGGCCGGCCGCATGCGGGCGCCGCGGTTCATGTCTCCACCGCCAGTCCGCGTGGTCGCAGCAGCAACTCGGCCAGTGAGGCCAGCCAGTCGACCAGCAGGGCGAGGGTGACGGTGAGGACGGAGCCCAGGATCAGTACCGGCATGCGGCGGGTGGTGATTCCGGCGGTGATCAGCACGCCGAGGCCGCCGCCTCCGCCGAACGCGGCGAGGGTGGCCGTGCCGACGTTGAGGACCAGCGCCGTGCGCACGCCGGCCAGGATCAGCGGGACGGCGAGGGGGAGTTCCACCCGGGCCAGCACACCCGGCGAGGACATGCCGATGCCGCGGGCCGCTTCGAGCAGGGTCGGGTCGTTCGCCTTCAGGCCCGTGACGGTGTTCGCGAGCACCGGCAGCAGGGCGTAGGCGGTGATGCCGATCAGGGCCGCCTTCATGCCGGTGCCGAGCCAGATCACCAGCAGGGCGAGCAGCCCGATCGCCGGTGTCGCCTGGCCCGTGTTGGCCATCGCCATCACGACCGGGGTGGCCCGCCGGAATGCCGCGCGGGTCAGCAGGATGCCCAGCGGGATCGCGATGACCAGCACGAAGAAGGTCGAGATCACGGTGAGTTCGACGTGCTGCCACAGGGCCTTGGACACCTGGCCGCCGGACAGCGCGTTCCGGGAGACCGCGTCCAGGTCGGCCCGCCGGAACCACAGCAGGGTCGCCAGCAGGACCGTCGTCAGCACGGCCGGCATGACGGTCAGCTTCCGCCAGGTGAGCCGGCGGCGTGGCCGGGGCGGCGGGGTCCGGGGCCCTTTCTGGCCGACGGCATCCGCGGACTCGGTCCCGGCCGTCGGCTCCTCCGGCCCGGCTGGGCCTTCCCGCGAATCCAGGCGGCCCGGGGTCGTCACGGCGTGCTCTTCCCTCCGCCGTCCGCCGACCGGTCGGCCGCCAGTAGTTCGTGCACGGAGTGCATCAGCGTGCCCACGTCGACGACACCCGCGTACTCCCCGTCGGCCCCGGTCACCGCGACCCGGCCCGCGCTGTCCGTCAGCAGCGCCTCCAGCGCGTCCCGCAGCGTTGCGTCCCGGGGCACGGTGCGCCGCACCGGTGTGCCCGTGCGCGCCGGCGAGTCCCCTGACCGCAGGAGGTCGCCGCGCCTGAGCCAGCTGCCGGGGCGGCGCTGCCGGTCGAGGAGGAGGATCTCGTCCGTACCGCTTCCCCGCAGCCGGTCGAGGATCTCGTGCAGCGGGGTGTCCTCGGTGGCTGTGGGACAGCCGGCGATTGCCATGTCCCTTACGCGGGTCAGATTGAGTCGCTTGAGCGCCGCCCCCGCGCCCACGAACCCGGACACGAAGTCGTCCGCCGGGCCGGTGAGGATCGCCTCCGGGGTGTCGAACTGGGCGATGCGCGAGCGCTCGCGCAGCACCGCGATCCGGTCACCCAGTTTGATCGCCTCCTCGAAGTCGTGGGTGACGAAGACGATCGTCTTGTGCAGCTCGCGCTGGAGCCGGATCAGCTCGTCCTGGAGGCGGTCGCGGGTGATCGGGTCCAGCGCGCCGAACGGCTCGTCCATCAGCAGGACCGGCGGATCGGCGGCCAGGGCCCGGGCCACCCCGACACGCTGCTGCTGGCCACCGGAGAGCCCGCGCGGATAGCGGTCGTGGAACTCGCCGGGGTCGAGACCGACCAGGACGAGCATCTCCTCCACCCGCCGCCTGATCCGTGGCGTCGGCCAGCCGAGCATCCGCGGTACGAGCGCGATGTTCTGGGCGGCGGTCAGGTGCGGGAACAGCCCGGACGACTGGATCGCGTACCCGACGTTCCGGCGCAGCCGCACCGGGTCCATGGCGGTGACGTCCGCGCCGTCGATCCGGATACGGCCCCCGGTCGGCTCGATCAGCCGGTTGATCATCCTCAGGGTGGTCGACTTGCCGCAGCCGGACGGGCCGACGAGTACGACGGTCTCACCCGCCCCGATCTGCATGGTCACGTCGTCCACGGAGGGGTCCGTGCTGCCCGGGTAGCGCTTGGTGAGGTGCTCCAGCTCGATCGAGGCGCCGTGCGTGCCGGTGCTGCCGCCGGATTCGGCCACGGATCCGCCCGGAAGCTCAGCCATGGACACCCCTGGAATCAGCCACGGATCCCCCTGGAAATGGAATCAGCCACGGATCCCCCTCGAAATCGTCAGCCGTCCGACCAGCACGTACGCGGCGTCGAACAGCAACGCGAGGACGACGATCCCGAGCGTGCCCGCGAGCACCTGGTTGAGCGCGTTCCTGCTGCCCAGGGAGGCGATCCCGCGGAAGATCTCGTTGCCCAGACCCGGCCCGGAGGCATAGGCGGCGACGGCCGCGATGCCCATCAGCATCTGGGTGGAGATCCGGATGCCGGTCAGGATCGGCGGCCAGGCCAGCGGCAGCTCCACCCGCAGCAGCCGTGCGCGGCGCGACATGCCGATGCCGCGCGCCGCGTCCAGCAGCACCGGATCGACTCCGCGCAGGCCCACCACCGAGTTCCGCACGATCGGCAGCAGTCCGTACAGCGTCAGCGCGATCACCGTCGGCGGCACGCCAAGGCCCACGGCCGGGATCAGCAGGCCGATCAGGGCGAGGGACGGAATGGTCAGGACCGTGGCGGTGGCCGTGGTGGCGAGGTTCGCGGCCCATTCGCTGCGGTGGGTGAGGACCCCGATCAGCACTCCGAGCAGGGTCGCCACGACCATGCACTGGAAGACGACACTGGCGTGTTGACAGGCGTCCGTGAGCAGCTGCTGGTGCCGGTCGCCCAGGTACTCCCAGAAGCCCACGCCCTGCTCACCCCCGGGTCGGTCGGGTCAGGTTCCGTCCCGGTCCTCCGCCGCCTGCTCCACCAGCGGGATGATCCGCAGCGGGACGGGGTTCTCCATGACGATCGCCGTGGAGGCCCGGACGATGCCATCAAAACCGACAACCCGGTCGATCACCCGCTGGAGATCGGCGTTCGAGCGGGCCACCAGTCGGCACAGCATGTCCCCGGTGCCCGTGGTGGTGTGCAGCTCCAGCACCTCCGGCACGGTCGCCAAGTGGGCCCGGACGTCGGGGCCTTGTCCCTGCCGGATCTGGAGCGTGGCGAACGCGGTGACCGGATAGCCGAGGGCCGCCGGATCGACCTGCGGTCCGAATCCGCGGATGACTCCGTTCGACTGAAGCCGGTCGAGGCGCGCCTGCACGGTCCCCCGGGCGACCCCCAGCCGACGTGACATCTCCAGGACCCCGAGCCGTGGCTCCCGGGCCAGCAGCAGGATGATGCGCCCGTCCAGATGATCGATCGCCACGTCGTCTCCCGGGTTGGTCATCCTGTACAGAAGGTCCGCCGATACGGCCGTAGTACTGAACATATTGCTCAGTCGATACGGAAACTATTGCGCACCTTGCAGAGCGGAGCCAGTCTTCCGCCATGACGCAGACCACACACCACACTCCCGACACCGCCCGGCAGGCCGACCCCTTCCCGGTCAAGGGAATGGACGCGGTCGTCTTCGCCGTGGGCAACGCCAAGCAGGCGGCGCACTACTACTCCACCGCCTTCGGCATGAAGCTGGTCGCCTACTCCGGACCGGAGACCGGCAGCCGCGAGACCGCGAGCTATGTCCTGGAGAACGGCTCCGCCCGCTTCGTGTTCACCTCGGTCGTCAAGCCGAGCAGCGACTGGGGCGCCTTCCTCGCCCGGCACGTGGCCGAGCACGGCGACGGCGTCATCGACCTGGCCATCGAGGTCCCGGACGCGCGCCGGGCGTACGCCTACGCGATCGAGCACGGCGCCCGCTCCGTGGCCGAGCCGTACGAGCTGAAGGACGAGCACGGCACGGTCGTCCTCGCCGTGATCGCCACGTACGGCGAGACCCGCCACACCCTCGTCGACCGCTCCGGCTACGACGGCCCGTACCTCCCCGGCTACGTCGCGGCCGCCCCGATCGTCGAGCCGCCCGCCCGCCGCACCTTCCAGGCCATCGACCACTGCGTCGGCAACGTCGAACTCGGCCGGATGAACGAGTGGGTCGGCTTCTACAACAAGGTCATGGGCTTCACGAACATGAAGGAGTTCGTGGGCGACGACATCGCGACCGAGTACAGCGCGCTGATGTCGAAGGTCGTCGCGGACGGGACCCTGAAGGTCAAGTTCCCGATCAACGAGCCGGCCATCGCCAAGAAGAAGTCCCAGATCGACGAGTACCTGGAGTTCTACGGCGGCGCGGGCGTCCAGCACATCGCGCTCAACACGAACGACATCGTCGAGACGGTACGGACCATGCGCGCGGCCGGAGTCGAGTTCCTGGACACCCCCGGCTCGTACTACGACACCCTCGGCGAGTGGGTCGGCGACACCCGTGTCCCGATCGACACCCTGCGCGAGCTGAAGATCCTCGCCGACCGCGACGAGGACGGCTACCTCCTGCAGATCTTCACCAAGCCGGTCCAGGACCGCCCGACGGTCTTCTTCGAGATCATCGAACGGCACGGCTCGATGGGCTTCGGCAAGGGCAACTTCAAGGCCCTGTTCGAGGCGATCGAGCGCGAGCAGGAGCGGCGCGGAAACCTGTGACCCGCCCGGGTCCTGCGAGTGCCTCGGGGGCACCCGCAGGACCCGACACCCTCCGACTCACCGTCGCGGTGCCTTCGCGTCGTCGAACACGGGCTCCTCGGCCGACGGCTCGCCCAGCTCCCGCAACGCCGCCTTGGCCGCGGGCGCCTGCAGGGGCGAGAAGTACGGACTGATCCGCAGCGCCTCCTCCAGGTGCCGCCGGGCCGGTCCCTCCAGCTCCAGCTCCCGCTCGATCATGCCCCGGTGGAACGCGTACAGGGCGCTGCGCACTCCGCCGCCGTTGACCTTGTCCGTGGCGATCTCGGCGTACTCCAGCGCCTTCTCGGCGTCCCCCGCCCGGTTCAGAGCCCACCCCAGCGCGTCCGCCACCTCGATCCCCGGCTGCCGCTCCCACTCGGCCTCCAGCCGCTGTACGGCATCCTGCGGGTTGCCGTGGTCCGCCTCGAACTGCCCGAGCACCAGCTCGTCGTCGACCCCGCCCGCCGTGTCCTGGGCCACCCGCACCCGCAGCAGGTCGTACTGCACCCGGGCCTCCGGCCGCTGCCCCAGCGACTCGTACAACTCGCCCAGTTCCAGGGCGTACTGGGGGCTGGGCCGGTTGGCGAGCGCCTCCTGGTAGGCGTTGAGGGCCTCCTGTGTGCGGCCCAGCGCGGCGAGCGCCCGGGCCCGCCCGGCCAGGGCGGTCGCCTGGCCGGGGTCGAGACGCAGGGCCGCCTCGAAGTGCCGCAGCGCGTCCTCGCGGTCGCCGCGCTCCCAGGCCAGCTGTCCCGCCTGCTCCAGATAGACCGCCTGCTCGGTGGGCGTCCGCGCGGCCGCCGAGGCGTCCGCCAGCTGTGCCGCCGCGTCCTCGCGCCAGCCCCGGTCGCGGTAGACGGCGGCCGCCTGCGCCATCACGGCCGGCCGCCGGGCGGCATCGACCTTCAGCCCCACCAGCTTCTCCAGCGTCTCCCGGGCCGCCTTGTAGTCGCCGAGGCCGGTGTACGCGTCGATCAGCAGCGGATACGTCGACCACCGCTTCGGCTCCGCGTCCAGCGCCTGCTCGCCCCAGCGCTTGGCTTCGGCGAAGTCCCGGCGCGCGTTCGCCAGCGCGGCCATTCCGCCGAGCGCCGGCGCGCTCTGCGGGTTGTCCTCGCCCAGCACCCTGAGCGAGGTCCGCAGCGCCCGCTCGGCCCTCGGGAAGTCCGCGGCGTCGGCGGTCCGCCGCCCCTGTTCCACATAGGACGTGCCCAGCACGGCCCAGGCCGGCGCGTCCTGCGGATGTCTCCGCAGATGCCTCTCCTGCTGCCCGATCAGCGCGGCCAGATCGGGCAGCGCGGCCGGCACCCCCGCGTTGACCGCCGTCAGCGCCTGCGGCCCGGACCCCGGCACCGGCGGCCTGGCCCGGGGCGGCGAGGGGAGCAGCATCAGGACTCCGCCGACCGCGGCACCGGCCGCGACGCCCGCCGCGACCGAGACGATCAGTGCGCGCCGCAGCCTTCGGGAGCGGCGGGGCGGCTGCTCCGCCAGCAGGGACGTACCCGGGCGGGACTGTTCGTTCTCCATGGCGCTCACTGTGCGCTAATACGACAAGCCATACGGTCAGCTCAAGGCGCGTCACGGACGGGGTTCACACCGATGGCCGCGGGTGCGACGCTGTGATCATGAGCCGTATCCAAGCCGCACCCGACGAAGCCCAGGGAAACCTCGGCGACCGGCTCCTCGCGGGCCTGCCGGCCGAGGCGGTCCTCACCGATCCCGACGTCACCGCCTCGTACGCCAATGACATGGCGAGCTTCTGCCCGGCGGGCGCACCGGCCGTGGTCGTCCTGCCGCGCACGGTCGAACAGGTCCAGCACGTCATGCGGATCGCCACCGAACTGCGTGTCCCGGTCGTTCCGCAGGGCGCCCGCTCCGGTCTGTCCGGCGGCGCCAACGCCTCCGAGGGCTGCATCGTGCTGTCCCTCACCAAGATGGACCGCATTCTGGAGATCAGCCCGGTCGACCGGATCGCCGTGGTCGAGCCGGGCGTCATCAACGCCACCCTCTCCCGCGCGGTCGAGGAACACGGTCTGTACTACCCACCGGACCCCTCCAGCTGGGAGATGTGCACCATCGGCGGCAACATCGGGACGGGCTCCGGCGGACTGTGCTGTGTGAAGTACGGGGTGACGGCCGAGTACGTCCTCGGCCTGGACGTCGTGCTGGCCGACGGCCGTCTGATGTCCACCGGCCGCCGCACGGCGAAGGGCGTCGCGGGCTATGACCTGACCCGTCTGTTCGTCGGCTCCGAGGGCTCGCTCGGCATCGTCGTGCGGGCCGTCCTGGCGCTGAAGCCCAAGCCGCCGCAGCAGCTCGTGCTCGCCGCCGAGTTCGCCTCCACGGCCGCCGCCTGCGACGCCGTGTGCCGGATCATGGCGGGCGGCCATGTGCCCTCCCTGCTCGAACTCATGGACCGTACGACGGTGAAGGCGGTCAACGACCTCGCCCACATGGGCCTGCCCGAGTCGACCGAGGCCCTCCTCCTCGCCGCCTTCGACACCCCGGACCCGTCCGCCGACCTCGCCGCCGTCGGCGCGCTGTGCGAGGCCGCCGGTGCCACGCAGGTGGTCCCGGCCGAGGACGCCGCCGAGTCCGAACTCCTCCTCCAGGGGCGCCGGCTGTCCCTCACCGCCCTGGAGGCGGTCAAGGGCACGACGATGATCGACGACGTGTGCGTGCCCCGCTCGCGGCTGGGCGAGATGCTCGAAGGCATCGAGCGGATCGCCGGGAAGTTCGGGCTGACCATCGGCGTCTGCGCCCACGCCGGGGACGGCAACACACACCCCACCGTGTGCTTCGACGCGCAGGACCCCGACGAGTCCCGGCGGGCCCGGGAGTCCTTCGACGAGATCATGGCCCTCGGCCTGGAACTCGGCGGGACCATCACCGGCGAGCACGGCGTGGGCGTCCTGAAGAAGGAGTGGCTGGCACGGGAGATCGGCCCGGTCGGGGTCGAGATGCAGCGCGCGGTGAAGCAGGTCTTCGACCCGCTGGGCATCCTCAACCCGGGCAAGCTGTTCTGAGCCCGCCCGCCGGCCGTCACCGGGCGAGCAGTTGGTCGAGCGCGTCGTCGATCCCGAGCTGCCAGGCCTCGGTTCCCGGGGGCACCACGCGCAGCGTCCGCTCCAGCCACGCGGACACCTGCGCGGCGGGCGCTTCGAGAAGGGCGTCGCCGTCGGGCGAGCTGAGCGCGACGAGGACGACGCTGCGGCCCTCCGTCTTCGTCGGCCACACCCGTACGTCCCCCTGGCCGCATGCCCGGAACACTCCCTCCACGAGGAGCTCGCGGGCGAACGTCCAGTACACCGGGTGCTCGGAGTTGATGTGGAAGGTGATGTGGACGGCGTACGGGTCGGCGGTGCGGTAGCTGAGCCGGGCCGGGACCGGGATGCTGCGCTCCGGCGACAGGACGAGCCTCAGCTCCAGTTCGCGTTCCACCACGGTGGAGTGCATGGCGTCGGTTTCCTCTCTCGGTCGGGTGTGCGGGGCCGTGCGGCCGGCCTCGCACGAGGGGAGAGGACGTAAGGGCGCGATCATTACGCGGGTTCGGAGAATTTTTTTCCGACTCTGTGAAGCGGGTGCACGTCGTTGCCCGGAAAGGGGCGGGTCCGGCGGGACTGGCGGTGGGAGTTGCGCACGTCTGATAGATGTGGAGCCCCTATACGACCCCCGAGCAGATACGGGACGACGGACATGAGCGCCCCAACCCCGGCCCCCGGCGACGACCGGCCCCGCGAAGGGTATTACCCGGACCCGTCCATTCCTGGATATGTCCGGTACTGGAACGGTGCTGCCTGGGTGCCGGGCACCAGCCGGCCGGCGCCGCTGGACGGCGAACCGCTCAGCTCACCGTCCGGCGGGCGCCCGGCCGCTCCCGCCGTGGAGGAGACCGGCCCGCACTTCTTCGACGAGGATCCGCAGCCGGAGCCCGGCTGGGGAGCCGACCGGGCCCAGCAGTCCGGGTTCGGCGGCGACCAGGACCGGCGCGTGTCCTGGGGCGCCGATCCCAGGGTCCCCGCGGACCCCCCGTCCCAGCCGGACGGCGCCTCCGTCCACACCGACGGGACGGCGACGATCCCTCCGGCGGACTCGTCCGACGTGCCGTCCGACGGCACCTTCGTCTTCCGCAGGCCGACCGCGTCCTCCGACGCCAACCCCCCGTTCCGCGCGCCCTCCCCGCGCACGGGTCAGCAGGACGGGGCGCCGGGGGCGCAGGCCGGAAGCACGCAGGCCGGAAGCACGCCGGGCTCCCCTCGCCCCGGATTCGGTGCCGGCAAGGCCGCCGCGGACCGTGCTGCCGCGGCGCAGGCCGAGGCGGCCCGGGCGGCGGCAGGGGCGCCGGTCGCCCAGGCGTCCGCTCCCGCTCCCTCCGTACCCCAGCAGTCGGGCGGCGCAACTCCCATGGCCAGCGGTGCCGGTGGCGGGCAGTCCTCCTGGGCCCAGCAGGTGCACCGGCTCGCCGGAGCCGGGGACGACCAGCCCGTGGTGCCGTGGAAGCCGCCGGTGGAGGACCCGTTCCAGGAGGTTGTCCGGCGGCAGGCGGCGGCGCGGCCCGCGGGACTCGGCAGACGGCTGGCCGCCCGGCTCATCGACAGCCTGGTCGTCGCCACCCTGACCGCCGCGGCCGCCGTGCCGTTCGGCGGCAAGGCGGTCGACCACATCCAGGGGAAGATCGACGAGGCCAGGCTCTCCGGCCGCACCGTCACCGTCTGGCTGCTGGACGGCACGACAGGGACGTATCTCGGCATCGTCCTCGCCGCCCTCCTCGTCTCCGGCCTCCTCTACGAGGTGCTGCCCACCGCCAAGTGGGGCCGCACCCTGGGCAAGAAGGTGTGCGGTCTGGAGGTCCGGGACATCGAGGCGCACGAGCCGCCCACCTTCGGCCTCGCCCTGCGCCGCTGGCTCGTCTGCACCGTCCCCAGCCTGCTCGGCATCGGACTCGTCGGCCTCGCCTGGTGCGTGTTCGACCGCCCGTGGCGCCAGTGCTGGCACGACAAGGCGGCGCACACCTTCGTGGCAAGCTGAGCCGGTCCCCCGTACGGCGGCCCGCCGGATGCGGTGCCGGGTTCTTCGCGGTCCACTCGGGCCATGAGCACCGAACCGCCCCCCGGCTCAGGACAGCAGCCACCGGAAGAAGACCCGTTCAGGAAGCAGCCCCCACCGGGCCAGGGGGCGGGCTCGCCGTACGACACCCCATCGGGCGAGGGTGAGGGCCAGGGCCCGGGTCCGGGGCCGGGGCCCGGTTCGGGTTCGCCCTATGACACCCCGCCAGGTCAGGGACCGCCGGGTCCGGGTTCGCCGTACGACGTCCCGCCCGGCGGCCAGCCCCCGCCCTACGGCGGAGGCCCGTACGGAAGCGGCGGCACCCCCGCCGACCCGCTGGCCGGCATGCCCCCGCTCGCCGACAGCGGCAAGCGCACGCTCGCCCGCATCATCGACATGGTCCTGGTGGGCATCGTCGTCTGGCTGGTCACCCTGATCTTCCGGGTGAACGAGCTCCAGATGAGCAGCGACCGGATCGAGGTGGGCAAGGGGTTCGCGCAGTCGATCATCGTCGCGGTGCTCTATGTGGCCTACGACACGCTCCTGATCGCCAAGACGGGACAGACCCTCGGCAAGAAGTGGCTGGGCATGCGGGTGGCCAACCTGGAGGACGGCTCCACGCCCTCCACCCAGACGTCGCTGACCCGCGCGCTGGTCCTGTGGATCCCGTTCGCCTTCTGCTGCGCGTGCATCTGGACCGCGATCGCCGGCGGCTGGAGCTTCTTCGACAAGCCCTACAAGCAGGGCCTGCACGACAAGGCCGCCAAGACCGTGGTGGTCAGCACCGGTTGAGAAGGCGCCACACAGGCGGCGGGCCCGTAAGTCTCACGGACCCGCCGTCCTGGGCTGTCAGGGAGCGCTCGGCTCCCGTATCGGCTCGACCGTGGCGGCCACGGGCTCCCGCGGTGCGGGCACCCGCTGCTGGACGACCGGGGCGGGCTGCGGTGCCGCGACCGTACGCGTCCTGGGCAGTGGCACCGTCATGGCGACCAGCAGCCCGAGGGCGAGGGCCGAGAACGCGATGACCGCGATCCCCAGACCCGAACTCGTCTGTGACAGCAGCAGCATGGCGAGGGTCGAGAAGATCACGGTGCAGGAACCGTAGGCGAGCTGTGCGGCAGTCGGACGAGGCATGGCAATCGTGTCCTCGGAAGATATTGGGGGTGAGACGGGTAACCGGCCTGGCTTTCCGCCGACTTCCGGGCGTTCCACCATTCGACTCTAATCGCGTGCATGCCCGAGTGGAACGGCCGGTAAGCGTGACCTAACCCACGGTACCGGTGCACAGGGGGCGCACGGAGTCATGGGGTCCGCCAAGTGGACGGACTCGCGCGCCCGTCAAGTCGTATGCGAGGCGTTCGTAAAGCGAACTCCCGCTCCGCATAGTGCACTTGTCCTGTTCAAGTCAAGGTCTGTCTTTTCTTTTAAACCTCTAGTCAAATGTCGTCACTTGACTACACGCGTTGATCAGGCGCGCACGGACCTCTCCATGACCAGGACCCCCTTCCGTGTGCCCGGACGCGGGGGAGGAAGCAAGTGATCAGCAGACCCTGGACGTTCAGAGCGGCCGCGATCGGTGTGGCACTCGCGGCGGCCACCGCCACGTTCTCGACGTTCGCCGTGGCGGAGGCCGGTACGACGGCCAAGTCCGCTGCCGCGAACCGGCACGACCCGGCGCCGGTGAAGCAGCAGGAGCACAACCTCGACGGTCCGCTCAGCAAGACCCAGGAGGCCCAGCGCCAGGAGGCCCTGAACCAGGTCATATCCGGCGAGGCCAAGGTCAAGAACCGCAACGGTTCGCAGGTCGTCCAGCTCAAGAGCAAGAAGGGCGACAGCAAGTACGTCGAGCTCGGCCGCGAGAAGACCGACAAGATCTTCACGATCCTGGTGGAGTTCGGCGACCAGACCGACCCGAAGTACGGCGGCACGGCCGGCCCGCTGCACAACAAGATAGCCGCGCCGGACCGGGCCAAGGACAACTCGACGGCCTGGCAGAAGGACTACAACCAGAAGCACTTCCAGGACCTCTACTTCGGCACCGGCAAGAAGACCGAGTCGATGAAGAAGTTCTACGAGAAGGAGTCCTCGGGCCGCTACTCGGTCGACGGCGAGGTCGCCGACTGGGTCAAGGTCCCCTACAACGAGGCCCGTTACGGCAACAACGCCTGCGGCTCCACCAACTGCCCGAGCGTGTGGAACGTCGTCGGCGACGGCCTGAACGCCTGGGTCGCCCAGCAGAAGGCGGCCGGCCGCACCGACGCCCAGATCAAGACGGACGTGGCGAAGTTCGACCAGTGGGACCGCTACGACTACGACGGCGACGGCAACTTCAACGAGCCCGACGGCTACATCGACCACTTCCAGATCGTGCACGCCGGTGAGGACGAGTCCGCGGGCGGCGGAGTCCAGGGCAAGGACGCGATCTGGGCCCACCGCTGGTACGCCTTCGGCACCGACGCCGGCGCCACCGGCCCCACGGGCAACAAGCTGGGCGGCGCGCAGATCGGCGACACCGGTGTCTGGGTCGGCGACTACACCATCCAGCCGGAGAACGGCGGACTCGGCGTCTTCGCCCATGAGTACGGCCACGACCTCGGTCTGCCGGACCACTACGACACCACCGGCGGCGACAACTCCACCGGTTTCTGGACCCTGATGTCCTCCGGTTCCTGGCTCGGCCGGGGCAAGGACTCCATCGGCGACCTGCCGGGCGACTTCAGCGCCTGGGACAAGCTGCAGCTCGGCTGGCTGAACTACGACACGGCCAAGGCCGGCAAGCAGTCCACCCACAAGCTGGGCGTCGCCGAGTACAACACCTGGGACAAGCAGGCCCTCGTGGTCTCCCTGCCCGACAAGGCGGTCACCACCACCATCGTGACCCCGGCCGAGGGCGCGACCCAGTGGTGGAGCGGCAGCGGTGACAACCTCAAGAACACGCTGACCCGTTCCGTCGACCTCACCGGCAAGTCCTCGGCCACGCTGAGCATGGACGGCTGGTACGACATCGAGGCCAACTACGACTACCTCTACACCGAGGTGTCGACCGACGGCGGCGCCAACTGGACCGCCCTCGACGGCACGGTGGACGGCCAGGCCATCCCGCGCGACGCCAGCGGCGCCCCGGCGCTGACCGGCACGGTCGACGGCTACAAGAAGCTGTCGTACTCGCTGGACGCCTACGCGGGCAAGAAGATCGACGTCCGCTTCCGCTACGCGACCGACGGTGGCGTGGCCCAGAAGGGCTTCGCCGCCGACGAGATCACGCTGACCGCCGACGGCGCGACCGTGTTCTCCGACAACGCCGAGTCCGCGGACGCCGCTTGGACCGCGAACGGCTTCTCCCGCATCGGCGCGTCCTTCACCAAGGACTACGCGCAGTACTACATCGCGGAGAACCGCCAGTACGTGTCGTACGACAAGACCCTCAAGGTCGGCCCGTACAACTTCGGCTTCTCGACGACCCGTCCGGACTGGGTGGAGCACTACCCGTACCAGAACGGTCTGCTGATCTGGAAGTGGGACACCTCCCAGGCGGACAACAACACCAGCCAGCACCCGGGCGTCGGCCTGGTCCTGCCGATCGACGCGCACCCGAAGGCGCTGAAGTGGGCCGACGGCACGCTGATGCGCAACCGCATGCAGGCCTACGACTCGCCGTTCAGCCTGTACGGCACGGACGGCATCACGCTGCACAAGGCGGACGTCGCGACCAAGATCAAGTCGTCGAAGGGCGTGTCGGTCTTCAACGACCACACGAGCACCTACTACGACGAGTCGAACCCGACCGGTGGCGTCAAGATCACTGACACCAACACCAAGATCAAGATCGTCAAGGAGGCCAAGAATGGCTCCACGATCTTGCTCCAGGTCGGACCCGCGGTGAAGTAGTCCGCGTTTTCGCAGGTCAGAAGCGTATCGGCGGTGACCCCCTGGCGGGTCGCCGCCGATCGTGTTTAGGTGCGTCCTGTGGCTTTCTTATTGACACCGACGCACACGGGGGTGTGACCGCATGGCCGCAGGAGGTTTCTGCAAGCTGCCGAACGGAACGGTGGTGGTGGCACTGAACCTGCCCCGTCCCACCGCCGACGGCTCCGGCAGCGTGCGCGTTCTCGTCCATGCCCACAACCGCGCCCGCGCCCTGACGCGACTGCGCAATCTGGGCATGCGCGCGGTCTACCTGCGGGGCAACGCAGCCCCGCCGACCCCGGACGAGATCACCGCGGTCCTGCACCACCCGGACGGCCTGATATGGCGCACGGCTCCCGACAACGGTGTCCCGGTACTAGAACTCGAACCGGTGACCGAGCTGTGGCGCCCGATCAGAGCCCTGCTGAGACGGCAGCCGACGGCGCAGACCTAGCACACGACGGGCTGGGGCCGCGAACGACGGGCCCGCGGGCTCAGACGACCGGCTTGCCCGACAGCTCCACGCCCGCCTCCCGCAGCTCCTCCAGGGCCCGCTCGGTCGTGCCCTCGGCCACCCCCGCGGTGAGGTCGAGCAGGACGTTCGTGCGGAACCCCTCCCGCACGGCGTCCAGCGCGGTGGCGCGTACGCAGTGGTCCGTGGCGATGCCGACCACGTCCACCTCGTCGATCTCCCGGGCCCGCAGCCAGTCGGCCAAGGGGACGCCGTTCTCGTCCACGCCCTCGAAACCGCTGTACGCGGCCGCGTACGCCCCCTTGTCGAAGACGGCCTCGACCGCGCCGGAGGCGACCGCCGGAGCGAAGTTCGGATGGAAGCCCACGCCCTCCGTCCCCGCGACGCAGTGCGCCGGCCAGGAGCGGACGTAGTCGGGGTTGTCGGCGAAGTGGCCGCCGGGCGCGATGTGGTGGTCGCGGGTGGCCACGACATGCCGGTAGCCGGCGGGGGCCTGCCCGATCAGCTCGGTGATCGCGGCGGCCACATCGGCACCCCCGGCCACCGCGAGGCTGCCCCCTTCACAGAAGTCGTTCTGCACGTCAACGACGATCAAGGCGCGGCGCATGGTCGGTGTCCTTCGACTGGGGTCCCCCGCTCGTGGAGCGAGGGGGAGAGTGAACTTACGAGCCTAGAGACTTCGGCGGCGGTGTGGGAGGGGGCACCTGCTCTAGCTACCCGAGTCCCCGTGCACGTACTCCGTCGGAAGGACGGGTTCCCCTCGGGACAGCTGGGTCGCGGACAGCGGAAGGTTGGCGCGGGCGGCCGTGTGCCGGTCGCGGACCACGTCCAGCGGCTCGCGGGCGACGACCTCGCCCCCCTTGACCAGCTCGACGAGCAGCTGCCGGTCGACCAGGTCGGCGGGCATCGGCCCGGTGCCGACGACCTCGGCCTCCGCCACCCCGTCCGCGTCCAGCCGCCGCGCGGCCCACTTGCGGCCGCCGATGGAGGTCTTGCCGCTGGTGGACTTCTTCGCCACCGGCACCAGCGGTGCCCCGGGGTCGGTGGACTCGGCGCGGGCGACCAGCTTGTAGACCATCGAGCAGGTCGGATGCCCGGAGCCGGTCACCAGCTGTGTACCGACGCCGTACGCGTCCACGGGCGCGGCGGCGAGCGAGGCGATGGCGTACTCGTCGAGGTCCGAGGTCACGACGATCTTGGTGCCGGTGGCGCCCAGCTCGTCCAGTTGCTGGCGCACCCGGTGCGCGACGAGGAGCAGGTCGCCGGAGTCGATGCGCACCGCGCCCAGCTCGGGTCCGGCCACCTCCACGGCCGTACGGACGGCTTCCGCGACGTCGTACGTGTCCACGAGCAGAGTGGTGCCCCGGCCCAGGGAGTCGACCTGGGCCCGGAAGGCGTCCCGCTCGCGGTCGTGCAGCAGGGTGAAGGCGTGCGCGGAGGTGCCGACGGTGGGAATGCCGTAGCGGAAGCCGGCCGCCAGGTCCGAGGTGCTCGCGAAGCCGCCGAGGTAGGCGGCCCGTGAGGCGGCGACGGCGGCCAGCTCGTGGGTGCGGCGGGCGCCCATCTCGATCAGCGGCCGGCTCCCGGCGGCCGAGGACATTCGGGAGGCGGCGGCCGCGATCGCGGAGTCGTGGTTGAGGATGGACAGGATCACGGTCTCCAGGAGCACGCACTCGGCGAAGGTGCCCTCCACCCGCATGATCGGCGAGCCCGGGAAGTACACCTCGCCCTCGGGGTAGCCCCAGATGTCACCGCTGAACCGGTAGCCGGCCAGCCACTCCAAGGTCTCCTCGTCGACGATCTGCCGCTCGCGCAGGAAGCCGAGGACGCCCGCGTCGAACCGGAAGTTCTCGACCGCGTCCAGGACGCGCCCGGTGCCCGCCACGACGCCGTAGCGGCGGCCCTCGGGCAGCCGCCGGGTGAAGGCCTCGAACACGCTGCGCCGTTCGGCGGTACCCGCCTTCAGGGCGGCCCGCAGCATTGTCAGCTCGTACTGGTCCGTGAAAAGCGCCGTTGAGGGAACGTCCACCGGCAGCCCAAGGTCCGCTGTGTTCATGGCAACCGATGGTACCCCCATTTCGTCAGTGTGACGATTTATGGTGTGCGTGGCAGCATGGGCCCTGTGACGTCACCCGCTCCCGTAGAGATCGAACGCACCGAATCGGCGGAAGAGACCTTCGCCGTACCCGAGCCCGACGTCCCCTGGGTCACGATCGTCCACAACGACCCGGTCAACCTCATGAGCTACGTGACCTATGTCTTCCAGGCGTATTTCGGGTACACGAAGGACAAGGCAACCAAGCTCATGCTCGACGTTCACCACAAGGGCCGGGCGGTCGTCTCCAGCGGCAGTCGCGAGGAGATGGAACGCGACGTGCAGGCGATGCACGGTTACGGCCTGTGGGCCACCCTCCAGCAGGACCGGAAGTAGCGAATCTCCTCCATGCCCGGAACCTTTGAACCGCTCCCCGGCGGCGGCGCGGCCGTCGCGCTCGACGATGTCGAGATCTCCATCATCCGGTCGCTTGCCGTCCAGCTCCTGGAGCTCATCGGCCCCGGCCCCGGCGAGGACGCCCCCGCGGACCCGCTCGCCGAACTGTTCGCCGAGGGCCCGAGCGAGCCGCCCGCCGACCCGGTGCTGCGCCGGCTCTTCCCGGACGCCTACTGCGACCCGGAGCTGGCCCCGGACTCGCCGAAGGACGCCGAGGAGCAGTGGGCCCACTCCGCGGAGTTCCGCCGCTACACCGAGAACGACCTGCGGGCCGGCAAGCGCGAGAGCGCGCTCGCGGTGATCGGCTCGCTGGACGCGCTCGCCCCGGTGGGGGAGGAGGGGGCGGTCCTCAAGCTCTCCCCCGAGGAGTCCCGGCAGTGGCTGGGCGCGCTCAACGACCTGCGTCTGGCGATCGGCTCCCGGCTGGAGATCACGGACGAGGACGACACCGATCTGCTCTACCGGCTCCCCGACGAGGACCCGCGCAAGCCGATGGTGATGGCGTATCTGTGGCTGGGTGGGCTCCAGGAGACTCTCGTCGCCACCCTTATGGCCTGATTCACACCGGTTTCGCGTTCGCTCAGAGGACGCTCAAATCCGGATAACGATCATGTCACCACTGCGGCCTGTTATGCGCCCTCTGGGTGCTCTTTGTCCGCTTCTTCCTGTGCGGTGCGCCACAGCGGGCACAGTTGATCATTGTTGCGGCCGTGATAAATCTTCACGACCGCCCGGCGAACACCACCCATGTTCGGCCGGGTGCGCCACCGAGCCGGCGACCGCCGGCCAGGCAACAGCTCCATCAATCCGGGGGGATCGAAACCCGATCCGAGGCCGACGAGAGGCCCGGGTCGGCATGGAGAAAGGCGCACACGACACATGACCTCCGCTCAGGTCGGCACGGAGAAGACCTCCGAAGAGGGGTACGAGCGCGGACTCGGCAGCCGTCAGGTCCAGATGATCGCCATCGGCGGCGCCATCGGCGTCGGCCTGTTCCTCAACGCAGGTGCGAACATCGCCAAAGCGGGGCCGAGCCTCATCCTGATGTACGCCCTCGCGGGCGTGATCATCTTCTTCATCATGAGGGCGCTCGGCGAGCTGCTCCTCTACCGCCCGGTCTCGGGCTCCTTCGCGGAGTACTCCCGCGAGTTCCTCGGCCCGTTCTTCGGCTACTTCACCGCCTGGACGTACTGGCTGATGTGGGTGGTCACCGGCATGGCGGAGCTGACCGCCGCGGCGATCTACATCCACTACTGGTTCCCGGCGATCCCCCAGTGGGTCTCCGCCCTGGTCTTCCTGGTCGTCCTCTTCGTGGCCAACCTGATCTCGGTGAAGGTGTTCGGCGAGATCGAGTTCTGGGCCTCGATGATCAAGGTCACCGCCCTGATCGGCATGATCGTGATCGGCCTGGGCGTCCTGACCTTCGGCTTCAGCGCAGCCGGCGACACGGCATCGGTCTCCAACCTCTGGCAGTTCGACGGCTTCTTCCCCAAGGGCATCGGCTCGTCCCTGATGACGCTCCAGGGCGTCATGTTCGCCTACCTCGCCGTCGAGCTGGTCGGTGTCACGGCAGGCGAGTCGGAGAACCCGGAGAAGACGCTCCCCAAGGCGATCAACACCCTGCCCTGGCGCATCGCCCTCTTCTACGTCGGCGCCCTCACGGTCATCCTGTGCGTGGTGAAGTGGACCGAGTTCGCGCCGGGCGTGAGTCCCTTCGTGAAGGCGTTCGCGATGATCGGCATCCCGGCGGGCGCGGGCATCGTCAACTTCGTCGTCCTGACCGCGGCTCTCTCCTCCTGCAACTCGGGCATGTACTCCACGGGCCGCATGCTGCGTACGCTCGCCGAGAACGGCGAGGCCCCGCGCGGCTTCTCCCGGCTGTCGGCCTCCAAGACCCCGGCCCTCGGCATCACGGTCTCCGTCGCCTTCATGGGCATCGGCGTGGTCCTCAACTACATCGTCCCGGAGAAGGCGTTCGGCTACGTCACCTCCGTCGCCACCGCGGCCGGCATCTGGACCTGGCTGATGATCCTGATCAGCCACGTGCTGTACCGCCGCGCGGTCGTCGCGGGCCGGCTGCCCGCCTCCGCCTTCCCGGCGCCGGGCGGCGCGGTGTGCAGCTGGATCGCCATCGTGTTCCTGCTCTTCGTCACGGGCCTGATCGCGTACGACGCCGACTCCCGCGTCTGCCTGTACGTGATGGCCGGCTGGGCCGCCGCCCTCGGTGTCGGCTGGGTCGTGCTCAAGGCCCGCAACCCGCAGGTCACCGAGCGCCGCGAGCCGGTGCTCGAAAAGGTCGGCTGACCTCACCGAAGGACGTCCCGTCGCAGGGAGCACTCGTGGTGCCCCCTGCGGCCGCCGCTCAGGACGTCCGGCATGTGGGCCGTCCCGTACCAGCCTTCGGTACGGGGCGGCCCTCTGCTTATCCTGACCGACATGCTGACCATCACCCAGGCCCTCCACGACCAGATCGTCGCGCACGCCCGCAAGGACCACCCCGACGAGGCGTGCGGCGTCGTCGCGGGTCCGGCGGGTTCGGACCGCCCCGAGCGCTTCGTCCCGATGCTGAACGCGGCCATGTCGCCCACCTTCTACGAGTTCGACTCGGGCGACCTGCTCAAGCTCTACCGAGAGCTGGACGACCGGGACGAGGAGCCGGTGGTGATCTACCACTCCCACACGGCGACCGAGGCGTACCCGTCCCGCACGGACATCTCCTACGCCAACGAGCCCGGCGCCCACTACGTGCTGGTCTCCACGGCGGACACCGACGGCCTCGGCGAGTTCCAGTTCCGCTCCTTCCGTATCCAGGACGGCGAGATCACCGAGGAGGAGGTCGAGGTCGTGGCGGCGTACTGAGGGGGGATCCCGCAGTTCGGTCAGAATTCATCCACGATGCGAGATCACACTCCAGGATCCGGACCGGGAATCGATACGATGAGCCCATGGTTCTCCACGACGTGAGCGAAAAGACGCCGGGCATGCTGCTCGTGGCGCGGCTGCACGTCGACCTGTGCAGGCTCGCCAGCGCCATCTGTTGACGCCGAACACTGCCGCCGTACGGCCGTGAGCCGCGGCGCTCTTGACCCGCGTACGAGTACGCCCCCCCCGCGCCGCCGCGCGCCCACCGACCTGACTACTTCCGACAGGAGCCCGCACCCATGGCCATCGAGGTCCGCATCCCCACCATCCTCCGCACGTACACCGACGGTCAGAAGGCGGTGGAGGGCAGTGGTGAGACCCTCGCCGAGCTGCTCGCCGACCTCGAGACCCGGCACGCGGGCATCCAGGCCCGCATCGTCGACGAAGGCAAGCTGCGCCGCTTCGTCAACGTCTACCTGAACGACGAGGACGTCCGCTTCCTCGACAACATCAACACCAAGCTGTCCGACGGTGACGCGGTGACGATCCTCCCCGCTGTCGCCGGCGGCATGGCCTGATCGGCCGCTGATCACTGATGCGCTACGACTCCCCGCTGGCCGCGGTGGGCAACACCCCTCTGGTGCGCCTGCCGCGGTTGTCGCCGTCCCCCGAGGTCCGGATCTGGGCCAAGCTGGAGGACCGCAACCCCACGGGCTCGGTCAAGGACCGTCCCGCGCTGCACATGATCGAGCAGGCGGAGAAGGACGGCCGTCTGACCCCCGGGTGCACCATCCTGGAGCCCACCTCCGGCAACACCGGCATCTCGCTGGCCATGGCGGCCAAACTCAAGGGCTACCGCATGGTGTGCGTGATGCCGGAGAACACCTCGCAGGAGCGCCGGGACCTGCTCGGCATGTGGGGCGCCGAGATCATCTCCTCGCCGGCCGCGGGCGGCTCCAACACCGCCGTGCGCGTGGCCAAGGAGCTGGCCGCCGAGCACCCCGACTGGGTGATGCTCTACCAGTACGGCAACCCGGACAACGCGGGCGCCCACTACGCGACGACCGGCCCGGAGATCCTCGCCGACCTGCCGTCGATCACCCACTTCGTGGCCGGCCTCGGCACCACCGGCACCCTGATGGGCGTCGGCCGCTATCTGCGCGAGCACAAGCCGGACGTGAAGATCGTCGCCGCCGAACCGCGCTACGACGACCTGGTCTACGGTCTGCGCAACCTCGACGAGGGCTTCGTACCGGAGCTCTACGACGCCTCCGTCCTCACCACCCGCTTCTCGGTCGGCTCGGCCGACGCGGTCACCCGCACCCGTGAACTCCTCCAGCAGGAGGGCATTTTCGCGGGCGTCTCGACGGGCGCCGCGCTGCACGCCGCGATCGGCGTCGGCAAGAAGGCCGTCAAGGCGGGCGAAAGCGCCGACATCGTCTTCATCGTGGCCGACGGTGGCTGGAAGTACCTCTCGACGGGCGTCTACACGGCCGCCACGACGGAGGAGGCCATCGAGACGCTCCAGGGTCAGCTCTGGGCATAGGGCTCATCAAGCAGCCGCCAGCCCCCTCTCATGAGGGGGCTAAACGCTGCCCACGGAGCGGCAAAGATCTTTCTGCGGTACTGCCAGGGTCCCCACGCCGGGGCTACGGTCCTCGCGCACTCCCCTGAGTGTCATGCTCATGGCTGCGCGGTTCCCGCCGCTACGCGCGTCACGGGCCTGCCCATCCAGTTCGACCCCACCGATGGAGGCAGTACCCCATGCGTGATTCACGCCCGAGCAGGCGCCGCCGAAGTCTGCGAAGACTCCTGGCTGTTGCCGTTCCCGCCCTGGCCCTGACCGTCGCCGGACTCGTCGCGGCACCGACGGCCGGGGCACAGACCCCCACCCACACCACTCGGGCCACCCAGAACGCGAAGGCCCTGACCGACCCCCACCGGCAGACCTTCCACACCACCGGCAAGGCCGGTCAGAAGGTGCCGACCAAGCACCTGTGCGCCACCGCGAAGCCGGGCCACGCGTCCTGCTTCGCCCAGCGCCGCACCGACATCAGGCAGCGTCTGGCCGCGGCCCTCGCCGCCGCACCCTCCGGCCTCAGCCCGGCCAACCTGCACAGCGCCTACAACCTGCCCTCGACCGGCGGTTCCGGCCTGACCGTCGCCGTCGTCGACGCCTACAACGACCCCAACGCCGAGTCGGACCTGGCCACTTACCGCTCGACGTACGGCCTGTCCGCCTGCACCAAGGCCAACGGCTGCTTCAAGCAGGTCAGCCAGACCGGTTCGACCACCTCGCTGCCCACGAACGACACCGGCTGGGCCGGTGAAGAGGCGCTCGACATCGACATGGTCAGCGCGGTCTGCCCCAACTGCAACATCATCCTGGTCGAGGCCAACTCCGCGAACGACACCGACCTCGGCACCGCCGAGAACGAGGCCGTCGCGCTCGGCGCCAAGTTCGTCTCCAACAGCTGGGGCGGCTCCGAATCCTCCTCCCAGACCAGCGAGGACACCCAGTACTTCAAGCACCCGGGCGTCGCGATCACCGTCTCCTCGGGTGACTCCGCCTACGGCGCCGAGTACCCGGCGACCTCCCAGTACGTGACCGCCGTCGGCGGCACCGCGCTGTCCACGTCGTCGAACTCGCGCGGCTGGACCGAGTCCGTCTGGAAGACCAGCTCCACCGAGGGCACCGGCTCCGGCTGCTCCGCCTACGACCCCAAGCCCAGCTGGCAGACCGACAGCGGCTGCTCCAAGCGCATGGAGGCCGACGTCTCCGCGGTCGCCGACCCGGCCACCGGCGTGGCGGTCTACGACACCTACGGCGGCTCCGGCTGGGCGGTCTACGGCGGCACCAGCGCCTCCGCCCCGATCGTCGCCGGCGTCTACGCCCTCGCGGGCACCCCGGGCTCCAGCGACTACCCGGCGAAGTACCCCTACTCCCACACCTCCAACCTGTACGACGTGACCAGCGGCAACAACGGCTCCTGCTCGACCTCGTACTTCTGCACCGCGGGCACCGGCTACGACGGCCCGACCGGCTGGGGCACCCCGAACGGCACCGCCGCCTTCACCTCCGGCTCCAGCAGCGGCAACACGGTGACCGTCACCAACCCCGGCAGCCAGTCGACCACCACCGGCGGCTCGGTCAGCCTGCAGATATCGGCGAGCGACAGCGCGGGCGCAAGCCTCACCTACAGCGCGTCCGGGCTGCCGACCGGCCTGTCCATCAACAGCTCGACGGGCCTGATCTCCGGTACGGCGTCCACCGCGGGGACGTACAGCGTGACCGTCACCGCGTCCGACTCCACCGGCGCCTCCGGCTCGGCGTCCTTCACCTGGACCGTCGGCTCCTCCGGCGGCACCTGCTCGTCCGCGCAGCTGCTCGGCAACCCGGGCTTCGAGTCGGGCAACACCACCTGGACCGCGAGCAGCGGTGTCATCACCAACGACACCGGTGAGGCGGCCCACGCCGGCTCCTACAAGGCATGGCTCGACGGCTACGGCTCCTCGCACACCGACACGCTCTCCCAGTCGGTGACGGTCCCGTCCGGCTGCAAGGCGTCCTTCACCTTCTATCTGCACGTCGACACCGCGGAGACCACCAGCAGCACCCAGTACGACAAGCTGACGGTGACCGCCGGTTCGACGACGCTGGCGACGTACTCGAACCTCAACGCCGCCTCCGGCTACGCCCAGAAGACGTTCGACCTGTCCTCGTTCGCGGGCTCGACGGTCACGATCAAGTTCAGCGGGGTCGAGGACTCCTCGCTGCAGACCAGCTTCGTCGTGGACGACACCGCCGTGACGACCAGCTGATCACGTTCCGCTGAGCGGGGGACCCCGGCCGTGCGAGTCGGCCGGGGTCCTTCCGGGATCCGCGGGCGCAGGTGGAACGTCACATCTGCATCAGGTCCGGTCCCGGCGGAAAGGCGGTCCCCCATGCGCCGTACGACGCTCCACCGCGCGACGGTCACCACCGTCGCGGCAGCGACGCTCCTCCTCATGGGCTGCGGCTCACAGGGCGGGGGAACGCCCGCGGGCAGCGGCGGCACGGTCTCACCGTCCCCGACCACGACGGCATCCCCGAGCGGCTCGCCGTCCCCCAGCGGGTCACCGTCCCCGACCGCGACCGCCTCGGACTGCGCGCGCCACTTCCAGCTCACCGCCGCCGACAACGGCCGCACCATCTGTATGCCGAAGGGCGGCCAGGTCCGGCTCACCCTGGACGGAACGCAGGAGCGGCCCTGGAAGCCGGTCACCGTGACCGGCGACACGCTGAAGGCCGCGAACCCGGGCATCGTCATCCTGCCGGGCGACGCCGTCGCCGCCTACGACGCGGTGGCCCCCGGAACCGCGAAGCTCTCCTCGTCCCGCCCGCTCTGCGCCGAAAGCCCGAGTCCGGGTCGGGTGTCCTGCAAGGGCATCGAGGAGTGGACGGTCACCGTCCAGGTGCGCTGAGGCCGACTTCAGCCCGCCAGATGCCGTACCTGGTCCCACAGGACCGGGTCGACCACGCCCACCCGGCGGCGGAAGTCCCACACCGGGACCTGGCGCAGTTCGTCGGTCTCCAGGAAGCTCGGGCGGCCGTGGGCGTCGCCGACGGATCCGGGCGGCAACGGGATGACCCCGGAGCGCTCGTCGTGGTACTTGCTGGTGATCTTCGCGACCGTCGCGCGCTTGCCGCGCACGGCGAGAACCAGACATGGCCGGTCCTTGGTGCCCGGACCGTTCTCGAACGGCACGTTCGCCCACCAGATGTCCCCGGGCCGCGGCCGCTCCGCACGGCCCCGGGGCCCTTCCGGACGACCCGGCGGCCGCTTCCTGCGTCCCTCCGGACGGTGTCCCCGTCCCCAGCCGTCGACGAGCGTGGCGACCAGCGCGAGCAGCACCACCGCCACCAGCGCAAGCCACCACGACGTGTCCATACGAACGACGTTACCGGCGTGCGATCCCCATTGCGCGCCCTCTCCAAAGCCCATTGCGCCCCGGGTCCAGCCGAACCGGTGACAGCACAGGTGAGTTCGCCCACAACGGCCCCTGGCGGAGGAGCGACCGGCCCTTTTGCGCCTTACGCTCAACGAACCGCACGACCCCCGTCTGCCCCTTTCCCGACTCTTTTCCCGCCAACGGAGGTTTCTGCTTCATGAAGCTCACCGTCGTCGGCTGCTCGGGGTCGTTCCCGTCCGCGGAATCGGCCTGTTCGAGCTACCTCGTCGAGGCCGACGGCTTCCGGCTGCTCCTCGACATGGGCAACGGCGCCCTGGGCGAGCTGCAGCGCCACTGCGGTCTTTACGACCTCGACGCGATCTTCCTGAGCCACCTGCACGCCGATCACTGCATCGACATGCTCGCGTACTTCGTGGCCCGCTACTACCGCCACGAGGGCGGCCGCTGCGACCCGATCCCCGTCTACGGACCCGAGGGTACGGAGCACCGGCTGACCACCGCCTACGCCGACACCCCCACCGCTTCGTCGATGAGCGAGGTCTTCGACTTCCACACGGTCAAGCCGTCGACGTTCGACATCGGCCCGTTCACGGTGCACACCGAGCGGGTCCGCCATCCCGTGGAGGCGTACGCCATCCGGATCGAGCACGGCGGGAGGTCGCTGACGTACTCCGGCGACACGGGTGTCACCGAGGTGCTCGACGCGCTGGCCCGGGACACCGACCTGTTCCTGTGCGAGGCCGCGTTCACGTACGGCAAGGAGAACATCCCCGACCTGCACCTCAACGGCCGCGAGGCGGGCGAGACGGCGACCCGGGCAGGCGCCCGCCGCCTGGTCCTCACCCACATCCCCCCGTGGACCGACCCCATGGTCAACCTCGCCGACGCCCGCGAGGTGTTCGACGGCCCGGTGGAACTGGCGGTCCCCAGGGTGACGTACCAGATCTGAACCCCCCACACGCGCACGAAGGCCCCGGAACCTGCTCGGTTCCGGGGCCTTCGTCATGTCGTACGGGGACTCACGCCTTCGTGAGGTCCTCGAGCTCCTCCTCGGGCTCGCGGCCCGGGGTGGGGAGGTTCCACTTGGTGATGGCGAAGCGGAAGACCGAGTAGTAGATGGCGGCGAAGACCAGGCCGATCGGGATGATCATCCACGGCTTGGTGGCCAGGCCCCAGTTGAGGAAGTAGTCGATCGCGCCGGCCGAGAAGCTGAAGCCGTGATGCACGCCCAGGGACCAGGTGACCGCCATCGAGAGGGCGGTGAGCAGCGCGTGGATGACGTAGAGCACCGGGGCGATGAACATGAACGCGAACTCGATCGGCTCGGTGATGCCGGTGACGAACGAGGTCAGCGCGAGCGAGACCATCATGCCGCCGACGGCCTTGCGGCGCTCGGGACGGGCGCAGTGGGTGATCGCCAGCGCGGCGGCCGGGAGGGCGAACATCATGATCGGGAAGAAGCCCGTCATGAACTGGCCGGCGGTCGGGTCGCCGTGGAAGAAGCGCGGCAGGTCACCGTGCCAGACGGTGCCGGAGGAGTCCTTGAAGGAGCCGATCTCCTGCCAGGCAACCGTGTTGACGAACTGGTGCATACCGACCGGCAGTAGCGCACGGTTGATGGCGCCGAAGATGCCCGCGCCGACGGCGCCGAGGCCGGTCATCCACTGGCCGAAGTCGGTGATGACGTTGCCGATGGGCTCCCAGACCAGACCGAAGACCACACCGACGCCGGTGCCGATGAAGGCCATCAGGATCGGGACCAGCCGGCGGCCGTTGAAGAAGCCCAGCCAGTCGGGGAGCTTGGTGCGGTGGAAGCGCTGCCAGGTGACCGCGGCTATCAGGCCCATCACGATGCCGCCGAGGACCTTGGGGTCGTTGTACGTGGCGGCGACGTCCGCGCCCTTGGTGATCTTCGCTTCGGTGATCGGGAACGCGGTCAGCACGTTCTTGTAGACCAGGAAGCCGACCAGCGCCGCCAGCGCCGTGGAGCCGTCGGCCTTCTTGGCGAAGCCGATGGCGATGCCCACGCAGAACAGCAGGGGCAGGTTGCTGAAGACGGCGTCGCCGGCGGTGGCGAACACCGCCGCGACCTTGTTCCAGCCGAGGCCGTCCTTGCCGAACACATCGGGCTGGCCCAGCCGGAGCAGAATGCCCGCCGCCGGAAGCACGGCGATCGGAAGCTGCAGACTGCGGCCGACCTTCTGCAGGCCCTGGAACAGACCTGATCCCCGCTTCTTTGCGGGAGCCGCCGAGGACGCGGTGGCGGTGCTCATGGTTCCTCCATCGGGTGGTGGTCTACACCACTCAGTGGTGTAGACCTGTTGTAGCACGATGAAGGTGAGATAAGGAACCCGCGATTCCCGTGATGGAGGAAGTGCGTTCGGTTACGCCTTGGTGGTGTCCTCGACCTGCTCCTCCGGCTCCCGTCCCGGTGTCTTCAGGTCGAAGGTCGTGATGGCGAAGCGGAAGACGACGTAGTACACCGCGGCGAAGCACAGGCCGAGCGGGATGATGGCCCACGGCTTGGTGGCCAGGTTCCAGTTGATGACGTAGTCGATGAGGCCCGCGGAGAAGCTGAAGCCGTCGTGCACCCCGAGCCCCCAGGTCACCGCCATCGAGGCACCGGTGAGCAGCGCGTGCACCACATACAGAAGGGGGGCCACGAAGAGGAACGAGTACTCGAGGGGCTCGGTGATACCGGTGACGAACGAGGTCAGCGCCACCGAGAGCATCAGTCCGCCGATCTCCTTGCGACGGTGCGGCTTGGCGCAGTGGGTGATCGCCAGCGCGGCGGCCGGCAGCGCGAACATCATGATGGGGAAGAAGCCCGAGGTGAACTGACCCGCGTTCGGGTCGCCCGCCAGGAACATGTTGATGTCGCCGTGCACGACCGTCCCGTCGGGCTTGGTGTAGCTCCCGAACTGGAACCAGATGGGCACGTTGAGGAACTGGTGCAGCCCCACGACCAGCAGCGCCCGGTTCGCCACACCGAAGACCCCCGCACCCCACGCGCCCAAGTTGCTCAGCCAGTTGCTGAAGCTCTCCAGCGCCCCGCCGATCGGCGGCCAGACCCACAGGCACAGCGCCGCGAACACGATGGCGGCGAACGCCATGATGATCGGCACCAGCCGGCGCCCGTTGAAGAAGCCCAGCCAGTCCACCAGTCGGGTGCGGTGGTAGCGGGCCCAGAAGAACGCTGCCATCAGACCCAGGACGATGCCCCCGAAGACCCCCGGGTTCTGAAAGGTGAAGGTCGACACCGTCCCGTCGGACACCTGGCAGCCGATGGAGACCGGCTTCGAGCCCTCCGGGCAGGGCTCGGGGAACTGGTGCAGCACCCCGTAGTAGACGAGAAAGCCCGCCACCGCCGCGAGCGCGGTCGAGCCGTCCGCCTTCTTCGCCATGCCGATGGCGACACCGACGCAGAACAGCAGCGGAAGACCGAGCGAGCCGTCGAGCAGCGCGCCGCCCGCGCCCATCATCACCTTCGAGACGGGGGTCCAGCCCAGACCGTCCTTGCCGAACACATCGGGCTGGCCGAGCCGGTTGAGGATGCCGGCGGCCGGCAGCACCGCGATGGGGAGCTGGAGACTGCGGCCCATCTTCTGCAGGCCCTGGAACAGGGTGTTCCAGCGGGCGCGGCCGGGGCTGACCGTGCCTTCGGCGCTGCTGTCGGCGCTCATGCGCGTCCTCCGGGCCGCTCGGCGAAGAGGCGGGTTTGGCGACCGTCCCCGGGGTGGTGTAGACCAGTTGGCGGACGGTTCCGCTGTCGTGAACGCCATCATTCGGGACGTACGACATGACCGCTCGCGAAGATGGGCCAACTGTAGGTTACTGCGACAAAGCGGTTCGGATCAGGGAGAAGGATCATGGCCACCAAGGCTGAGAAGATCGTCGCCGGGCTCGGCGGCATCGACAACATCGAGGAGATCGAGGGCTGCATCACCCGCCTGCGGACCGAGGTCTCCGACCCCTCGCTGGTCGACGACGCCGCCCTGAAGGCCGCCGGCGCCCACGGCGTCGTCAAGATGGGCACGGCCATCCAGGTCGTCATCGGCACCGACGCCGACCCGATCGCCGCGGAGATCGAAGACATGATGTGAGCCGCGCCGCTCACCTCGAAGGGGCTCTTTCCCATAGGGGGGAGGGGCCCCTTCCTCATGTGCGGCTAGGCTCGTCGCCATGTCTCGAATCGACGGCCGCACCCCCGATCAGCTCCGCCCGGTCACCATCGAACGTGGCTGGAGCAAGCACGCCGAGGGCTCCGTCCTCGTCTCCTTCGGCGACACCAAGGTCTTCTGCACCGCCTCGGTCACCGAAGGCGTCCCCCGCTGGCGCAAGGGCAGCGGCGAGGGCTGGGTCACCGCGGAGTACGCCATGCTGCCCCGCGCCACCAACACCCGCGGCGACCGCGAGTCGGTCAAGGGCCGGATCGGCGGCCGTACGCATGAGATCTCCCGCCTCATCGGCCGCTCCCTGCGGGCGGTCATCGACTACAAGGCGCTCGGCGAGAACACCATCGTCCTGGACTGCGACGTCCTCCAGGCCGACGGCGGAACCCGCACGGCGGCCATCACCGGCGCCTATGTGGCCCTGGCCGACGCGGTCACCTGGGCCCAGGGCAAGAAGCTGATCAAGGCCGGTCGCCAGCCGCTGACCGGCACGGTCTCCGCGGTCTCAGTCGGCATCGTCGGCGGGGTCCCCCTCCTCGACCTCTGCTACGACGAGGACGTGAAGGCCGAGACCGACATGAACGTCGTCTGCACCGGCGACGGCCGCTTCGTCGAGGTCCAGGGCACCGCCGAGGCCGAGCCCTTCGCCCGCGAGGAGCTCGACGCCCTGCTCGACCTGGCCGTGACGGGCTGCACGGAGCTCTCCCTCCTCCAGCGCGCGGCACTGGAAGCGACCCTGGAGACGAAGTAGACCCTGGGGAAGAAGCAGAACCAGCCCCTGGAGAAGAAGTAAAGGGAGCCTCAAAAGACGAGGCGGCGGACGGCAACCCGGTCGGCCTCCCCGGCGTCCCTATGGGTACGGGCGCACGGCACACCGCCGTGCGCTCGGCCGACGAGGGAGAGGGACCAACACCATGGGCGCGAGCCGACACCGACGTCGAGGCCGTATCACCGCCATCGCCGCCACCGTGGCCGCCGTAGCGCTCACCGCGGGCCTCACCACCGGCTGCGACGCCGTCAACAAGGCCCTGGACTGCGTCCAGACCGCCGACTCCATCGCGGACAGCGTGACCGACCTCCAGCAGGCGGTGGAGAACGCGGCCAACGATCCGACGCAGACCGACGAGTCCCTCGACTCGATCCAGAAGAACCTCGACAAGATCGGCGACAGGACGGACAACGCCGATGTCAACAAGGCGGTCGACGACCTCCGCAAGGCGGTCGACAACGTCCGTCGGGCGATCAAGAACGGCGACGAGACCCCGGACATCGGCCCGGTCACGGACGCGGCGGGCGAACTGACCAAGGTCTGCACCCCGTAGCGAGCTCCAGAGGCCACGCAGGGCAGGTCGTGGGGCCAGGGATACTGAACCCCATGACCCGCCTGATCCTCGCCACCCGCAACGCCGGAAAGATCACCGAGCTCCGCTCGATCCTCGCCGCAGCAGGCCTGCCGCACGAGTTGGTCGGAGCCGACGCGTTCCCCGACATCCCCGATGTCCCGGAAACGGGAGTGACGTTCGCCGAGAACGCCCTCCTCAAGGCCCACGCCCTGGCCCGGGCCACCGGTCTGCCGGCGGTGGCCGACGACTCCGGCCTGTGCGTGGACGTCCTGGGTGGCGCACCCGGCATCTTCTCCGCCCGCTGGGCCGGCAACCACGGCGACGACAAGGCCAATCTGGACCTCCTGCTGGCCCAGCTCTCGGACATCGCCGACGAACACCGGGGCGCCCACTTCGCCTGCGCCGCGGCTCTCGCACTGCCGGACGGGACGGAGCGGGTGGTCGAGGGCCGGCTGACCGGAACCCTGCGGCACACCCCGAGCGGCACCAACGGCTTCGGATACGACCCCATCCTCCAGCCGGAGGGGGAGTCGCGGACGTGCGCCGAGCTGAGCCCCGAGGAGAAGAACGCGATCAGCCACCGGGGCAAGGCGTTCCGCGCCCTGGTGCCCGTCGTAAGGGAGTTGCTCGGTCGGTAAGGAGCTGGTGCGGCCGGAGGGACTCGAACCCTCACGGGAGTTACCCCACTGGGACCTAAACCCAGCGTGACTGCCAATTCCACCACGGCCGCCCGGTGCTGCCCGGCCATGCTAGCGGCCGGGCAGCGCGGTCAGATGCCCAGATCCTTGATGATCTTTGCCACGTGGCCCGTCGCCTTCACGTTGTAGAGGGCGCGTTCGACCTTGCCCTCCTCGTCGACGACGACCGTGGAGCGGATGACACCGACGACCGTCTTGCCGTACAGCTTCTTCTCGCCGAAGGCGCCGTAGGACTCCAGGACCTGCTTGCCGGGGTCGGCGAGGAGGGTCACCTTCAGGGACTCCTTCTCGCGGAACTTGGCCAGCTTCTCCGGCTTGTCGGGGGAGATGCCGATCACGTCGTAGCCCGCGCCCGCCAGGACCTCGAGGTTGTCCGTGAAGTCGCAGGCCTGCTTGGTGCAGCCGGGAGTGAGGGCCGCGGGGTAGAAGTACACGATGACCTTGCGGCCCTTGTGGTCGGCCAGGGACACCTCGTTGCCGTCGGCGTCGGACAGGGTGAAGTCGGGGGCCACGTCCCCGGGCTGGAGTCGCTCGCTCATCGGACCAGAGTAACGGGGGGTCCTGACAGTGCGGCGGCGTGCGAAGCTGACAGACTGTCCAGAACAGCATCGAAGACTTCGGAGGCCGTACGGTGGCGGAGACGTCGGACACCAGAACCCCGGCGCAGATCGAGGCGGACATCAAGCGCCGTCGCGAGGTGCTGGCGGAGACGCTGGACGAGATCGGGGTGCGGGTGCATCCGAAGACGATCGTGGGCGACGCCAAGGCGAAGGTCGTCGCGAACGTCGACCACACCCTCGGCCGTGCCTACGTCCAGGTCAACCGCGTGGTGAGCGAGGTGCGGGCGCAGTTCGTGGACGAGGAGGGCGCGCCCCGGGTCGAGCGCATCGTGCCGGTCGCGCTCCTTGCCGTCGGGGTCGTGGGGCTGCTCGCGTTCGGCACCCGGCGCCGCAAGAGCTGACCCGGTCGCGTACACAGGCGTAAAAGGCAGGTAGGTTCGAAGGCGTGAGCGCCAACAGAAATGTCCCCAGTACCCACCACGACAAGCTGCCCATCCGCATGCTGCACGACCGCGTGCTCGTGCGGCAGGACACCAGTGAGGGCGAGCGGCGGTCGGGCGGCGGCATCCTGATCCCCGCCACGGCTGCGGTCGGGCGGCGGCTGGCCTGGGCCGAGGTGGTGGCGGTCGGGCAGAACGTACGGACGGTGGAGCCGGGCGACCGCGTCCTGTACGACCCGGAGGACCGGGCCGAGGTCGAGGTGCGCGGCACCGCGTACGTGCTCATGCGGGAACGCGATCTGCACGCCGTGGCGGCGGACCGGTTCGAGGGGTCGGAGGACTCCACGGGGCTGTATCTCTGAGGGACCTGCACCGCTGACGGGCCTGAGCCTCTGAATCAACGGCGAAGAGGGCTGGTGACCATGGTCACCAGCCCTCTTCTCATTCCCTTGCTATCGTCGAAAGGAAGCCCGACGAGACGCGCCGTACCGGGATGGATGTACGCAAAGACGACGCACCCCTGTCCGTCAGCACGTACGCCCCGGAGGTGCCCCCCATGGCCTGGGTCCTGCTCGTCGTCGCCGGTCTGCTGGAGGTCGGCTGGTCGATCGGAATGAAGTGCACCGACGGCTTCACCCGGCCCGTCCCCAGCGTCCTCACCGGCGCCGGCATCGTCGCCAGCATGCTGCTGCTGTCCTACGCCGCCCGGACCCTGCCCATCGGTACCGCCTACGGCGTGTGGGTGGGCATCGGGGCCGCCGGTGCGGCGGTGCTCGGCATGGTGGTGCTGGGGGAGCCGGCGACCGCCGCCCGGATCTTCTTCGTGTGTCTGCTGCTGGTCGCCGTGGTGGGGCTGAAGGCGACCTCCGGTCACTGACGGGTCAGCGACCGGTCACTGCCTCCTCGTCGCGGCCTGCGGGCCCGCAACGGTGCCGCCCGTGGTGCCTCCCGGGGTTCCCCCGGTCGTGCCCGTGTCCGTGCCGCCGGTGGTTCCGCCGGTGGTGGTGCCGCCGTCGGCCGTGCCTCCGGTCGTGCCGCCGGTCGTGCCGCCGGTGGTCGTCCCGCCGTCGGCCGTGCCTCCCGTCGTGCCGCCGCCGGTCGTGGTGGTGCCGCCGGTGGCCGTGCCGTCCGTGGGGGTCGCGGTCGTGCCGCCGTTGTCCTGGCCCTGGGTCTGCCCCTGGTCCTGGCCGCCGTCGGTCGTGCCGCCGTTGTCCTGGCTGCCGGTGGTGCCCGGCTGGGTCGGCGCCTGCGAGCTCGGGGCCTGGACCTCGGCGCCCTGCTGCAGTTGGAGGTCGAACTCGGTGGCGGGCTTCCCCTCCAGCGCGGTCTTCGTGTACTGGGCCCAGATGTCGGTGGGCGCACCGCCGCCGTTGATGCGCGGCAGCCCCATCACGCCGTACAGCGACCTGTGGGCGGCCGTCACCGGGTCCTGGCCCATCACGGAGACGACCGTGGCCAGATCGGGCGTGTAGCCCGCGAACCAGGCCGCCGTGTCCTCCTCCGCGGTGCCGGTCTTGCCCGCCGCGGGGCGGCCGGCGTTCTGCGCGGCGGTCGCGGTGCCCGTCTGGACCACGCTCTGCAGGATCGACGTCGTGGTGTCGGCGGCCTCACGGCTGACGCCCTGCTCGGCCTTCTCCCCGGGCAGCTCGACCTCGTCCTTGCCGTCCTTGGTGATCTTCTCGATCATCGTGTACGTGCCGTGCTTGCCGTGGTTGGCGAGCGTGGCGTACGCCTCCGCCATGTCCAGCACGCTCGCGGTGGCGGTGCCCAGGGCGATGGACGGGTACGGGTTCAGGTCCTTGGTGTCGGACGGGATGCCGAGGTCGACCGCGGTCTTCTTGACCTTGGCGGGCCCCACGTCGACGGCCATCTGCGCGTACACCGAGTTGACCGAGAGGTTGGTGGCCTGCCGCACCGTGATCTGCCCGTACGACTTGGAGTCCTCGTTCTCGGGGGCGTACGCGCCACCGCTCCAGCCCTGTACGGGCCGCTGGTTGGTGCCGTCGTAGTACGTGTTCGGCGAGATCGGCTGGCCGTCCTGGGTCGTGGAGGCGTTCTGCACCGCCGAGGTGAACACGAAGGGCTTGAACGTGGAGCCGACCTGGAAGTCGCCCCGGGTCGCGCCGTTCGTGTACTGCTTCACGTAGTCGACGCCGCCGTACATCGCGACGACCTTGCCGGTCTTCGGGTCGACGGAGGCGCCGCCCGCGCGGACGTAGTTGTCGACCTTGCGGTTCTTCTTGTCCAGCTTGTCCATCAGCTGGTCGTTGACCGCCTTGACGAAGGCGTTCTGCTTGTCCTTGTGCAGGGTCGTGGTGATGCGGTAGCCGCCGCCCTCCAGGGCGTCCGCGTCGATGATCTTGTTCGTGGTGAGGTAGTGCTTGATCGCGTCCACGATGTAGCCGCGCTGGCCGGACAGGCCGGTGGAGACCGTCTGCTCCTTCGGCATCGGGAACTTCATGCCGGCCCGCTCGGACTTGCCGAGCCAGCCCTTCGTGACCATGCCGTCCAGGACGTAGTTCCAGCGGGCCACGGCCGCGGACTTGTTCTCCGGGTGCGCGACGACGTCGTACTCGCTGGGCGCGTTGACCAGCGCGGCGAGGTAGGCGGCGCGGGCCGGGTCCAGGTCGGTGGCGTCCACGCCGTAGTAGGCCTGGGCGGCGGCCTGGATGCCGTAGGCGTTGCGGCCGAAGTAGCTCGTGTTGAGGTAGCCCTCGAGGATGTCGTCCTTCGACTTGTTGCGGTCCAGCTTGATCGAGATGAAGAACTCCTTGGCCTTACGGGTGACCGTCTGTTCCTGGGCCAGGTAGTAGTTCTTCACGTACTGCTGGGTGATCGTCGAGCCGGACTGCTTGCCCTTGCCGGTCGCGGTGTTCCAGGCGGCGCGGATCATCGCCTTGGGGTCGATGGCCGACTCGGTGTAGAAGTCGCGGTCCTCGGCGGCCAGTACGGCGTGCTGGGCGTCCTTGGAGATCTGCGCGAGGGTGACGTTCTCCCGGTTGATCTCGCCGTCACGGGCCAGCTGGGAGCCGTCCGCGTACAGGTAGACGTTGCTCTGCTTGGTGGCGAGCGCGTTGGCGGGCGGGATCTTCACCATCGAGTAGCCGAGGAAGAACAGCCCGATGATCAGCAGCACACCGATGAGGAAGGTACCGAGCACCATCCGCCAGGTGGGGATGATCCGCCGCCACCCGGTCCGCTTGGGCCTCTTGGGCTTCTTGCCCTTGCCGGGGGCCTCCGGGGCCACCGGGCCGGCGGGGGCGGGGGCGCTCCGGGCATTCGCCGCGCCTGCCGCGGTCGCGGGGTTGGCGGTGGTCCGTGCGCCTGCCGCGGTCACGGGGGTGGCGCCGGACCGTGCGTTGACGGCGCCTGCCCCACCGCGCGCCGCGCTGCCTGCCGCGCCGGCTGCGCCCGCGCCGCGCGCTGCGTTGCCGGCGTTGCCCGAGGTCCCGGGGGCCTTGCCGGTCGGCGGGGTGTCCTTGATCGGCGTGAGCCGGGTGGTTTCGTCCGTCAGCGGCGGCTTGGCTGTCGGGGCGCTTTCCTTGATCCGAGCGAGCTGGGTGGTGTCGGCGGCGCCGGGGCTTGTCGCGCCGGCTGTGCCTGCCGCTCCAGCGCCGTGTGCCGCGCCTGCGCCGCCTGCCGCGCCCGGGCCGCGCGGTGCGCCTGCCGCGCCTGCCGCGCCCGCGCCGCTCGCCGCGCCCGCAGCACCTGCCGCGCTGGCCGCACCTGCCGCGCCAGCTGTGCCTGCCGAGCCCGAGCCGCTCGCCGTGCCGGCCGAGCCCGCCGCGCGCGCTGCGTTGCCGGCGTTGCCCGCAGCCCCGGGGGCCTTGGTGGCCGGCGGGTCGTCCTTGATCGGCGTCAGCCGGGTCGTCTCGTCCGTCAGCGGGGGCTTGGCTGTCGGGGCGTTCTCCTTGATCCTTGCGAGACGGCTGGTGTCGACGTTGCCCGGCCCGGAGGGCTCCGAGGCCCGTGCCTTCGGGACCGTACCGGCCTTCTCGGCCGGCTTGCCCCCCTGCTCGGCGGGCTCTTCGGCCGCCGTCGGCTGCGTCGTCGCACCGCCTTCGTTCGGCTGTTGCGGCTGCGGCTGCGGCTCGTCGCTCATGTCGTGCACGGACTCCTGTTATCGCCTCGTACGTTGCCGTACGCCCTCATACGCCATCTGCGCCCCCGGATGAAGACTCTCGCACCAAGCGTTCCGTTCCCGGATTCCGGCACGCGTCCGGGACAGAAAATGCGTGGCACGCCGCGTCGGTCCCGGACTAGGCTCCTGCGCTTCGGTGTCGTGCGGTCGGGGAGGTTGACTGGCGTGGGCGCGGGACGGTTGTACGGGGCCGTCGCTGCAGGGGGTTTCAGACGGTACGCGACGTATCGGGCGGCCACTGCGGCAGGGGTGTTCACCAACACCGTCTTCGGCCTGATCCTCGTCTACACCTATCTCGCCCTGTGGGACGAGAAACCGCACCTGGGAGGCTATGACCAGGCGCAGGCGATCACTTACGTGTGGTTGGGGCAGGCGCTGCTGTCGACGCTGGCGATCGGGGGTGGTGGCGTCGAGGACGAGCTCATGGAACGCATTCGTACGGGTGACATCGCGATCGACCTGTACCGCCCCGCCGACCTGCAACTGTGGTGGCTGTCAGCAGATTTGGGCAGGGCCCTGTTCCAACTCATGGGCCGGGGAGCGATCCCCTTCGTCTTCGGCGCGCTGTTCTTCCCGGTGGCGCTGCCCTCGGACGCGGGAACCTGGGCCGCCTTCCTCGTCGCCGTCCTGCTGGCGATGCTGGTCGGCTTCGGGATCCGCTTCCTGGTGGGGCTGAGCGCGTTCTGGCTGCTGGACGGCACCGGGGTGGCGCAGGCGGCGTGGATCACGGGCTTCTTCTGCTCCGGGATGGTGCTGCCGCTGAACGTCTTCCCGGGCGCGATCGGCGAGGTCGTACGGACCCTGCCCTGGTCCTCGCTGCTGCAGGCCCCGGCCGACGTACTGCTCGGGCAGGCCGATCCCTGGGGCGTCTTCCTCTTCCAGGCGGCCTGGGCGGCGGCGCTGCTCGCGCTGGGGCGGCTCGTGCAGTCGCTGGCGACGCGGCGGGTGGTGGTGCAGGGTGGCTGAAATCAACCGGGTCGCCGACGGGATGCGCGCCTACCGGATGATCGCCGCGATGTGGATCCGCTCCACGATGGCGTACCGGACGTCCTTCGTGATGACGACGGTCGCCAACTTCACCGCGACCGCCCTCGACTTCGTGGCGATCCTGCTGATGTTCTCCCGCGTGGACGCGCTCGGCGGCTACTCGCTGCCCGAGGTCGCCTTCCTGTACGGCCTGTCCAGTACGGCCTTCGGGCTGGCCGATCTGGTGATCGGCTCGATGGAACGGCTGGGGCGCCGGGTGCGCGACGGCACCTTCGACACCCTCCTGGTCCGTCCGGCGCCGGTGCTGGCGCAGCTGGCCGCCGACCGGTTCGCGCTGCGCCGCCTGGGCCGGGTGACGCAGGGCTCGCTGGTGCTCGGCTATGCGCTGACGGCCGTCGACATCGAGTGGACCCCGCTGAAGCTGCTGCTGATGCCGGTGATGGTGATCAGCGGCGCCGCGATCTTCAGCGCGGTGTTCGTGGCCGGCGCGGCCTTCCAGTTCGCGGCGCAGGACGCCTCCGAGGTGCAGAACGCGTTCACCTACGGCGGCACCACGCTGCTGCAGTACCCGCCCACCGTCTTCGCGAAGGACCTGGTGCGCGGGGTGACCTTCGTGCTGCCGCTGGCCTTCGTCAACTGGCTGCCCGCAACCTACGTTCTGGGGCTGCCGTATCCGCTGCACCTGCCGCAGTGGACGGCCTTCGCCCCGCCGCTCGTGGCGGTGGGGTGCTGCGCGCTGGCGGGAGCGGCATGGCGGGCGGGGCTTCGGTCGTATCGGAGTACGGGGAGCTGAGGGACCCATGGACAGCGACTTCACCGAGGGCGTCACCGAGGACTTGATCGTGAACTTCATCGAACTCGACCGCGTCGAGAAAGTCTTCGACGTGCGGAAGAAGGCCGGCTTCCTCAAGCGGGAGCGCCGGGAGGTGCGGGCGGTGGACTCGATCTCCTTCACCGTGGCGCGCGGCGAGATGGTCGGCTACATCGGCCCCAACGGCGCGGGCAAGTCGACGACGATCAAGATGCTCACGGGCATCCTGACCCCGAGCGGCGGCCGCCTGCGCGTGGCCGGCATCGACCCCTCCCGCGAACGCGCCCGCCTGGCGCACCGTATCGGCGTGGTGTTCGGGCAGCGGACCACGCTGTGGTGGGACCTGCCGCTGATCGACTCCTACCGGCTGGTGCACCGCATGTACCGGATCCCGGACCGGCGTTACCGCGAGAACCTGGACCGCTGTGTCGAACTCCTCGAACTCGCCGACCTGTTGGACGTCCCCGTCCGCCAGCTCTCCCTCGGCCAGCGCATGCGCGGCGACATCGCGGCGGCGCTGCTGCACGACCCCGAGGTGCTCTACCTCGACGAGCCGACGATCGGCCTGGACGTCATCTCCAAGGCCAAGGTCCGCGGTTTCCTGCGGGAGTTGAACGCCGAACGCGGCACCACGGTGCTGCTGACCACGCACGACCTCCAGGACATCGAGCAGCTCTGCTCCCGGGTGATGGTCATCGACCACGGCCGGCTGATGTACGACGGTCCGCTCGCCGGCCTGCACGAGGTGGGGGCGAGCGAGCGGACGCTGGTGGTGGACCTGGAGCGGGAGCTGCCGCCCGTCGAGGTGCCGCCGGCCCGCGTGGTGAAGGTGGAGGGCCCGCGGCAGTGGCTGGCCTTCCCGGCGTCCGAGTCGGCGGCGCCGCTGGTGGCGCGGGTGGCGGCGGAGTATCCGCTGGTGGACCTGTCGGTGCGGGAGCCGGACATCGAGGCGGTGATCGCGAAGATGTACGCGGACAAGGCCACCGCATAGTGCCCGGCGCGGGGAACTCGTAGGCTGCTCTCCATGACCGACGATGCCCCGGAGCTGCGTGCCTCCGACGCCGATCGTGAACGAGTCGCCGAGGTCCTGCGGGACGCCCTCGCGGAAGGGCGGCTCGACATGGAGGAGTTCGAGGAGCGGCTGGAGGCGACGTACAAGGCGCGTACCTACCGCGAGCTGGCACCCATCACCCGGGACCTGCCGGGTCCGGACGTGGCGGCTCCTCCCGTGGTGTCCCTGCGCAAGGACCCCGTGGAGAGCGGGAGTTGGGCGGGCCGGATCACCGGCAGCGAGGGCTCGTCCGCCTGGGCGGTCGCGATCATGTCCGGCTTCCAGCGCAAGGGCCGCTGGACCATGCCGAAGCGGCTCAACTGCTTCGCCTTCTGGGGCGGCGGTGAGATCGATCTGCGGGAGGCGGACTTCGCGGACCGCGAGGTGGAGATCAACTGCGTCGCGATCATGGGCGGGGTGCAGGTCATCGTGCCGCCCGGGGTCGAGGTCGTCGTGCGGGGCATCGGCATCATGGGCGGCTTCGACCACCGCGAGGAGGGCGTGGGCGGCGAGCCGGGCGCCCCGCGGGTGATCGTGAGCGGCTTCGCCTTCTGGGGCGGGGTCGGGGTGGAGCGCAAGGTGACGCGGGCCGAGCGGCAGCGGCTGAAGGAGGAGCGCCGCCAGGAGAAGCTGGACCGCAAGACGGCGCGCAAGGAACTGGAGAACTCCTTCCGGGACGACATCCAGGATGCCCACACCAGGATGCTCGAAGGCCACCGCGACCTGCTGCGGGAGCGCCACGAGGAGCGCCGTGAGCGCCAGCGGGAGCGCCGGGAGGAGCGGCGGCGCAGGCGCGGGGACTGGTGAGAGGCGGGCGCGGGGACCACTGAGGCGCCGCAGGCGCGAAGGAACTGCTGAGCGGGGCCGCCGTACCGGCTACAGCTCCGCCTGCCCCGCACCCTTCAGCTCCCGCAGGTCGAAGACCTCCGCCATCTTCCGGAAGCCCTCGTCGCTGGGGTGGAGATGGTCGCCCGAGTCGTAGTCGGGGCGGAGCCTGCGCGGGTTGTACGGGTCACGCAGGGCGTGGTCGAAGTCGACCACCGCGTCGTAGACCTGCCCGGCCCGGATCCGGGCGTTGACCTGCTGCCGTACCGCCTCCCGGGCCGGCGAGTACCCGCGGTGGCCCTGGAAGGGCATCAGGGTGGCGCCGACGACCTTGAGGCCGCGGGCGTGGGCCTGGCGGACGAGGGTGCGCAGGCCGTCGGTGATCCGGTCGGGGTCGGCGAGGCGCGGGTTCCTGAGGATGTCATTGACGCCCAGCTCGATGACGACGACCTTGACGTTCGTACGGGAGAGCACGTCCCGGCCGAAACGGCCGAGCCCGCTCTGGTTGTCGGCGGGCCGCCCGAGTCCGTTCGCGAGCACCTGGTTGCCGCTGATGCCCTGGTTGACGACGCTGTAGCGGGGCACGTCCCGGCGGCCATCGGCGAGCCCCGTGCGCAGCCGCTCCGAAAGGACGTCCGTCCAGCGGTGGTTGGCGCCCTCGGTGGAGGTGATCCCGTCGGTGATCGAGTCGCCGAACACGACGACCGTGCCGTCGGACTCGTTGCTCAGCACGTCGAGGGCCGTCAGATAGCGCCAGTACGGCGTCTGTTCGGTGTACGGGGCGGCGGCCGGGTCCTCCGTGTGGTCGCCCTCGGCGACGTACGACACCTGCCGCGCGTGCGGGTGGTAGGTGACCGGTCCCGACGGGACGGGGGAGTACGTGGTGACCAGCACGTCCGTCCCGCGCGGTAGCGCGATGCGCACGGCGTCGCTCAGCACCTGCCCGCCCGCCGGTATGACCACGTCGGGGCCGCCGCCGAAGGTGAGCCGGCGCATCGTCTGTGCCGCGGCTGCCGCGGTGTCGTCGCCGGCCGCGACCGCGATCGAGGCGTGGCTGATGGTCAGCGGCGCCTGGCCGTAGAGATTGGACAGCGTGATCCGGGCACTCGTACCCCCGGCGCTCGCGTGCACGACGTTGCGCACCGAACGCCCCGCCAGTCCGTCGGTCTCGGTGCCCGGCTCGGCGCCGACCGGGGAGGTGGACCAGGAGCCGACCCAGGTGCCGGTGGAGGCGGGAGCGGCCGAGGCGTCGTGGTGCGGGCGGCCCGCGCCACCGTCGAGCGGGACGCCGTCGTCGGCCGCGACCGTGACGAAGATGGCGGCGCACAGGGCCACGACCAGCGCGAGGACGGCACTGAGCAGGGCATAGCCATGGCGCCTGGTCATGCTGGTGTTGTTCTCCTCGGGCACTGGGAGCCCGGGGCTCCGATCTGTTGTGTCCATGATCCGACATGGGTCCGGGAGAACTGACAGGACCCTGTCCAAACCCCCTTTCTGACAGACGCCGGGAACTCCTGTTCCGTTCCAGGAGTCGGTCAGGAAGGGACAATGTGTGAGGGATCACCGAACGGGTGGAGCAGATGGAACGTACGGAAACGACGGAAACGGAAGTGGCAACGGCACCACGGACCAGCGCCCCGTCCTACAAATCCATGAGCGCCTTCACTCCCGCCGACGAGGAGCGGCAGCGCGGGGTACGGCGCATGAAACTCACGGCGACCGGGATGCTGCTGTTCGTGGCGGTGGTGTACGCCCTCGCCAAATGGGCTTCCGGCCAGGGCGCCGGCCCCTGGGCGGACTACGTGGCCGCGGCCGCCGAGGCCGGCATGGTCGGCGCCCTGGCGGACTGGTTCGCGGTCACCGCGCTCTTCCGCCACCCCCTCGGCGTGCCCATTCCGCACACCGCGATCATCCCCAACAAGAAGGATCAGCTGGGCGTCTCCCTGGGCGAATTCGTCGGCGAGAACTTCCTCTCCGAGGATGTCGTACGGCAGCGGCTGCGCGCCGTCGGCATCGGCAGCCGCCTGGGCGCCTGGCTGGCGGAACCGGAGCACGCCGACCGGGTGACGGCCGAGCTGGCCACGGCCCTGCGCGGCGCCCTCACGGTCATGCGCGACTCCGACGTCCAGGCGGTGGTCGGCGAGGCGATCACCCGCCGTGCCGACGCCCAGGAGATCGCGCCCGGCATTGGGAAGATGCTGGAGAAGGTCGTCGCCAACGGCGGCCACAAACGCTTCGTCGATCTCGTCGTCTCCCGGGCCCACGACTGGCTCGTCCTGCACGACGACCAGGTCATGGACGCCGTCCAGGGCGGCGCCCCCGGCTGGACCCCGCGCTTCGTCGACAAGAAGGTCGGCGAACGCGTCTACAAGGAGCTGCTCCGCTTCTGCGCCGAGATGCGCGACATGCCCTCCCACCCCGCCCGTGGCGCCCTCGACCGCTTCCTCACCGACTTCGCCTCCGACCTCCAGTCCGACACCGACACCCGCGCGCGCGTCGAGCGGCTCAAGGGCGAGGTGCTGGGCCGTGGCGAGGTCCAGGACCTGATCGCGTCCGCCTGGACGGCCGTACGATCCATGATCGTCTCCGCGGCCGAGGACGAGCGCAGCGAGCTGCGCCTACGAGTCCGCGCCTCCCTCCTGTCCCTGGGCGCCCGGATGGCCACCGAGCCCAAGGTCCAGGACAAGGTCGACAGCTGGGTCGAGGGCGCCGCGGTGCACGTCGTGACGACCTACCGCAAGGAGATCACCTCCCTGATCACCGACACGGTGGCGAGCTGGGACGCCGAACACACAACCCGCAAGATCGAGGCCCACATCGGCCGCGACCTCCAGTTCATCCGAATCAACGGCACGGTGGTCGGCTCACTGGCGGGCCTGCTGATCTACACGATCTCGCGGGGGCTAGGGGCGTAACTCAGGCGGCCGGGGCCGCCTAACTGCGGTGACCAACGCCCCCGGACTGCGGCGGCCGACGCCGCCTCACTGCGGGCAGTCGTGCCGCCTGGGGCGGCACGGGTGGGCGATGGGGGTCCCCCCTGTTCGAGCGAAGCCGAGAGCTTGGGGGAGGCACCCCGACAGCGCCGGGCTGCGCGACCCACCCCCGCCCGGCACCAGCACAGGGCACCTATTCAGCCGAGCGACCACCCCGCCCCCGCCGCCGCAGCAGAAGCAGCCCTCCAGCAACGGCGGTGACCCCCGCAGCAGCGGTCAAGCCCACGACACCGCTGGACCCGGTGGCAGCAAGGTCACGCCCGCCACCGGTCCCGGCCGCGGCAGCCGACGGAGTACCCCCCGACTGCGCCCGAGCACCGCCCCCTGAGCCACCCCCCGAAGCCTCCCCCGCCCCCGCGGCCCCCCGATCCCGAGTGAACGCCAACGTCCCAAAGCCAAGCTGGTCGTACCCCCCACTGTTGGGCCCATAGTCCCCACCCCCACCCTCGGGCGAAGCCTTGGCCGCGATCCGGGTGACGTACGACGCGGACAACCCCCGCCGCTTCGCGTAATGGTTGGAGATCATCGCCCAGATAGGCCGAGTCATCGCCGGATCCACACCCGCCGCCGCACTGGCGCTCTCAGTCCCCGACCACCCATGCAGCGCCCCCTTCTTCCGAGTGTTGGGCGTATACGGCACATCGCCACCAAGACTCCACTTGGCCACGTACTGCGCCCCCTTGAGGAACCGGCTGTCGTCATAGCCGTACAGATCGATCCCCTGATTCCAGGCCATCTCGCACACGGTGCCCATCAGCCCAACACCCAGCAGCGCATGCCCCTGGTCACGCCCGGCCTCCACCCACTCGGCGAGCCCGTCGTCGTACACGACCGGAATCGCGTTGCGGACAGACCCCATCCCCGCACCGTGCTTGAAGTACTCCACCGCCCGTTCCACCTTGGCGTGGTCGTCGCAGAAGATGCCGACGGCCAGTACGCAGGCGAGGGCGGTGAGGTCCCAGTTGGGCCAGTAGTTGGTGACGACGGCGTCGTTGTGCCGGGCGAGGAAGGACTCACTGAGCGGACGGAAGACGTCGAGCAGCACCTTCTTCGCCGCGCCCAGGTCGAAGTCCGGGTGGTCGCGGACGAGTTCGGCGGCATTGGCGAACTGGTAGCCGTACAGCCCCGCCGCGAGGAACCGGTCCGCGGACCCGCCGATCGAAGTCAGTTTCGCCGACCACGCGTTGAGGATCGCCACGGCGGTGTCGGCGTGCGCGCTGTCGCCGCTGTCTCCGCTGACGTGGTGGCGGAGGGCGTTCTGGTAGGCGGCGTGGATGTCGTTGTAGAGGATCGCGTAGTTCTGCGGGCTGCCCGCTCCCCGGTACACCGTCGCCTGCGGATTGGCCCGCCAGCCGCTCTGCGCATGCCGGTTGGCGGTCAGCTTGGCGAAGCCCGCCGTATAGGGCGCGGCTCCCGCCTTCACCTTGGCGGCCATGCGGTCCAGATCGGTACGGGTGTGCAGCAGGCCGGGGTGTGCGAAGGCGCTCCCCGCGTCCGCTGCCGCGGCAGGGGTGGCGGTGATCCCGGCCGCGCCGGCTGCGGCGGCACCCATGGCGGCTGCCCCGGCTCCCGTGGCCTTCAGCATGTTCCGGCGGCTGATCTCTAGAGTCACGTGCATGCCGGGGAGACGGGCCGGGGCGGGAGCCGATAACGGAAACTCAGGCGCCCGTGGTAGACCCGGGCCGCACGATCATCAGGATCGTGACCGTGGCCCACAGCAGGTTGAACAGCCCCGTGAACATCGCGAGCCGTACGGTCGCCTCCCGGGTGCTGCCGCCCTCGACGAGCGCGCTCTGCCGGGGAAGTACCAGCGCCACCAGCACGAGCGCGGCGAGGGCGGTCAGCGCGATCGACACGATCAGCCAGGCATCGCCGAGCACACCCATATTGCTCGCGGTGGCGAACCCGAAGACGGGAACGACGACGCCGACGACGCCGTACACCTGGCATATCCGGTGCAGCAGCCCGACGGTCTCCGTCGCCCGCGGATCATCCGGGGACTCCAGGGCGCGGCGGGCGGCGGGCGGGAACATGCTGGCCGCGACGGTGACGGGTCCGACGGCGACGATGGCCGCGAGCACGTGCACGGCGAGGAGGAACTTGGTCACGGGGTGACGCTAGGCGGCACGTGGATCTTGCAGAAGTGGCAGTACTGCCAGGAGCCAACGGAATCTCGCCACCTTGAGGACCACAGACCAAGGCAGAGGCCGTCCCGAGGCCGTCCCACTTGGCGACAATCCGTCGTAGGTTTACCTTCTTGCCATGCACACCGTGGCCGTACTGGCGCTGGACCAGGTCATCCCGTTCGACCTCACCGCCGCGATCGACGCCTTCGGCTGGGCCCGGCTGCCGGACGGCCGGCCCGCCTACCGGGTGCGGGTGTGCTCGCCCGCGGAGGAGGTGAGCGTGGCGGCCGGGGCGTTCACGGTGCGGGCGCCGTACGGGCTGGAGGAGCTGGCCGAGGCCGACACGATCATCCTGCCCGGGGTCGCCGACCCCACGGTCCCGCCGGCGCCGGAGGTCGCGCAGGCGGTGCGCGCCGCGGCGGCGAACGGCACGCGCATCGCCTCGATCTGTGTGGGTGCGTTCGTCTTCGCGGCGACGGGCCTGCTGGACGGGCTGCGCGCGACGACGCACTGGGCCGCGGCCCGGGACCTGGCCGCGATGCACCCGGAGGTGACCGTCGACCCGAACGTCCTGTACGTCGACAACGGACAGTTCCTCACCTCGGCGGGCGCGGCCGCCGCGATGGACATGTGTCTGCACATGATCCGCACGGACCACGGCTCGGCGGTCGCCGCGCACGCCGCCCGCATGTGCGTCATGCCCCTCGAACGGGAGGGCGGGCAGGCCCAGTTCATCGTCCACGACCAGCCCCCGGCCCCGGCCGGCGCGACCCTGGAGCCGCTGCTGGGCTGGCTGGAGGACAACTGCGACCGGGACTTCACCCTGGACGAGATCGCCGCACAGGCGGGCATGAGCACCCGTACCCTCAACCGCCGCTTCCGAGAACAGACCGGCACGACGCCCTTGCAGTGGCTGCACCGGGCGCGGGTGCGGCGTGCGCAGTACCTGCTGGAGAACACCGCGCACCCCGTCGAACGCATCGCCACCCAGGCCGGTTTCGGCTCCCCGACGGCCTTCCGGGAACGGTTCCGGCGGGTGGTTGGGACGAGCCCGCAGGCATACCGACGGGCGTTCAAGCGGACGGAGGGCGAGCCGCTACCGACCGCCTGAGCCCCCCTGCTGTCCGCCTTGCTGTCAGGCCCGGCGGTCGGCGACGGCCCAGGAGGCCAGGGCGACGGCGCTCGCGACGCCGAGGACGGACGGCCAGGCGCCGACCTTCTTGGCCAGCGGGTGCGACCCGGCGAAGGCTGCGACATACGCGGCGCTCAGCGCCCCCGCGGCCTTCGCGCCGGCCTGCGCCCGCCACTGCTGAGCGGCGGCCGCCCCGGCGACGGCCAGTACGACCCCGCCCAGCGGCCGCTTCTTGGTCCAGCGGGCAACGCCGTACCCTCCGACGAGCCCGCCCGCGGCAATCACCGAGCTGGGAACCTTAGCCATGCCTGCCTCCTTCTGTCCTTGTCCGGTGCCCCGAGGCTAACGCCGACGCGGGGCCGCACCGTCCACGGGCGCGGACGGACCGGACTGGGCAAAGACGCGCACCAGACTTGGATCGTTGAAGGCCGTGATACGAGCGATCCGCTCTCCGATCAGGGTCAGCACCTGGACACCGTAAGCCTCGTACCGACCGCCACCCACCTGCTTGTGGACGACGAGGGCGGGCTGCCCGTTGGCCCGGGTGGGCACCATCCGCCACCGGCCCCCGCGCAGGACCCGACCGCTCAGGAAGCCGATGACGGCCTGCCGCCCGGTGAACCAGGTAGGGATCGGCGGCATCTCCATCTCGACGTCGGCCCGCAACAGCTCCACCAGCGCGTCGGCGTCGGCGCGGGTGAACGCGTCGACATAACGGTCGAGCAGCTCCCGTCGCGCCCCCTCATCCGGCTCGCCCAAGTCATCCTCGACCGGCCCGGCCTCGGCCAGCCGGGCCCGAGCCCGACGCAGCGCACTGTCGACGGCGGCGGTCGTCGTATCGAGAATCTCGGCGACCTCGACCGTCCGGAAGGCCAGCACGTCGCGCAGGGTCAGCACGGCCCGCTGCCGCGCGCTCAGCAGTTGAAGCGCGGCGATGAAGGCGAGCCGCACTCCGCTCCGCCCCGCCACGACGGCTGCCGGGTCTCCGGCACCGAACAGCGAGTCGGGCGCCGGCTGGAGCCACGGCACCGAAGGATCACGGTCGGCCACGGCAACCCGGTGATCGTCCGAGGGCGCGCCCAGCCCTGACGGGAGCGGCCGCCGGGACCGCGTTTCCAGGGCCGTGAGACAGGCCATGGTCGCGATCTTGTAAAGCCACCGCCGCACCGAGGAGCGCCCCTCGAACCGCCCGTACCCCCGCCAGGCCCGCAGATAGGTCTCCTGCACCAGGTCCTCGGCGTCGTGAATCGACCCAAGAATCCGGTAGCAGTGCGCGAGCAGCTCGGGCCGATAGGGCTCGACCAGGGTGGCGAAGTCGGTGTGGGACGGCATCGCGGCCACTCCCCGTGGTGCGGCGAATTCCATTGTCACGCGATTCAGTCGAGCGGGCGCAGCCCGGCACCGCTGACCCGGTACTCCGCGGCGCTGCCGGAGTCCCCGGCGACGTGGATGACGGCCTTGGCGACCTGCTCAGGACTGAGAACCGACTCAAGCCCTTCTACAAAGGTGTCCGGGTCGACCCCCTGCCGGGCGGCATACCCCGCGACTCCGACGGAGCCGAGCCCGGTGGCCGGAGTCAGCTGCGGAAGCAGCGCGACGAACCGAATACCAAGCCCACCTTTCTCCGATTCCTCCGCCGCATACCCCCGCATATACCGGATGGCCTGCTTGGCACTGGCGTACCCACCACTCAGCGGAGACCCGGCCAGAGCGGCCCCACTCGACATGGCGACGACGACACTCCCCGGCGCCAGCGGCTCCAGCAGCGCGGCCCGCATCCAGAGGAATGCATGCCGGGTATCGACGTGCCAGTTCCGACTGAACGTCTCCCAGGTCTGCTCCTGCAGGGGAGCCATGCGTGGGGTGGCCCCGGCGTTGAGCACGAGCAGCCCGGGCCGGTACTCACGGATCACGTCCCGCACGAGACCCTCATCGGCGGCATCGCCGACGACGGCAATGAACTCCTCACCGAGCACCTCACGTACGGCACCCAGCTCCCCCTCGTCACGGGCGACCCCGACGACGCGGGTCCCCCCGGCGACGAGAGCGGCGGCAATGGCCCGCCCGAAGCCACGGCTGGCACCGGTGACGACGGCGGTCTCAAAGGTTGTCTCGGACATCAGGCACTCCCAGTGGGTAGCAGCTTGCGTTCCACATCAAGACCAGCCGCCACCGGAAAATCCGTCGCCGAACCCCAAAAAGTTTTCGGCCACCCACCCGCAAGCCACTGGGCCCACACCGCAGCCCACGGCTGGACAGCAGACGTACCTCTACAAGACGGTGGCACGGTGAACGACCGCGACCGCGACGACCCCGCTCAATACCCGACTGACGACGCCCTGGACCTCGACCGAGCCCTGACGATCGCGACAGACCTGGCCGCCTGGGCATCGCAGACGATCCGCCACCCGCGTGCCGGCGAAGTACGAGAGAAGGCAAGCCCGGCGGACATCGTCACGCAGACGGACGAGACGATCGAGACCCACGTCCGCGCAGTCCTACGATCAGCCTTCCCAACGCACGGCATCGAGGGCGAGGAGTACGGCACCCACGAGCCGGCCACCCCGAACGCCCCGTACTGGGTGGTGGACCCGGTGGACGGCACCACGAACTACGCCCACGGCATCGGCTGGTGCTCCTTCTCCCTGGGCCTGGCAGCCCCCGACGGCACACCCTTGCTCGGCTTGGTGGCAGACCCCTGGCGCGGAGAGACCTTCACAGCAATCCGAGGCAGAGGCGCCCACCTGAACGGCACCCCCATCCACGCAGCCGCCCACACCACCCTCACGGGCCACATCTTCCTGACGGAATGGGCAGCCCACGCCCACTGGCCGGGCCTGGACTCTCTTCTGGCGGCCCTGTCACACCGCCACTGCACGACAAGGGTGATGGGCTCGACAGCACTCTCCCTCTCCCAGGTAGCCGCAGGCCGAGCCACCGCCGCGGCGATCGGCGAATTCCACGCGGTGGACGGGCTACCGGCGTACCTGATCGCGACGGAGGCGGGAGCGGTGGCACTCCCGCCCGTGCCTGCATACGACGAGCCGTTGCTGTTGGCGGCGCCAGGGGTGGCGGGGGAGATGGCCGGGCTATGGCACGCTGCCCAGGGCGGGGAGGCGTGACAGCGAACAGGCGCTCACAGCACGACTGAATCTACTTCGCGGCAGAACCGCCGCGGCTCCAGAAATCGAGCGCTTTGGTGATTAGTTTCCGCGCCGCGTCCCCGTACGACGTGGCACCGCGTAGGGCACCGAAGGCCTTGTCATGGAGGGCGAGTTCGGCGGAGTCGGTGATGTCCACGCCGCAGGAGACGAGTTCGTAGTGCACTCGGCCCTCGCCGTGCATGTTGAAGGCAGGCATGGGAACAACACCCACCTCCGCGGTAGCGGCGAGGATGCCGAGGGAGAGCGAGGGGAGATCTCGGTCCCGAAGGAGCCGCTCCATCTGCTCCCGCATGACCTTCGCCCCTCCGACGTTCGTGTACAGGGCTTGTTCGCCGAGGATCACCTCGTAGTGATGCTCCCCGTCGTACAACACCTTCTGCCGCTCCATCCGCTTGGCCACGCCCGCGGGAACATCGTCCGGAACCCCGAGAAAATCGACGACTTGGCGGAGGATGACTGTTGCGTAGGCCTCGGTCTGAAGCGTCCCCCAGATCATGGTGGGGATGTAAGCCCTGCCGTGCCGCGTCTGCTGGTACCAGGAGATCACTTCGTCCTGGATGTCTTCCGTGCCCGTGGACAGTCGCTGCTGCCAGGGAATCATGCTGGTCACGGTGTATCTCCTTGCTCGACGGGACATGCCAGCTCAGGCTTTGCACGGTTCGGGGAACACGTCACCACCGCGAGTGACAGATACGAGGGCCGTTCAAGGTAGAAGCCGAGTGACACGTCGACTCCGGAACTCAGCCTCTCAGCGGTGGAGTTGACCAGCAACGCCACCTCGGTGGTGTCGCGGTCCCGATCGGAGGCGAATCGAGGCGCGTACTCGGCCACGCGCTCCCCGAGCCACACGGCCGCCTCCTTGGACTCATCCCACGTGCCACGAACCACGGAACGCGGTTTGACGAGCCAGTACGCCGTTTCCAGTGGCGGCAGATCCACGATCGGGAACTCCGCCGCGACCTCGCGGTAGCGCTGGAGCAGCTCGGGTCTGCTTCCGGCTGGAGGCGGCTCCGGATACGGAGGTCGCCGTAGGGCTTCCTCATCGAAGTGCTCTTTCGTCCCGACCCAGAGATAGCCGTGGTGGTGCACTGGTCGTTCCCCGTTTGGTGTCTTGGGTGCCGAAGATCGAAGGGGAACCGGTCCCGGCTCCAAGCAGAAACCGGGACCGGCCGGGGGGAGCGCTCAGACCGAGAGCCCGAACCTCGCCGGATCGATGCCGGCGGCGTCGAGTTCCTCCGTGGTGAACCGCAGTGGCTCTGCGCCGGGCCGCTTGCTGTCACCCAGAGCCCAGGCGTCGTCGCCGATCCGCGCCAGGGTCACGCATCCCTCGGTACATGGACCTCCGCACGCCTTCACGAAGGAGGCCCCGCTGATGTCGAGCCCGTACAGTTTGGTTCCGTCCAGCATTGCTGCACCTTCCTGCTCAGCTGTCGCGGCCGTGACTGACCGCCGCCGCCCGGGGTGGGCGGGAGTTCATGGATTGGAGGCCGGTGCCTCAGAGGTCAGAGGAACTTCTGCGTCCCATGCAGCGCGGGCACCTGCACGGAGGCCATTCCGCCGTGACCAGTGGAGGGAGATCGTCGGAGTTGAACACGGTCCGCTCTGGCTCCCAGGTCTGCCCGGAGTCGTAAGAGACTCGTATCGTCATCAAGGGCTGGTCAAAAATGGCACTTTCGCTTGGTCCCTTGCTCATAACGAGTGCGCCTCATCTTGATGCCGATGGAGTTCCACGTTCACGTCAGAAACGGCGCTGTAGTTGCCGCTGGAACGAACATTATCCCGGCGTGCACAAATATCGAGACACGCTCTGCATCCCGGTACCGCTTTCGGTTCCGAACGAAGTTCCGTAAGCCCATATCCCTGGGGCGTCTGCGCACCCGCCATCAGTCCTCCCTGGTCTCATGCTCTATCCATGATCGACCGGTTGGCGGGCGAAGCTGAGCGTTATTCCCGATGTCTACTAAAGATCAACGGTAGAGGCTCGCCCATTCCTGAAGAAGGGCCCTGGCGGCATCTCCGAACTGTGCTTTGCGCTCGTATTGCTTGAAAACATTCAGATGTTCAGTAATATCGCGAGAGTCGCGGAACACTGTGCGCCCGGTAAACGTCTCAACAGTGGTTAGCCTGTCATCGTAGATCGTGAAGGTGTTCATGGGGCCACGGCTTATAGCTGTGCCCATGGATATGAGCCCTATTCGCACGTTGGGTAGATGGGACAGAGACGCCAGACGATCGATCTGCACAGCCATGGCGGGCGGGGGCACCACGGCCCACCTGATAGCCTGTTCCGTGAGCAGGAAGGTGAAGCTCTTTGTGGCGTCGTAGAGGACTGTCTGTCTCTCCAGCTTTCGGGCCACTGTCTTCGAGATATCTCCGGGTGAATATTCGAGGCTGGCCCGGATGTACTCGGGCGTGGCCAACAGGCCCGTGATCATCGCGGGTAGGAAGTAACGAAGCTCCCTGGCCTCGGCTTCCAGGCCAGCCAATTCTGCCTGACGCTTCTCCAGGCCGCGCCGCCAAGATGAGCGGATGGGCTGCCATTCGGTATTTGCCAGCCGAGCCAGAGCCGTGACTTCGGCCACCAATTGCTCGGAGGCTCCAGCTGCCCGCAAGATGAGTTCGACATCGACCAGGCTCGGTGTGATCTCACCGGTTTCGATCTTACTGATCTTGGATTGAGACACGTTGCAACGCTTCGCGAGCCGGACTTGGGACAGTCCGGCTCGCTTGCGCAGCGTTCTCAGTGTTTCGGCCAGGTCGGCCTTTGATTGTCCCAGCTGCTCAGCGTCAAGCGTCAAGGCCCTTCACGTACTCCTCGAAGGGCACCGATTCCGCGAGGGCGATGCGCTGGTACTCCCGATATGGCTCCGGGTCGCCTTCGTACACCTCTCGGCTGATCTGCGTCCCGTCCGGCTCGTAGTGCATGAGCACAATCCGGGAACGGTCGAACATCCAGAAGTCCTGAACCCCATCAAGGGGGTTGGGACGGTTGGTCACGTCAAGGATTCGGATGACCTCACCGGCCTCGACGTTGTGACGGTAGTACTCGAACTCGAAGCGGAGGTAGTCGGTGAGGGGCTGAGTCACGATGTGCACTCGCCCAACACTGCGGTCGCCGGCCGCGTACGCCTTGACTCGATCAAACCAAGGCTGTGTCGCTTCGCGCGTGACCGGCTCCCCAGCAAGGAACCGGCGAATCGCCTCTTCTTCTTGCGGCACGCGATAGACAGGCAGAGTCTCCAGACGCCACGCTTCCTGTCGCATGGCGTCGAAGGCCTTCCGCCAGTCCTCACCAGCCAAGAGCACGGACAGCCTCCCTCAAAACCGCCTCCGGGATCTCCACGAGCGCTTCCCCTTCCGGGGGGTCGAAGGCGCTTGACGCGCCTCCTTGGATGACGAACGACCCTGAGACTGTCCGGTAGACGTTGGGGCAGTCGTCGCCCCCGCACTCCCCGTTCCCGTTGCCAGTCAGCCGGGTCAGTTCCTCACGCGCCATTGTGCCCCCTGCACGTCGGGCAGGGCCGCTCCCTGCCTCCGGGACGACGCTAGGCGAGGTACGCGGGAGCCGTCTATGACGCCATGGAAATATTCCCGTACTGGGGTAGATGATCTTGTCACGGTGTCGACTCATCCGGCCGCAGGTGGGATGCTCACGTGATCTATTCATGGCCAGCAGCGGCTGGGAACGAGCCGAATCAGCAGATGAGGGCGAACTGACGCCGGTGAGGCAGGCAATGTGTGTGAGGCTTCCCCGGAACTGCCGCCGTCAGCCAGTCGGGCAGTCATAGCCACGTAGCTGCCGAGGGCAAGCCTTCGGCTGTAGTGCCACTCGCCCGTTATGGTCGCGAGCACCGATTGCTCGGGCTGCGAGGGGGCATCCCGGCCTCATCGCACTCCCAGTTCCCCCCGCCCCAACGCGCACGTAAAGGCTCGCCATGCCTGAGCCTGGATAGCTATCACGGGCGAGCTCGCCACCGGGTTGTCCTCCGCGACGGGGCATTGCGGCGGTGCGCGCGTGACCCCAGTCGAGGCTCTTCTCGGTCTCTACACGGCGACGCGGCATCGGCAGGCGACAGCTCCGAGCGTGCTGAGCATGGCCGTGGCGGAGGAAGCCGCCATTGGATGTCATTACCGATCTCCTCCACTGGCTCCGGGCGCACGGTTGCGATGCGAATGAGGCTATGGATCGCGCTCAGATGTACTTCGAGGCCGAGTTCGATGTGGTGAGTGAATCGCCATGACACGTCACGCAGTTGCAATCGCCGAGTACGTCCAGACGTCCGCCGGGATCTCGTACTTCAGCTTCCATGTGATCGCCATCGGCTTGCTTCCAGCGTGCTCCATGTACTCAGCCGGCCCCAGGAGCATCCACGGCTGTGCACCGCCGATGTCCGTGTTCTTGTAACGGCGGACAAAGAGCAGTACGTGGCTGCCCTCCGCAGCGTGGTGCTGATAGCGCAGGCCGGTGGGGGAGGTGTCCGACGTCTGGTTCTGGGACTCCCAGTGGAAGAGGGTCTCGCTCAGTGCGTAGTCGTGGTAGCGGGTCTGTGAGGAGAAGTCCTTTTCGTCTTTGTCCAGGGTGATCAGCAGTGCGTCGGTCTTGATCGATTCGCACCACTTCACCCCCTCGCGGAAGTCTCCTGGCATGAAGCCGCCGATGGCGGACTGGCCGAGAGCGGGCAGGATTTCCTCGCGGGTGTAAGAAGCGTGCACGGTCAGCGGGATGCCGGCGTGGCCGCCCATTCCCAGGAGCGGGATCGGAACGTGCTCGGTGTGGGCGAGGTTGTACTGCAGCACCTGACGCAGCTCATTCCGCACTGCATGCTGCTTGCGCAGCGTCGCGAACCCGGCGTCGTAGTGTGCAAATCCCTTCCGCGTCACGCCGCCCAGCGGCCAGAGCTGGAAGAAGAGCATGCGGGCGTACGCCTGCCCCTGCTCGTCGAGCTCGCTATAGGTGGGAGCGTCATCTTCCAACATCCGGGTGTACGCGGCCACGCGCAAAGGGTCGTCCACGTGGAGGAAGGAAGCGACGCGCTTGAGGAGTGCCGCTTCACCTTCGGACGCGTCACCTTTGAGGAGTCCGGAACGGCGGAGGAGTCCAGTCCAGGAGTTGCCGTTGCCGCGGTAGAGCTCCCTAAGCTCGCGGCCGCTCTCGTCCAGATAACGACTGAGCGTGGGCTCGGCGTAGTCAGCGACCTCGCGGGCCAGGGCAGTGACGTTGACGCCGATCTGCTCCTTGATGTTGGCGATGATGGTTTTCTTCGCCTTCTCTTCAAGGATGATCTGGCAGCCGGACGGTAGCTGCGGGAAGTCATGCTCGATGTTGTCCAGCAGGCGCTTGCGGGTCAGGTTGGTGAGCGCCCGGAACTGGTTCTCGAAGCGGAACTCCTTGCGGTGCTGCCCGATGAAATCGAGCACGGTGAGTACCGCCTTATCCTCCGTGCGTCGCAGGCCCCGGCCGAGTTGTTGGAGGAACACGGTCGCGCTAGAGGTTGGGCGGAGCAGGAGCAGCGTGTCTACGTCAGGGATGTCGAGCCCCTCGTTGAGGAGGTCGACCGAGAAGATCACCTGCAGGGCCCCCGACCGCAGGTCGGCCAGTGCCTGCATGCGCTGCTCGGTGGGATTCTCGCCGGACAAGGCGATGGCACTGAGGCCGGCCGTACGGAAGGACTCCGCCATGAAGTGCGCGTGTGGCACGGAAACGCAGAATCCCAACGCTCGCATGGAACTCGGCTCAGCGATCTTCTCCCGGACAGCCTTCACGACCAGCGCTGCACGCCGCCCGTCACCCGACAGCGTGTCGCTCAAGGCGCTGGGGTCATACGCCCCGCGCTTCCACTCGATGGCGCTGAGATCGGTGTTGTCACTGATGCCGAAGTAGTGGAAGGGGCTGAGGAGGTCATTCTCCAGCGCCTCCCACAACCGCATCTCAGCAGCGATCCGCCCACCGAAGAATTCGTCCTGGACGTTCTTGCCGTCCATGCGCTCAGGCGTCGCAGTGAGCCCCAGCAGCTCCAGCGGCTCGAAGTGATCGAGGATCTTCCGGTACGTCGGTGAAGTCCCGTGGTGGAACTCGTCGATCACGATCACATCGAAGTGATCAGGGGCGAGCCGGTCGAGGGTGCGCGTATTCAAGGACTGCACGCTGGCGAACACATGCGTCCATCGCTCCGGGATCTCACCGCTGTGGAGGGACTCGCCGAAGTTCGGGTCCACCAGGACATCTTGGTAGGTCCGGAGGGACTGCTGCAAGATCTCCCTGCGATGAGCGACGAACAGTAGACGCAGGTCACGGCCGTGCTCCTTCCGCAGCTGCTTGTAGTCGAGCGCCGCCATCACTGTCTTGCCGGTGCCGGTAGCGGCGACGAGTAGATTCTGGTGCCTCTCGTGCACATCCCGCTCGACGTCCAGCCGCTCCAGCATGTCGCGCTGGTGCGGATACGGCCGAACTTCTAGACCGGACAGGGTGATCCCGCGGTCGGCGGTGGCCGTCGATGACGTACCGCCCGCGATCGCCAATGCCTCTTGGAGGCGACCGCCGTCGGCGTCGGGGTCGTACGTCTCGAAGGACGGATCATTCCAATAGGCCTCGAAGGTGGCCTCGAACTTGCGCATTACATCGGGTGTGGCGACGGAGGACAGTCGTACGTTCCACTCCAAGCCGTCCAGTAGCGCAGCCTTGGACAGGTTGGAGCTGCCGACATAGGCAGTGTCGTAGCTGCTTCTGCGACGGAACAGCCAGGCCTTGGCATGGAGTCGCGTGGACCGGGTCTCGTAGTTGACCTTGACCTGGGCGTTGAACTCTTCTACCAACCGGTCCAACGCGCGCCGTTCTGTTGCCCCGATGTAGGTCGTTGTGATGACCCGTATCGGCACACCCCTCTCATGGGCGGCCCTCAGCGACGGCTCGATGATCCGCAAGCCGTGCCATTTCACGAACGCGCAGAGCAGATCGACGCGGTCTGCCGTGGCGAGTTCGGCACGCAGTTCGAAGCCGAGGCTCGGGTCTTCCGGGGAGTTCGTCAGGAGAGCCGTCTCGGAGAGCGGGGTGGCGGGCCGGACGGCGAAGACACCTTGAGCCTCCTGCCGTGTGAGCGCTAGCAGTTGGCGAGGGCCATCCGACACAAGATCTACCCACTCCCTGGCCCCCTCAAGTGTGCTGATGGACTCCAAGATGTGGTTGGCCGCATGGACCCGCTCCTCGGCCGGCAGACCTTGGAGCACGCGTCGCACTGTTCCGGCGACATGTGCTGCCAGGACGTGAGGAACTGATTCAGCACCTACGGAGTCGATCACTGGGCGCCAGCCGAGGTCGCTGAGCTCCTTGAGTCGCTGCTCGACCCGCAGGGTGATCAACTCCTCGTACACACCTGCGGCAGGGTGCAACAGCTCTTCCGGCTCAGGCACGCTAGTTCCTTCGATCGCTCGGCTGCTGTGCCATGTGTAACAGAGAGTACTGACACCGAGCCACGAACATCGAGAAATCCGACTCTGCCCCGACGCAAGGCCGAATGATCTACGATCTCTGTATGACTCAGGAGAAGCTTGGAAAAATCCTTAGCTCAGTCGCAAAGAGAATGCGAGCCGATTTTGAGCAATCCAAGAACTTCAACCATAATGGCGAGGCCGGCACCTCACGCGAGCTCCTTATTCATGACTTCCTTGCCGGCTACCTTCCGTCGCATGTTGAAGCCGTGCACAATGCGGAGATTGTGACTGCGACTGGAGAAACGTCTCCTCAGTGTGACATTGTGCTCACTGACCGCGGAACGCCTCCTTTTACGACCTTGAATGGGTACCGGATCATCCCCAATGAGTGTGTGTACGGGGTAATCGAGGTGAAGACCAAGTTAGACGGCGACCAGGTAGCAGATGCGTGCAATAAGATCAGTAAGCTGCGTCGCTTGCCTAAGAAATCATATCGCCCTACACCGGGGCTAGTTCCGAGAACTACGTCGGCATACGGTAAGGTCCATGATTTCTTCCCGACGTCCGGCATGATCATTGCTTTTGATAGCCTGAAGTTGGAGACCATAGGCGAGCATCTCGTCAAATGGTGCAACACGCGAGACATTGCGGAGTGGCCAGACAGCGTCTGGGTGCTCGGCAAGGGGCAACTGCAATGGCAGAACCCGGCGACTGGATTTATCGACAGGACTCCGGTGCCTGGGGCATCGCTTGTGGAGATAGACGCGATACCCGACCAAGACATCCTGCTGGCCCTTGCGCTGCATCTCAATATTCACCTATCGGATGCCTGGATGAATCCCCTGGATCTCGTGCCATATTCTGGGGCCACACCCTTGGGCGCGATGACTCGCCGATGGTCAACCGTTGGTGCAAGGCGTTATTCTAAGGCGCTAGAGAAGCCTTAGGGGTGACCGCGGGCGCGGTGTCGAGGGAAAATGTCCCGTCATTCGCTCGGTACATTATGTCGACCTCGTATATTCTGCATAGGTCGTACATATCAGCATCCGGTTGGGTGGGGAGAAGGATGGTGCGCTTAGGGGTGCTGGGGTTCGCCTTTGTGCTTACGTAGCGGCTATAGTCCAGGAGTTGACCAAGGGCCATCCTCACGTCCTCCCGTGCGCTGGCGCCCTTCACTTCGTAAAGTGTGTGATCTGTGGCGTCATACAAGTCGGTTCGAAGCGTCGAACTCAAGCCCTTAACTCTTATCTGGAACGCCCCGACCCTATGTCCCAAGGATTCAAGGTGTTCCTTGTATTCTTGAGTTAGCTCCGCTTCGCGACGTACCGCTATGAAAGAGGCGGAGGCGGAACGCAAGCTCATTCTCGTGTTGAATGCTTCTGGGACCACAAAGGTGCCGCTAGTTGCCGCGTGGATGAGCTTTCGCTGTGTACTTGGATTTTTCCGGCGCTGCTTCGGCATTGACAGTGCGCCGCTAGTTGCTGGATCGGTTTGAAGCATCGCTGCCGTAACTAAGGTGAAGTTCACGAGTTCTGCAGTGGTTTTCTCGGCGACAGGGACCAGATTTTTCGCGGAACGCCGTACCGTGCCTTCTGGCTCGGGCCTCAGTCGAAAGACGATGACATCGCGATCGATGAGATCCTCGCCGTGCACTCGGCGCCAGACGTAGGGTTGCAGTTGATCCAGTACGAATTCGCCGAGAAATTCATGCGTCTTTGTGTCGCTGTGAGGCACTTTGCCAACTTGTGTGAACACTCTCAGGGTTCGACCCTGCTCGGCATGCCGCAGGATCGCCCTATTGCCAATACCGGCGGCCCCCTCAAAGGTCTGGGGTCCGGACTTTCCGGCCCCGGTGTACTCGAAGACCGGACCTAGGTCGTCGTCCTCCGCGAGCCAGCCATCGTAGTAACCAAGCTTCTCGCCCACGCTCGGGTCGGAAAACAGGTTGACGGACCGCTTTTCTGTGGCAGGGCAGATTCCGCCCTGTGTGCTCCCTCCGAAGACCTTAATGATCTGTTCCCTGGTGAGGACGTCGCCGGGGGCTATCGCTATCTCGTCCAGTCTGCTTGTCATGCTTAGATCATGCCATCGCGCCCTTTCACACTTCCCTGACGGGTGGGGCATATCAAGCAGCGAGGGCGATGTGAGAGTCAGTGCCCTCGGGTTGTCTTTCCGGCCACCAAGACGCCATACGCCCCGCTGCTCAGAGGGCGTGCCCGACGACTCGGATGCCGTACGCCGGCCGCCCGGCTGCGGATACCAAAGCGAACGTCAGCCAAGGCTGGGACAAGCCTGCTCCTCCCGTCGGTGGCCTTGAAGTCAGGCGGCGTTCCTCGTCTGCTTGGTGGCCGTCTTTGGGATCGCCTGGGCTGGCTCTACTGCGTCGGGACGGGCACGGGCGCAGGAACGGGGGCGTTGGAGGCCAATCGCGTCTCCACGCTCGCGAGATCCTCTATGGCGTGTTGGAGATCCTCTTCCAGCACGGTGAAGATCCTCGGCGTCACCGGTGCCGTCTCCCGGAATAGCTCGCACCGGCGCAGTGCTGCGCGCAGATAGCCGAGGATCGTTCGGACGTACTCGCCTGGTGGAAACGTGACGTATTGGCTGAGCAGCGACTCCAGGGTGAGCGAGGCCTTCTGGACGTCGGCCGTCATGACCGCGAACACGTCCCAGGACTCCCTGTCCTCGGGGGACAGTTGCGGCAGGAGCCACTCGTACGCCTGGTCCCTCCGGACGAGCCCCTCGTGGAGGCACCGCCGCACGGCAATCAGGCTGAGTCGGATCTCGGGGGCGATGGGATACATCTGACCTGGGCTGATCCCGAGCGTCATGCGCAGGTCGGCGATGTTGGTGACGGATTTGTCGAGATCGTCGAGGGCCACCCGTAGCAAGCCCGCGTTCCGGTAGAACTCCGGGTCCCTGCACTGCAGATCGTGATAGCTGGCGAGACGCTCGGTCGCCGCCCTGACGTTGCGTTCGATCAGCGCGATCTGCTCGAACGCTCCCGTGTCCCGCAGGATCTCCAGTGCCTTCTCACTGCGGTCCCGCGTCAGCGCCTTGGCGAAGCAGAAGCCGGTTAGCGAGAACAGCGAGCCGATGACGAAGTCCTTCTCGTCGTTGAAGATGTGCTGCAGATTTGGATACGCGATTACGGAGATCAGGACGAGCAGGATCAGCCCCCCAAGTCCCCACTTGTACTGTTTATGTGACGGACTGTCGGCAAGAAGCCCCCGTCGCAGCATCGCTTCCCCCTCGCAGATGTCGCGGTGAAGTGCCAGGGTCTTGAGGGTCGATCGACGGTGTCAAGGGTGATGGAGAGTTGTGCGGTAGCACAGCCGGGACAGCGATGCCGAAAGCGCCACCAAGCTCATACTGCTCGGCCCGGCAGAGGGCCGAGCAGGATCACCGTGGACTGTGCTTCCGCCCCTGGCCCGGTTGCCGTGGCCTGGCTAGGCCCCCGCCCCATGACACTCCCCATAACTCAACCCCGCCCCACACCAACACCCCGCCCCCCGCTGAGGCGGCCAAGCCACAGCCCGCCCCCGGGCCGCCAGCGTCGTCGCATACTGCGGCAGCAACGTCACATCCCCCGGCGACGACCCCTCCGACGCAGCGAACGCCTCATAAGAAGGCACCGTGCCCGTCACGATCCCCAGGTTCGGTGTCCCCGAAGACGCCAGCTCCCGCAGCGAGGCCTCTATCGTCGCGAGGTGTTCCTCGCGGGACGGGTACTCCGTCGCCAGGGAGGGGTACGCCTCCACCAGCTCCGCCAGCTCACCCTGTGCCCAGTGCAGGACGGCCACCGGGAAGGGGCGGGACAGTGCCTCGCGGTATGCGCCGAGTTCCGCTCGGAGGCGGGAGATCTCCGCTTCCAGTTCCGCCGGGTTGTCCGAGCCCAGGGACCACACCCGCTTGGGGTCGTGCAGCTCGTCCAGGGACACCGGGGAGGAGTGCAGGGTGTCGGCCAGGGCGTCCCAGTCGTCGTGGGGCAGGCCCAGCATGCGGCGCACCCGGTGGCGGCCGAACAGGAGAGGGCGGGTCGAGTACGGGGGTTCCGTCACGTCCGTCAGGAGCAGGGTCGTCCCCTCCGTGAACGTGGCCTGCGCCGCCTCCAGCTCGTCGTGGGACTCCAGGGCCTCGGCGACGATCACCCAGGGGGCCGCGTCCCGCGGGGCCGACGCGCGGACTCCGTCGATGATCGCGCGGGCCTCGGCCTCATGGCCGTACTCCCAGAGGTTCGAGGCCTTCAGGGCCCGTACCAGGTGGGGGTTCTCCAGCGTGTCCGGGGTGGACAGCAGACGGTCGTAGAGCGTGGTCGCGGCGGGGCGGTCGCCGGCCAGTTCCAGGTGGGCCGCGGACTGCAGCAGCAGGGCCTCGGCGTCCGCGGGGTACAGGCCGGCGGTCCGCTCCAGGCGTGCCGCTTCGGCGGTGTGGTCGACGTTCTCGGCAGGCGTGTCGGGGCGCATGGGGGACACCGTACTGCCGACCAACGACACAGGGAGAGGATGCGCTGGTCGGCAGAGCTACGGAGGCGTCAGGATTTCCGGATTCCTGCGGGGGCGGGACCAGGGCCGGGGCGGCGGCTCATATCGTGATGCCGTCCACTTGCAACGTCTGCACCGACTTCGCCGCGAAGGGTACGGCCACCGTCTTCCCGGAGAGGTGCGTGTCCGAGTGAGCGGTGTAGAGGTCGCCGCCCCCGGCCGTCACCGTGTTCCAGCGCGGGACCAGGCCGTTCGTGCCGCCCGTCACCGTCGTGAAGCGGGAGAGGTCGAAGGTCAGGGTCTGGGCCGAGGAGGAGGTGTTCGCGGCGACGATCACCAGGCGTTTCGCTGACTTGTCCAGTGCGGCGGCCGCGTAGCTCACTCCTGTGTCGAGGATCGTCATACCGGGGCGGATGTGGCGGCTGAACTGCGCCATTACGTAGTACTTCGTCTGGACGGCGCCGGGCTGGAGTGTGCTCGCGTCGTACGCGATCACCGCCCAGCCAGAGCTGGGGTCCATCACCTGCCAGTAGACCCAGGCGGTGGGGTGCAGCCAGCGGAAGTCGTAGAGCAGGTTGCTCGCCATGGTCATGCCGGTGCCGTCGATGTCGCCCGTCTCCGAGTTCCACAGGGCCTTGCCGGCCATCGTCACCACGTCCGTGTAGAGCAGGTCGCGGCGGCCGCCCGAGCCCTGGTAGCCGTGGACGTTGACCCGGTTGACGTACCCCTTGGTGGTCGAGCTGAAGGAGTTCCACGTCGTGCGCGCCAGGTCGTAGCTCGTCTCGTCCGATGCCGAGATCTTCGTGCTCGTCAGGCCGCGCTTGTCCAACTCGCTTCGCATGTACGGCAGTACGGCCGCCTGGACGGAGGCGTCCATGTGGCAGCCCTCCTGCGTACCCGTCGCCGTCCACCAGCTGGAGGAGGGCTCGTTGAAGGGCTCGACCGTCGCGAAGTTCACGCCCCAGTTCTGCTTCGCGTAGAGGGCTACCGCCGCCAGGTGCGAGGCGTGCTGGCGGTAGTTCCAGGACTGGAGGTTGTTGCCGCCGCCGGAGGCGCCGGAGGGGTTGTGGTTGAGGCACATCCACCACATGGGGGAGTTGGCGAAGAGCTCGGTCGTCGCACCGCGTGCCGTCGCCTTCAGCAGCATCGCCCGCTGGGTCGCGTCCGCCGTCCACTTCCAGGCCGAGGAGGTGGGGTCCTCGTTGTTCCAGTCCTGCCAGTAGCCCTCGATCTGCTTGAAGGCGGGGATGTTGGGCGAGGCCACCATGCTCTCGCCGTTGACGCTGTTCCAGCTGCATGCGCCGAGGTTGTAGCGGGCGATGTTCAGGCCGAGGCCGGGGAGTGAAGTGCCGTTGTACGTCGTCGACTTGGTGGTGAAGAAGATGTCGGCGAAGTCGTCCCGGGCGCCGAAGGCGTTGGCCCACCAGGCCAGGGAGGTGCCCCAGCCCTCCCAAGTGCCATACGTCGTCGACGGGTTGACGGCGATGGTCGCGTCGGCGCGGGCGGTGCCCGTGGCCAGGGCGCTGCCGAGCAGGCCGCCTCCCGCGGCTGCCAGCAGTGTTCTGCGTCGGATCATGGCTTCTTCTCTGCCTCTCCGTGCGTGCGGCTCAAGCGCCGGTCTCCCATGGACCGGCGTTGGCTCGTCCCCCCGCATGCCAACAGGAAGCATCAGGTGTGGTGTGTGAGGTTGTCGAGGGTTGTGACAGCCCTTTCTAAAACCCGTGTACAAAGCAGCTGTACGGCCCGCGTGCGAGGCAGCTGTACGGCCCGTGTCCGGCCGGTGTCCGGTCAGCGTCCGTCAGTAAGGCTTACGGCTCTGGTGAGTTGACGGCGTGCGCTTTATCGTGCGGGCGGCGTCCCGGGCCGGTGAGGGAGGTGTTCGTATGCGGGCTTCCGTCGTTCGCGTGGTGCAGCACAGCAGCCGGCGGAGGCGTGCCCGGCGCCGGCGGGCGGTGTGGGCCGGGGGTGAGGTCCTCGTCACCATCGGGGTCGTACTCCTGCTGCTGGTCGTGCATCAGTTGTGGTGGACCAATCGGGAGGCCCGGCGGGGGGCCGAGCGGAAGGTGGAGGCGTTGGAGCGGGAGTGGGGGGCGGGGGGTGGTTCCTCCGGTTCCTCCAGTTCCTCTGAGGTGACTGCCGTCGAGTCCGCTGCTCCCTCGTCGGGTGCGGGAACGGGTGCGGGTACGGGAGCGGCCGGGCGGCAGCCGTCGTACGTCACCGTCGGCTCGTCGCTTCCGCGAAGCTCCCAGGCGTACGCCATCCTGACCATCCCCCGACTCCATCTGCGCGTGCCGGTCGCCGAGGGCGTGAGCAAGCGGGACGTCCTCAACAAGGGGTACGTCGGTCACTATCCCGGCACCCAACAGCCGGGCCAGGCAGGCAACTTCGCGGTCGCGGGGCATCGGAACACCCATGGCGAGCCTTTTCGGTATCTGCCGCGGCTGCGGCCCAAGGACGTGGTCGAGGTCGAGACCAGGTCGGCGACGTACACATACAGCGTCGACAAGGTCCTTCCGCAGACCTCGCCCCGGGACTCGGGCGTGATACGGCCCGTACCGCGCTCCGTTGTGCGACCCGCGTACGGCTACGACGATCCCGGCTACTACATCACCCTGACCACCTGCACCCCGGAATTCACCTCCAAGTACCGGATGGTGGTGTGGGGGAAGCTGACTTCGATGCGGCCCCGGTCGTAGTCAGTCTTTGCTTTTCTTTGGGGCGGCCCATACCTTCCGCATAATCCCTCTCCCTAGTGTCGATGGGGTTGGCATGTGCACAGAGTGAAGTGCGTGCGCATACGGGGAAGTTACGGGGGCGGGTCTCATGTCCGACTTGGCGAAGGAAGCCGCGTCGATGCACAAGGCGGCGTCGGGGCTGCGGACGGTGGGGCATCACACGACGAAGCCGTTGGCGGAGTTCAAGGAGCAGCAGCACGACCTGAAGGCGTTGGGGGCGCTGGGTTCGTTGCTGGGTGCGAAGGACGAGATAGAGAAGGGCATGACCACTCTGTCCAAGCTGACGAAGCAGTTGGAGGAGGAGTGGGAGGCGGAGGCGAAGCTGATCGGTGAGGTGTCCGACACCTTCGATCTGCTGGATCTTCTGCTGGCGGCCGCGGCCCGGGCGAAGAAGGGCTGAGCGGCGCACAGTCATGGTGGATCTCAACCCTCTGCACTACATCAACAGAGCCAACCACTGGTTCGGTGACAAGCTCGCCAGTCGCCTGGAGTTCCTGGGCATCACGGATCCGGCGGTGGATCCGGACGGGGTACGGGAGATCGCCAAGAAGTGGCGGCACCTGGCGAAGGGGCTGGAGGACGCGTCGGCGGCCGCCGAGCGGGCGCTGTCGGGAGTGGAGTGGGAGGGCAAGGCGGCCAAGGCCTTCCACAAGCGGTCCAAGTCGGCCCGTAAGAGCGCGAACGAGATGGCGCATTCGCTGCGGGAGGGCGCGAAGGCGCTGGACGACTTCGCGGACAAGGCGCACGAGTTGCTCTCCGAGATCGGCGTGATGCTCGCGGAGATCGCGGAGTTCGAGATCGCGGGGCTCGCGCTGTCGATTCTCACCGCCGGTGCCTCGGAGGTGGCCTCGAATCTGATGGCCGGCGAGCGGGCGCTGAAGGTGGTGGCGCTGGTCGGGCGGATCGAGGAGGAGGGTACGGCGCTCGGGTCCGTGGTGCGCGGGGTGATGGAGGTCATCCGGGGCGTGGAGCGGGCGCTGCAGGCGTTGAAGGAGATCCGCGGTGTTGCCCAAGTGGGCAAGATGGCGGCCGAGGGGGCGAAGTTCTCTGCCTTCCAGACCTTGCTGGAGGATCCTGGCGCGTTCAAAGACCCTGACAAGCTGGCCGGGATCCTGACCGAGGGTGCGCTGATGGGCGTCGGGTTCGGGGTGCTGGGCAAGGCCCTCGGCAAGGGATTGAAGTCGCTCAAACCCAGTGAACTGGCAAGGTTGGCCAAAGCCCTGAAGTTCGGCGGAAACGATTTGTCCCGGCTCAAGCTGCGACCGGGTGAGGCCGAGGAACTCGAAGCCGCGATCCAAGCTGCGGAGAAGGAGTGCAAGCTCGACCCGATCGATGTGGCCACCGGAACAGTGCTGCTCCCGCAGACCGATCTCGAGCTGCCGGGTGCACTGCCTCTGCTCCTTGAACGCACTCACCTTTCGTCCTACCGCTGGGGTGGATGGTTCGGCCCCTCTTGGGCGTCCACGCTCGACCAGCGGCTCCAGGCAGCCGACGACGGCATCACCTACGCGGCACCCGATGGATCCAGACTGGTATACCCTCGCCTCCCTCCCGATGCGAGCGAACCGGTCTACCCGGAAACCGGCCCTCGAATACCTCTGGCCTGGGACACCGACACCGACGGCGCGATGAGGATCACGAATGCCTCAACCGGTCTGACGTACATCTTCCACAGCCCGCAACCCACCGGTGACGGGGATGCGGTCGATTTGCCCCTGCAGGTGATCGAAAACCCCCACGGTCACCGGATTACTGTCCACTACAGTGAGGCTGGCATACCCGTCGAGGTGTCTCACTCCGGTGGCTACCGCGTGGCGCTCGACCACCACGCCGAACTCGCACGTATCACCGCTCTGCGCGCCCTCGACCCAGAGCGCCCGGGTGCCGGCGGAACGGTTCTGGTGTCCTACGGCTACGACGACGAAGGCCGTCTCTCCGAGGTCCGCAATGCCTCAGGTCAGCCCCTGTGCTTCACCTACGACGAAGCAGGGAGGATCACCTCCTGGACCGACCGTAACGCCAACTCGTACTCCTACACCTATGACGAACACGGCCGCGTCGTACGCACCGAAGGAAGCGGTGGCTTCCTCACCGGCACGCTCACCTATGACGACGCGACCCGCACCACAACTGTCACCAACGCCCTGGGGTACAGCACCCGTTACCAGCACAACGAGGCGCTCCGGCTCATCGCCGAGACCGACCCTCTCGGCAACACGAGGCACCAGGAGTGGGACGCCGAAGGCCGGTTGATCGCCCTTACGGACGCCCTCGGCCACACCACTCGCCATCGCTACAACGAACAGGACCTACTCACCTCCGTCGTCCATCCGGACGATCAGGTCGTCTTCGCCGAGTACGACGATCGGGGCCTACCGGTCGCCATTACCGGACCCGACGGCAGTGTGTGGCGTCAGGTCTACGACGGTCACGGCAACCGCACCTCTGTCACCAACCCGATCGGTGCCACGACCCACTTCGCCTACGGGACCGATGGTCTGCTCGAAGCCGTCACCGACCCACTCGGCCGCGCCACGCGCTTCCGCTACAACAGGGCCGGCCTGCCTGCCGGGGTGACCAGCCCGCAGGGTGCCACCACCTCGTACACATATGACTTCCTGGGGCGGCAGACCACCGTCACGGATCCGTCGGGGAACGTCACCCGGCTGGAGTGGACCACAGACGGGCATATGGCCCGACGCACCGCGCCCGACGGCAGCAGCGAATCGTGGACGTACGACGCCGAAGGCAATTGCACGTCGCACATCGACGCATCGGGCGGTACAACCCGCTTCGAATACGGCGACTTCGACATGCTGACCGCCCGGACCGGCCCGGACGATGCCCGTTACACGTTCACCTACGACACAGAACTGCGCCTCACCGGCGTCACCAACCCGCAAGGGCTGAAGTGGGACTACGAATACGATGCCGCTGGGCGCCTGCTCTGCGAAACCGACTTCGACGGTCGCACGCTGACGTACACCTACGACGCGGCCGGCCGCTTCGTCTCACGGACGAACCCGGTCGGCCAGACCATCACGCACCGGCTGGACCCGGTTGGCCGCATCCTGGCCAAGGATGCGGACGGCAGCCAAACCACGTACGCGTACGACACGGCAGGCCACCTCATCGAGGCCAGGACCGAGACATCAACACTCGTACTGGAACGCGATGCGCTGGGCCGGGTCTTGGCCGAAACCGTGGACGGCCGCACGACCCACTACACCCACGACACCCTGGGCCGGCGCACCACCCGTACGACCCCACTCGGTGCCGTGAGTCACCTGTCATGGGATGACGGCGACATGGTCACAGGTGTGTCCTTGGCCGGACACGAGCTCGCTCGATCGCACGACGTCCTCGGTCGCGAGACGACTCGCGTCTTCGGACCGCGTTCCGCTCCCGTCACACTCCATCACGCCTGGGATCAGCTCAACCGCCGCAGCAGCCAGCGCCTCACGACCACGGACCGCACTCTGCGCTCCCGTGCGTACGAGTACCGGGCCGACAGCAGCCTGATCGGTATCGAGGACCGCCTTGCGAACGAGCACCGCAGCGTCTCCCTCGACTCCGTGGGACGTCCGCTCGCCATCACAGCCGACCGCTGGACCGAGACGTACACCTACGACCCGGCGGGCAACCAGACCAGCGCCCGGTGGCCGGACAGCGCGTCGCATCCCGAGGCACGCGGCGAACGCACCTACACCGGAACTCGCATACGGTCCGCGGGGCACATCCGCTACGAGTACGACGCCGCCGGCCGCACCACTCTCCGCCAAAAGACCTACCTGTCCCGGAAACCCGACACTTGGCGCTACGAGTACGACACCGAGGACCGCCTCGTTTCCTGTACGACACCCGATGGCACCAAGTGGACCTACACCTTCGACCCCTTGGGCCGTCGCACGGCGAAGCACCGCACATCTGCCGACGGTAAAACCTGCCAACAGACCATCCATTTCACCTGGGACGGGACGGAGCTGGCCGAGCAGACGGACCTCACCACAGGTGTCATCACCACATGGGAGTACGACGGAGAGCACCCCATCGCCCAGTTTGAACGGAAGATCACCGCCTCGGACGTCTCCCTGGCAGCAGCCACCCACGAAGATGTGGACTCTCGGTTCTTCGCCATCATCACCGACCTGGTCGGCACTCCCACCGAACTGGTGGACGAACACGGCGACATCGCCTGGTACACCCGAGCCACCCTGTGGGGAATCACCAGTTGGAACCGGGATGCCAGCGCGTATACACCGCTCCGCTTCCCCGGCCAGTACGCAGACCCCGAAACCGGCCTCCACTACAACTTCTTCCGCCAGTACGACCCGGAAACGGCTCGCTACACAACACCCGACCCGTTCGGTCTGACACCGGCGCCCAACCCCGTGGCCTACGTCTCCAATCCCGAGACATGGAGCGACCCCCTCGGGCTGGTGCCGAAAGCCTGCAAGATGGACGGCTACTCATGGGACGGAAGTGTCCGGTTCGGCAAGCTGGATAGTCTGGACCGCCCAACTGGCATCTGGGCTTCCTTGCGGAAAGAGATGCTTGACCAACCACCGGGTTCGGAGGCAGGGAGGATCACCCCGCCGGGCTGGCGAGGGAACGGCGACGCATTCAACGAAGCACGCGGGCACCTACTGGCCCGCATACTCGGCGGGCCGGGAAAGGGGAGGCTGGGGCGCCAGAACCTGGTTACCCTCACACAGAACCCATCGAACAGCCCGGTGATGAGTAAATATGAGGCGATGGTCTATGCAGCGGTCAACGACGGCGAGATCGTCCAATATTCAGTGAAACCTGTCTATGCCGGAACAAACCCGATACCCCTCAGGCTCGAACTGCGCGCATACGGAAACCGGGGATTCCGGCTCGAGAAGGACGTCGACAACCCCGCTTCGGGTGTGCGCACCGCAATTCCAGGTTGGCAACCAAACCGTCCATGAAGAAACGAGGAGGAAATGACTCGCACCACCCCGGCCCGGCCATTGGACATCGAGGCGCGGTTCCCCGAACTGGCCGACCATCGGAAGAGCTGCACGCGGCTGCATCCGCGTCCCGGAACGCCCGACCCCTTCCACAGCTCCATCGGTGGACCGTTCCTGTGGCCGGCTGACGAGCCGTGGCCGACCTGCCGAGAAGCGCATCCTCGTGACACCGGTCGTCGCATCGAGGACATTCACGAGGAGCGGCGGGTGCTGGATGAGGCATGGCGTCGCAGCCCAGAAACAGGTCCGACGGAGCAGGAGCTGGAGAGGTTGCGAGAGCTCCGCCGGGAGCATCACGTTGCCGCTTTCCAGGAGACCTCGCCCGTCCCCCTCGTCCCGCTCGCCCAGCTACGCGTCCAGGACGTGCCGGACCTCGTCGTTCCGGAGGGGCACGACCTCCTCCAGGTCCTGTGGTGTCCGTTCAGTGCGCACGGGCGGCAAGCGACCCCCGGCATTCAGCTTTGCTGGCGCCGGGCGGCCGACTGCGCGCCGCTCCTGCATCCGCCCCTGCCGGACGTGGTGGGCGACGCGGGCTATGTGCCCGAGCCTTGTGTCCTCCATCCGGAACAGGTCGTGGAGCACGAGTACATCGAGCTCCTGAGTGAAAGCCTGCGGGAGCGTGTCGAGGAATGGGAAGAGGAGAACGAGGAGGCCGACGGTGGCGAGGACTTCCTCACCTATGAAGAGGATTTCTCGATCGCGCCGGGCTGGAAGGTCGGCGGCTACGCAACTTGGGGCGTGACGGGCCCTTATGCGATCAGTTGCGCTTCGTGCGGGGCGTCCATGGAGCTCCTTTTGGCCATCAACTCCCTGGAGCTGGGTGGAAGCACCAGCTGGGTTCCGTTGGAGGACCGCGACCTCATCGGCACGCATGGAATGAACACCCCCACGCAGGTGAGGGTGGGCAGGGGCGGCTCGCTGAACGTTTTCCGGTGCTCCATGGACCTCCGGCACGACTACAAGGTCATCCTCCAGTGAGTCGCCCGCGGCTTCACATGCGAGAGTTCCCTGGTCGCCCCTCCCGACCTTTCGGGCGCGCTACGAGGAGACCGCGGCGAGTGAACGTCCACGCGGCGCCGGGTCCATCCTGCTGGGAGTGAGTGATGATTCACGAGGTCGATGACATCGAGCGGGAGTTGCAGCGGGTGGTGGGGCGGCCCGCGGTGCAGGACGTGCCGCCCGTGCTGTCCGCCTTCGACGTGCGTACGGGGATTCCGGTCGCGGAGTTCGACGCCCGGGTGCGTGCCGTACTCGGCGCCGCTCTTCGGCTCGCGCTCGCTCAGCCCTTCGGCGGGGCCGAGCTCCCCGTCGACCTCGTCCCTGAATGGTTCGTCGCGGCGAGTACGGGGCGGGGTGAGTCGTGGAAGGTGCAGGGCTGGCTCTGGCAGTTCGAGCCCGGGGACGAGTCTCGTGGCTGGGCCTGGTGGGATCTCAGGGAGTCGGGTGAGCGCACGGCTCGTGTGTGGGTGGACTCCTGGGGTGAGTACTTCTTCGGCTGCGACGACTTCCGGTGGCTCGCCCGTGCCGCCGGTGCCGAGGAGGTCAGTGGGCCCGTCCTCGTGCGTGCCGGCGACTGGGCGGCGGGCGTTCCTTTCTGAGGTGTTCCTGACGCGTCCGAGGTGTTCCCGGCGCGTTCCGGCGGCCGTCGTTCAGCTCCGCTCCCGCAGCGCCAAGACACTCCCCGCCCCCACCACGGCCAGCGCCGCCGACACCACGATCGCCACGTTCGTGCCCTGGCCGAAGCCGCCGGAGGAGGACGTCACCAAGGCGATCGTCAGGGCCACGCCCGCGCAGGAGCCGATGTAGCGGAACGTCTGCTGGGCGCCCGAGCCCATTGCCGCTCGCGCGACCGGTACCGACTCCACCGCCAGCAGAGGCAGCGCGGCGTTCAGCAGGCCGCTGCCCATGCCGCCGAGGACCAGGCCGGGGATCAGGCGGGGCCAGGAATCCGCTGCTATCGCGCCCAGCATCGTCAGCGCGCCGGCTGCGTGCAGCAGGAAGCCGATGGCCAGTTGCAGGCGCGGGGCCACGCGGCCCGCCAGGCGCTTGGCCTGCAGGGCCACCGTGAAGGACAGGCCGGACCACAGGAGGAACAGCCAGGCCGTGTTCATCGCCGTCATGTGCAGCGCCTGCTGCAGTACCGCGGGGAGGAAGCTGAACAGGCCGATCACCGTCAGGCCCGTGAACAGGCCGGCCGCCGACGACGCCAGGAAGCGGCGGTGGCGCAGCAGGCCCAGGTCGATCATGGGGGTGCTCACCCGTCGCTCCACCAGTGCGAACAGCGCGAGCAGCAGGACGGCCGCCGCGAACAGCAGCTCCACCGGTGCCCGCAGCCAGCCGTCCCGGCCCAGGGTCAGTGCCGCCACCAGTGCCACCAGCGCCGGGCCGAAGGTCAGTGCGCCCAGCAGGTCCGGACGGCCGCCCCTGGGTGAGCGGGACTCGGTCAGGGGGCGGACGGCCAGCGCGGCCACGATCAGCGTCGCCGCGCCCAGGACGCCGTACGCCACCCGCCAGTCGGGCAGTGACCCGGCGACCAGCGGGCCGACCGCGATGCCGCCGCTCACGAAGGCTCCCCACACGCCCGTCGCGTGCAGCCTGCCCCGCGGGCTCGGGAAGGCGGCCACCAGCAGGCCGAGGCTGCTCGCCAGGATCGCCGCGCTGGCCGCGCCCTGGGCTATGCGGGTCAGGGTGAACATCCACGTCGTCGTGGACAGACTGCTGAGTGCTGTCGTCACGCCCAGGGCCAGCGTGCCTAGCAGGAAGATCCGGCGGCGTCCGTAGTCGTCGGCCAGGCTGCCCGCCACCAGGAGCAGGGCGGCGAGGCCCAGTGGGGTGCCGTTCAGGAGCCAGGCCTGGGCCGAGACGGGGGTGTGCAGGGCGGCCACCGTGCCGGGGAGCGTGACCACCGGGGCCGTGTACGTCATCAGGGCCACCGCCGTCGCGGCGCTGGTCAGGGCGAGCGTGGCCCGGGGGTGCGGAGGCGCTTCCGCCTTCGGTCCAGTGTTCGGCGCCGTGTGTGGCGCGCTCTGCTTGGCGGTGGGCTCCGCTGCTTCCGCACGCTGGAGAGTTCTTTCATTGAACCTTGTCATGGGTGTACCGTAGCACCGTCGGTTCGGTCATTGAACCAACACTTCGGAAAGTGGCTAAGGTGGACGCCATGGCACTGGGCAAGGACTACGCGACGCAGGAATGCTCGATCGCCCGCGCGCTGGAGATCGTCGGCGAGCGGTGGACGCTCCTGGTCGTCCGCGACGCGCTCTACGGCGTCCGGCGCTACAACGACTTCCTCGTCCACCTCGGCATCCCGCGCGCCGTCCTCTCGGCCCGCCTGAAGACGCTCACCGAGGAGGGGATCCTCGAAAAGCGCCGGTACCAGGAGTCGCCGCCACGGGACGAGTACGTCGTGACCGACCGCGCCGTCGCCCTGTGGCCGGCGCTGCGTGCGCTCGCGGTCTGGGGGCGGGAGCACTTCAGCGAGACCCAGCTGCGTTACTTCCGGCACGTGGACTGCGGTACGGAACTCGGGCCGTACGGCGAATGCCCCGCCTGTGGAACCTTCGTACCCCCCGCGGACGTCCTCATTACGCCGGGACCGGGACTCGATCCCGACCCGGCCGATCCGGTCAGCCGGGCGCTGCTCAAGCCCAAGCGCTTGTTGGAGCCCCTGGAGACCGGACACGCATAAGCAGCGCGAGGACGACGCGCGTGCAACAGGTGGTCGAAAGGAGCAGCAGGCAATGGTTCGCCGCTGGGCATCCCCGCGTCCCGCCGCCGTCCTGCTGCTCCTGCTGCTCGACATCGCGCTCCTCGACACCGGCACCCTCTCCGCCACCGTCGCGCTCGCCGCGACCGCCGCGGCCGGGTCCGCGCTCGCCCTCTGCTCCCTGATCGCCGCGCGCTGCGCGCCCGCCGTGCCGCCCACCCGGGTGCGTACGGCCATCCGCGACCGCGACCGCCGTACGGCCTTCCTGCCGCAACGCGATCCCGACGCCTCGGGGCGGCCACGTCCCCGAGCGCCCGGACGCGCCCTCCCGGCGACCACCGCGTAGGGCGATCACCCCCCGAAACACCGAAACACACAGGTGACCCCGCGCGGGTCGTCATGCCGCCATCCCGCATCACTCCGGCACGACGAGACCCACGGAGGACTCACCCATGTCCGTTTTCGCCAACCTGGTCGAGCAGCTCGCCGATCTGCTCCAGCCGCTCTTCCACGCGTCCGCGGCCGCCGCCGCGATCGTTGTGTTCACCGCGCTCGTACGACTCCTCGTGCATCCGCTGTCCCGGGCCGCCGCCCGCGGTCAGCGCGCCCGGGCCGCGCTCCAGCCGAAGGTCGCCGAGCTGCGGAAGAAGCACGCGAAGAATCCGGAGAAACTCCAGACGGCGGTGCTGGAGCTGCATGCCGAGGAGAAGGTCTCGCCGCTGTCCGGCTGTCTGCCCAGCCTCCTCCAGTTGCCCGCCTTCTTCCTCCTCTACCACCTGTTCTCGAACTCGACGATCGGCGGGGAGGGCAACGGGCTGCTGACCCACCAGCTGTTCGCGGCGCCGCTGGGCGGGCGATGGGCCGACGCCCTCGGCGACGGCGGGGTCTTCGGGGGCGCCGGGCTCGTCTACCTCGCCCTTTTCGCCGTTGTCGCCACCGTCGCCACCTTCAACTACGTCCGTACGAAGCGGATGGCGACCGCCGGCGGTGCGCTGCCGGTGGGGGACGGGGACGGCGGCGAGCAGGTGCCGGGGCTCGCCGCGGTCGGCAGGATCATGCCCCTCATGTCGTACCTGACGATCGTCACCGTCGCCGTGGTGCCGCTGGCCGCCGCGCTGTATGTCGTGACCAGTACGACCTGGAGTGCCGTGGAGCGCGCGGTGCTCTATCGCTGAGGGCCCGGTTACGGTCCAGTACGTGAACCGGGTATTGCGGACTGGACCTCGACCTTGGAGGATCGACCAGTCCTCCGATGGCTGCACACATCGGCGGGGCGTTCGCGATCGAGGGAGATTGTGACCATGAAGCTGTTGCGAGTCGGTACGGCGGGGGCGGAGCGGCCCGCGCTGCTCGACGCCGAGGGGACCCTGCGGGACCTGTCGGGGATCGTGGACGACATCGACGGGGCGCTGCTCGCCGACGACGCCGCGCTCGGCCGGGTCCGGGCCGCTGCCGAGGCCGGGGAACTGCCCGCGCTCGACGCGACCGGGCTGCGGGTCGGGGCGCCGCTGGGCCGGATCGGGAAGATCGTGTGCATCGGGCTGAACTACCACGACCACGCCCGGGAGACGGGGGCCGAGCCGCCCGCCGAGCCGGTCATCTTCTTCAAGGCCGCGGACACCGTCGTCGGGCCGAACGACACCGTGCTCGTGCCGCGCGGCTCCGAGAAGACCGACTGGGAGGTGGAGCTGGCGGTCGTCATCGGGCGTACGGCCCGCTACGTCGAGTCGGCCGAGGAGGCGCTCGCGCATGTCGCGGGGTACGCGGTCGCGCACGACGTGTCCGAGCGGGAGTTCCAGATCGAGCGGGGCGGCACCTGGGACAAGGGGAAGAACTGCGAGACGTTCAATCCGCTGGGGCCTTGGCTGGTGACGGCGGACGACGTTCCGGATCCGCAGAGTCTGTCGCTGAAGCTGTGGGTCAACGGTGAGCTGAAGCAGGACGGGACCACGGCCGAGCAGATCTTTCCGGTCGCGGAAGTCGTGCGGTACGTCAGTCGGTTCATGACGCTGTACCCCGGTGATGTCATCAACACCGGTACGCCGGCGGGGGTTGCGCTCGGGCAGCCCGAGCCGAAGCCGTATCTGAGGGCGGGGGATGTTGTCGAGCTGGAGATCGAGGGGCTCGGGCGGCAGCGGCAGGAGTTCAAAGACGCCTGATGGGGTGGGGGCTGCGCGAATTCGGCGGGTGAAGGCCGTAAGTGGGTGATCGCGCCCACGCGGCGGAGCCGCATATCGATTCAGCCCCGCGCCCCTTGGGGCGTTTCCACTCACGCCAGCAGTGATGCCAGCCTGCGCCATGCCTCCCTCGGAAGGGCGTCCCTCGTGCCGCCGTTGACCACCTGGAGTGCCACGTGGTCCGCGCCCGCCTCGTGGAAGGCGGTCACGCGGTCCCTGATCCGGTCCTCGTCGCCCCATGCGTACAGCGCGTCGATCAGGCGGTCGCTGCCGCCGGAGGCCAGGTCGTCCTCGGTGAAGCCCAGGCGCAGGAAGCTGTTGGTGTAGTTGGGCAGGGTGAGGTACATGGCGAGGCTGTCGCGGGCGAGTGCGCGGGCGCGGGCCGGGTCCGTCTCCAGGACGACCTTGAACTCCGGTGCCAGCAAGGGTTCTTCGCCGAGGATCTCGCGGGCCTGGGCGGTGTGCTCGGGAGTGACCAGGTACGGGACCGCGCCCGCCGCCCGGTCCCGGCTCAGCTCCAGGGTCTTCGGGCCGAGGGCGGCGAGGACCCGGCGGCTTGCGGGGACCCCGGCCGCGTCCAGGGCGTCCAGGTAGGTGACCAGGGCCGAGTACGGGCGCCGGTACTGGTCCGCGAACTTGGCGTGGCTCACCCCGAGGCCGAGCACGAAGCGGCCGGGGTGGGCCGTCTCCACCTCGGCGAAGGCAGCGGCGCTCGCGTCGGCCTCGTACTGCCAGATGCTCTGGATGCTGGTGCCGACGGCGAGCCGGGAGGTGGCCGCCAGTAGTGGTACGGCGTGCTGGGCCGCGCTGCTGCCGCCCAGCCAGGCCGCGCCGTAGCCGAGTTCCTCCAGTTCGGCGGCCGCCTCGGCGATCTCGGCGCGGCGGGCCGGGTCCTCCGCGCGGAGCCCGACGCTCCAGATGCCGTACCGGCCGACCGTTTCCTTCAGGGTGCCGCTCATCGGTTCCGTTCCCTCCGGCTGTCAGACGTATGGACAGTGCCAACCGGAGGGAGCCTCGGGTTAATCCCGCCGGTGATTACTGGGGCGGCCGGCCCAGGAACTGCTCCAGCGCCTCCACCACGAAGCGGTGGTCCTGAAGTTGGGGCAGACCGGAGACGGTGACCGCACCGATGATGCCCACGTTCTCCACGTTGACCGGGAACGACCCGCCGTGTGCCGCGTACCTGTCGGGGTCGAGGCGGGAGGCCTCCTCGAACGTCGTGCCCTTGGCCCGGAAGCGGGCGCCGACCAGGTAGGAGGAGGCGCCGTAGCGCTCCACCACCCGGCGCTTGCGGGCGATCCAGGCGTCGTTGTCGGGGGTGGAGCCGGGCAGCGCCGCGTGGAAGAGCTGCTGGCCGGAGCGGTGGATGTCGATGGCCACGGGGGCCTGGCGCTCGCGGGCCAGTTCGACGAGGAGGGAGCCGAGGGCCCAGGCGTCGTCGTGGGTGAACCGCGGGAAGACCAGGTGCCGTTCCTGGGTCTCCAGCTCCTCCACGGACGGGGTGAGCTCGGGGGTGTACTTCGGGGTGATCTTCGGGTGGTGCATCAGAGGGTCACCGCCACACCGTCACGGGCGGAGCGCCGGGCCGCCTCCAGCACGTCGAGGGCGGCGGCCGCCTCCAGCGCGGTCACCGGGTTGGGGCCGGCGCCGGTGAGGGCCGCCGCCACGGCCGAGTAGTAGGCGGGGTAGTCGCCGGGCAGGGTCGGTACGGGATCGCCGCCGCCGGTCAGCGGGGACTGGCCGGAGCCGAGACGGCCCCACAGCGACTCGGGCTCCGCGCCCCACTGCGGGCCGGGCCGCAGCCCCTCCCGCAGCGCCGCCTCCTGCGGGTCCAGGCCGTACTTCACATAGCCCGCGCGCGAGCCGAGGACCCGGAAGCGGGGGCCGAGTTGGGCGGTCGTCGCGGAGACGTAGAGGTGGGAGCGGACACCGCTCGCGTGGGTGACGGCGATGAAGGTGTCGTCGTCGGTCTCCGCGCCCGGGCGGCGGATGTCGGTCTCGGCGTACACCTGCGTGGCGGGGCCGAAGAGGACCAGGGCCTGGTCGACGACATGGCTGCCGAGGTCGTAGAGCAGACCTCCGATCTCTGCGGGGTCGCCGGACTCGCGCCAGCCGCCCTTGGGCTGCGGCCGCCACCGCTCGAAGCGGGACTCGAACCGCCATACGTCACCCAGCTCGCCGTGGCTGATCAGCCTGCGGACGGTCAGGAAGTCGTTGTCCCAGCGGCGGTTCTGGAAGGCCGACAGCAGCAGTCCGCGCTCCTCGGCGAGCGCGGCGAGACCGCGGGCCTCGGCCGCCGTGCCCGCGACCGGCTTGTCCACCACGACCGGGAGGCCCGCCTTCAGGGCGGCGGTGGCGAGCGGGACGTGCGTCTTGTTCGGGGACGCGATGACGATCAGGTCCAGCTCGTCGGCACGGTCGAACAGCTCGTCCGGGGCGGTGGCGAGCCGGATGTCCGGGAACTCGGCGCGGGCCTGCTCCTGCCGCTCGGGGTTCGAGGTGACCACCGTGTCGAGGGCGAGGCCCTCGGTGGCGGCGATCAGTGGGGCGTGGAAGACGGAACCCGCGAGGCCGTAGCCGACCAGGCCGACGCGGAGGGGTGTACCAGCAGTCATGCGTCCCACTTTCGCAACGCTGTTGCCAAAGTGCAAGTGGTGGGGAGAATGGGTGGCGTGAACAGGACGAAGAGCGGCAGCGGCCCCACGGGAGCGAATCTGCTCGCCGTACGCAGTCACAACACCGCGCTGGTGCTGGACCTGCTGCGTACGGCCGGTGCGGAGGGCATCAGCCGGCTCGAACTCGCCGAGCGGACCGGGCTCACCCCGCAGGCCGTCAGCAAGATCACCGCACGGCTGCGGGAGCAGGGATTCGCGGCGGAGGCGGGGCGGCGGGCGTCCACCGGAGGCAAGCCGCGGACCGTACTGCGGCTGGTGCCGGAGGCGGGGCACGCGGTGGGGGTGCATCTGGACCGCGACGAACTGCGGGCGGTGCTCTGCGATCTCACCGGGGCGGTCGTCGGCGAGGTCCGGGCCGGCCTGGACTTCGGAGCCGGGGCCGAGTCGGTGGTCGAGGCCGCCGCACGGGAGGTGGAGGGGCTGGTGTCCGGGGCGCGGGCGTCCCTCCTGGGGATGGGCGTCGCCTCTCCCGGCCCTCTCGACCACACCAACGGGGTTCTGCACCGCGTCACCGGGTTCCCGGAGTGGGACGGCTTCGCGTTGCGGGACGCGCTGGCCGGGCGCCTCGGGATTCCCGTCGTGGTCGACAAGGACACCAACGCGGCGGCGCTCGGGCTGGCCGTCGCGGGCGAGGGCGGGTCGTTCGCGTATCTGCATCTCGGTACGGGGCTCGGTGCCGGTCTGGTGATCGGCGGGAACGTGCACCGGGGGGCGCGGACCGGGGCGGGGGAGTTCGGCCACCAGGTCATCCAGCTCGACGGGCCGGTGTGCGGGTGCGGGGGGCGCGGGTGCATCGAGGCGCTGTGCCTGGCGGCGGTGCGGCGGGGGGACTTGACGGAGGCGGCCCGGGTGCTGGGGGTCGGGGCGGCGAATCTCGTCGGGCTGCTCGACATCGATCAGGTGCTCCTCGGCGGTCGTACGGTCGCCGCGGCGCCGGAGGTCTTTGTGCGGGGCGTCGCCGGGGTGCTGGCGCAGCGGGCTCGGCGGGAGGGCGCGCTCGGCGGGGCGGTCCCCGTGCGGGTCGCCTCCGGCGGGGTGGCGGAGGGGGCGGCGCAGCTGATGCTGGCACCGGTGTTCGGGCGGGCGGACGGCTGACGTCTGCCTGGGGTGGGGGTGCGGGGTGCGTGCGGGGCATACGGGGCTGTGCCGTTGGGGTGTAGGTGTCTGGGCTCCTAGGACGGTGTACGTGTCTGTGCCGTTGGGGCGTAGGCGTCTGGGCTCCTAGGACGGCGTACGTGTCTGTGCCGGCGGGGCGTACGCGTCTGGGTTCCTAGGACGGCGAACGCGTCTGCGCCCCCAGGGGGTACGCCTCTGCGCCGATCGGGCGGATTCGCGCCGCCGTTCGAGGTGCCCGAGCGGAATGGCGCCGTCCGTCGGCCACCCCGCCCGGGATGGTTATGTGTTCATGCGACTGTGCACGCCCCTGTCCCTCTGCCTCGCCGCAGCCGCCGTTCTCGCCCCCCTGTCGTCGGCGGTCGCGCGGGCGGACTCCGCTGCGTCCTGCGCGGGCGCCGACGACCAGCGCTTTCCGCTCACCAGCCGGATCCATGGCGGTCCCACCTCCTACGAGGCCGGCGGCGGGTACGGCACCTGGTACATCGGCCTGACCAACACCACCCGCCAGACCTGCGCCGCCGTACACCCCGTCCTCGTGCTCGTCGACGACAAACGTGCCCTCAAGGCCTCGCAGCCCAAGCTGGAGTTCTACGACGGGGCGACGGCCCACGACGTCCGCTTCGAGACCACCGACGCGCACGAGCTCATCGGCGTGTTCGACGCGGACGGCTTCCCCGGGTTCACCGTGGGTCCCGGCAAGACCGTCAGCGTCAAGGTCCGGCTCTCCCTCACCTCCGACGCCGTGACGAACGCGGTCACCGCCAACGCGGCCCTCGTACAGCGCCACAACCAGGACGGCGACTGGATCGGGCAGTCCAACGACTACCGGTTCGGGATCGGCGTCGAACCCGGGCCCATCCCCACCGCGACTCCCCGGTCCGCCGCACCCAGCGGCTCGGGCACCCCGCTCCCCACGGCCGAGGAATCCATGCCGACGAAGGAGCCGGAACAGACCCCGGTGGCCGAGGAGAGCGCAGGCGACGGCGGAGACGGTGGAGACGGCGGGGATGAAGGAGGCGGCGGAGACGAAGGCGGGGGAGGAGGTAGAGGGGACCGGGACGACATTTGGGCCGGTGAAGGTGCCGGTCACGGTGCCGGTCGAGGCGCCGGCGAAGGAGCCGGTTCGCGGGCCTGGGAGCTTGCGCGGACCGGGCTCGGGGCCGGGCACGGTGCTCTCGCCGGTGCCACCGTCCTGCTGTTCGCCGGAGGGGGCGCGTATCTGATGGCGCGCAGGCGGCGCTGAGCCGCGAGGGCGCGGGGGTCCGCGATCACCACCGGTCGCCCCGTCTGCGACGATCCCTCCCGTGGACTACCCGAACGACCAGGCCCCCGGCGCCCCCGTCCGCGCCGGCATCCCCGAGCACGGGCGCATCCCCAAGTACTACGCCGTGAAGGCGCGGATCGCCGCCCTCCTGGAGGAACTGGGGGAGGGCAGCCTCATCCCCACCGAGCGCGACCTCTCCGAGCGGTACGACGTCGCCCGCGAGACCGTGCGCCAGGCCGTGCGCGAACTGGTGCTGGAGGGGCGGCTCAGACGGCAGGGGCGGGGGACCGTGGTCGCCGGGCCCAAGCTGGAGCAGCCGCTGTCCCTCGCCAGTTACACGGAAGGCGTACGGCGGCAGGGGCGCAGGCCCGGTCGTCACCTCGTCGGCCTCGACCGCTTCCCCTGCCCGGAGGCGCTCGCCGCCGAGATCGGCCTCACCCGCGGCGAACCCGTCTGGCACCTGGAGCGTGTGCTGCTCGCCGACGACGGGCGGGTCGGCCTGGAGAGCACCTACGTCGCCGTCTCCCGCGTCCCGCGCCTCGACACCGACTTCGAGCCCGACTCGTCCTTCTACCTCTACCTCCAGGAGCAGGGCATCGGCTTCGGCGACGCCGACGAGCGCGTCGAGACCGTGCTCGCCACCCCGCGCGAGGCCCTCCTGATCGGCACCCCGCCCGCCCTGCCGATGCTGCTGATCCACCGGGTCTCCAGGGACACCGAGGGACGCCCGCTGGAGCGGGTGCGGGGCCTGTACCGAGGGGACCGGTTCTCCTTCACGGCTCACCTCACTGGCTGAGAGCGACCCGCACGGCACTCCCTCCGAGTATCACGAAATGATAACGGGTCTAGCCCAAACGTGATGGCTCGTTCACGCTCTCGTTGTCAGCCGGACCGTTCCGGTTCCCCGATCGCGAGGAGCGTTGCCGCCGTGAGAGTGACAGTCGTCGGAGCAGGCGTGGTGGGCACCATGCACGCCTGGCAAGCAGTGGAACGCGGCCATCAGGTCGTGCAGATCGAGCGGGAAGCGGAGGCGCGCGGCGCCTCGCTGCGCAACTTCGGGCAGATCTGGGTCAGTGGACGCGCGGGCGGGGAAGAGCTCGAAACCGCGCTCCGGGCCCGGGAGTTGTGGGAGCGGATCGGCGGGTGCGTGCCCGGCCTCGGGTTCCGGGCCATCGGATCCCTCACCCCCGTGCGCGGCCCCCTCGAACTCGCCGTCGCCGAGGCCGCCGTGGCACGTGCGGACGCCGCCGCCCGTGGTTACAAGCTGCTGACCCCCGGCGAGGCGCGCGCCCTCAACCCCGCGCTGCGCGGCGACTTCACCGCCGCCCTGTACTGCGAGCGCGACGCCGCCGTCGAGCCGCGCACCGCTCAGCGCGCCCTGCGCGCCGAGCTGTCGAAGTCCCCGAACTACACCTTCCTGCCGGGACGCGAGGTGCGCGAGGTGGTCGGCGCGGGTGCCGTCCGCGACGACCACGGCGATGTGCACCACGCCGACGTGGTCGTGCTGTGCACCGGCGCCTGGCTGGGCGGACTCGTCCGCGAGCTGACGGGACCCGACCTGCCGGTCCGCCGCGTGCGGCTCCAGATGATGCAGACCGACCCGCTGGGCGAACCGCTCACCACCTCGGTCGCCGACGCGGACAGCTTCCGCTACTACCCCGCCTACGCCTCCCCGGCCCTGGACGAGCTCAACGCCCGGCAGCCGCAGCCGCGCACCGCCGCCGAGCACGGGATGCAACTGCTCATGGTGCAGCGCGCCGACGGCGGTCTGACCATCGGCGACACCCATGAGTACGAGCACCCCTTCGCCTTCGACACCCTTGAGGACCCCTACGACCACCTCACCGAGGTCATCGAATCCCTCCTCGGCCGGCCGCTCCCGAAGATCCGGCGCCGCTGGGCCGGCGTGTACGCGCAGTGCACCGACACCGGCAGGGTGGTGCACCGGCAGCAGGTGAGCGACGGGGTGTGGCTGGTCACCGGGCCCGGCGGGCGCGGCATGACCTGCTCGCCCGCGATAGCCGAGACCACCGCGAACGAACTGGGCTGGTGAGGAAGTTGACCACGCAGAACACCGACAACAACGACATCCGGCTCGTCGTCCTGGACATGGCCGGCACCACCGTCGCCGACGGCGGGCTTGTCGAGGAGGCCTTCGCGGCGGCCGCGCGGCACCTCGGCGCGGATCCCGACTCGATGGTGGACTACGTCCGCGCCACCATGGGCGAGTCCAAGATCTCCGTCTTCCGGCATCTGTTCGGGGAAGAGACGCGGGCACAGGAGGCCAACAAGGCCTTCGAGGCGGCGTATGCGGAACTCGTCGACGCGGGCCGGGTCGCGGCCCTGCCCGGTGCGCGAGAGACCATCGAGGAGCTCAGGTCGCAGGGTCGTACGGTCGTGCTGACCACCGGCTTCGCGCGCACCACGCAGGACGCGATCCTGGCCGCGCTCGGCTGGCAGGACCTGGTGCCGCTCACGCTGTGCCCCGCCGACGCCGGGGGCCGGGGCCGTCCGTATCCCGACATGGTCCTCGCCGCGTTCCTCCGTACGGCGGCCGCCGACGATGTGCGGCAGATCGCCGTCGTGGGCGACACCTCGTACGACATGCTCAGCGGTGTACGCGCGGGCGCGGGCGTGGTCGCCGGTGTCCTGACCGGGGCGCACGGCGCGGACGCGCTGCGCACGGCCGGAGCGACCCATGTGCTGGACTCCGTGGGCGGGTTGCCCGGAGTGCTCACATGAGCAGCGGCATCCGCTTCGACTCCGTCACGGTCGCCTACGACGGCAACGTCGTCCTCGACTCCCTCGACCTCACCGTCGAGCCCGGCGAGGTGATGGCCCTGCTCGGGCCGTCCGGCTCCGGCAAGACCACCGCTCTGCGGGCGGTCGCCGGGTTCGTACGGCCCGCCTCGGGGCGGGTCCTCCTCGGGGACCGGGACGTGACGGACCTGCCGCCCCACCGGCGCGGCATCGGCATGGTCGTCCAGCAGTACGCGCTGTTCCCGCACATGCGGGTCGAGGACAACGTGGCCTTCGGGCTCAAGGCCGCAAGGTCGCCACGGCCGGGATCCGGACGCGGGTCACCGAGGCGCTGGAGATGACCGGCCTCGCCTATCTGAAGAAGCTCCAGGCCAACAACGTCGGCCCGTCCGCCTCCACCGGCAAGCTCGCCCGACAAGGGCGAACTGCTGGTCGCCAACGGCGACGTGCAGATGAACTACGCCCAGTCCAAGGACATGCCCGACCTCGGCATCTGGTTCCCGGCGAAGCAGGGCGGCAGGCCCACCACGTTCGCGCTGCCCTACGCGGCCGGCCTGGTCACCAAGGCCCCGCACAGCGAGAACGGCAGGAAGCTCCTCGACTACATGCTCAGCCGGAAGGCCCAGCAGCAGGTCAGCGAGATCGGCGGCGGCTTCAGCGCCCGCTCGGACGTCAAGGCCGCCGACGCCAACGCCGTCGCGCTCGCCCGGCTGATGGACGGCGTGGACATCTTCACCCCGGACTGGAACGACATCGACGAGAACCTCACGTCGTACGTCGAGGACTGGAAGTCGGCCACCGGCAGCTGACCGGCTCTGCCGCGGCTGTCTCGCCGGTACCGCGTGATCGACGGGGTCCGTATCTGGCAGGGCTGATTAGGCTGGGGGCGTCGGTACGCCGTGGTTCCGGCGCCCCCAGCTCATGACCGTACGTACGCCAGGAGACGCAAGACATGGCAGACCGCAAGCCCATTGAGTCGTGGCTCACCGACATGGACGGGGTGCTCATCCACGAGGGTGTCCCCATTCCCGGCGCCGACTCCTTCCTGAAGAAGCTGCGTGAGTCCGGCAGGCCGTTCCTCGTGCTCACCAACAACTCCATCTACACCCCGCGCGACCTGCACGCCCGGCTGCGCCGCATGGGGCTGGACGTGCCGGAGGGGAACATCTGGACGTCCGCGCTGGCCACCGCCCAGTTCCTCGCCGACCAGCGGCCCGGCGGCAGCGCGTACGTCATTGGTGAGGCGGGTCTGACCACCGCCCTGCACGACGTCGGCTACATCCTGACCGACCACGAGCCGGACTTCGTGATCCTCGGCGAGACCCGGACGTACTCCTTCGAGGCCATGACGAAGGCCGTGCGGCTCATCAACGACGGCGCCCGGTTCATCGCCACCAACCCCGACAACGTCGGCCCCTCCGTCGAGGGCGCCCTGCCCGCCACCGGCTCGGTCGCGGCCCTGATCACCGCGGCGACCGGCAAGAAGCCGTACTTCGTCGGCAAGCCCAACCCGCTGATGATGCGGGCCGGGCTGAACGCGATCGGCGCCCACTCGGAGACCTCCGCCATGATCGGCGACCGTATGGACACCGATGTCCTCGCGGGCCTGGAGGCCGGGATGCGGACCTTCCTGGTGCTGACCGGTGTCACCCAGCCGGCGGAGGTCGACCGCTTCCCGTTCCGGCCGTCCGAGATCGTGGACTCGATCGCGGAGCTGGTCGACCGGGTCTGAGACGTGGGTTCGAAACCTGGACCAACCCGTTCGGAGTAGTAGAAGGCCCCTGGAAGATGCGTCGGTGGGCCCGTGGGGGGAGTCTCCAGATATCTGGAGGTTTCACGATGGGCTCACTACGCCTCACTCTCTGTACAGGACTCCTGGCCGCCGCCGCTCTCGTTCCGACGGCCCACGCGGCGGAGGGCGGAGTCTCCGTGACCCCGTCGACCCCGGCCCCCGGCGCCGCAGTGGCGCTGCGGGTGAGCGGCTGCGGCGGGACGTCCGGCACCGCCGCCTCGCCGGCGTTCGTGTCCGACGCACGGCTGGTCGGCGTCGGCGGCGCGCTGGCCGGCGAGACACAGGTCCGCTCGGCGGCCCGGCCCGGCTCGTACGACGTGAAGGTCACCTGCGCCGGTTCGGTGGTCAACGGCAGGCTCACCGTCGCCGGGTCGTCGTCGCAGGACGCGTCGCAGCCGGACCCGCTCTCCTCCCTCGCCGCCTCACCCGTCGCCCCTGTCGACGCGGGCGGCGGCGGCACCGCGCACTTCGCCTCCGTGGACGCCCACGCGGACGGTCCTGGCACCGCCCACGCGGTCGTCGGCCTCGTCCTCGCCGGACTCGCCGCGGTCGCCGTCGGGCTGCGCAGTGCCCGCCGGAGCCGCGAGGCGGGCTGAGGGCGCAGGTCACCATGTCCGACGGTGCGGGATCCACCGGGACCGGGCGGCTCGTGACCTGTGCGGCCTGGGCCGTGCTGCTGTTCGGCCTGTGGCTGTGGGGCCGCGAGCTGACCGGCATACCGCAGGGGACCTCCGGTGCCGCGACCGGCGACATCGCCGCGGTGGGCCGGCCGGCCGGGGCGGAACTCCCGCCCGCGGCCGAGCCGTTGGGGGATGCGCTGCCGCAGCGCATCGACATCCCCGAACTGGGTGTGCAGGCGCCGGTCGTCGGCCGAGGCCTGGACCGGCAGGGGGCGATCGAACCGCCGCCCTTCGACCAGCCGGGAGTGGTGGGCTGGTACGCGGCCGGGGTGAAACCCGGGGCGGCCGGCACCGCGCTGATGGTGGGGCACGTGGACACCACGACCCGGCGCGCCGTCTTCTACAAGATCAGCACGATGCAGCCCGGCGAGACGGTCCGGGTGGTCCGCGCCGACGGCAAGGTCGCCGACTTCACCGTGGACGACGTACAGGTCCTGCCCCGCGACGACTTCGACGCCCGCCAGGCCTACGGACCACGGCAGGCGGGCCGCGCCGAGCTGCGACTGATCACCTGCGGCGGCAGCTTCGACCGGGCGACCAACCACTACACGGCCAACGTGGTGGTGTCGGCGTACCTCACCGGCACGGGACCGTAGGCGCCCCGACCCGGGCACCTGGCCCGGCCGGCGGCTCGCTCCCCCCGAAGCCGCCGACCGGGCAGGTCCTCGACCGCGCTCGCGCGGGCTGCGGGAGTAACCCGGCGACCGGCGCGGGAGGTCCGGAAACCCCGGTGGGTGCACATCCGGCCGGTGGCCGGGACCGGATGGAACGACTCTAGAACGGATGACACCCCTGGGCCTAGAGGAAGTTGACGGGAAGTCCCAACCTGGTGGCTCTCCGTCATCCCCGCAGGTGACACTGCGCCAGGCCGCTGGACAGCGCCGCCCGGACCGACACCGGCGGGACCGGTCTGCCGGAACCGTAGTTGTCGAAGCAAGGCCCGCCGCCGTGCTGCGCCGCAGGCAGGTCGAGCGCGATGTCCTCCCGGCTGCCGGCGTCCGCCGAGCCCCGTACGCCGAACCGGCCCAGGCGCGCCCACCCAGGCACCCCGGGCTGTAACAGGTCTCCGACAAGGCCCATGCGATCTCGTGACCGGAGCGGCGGGTATGTCACGATTGACCCTTGGAACGGTGCACCCAAGGGGGAGTTGGATGTACGGCAGCAGGGCGGCCGCAGTGGTGCTCGGGGCGGGACTGCTGATCGCGGGATGCTCCTCCGGGGACGGAGGGGACGACGGCGGTCAGGGTGCGAAGATCACCCAACAGCCCAAGGGCGTGGACCCGTTCTGGGTGAACCCGGACGGCAACGCGGCCCGGCAGGTCGCCGCCTACGAGAAGGACGGCAAGAAGGACGACGCCGAGCAGATCAGAAAGATCGCCGAGCAGCCGACGGGGGAGTGGATCGGCCCGGAGAACCCCGAGCAGGAGGCCCAGGGCTTCACCGAGGCCGCCGAGAAGTCCGACCGTACGGCGCTGCTCGTCCTCTACAACATCCCGCACCGCGACTGCGGCCAGTACTCGCAGGGCGGCGCGGCCGACGGCAACGCCTACCGCGCCTGGATCGACGGCGTGGCCAAGGGCATCGGCGACCGCTCCGCGATGGTCGTCCTGGAGCCGGACGCCATATTGCACCTGGTGAACGGCTGCACCCCGGACGAGTTCCACGAGGAGCGCTACGACCTCCTCAAGGGTGCGATCGCCAAGCTGAAGTCCCTGAAGAACACCAAGGTGTACCTGGACGCCGGGAACGCGGGCTGGGGCCACCCCGACCAGATCTTCCAGCCCCTCCAGTGGGCGGGCATCGACCAGGCCGACGGCTTCGCCCTCAACGTCTCCAACTTCTACTCCACCCAGGACTCCATCGCCTACGGCAAGCAGCTCTCGGCGAAGGTCGGCAACAAGCACTTCGTCATCGACACCAGCCGCAACGGCAACGGCCCCTACACGGCTGGTGACCCGGACGAGCGCTGGTGCAACCCGCCGGGCCGGGCGCTGGGGGAGGCGCCGACGACGAAGACGGCGGACTCGCTGGTGGATGCGTATCTGTGGGTCAAGCGGCCGGGGGAGTCCGACGGCCAGTGCAAGGGAGGCCCCAAGGCGGGAGCCTGGTGGCCGACGTACGCACTCAAGCTTGCGAACGCCGGCAAGTAGCCGGCGAACAGCCGGTAATTACCGGCACGTAGCCCAAGGGGCGCCCTCCCCGTCGGAGGGCGCCCCCAAGTGTGCTGCTTCTACGGAACCTTGACCCACTGTGCCTTGGACGGCGTGCCCTGGTCGTCATCGACGAACAGCATGTACCAACCGGACTGCACCAGATTCCGGCTCTTCGGCACCGTCACAGTGATCTTGTTTCCGGACGTCTTGAAGTCCAGCGCGATGGAGCGCTGATCCACGTCCGTCACATGCGTGGACGCGCTCGGGCGGATCAGTCGGACCTTCTTGATCGTCGACGCGTGCTGCGAGGTGAACGTCCCCGACGCGCCGCGCGCGATCGTCTGTGGTCCGCCCGACAGGGACGGCCGTGAGTCCCGGTACAGATACGGCGGCGTGTAGATCTCGATGCGCTGCTCGAACTTGCCCGGCTTGGTGTTGGCCTTGTCCTCGTACAGCGAGTCGGACCCGAAGAACATGATCCGCCCGTCGGGCAGCAGGATCGACCCGGAGTGGTAGTTCCGGCCCACCAGGGGGTCGGCCACCCTGGTGAAGCTGTTGCTGTCCGGGTGGTAGAGCCGCGCCTGGAGGATGTTGGAGTCGCCGCGGCCCCGGTAGTCCTCCGAGCCGCCCGACACCAGCACGCTGTCGTCGGGCAGGACCGAGGACTGCGGGTAGCGCGTGCCCTTCTCCAGCGTCGGCCCGTCCACGAACCTGGGGTTCGCGGACTTCAGGTCGATCAGCCGGGTCCTGTTGCTGGACAGCTTGGACTCGCCGACGCCACCGCCGCCGATGACCATGTACTTCTCGTTCTGCGCCGGAGGCAGCAGCACGGTCCCGGAGGTCTCCATCTCGCCCGCGTCGCTCAGCCCCGGCAGCTTGCTGAACTTGTTGGTGGTCACGTCCCAGATGCCCGGGTCGCGGCCCACGTTGTCGGGGCCGTAGCCCGCGTTGGAACCGGAGTAGAAGATCTTCCCGTTCTGCATCAGGAACAGCGCCGGGTAGGTCGGGAACTGCCGGATCTTCGGCGTGTACGTCCACTTCCTGGTCTTCGGGTCGAAGATCTCGTTCTTGCCCGGGACCAGCTGGCCGATGTCGTCGAGGCCGGAGACGCTGAGGATCTTGCCGTCGCTCAGGGTGGTGAGCGTCGGGTACCAGCGGGCCTCGTTCATCGGGTCGACCTTGATGTACTTCTCGGCGACCGGGTCGAACTCGTAGGCGTCCCGGATCCCCTGGAAGTCCTTCTTGTCGAGGGCGAGCTTCTGCGCGATGCCGTACGTGTTGCGCGCGTCGGCGCCGGTCAGGCCCTGCACCCGGTAGTTGTCCTGGGTGCCGGTCTCGTACTTGGAGCCGCTCTGCCTCGCCTCGACGTAGATACGGCCGAGACCCGGGTCGTTGCGCAGGAACGCGCCGGTGTCCGGGTCGAAGACCTTCTTCGCGCGCGGCACGAGGACCGGGTCCTTCGACACGAAGGTCTTGCCGTTCTCCTTGCCGGTGAACTTGGTCCCCGCGGGCAGCGTGATCGGCTTGTCCGGGTTCTCGTTGTGCACCACCATCAGGCCGCCGGCCTTGGTGACATCGCCCTTGAGCTTCTCGTACCGCCTGGTGCCGCCGGCGATCAGCAGATTGCCGTTGGACAGCTGGGTGTGGCCGGTGCAGAACAGGTCGGCGGGCGTCGGCACCTTCTTGATGGTGCCCTTGACCGGGTCCCAGATGCGGGTGTCGAACTTCTTCGCGTCGAAGTTGTCCTGGTTGTTGCCCGACCCCGCGATCAACAGCACCTTTCCCGTGTGCAGGAGCGCCGCGTGGATGGTGTCCTGGCGGTACTCCTTGGGGAACTCGATGATGTCCCAGTGGCCGTTCTCGGCCTTGTACTCGGGTCTGTTGATCTTGTACTGGTGGTATTGCTCGGTTCCGAAGCGGTACAGCCAAGGACCGTTCATCCCGGCCAGCGCGAGTACCACCGCCGTGCCTATCGCAAGTCTGCGGGCGCGGCGGCGACCGGCACTGTCGTTCATTCCTTACGTCCCCCAAGTCCACCGAGCGCGATCTGCATGTTCTGGTCGTTGCCCCCGTTCGAGGCGGCCCAGCTCGGCCGTTGCTGCGGCGCGTGCGGAGCGTGCGGCGGCGGGGCCGCCGGGGCCGGGGGCGGAACCGCGTCCTGCGGCTCGGTGACCACAGGATCGGCGGGCTTCTTCTTGTCCTGGCGCAGCGCGTGGCGCCAGGCGAAGATCGGAGAGGCGGTGATCAGCATGGCGAAGACAGCCCAGGTGATCATCGCGGGGTGGGAGTGCCCGTACACGAAGCCGGCGGCGAGCGAACCACCGAAGACCAGGATGAAGAACCAGTGGATCCGGAAGGTCCCGAACAGCGTGTCGGGGCTGGCCGAGTCGCCCTTGGGCGTCACCACGAACTTGCTCTTGCGGCGCAGTACGGCGTCCATCAGCGACCGGGCGTAGATCGGCGCCGACAGCGCCGACATCACCATGCCCGCGACACCGCCGGAGCCCTCCGGCTCGTGCGGCGAGACGTTGTGGCGCCGGTTCCAGATGTACAGGCCGATCTGCAGCGCGGACGCGTTGCCGTAGAGCATCAGCCACACGGTCGGGTCGATGTTCACACCCGAGGCGCCCAGGCCCAGGAACAGCGCGCAACTCAGCGCGGCCAGAATCCAGTTGAGGGCGGACATCGGGTAGAAGATGATCATCATCGTGTAGTTGAAGAGCTTGCCGGGCGGCAGCGAGAAGAAGCCCTTCCAGTACTGCTTGAGGATCGTCTCGTACGTCCCGCGCGACCAGCGCATCTGCTGGGTGAAGAAGTCCGTCCAGGCGTTCGGGCCCTCGCCGACGGCCAGCACGTCCGGCGTGTACACGGAGCGCCACTTTCTGCCCGTCGCGGGGTTCTTGGCGCGGTGCATCTCGAAGCCGGTGGCCATGTCCTCGGTGATCGAGTCGTACAGGCCGCCGATCTGCTTGATGGCCTTGATGCGCACGGCGTTGGAGGTGCCGACGAACATCGGGGCGCCGTAGCGGTTGCCGGCCCGCTGGATCAGCGCGTGGAAGAGGAACTGCTGCGACTCGGCGGCCTTGGTGACGAACGTGTCGTAATTGCCGTACACCTGCGGGCCGATGACGAAGCCGACGTCCGGGTCGCGGAAGTAACCGAGCATCCGCTCCAGGTAGTTGGGCAGCGGCACATGGTCGGTGTCGACGGAGGCGAAGAAGTCGTACTCGTCGCCGTGCGCCTCCAGCCAGGCGTTGTAGTTGCCGTGCTTGGTCTTGGCGCGGTGCGGGCCCTTGGGCTGGTTCCAGTGCGCGACGCCCTTGCGGGTGAAGTGGTGCACGCCGAGGCGGGCGCAGACCTCCTTGACGGCCGGGTCGTCGCCCTCGTCGAGCAACCAGACGTGCAGCAGGCCCCGGTGACGCAGCTTCACGGCCGCTTCCAGGGTCTTCGTCACCATCTCCAGCGGCTCCTTGCCGGGCACGAAGGAGGTGAGGAAGGCGACGCGGGTGCCGGTCTCGGGCACGACCGGGACCGGGTCGCGGGCGACCAGGGTGGCGTGCGCGTTCGACAGCACGTTCATGCAGCGGAAGAACTCGATCAGACCGATCGAGACGAGCATGACGACGTCGAGGGCCGGCAGGAAGTCGTAGGCCGGGTAGTCGCGTTCGGTCCAGTGCTCCGGCTGGAGCAGCCAGGCGAGCAGGACCAGTGAGAGCAGCGGGGCCGCGCCCAGCATCAGCGCGGCTCGTACCCGGTGCGGCTCCTGTGAGAGCAGGGAGCGGTACTGCACCTTGTACGGCTTGTTGGGGTCCGGTTGGGTGAGGGGGCCCGCCAGCCGGCTGTAATGCTCGTAGTCGTATCTCGGCAGGGTCTTCTTTATCCGGCGGAATTGCCCGGTCCGGTGCGAAGGCATCCTCAGCTGGGTGGTCTGTGACGGGTCGAATTCCCGTCGGGCGCCGGACGGCGTCGACGTCATGAGTCATCCCCCCACACGCAGGTCACCGCGTGTCTGTCGGTTCCATTCGGCTGTCAGGTCCCCCTCGACCCGCACAGTCGCGTCAAATGGGCCACAGGCTCTCCACACCTTATAGACATGGACTGCGACCCTCCGGTTGCATGATGCCCCCCTCGGCATCCGTTCATGAACGGGGCCCCTTCTCCCCGCAGACCTGGCAACCGCTTACCTACCCCCCAAGTGCCGCGAAATCGCCGCAGCTTGAACAACCAGGGTTCTACGGTGTTCAGCATGATCGCAAGATGCGAAACGCGGTGTTTACCGGTCATACGCGTTCATTGTGGCGTGTGTGGGGATCTTGTGGATCAGTCGTGTCGGTCGTTGACAAGCGGGCACGGATGTTGCCGAAGTGGTCTCTTATGGCCTCCTCCGCACGTATGGAATCGCCGGACCGGACCGCGTCCAGGATCTCCCGGTGCTGGCGGCAGGTGACCTTCGGGTCCTGCGGTACGTCCAGCAGATCCCGCTGAACGCGGTGGAAGGCGTCCCAGAACGCCTCCAGCACCTCGCTCAGCAACACGTTGTCCAGCCCTCGGTAGAGGGTGGCGTGAAACGCTCGGTCGGTCTCGGCGAGGCCGGCTCCCTGTGCGGCCTCCTGTTCCATACGGACGACAAGACCCTCTAGTTCAATCAGGTCGGTTTCCGGCAGTCGTCCGGCCAGCCGGGCAACCAGTCCGCTCTCCACCGCCTCGCGCAGTTCGAGCAGCTGGAGCAGGGAGTCCTCGCCCCGGTAGTGCCCGGCGACCGTGCGGAAGGCCAGGCCCTCGATCATGGGTGCGAGGGTCATCGGGCCGACATAGGTGCCGAAGCCGTGCCGGATCTCGACGATGCCCATCGCCTGGAGCGCCTTCAGCGCCTCCCGCACCGAGTTCCGGCTCGCGCCGAGGAACACCATCAGCTCGGGCTCGGTCGGCAGCGGGGCCCCGGAGGGCAGCCGCCGCTCGACGATGAGCTTCTTGATCCGCTCCTGCAGGTCTCGGGCTGCCATGGCCAGAGGGTATCCGGCCAATCGGGAGGAGGCCCCGGTTCCGGCCATACGAAAGAACCCGGCCATGGAACCCGGCCATGCGGAAGGCCCCCTCGCGATGGCGAGGGGGCCTTCCGGTCGGTGCGCCGCCAGGGACTCGAACCCCGGACCCGCTGATTAAGAGTCAGCTGCTCTAACCAACTGAGCTAGCGGCGCCTGCTGACAACGAGAACTCTACCCGACCTCCAGGGGTGCTCCCGACCAACAGGGGAGGTCCCAGCTCCGGCCCTCCGCGCCGCCGAGGGGGCGCTCGGGCGGCCGTACATCATTCGGACCGTCAACATGCGCGTCGGGAAGACAGTTGGGAAACTGTGCAATGTGCACATTTGCGGACATTTGAATCAGGAATGTGAGGGGAATCGCATGGTGGCTCCGGTATTCGAGGAATTCGATCCCGTGAGCGACTGCGAATGCCCCGGATGCGTCCACTGGCGGCGGGTGGGCCCGCATCCTCTCGCCGGCCGCTTCGGCGGTCACCCGGCCGCCCGGCGCGCCCTGGTCGTGGCCGCCGCCGCGTCCGCCGCCGTCGGCGCGGGCCAGCCGGCCATGGCCCTCACCGCCTCCCATGCCCCCCACCGGCCCGGCGTCCCCGCGGACGGCGGCGCCGACACCCCGCAGGGCGGGGACTCCGACACCCCCCAGGGCGGCAGAGCGCCGCTGCACGGCCCCCGCGGGAAACCGGCGGGGCCCGTCTCCCCGGCCGACGCCCCGGCGACCACCCGTACGGACATCATCAACCGAGCCAAGACCTGGATCGCCGCGAAGGTGCCGTACAGCATGGAGGACTACTGGTCCGACGGTTACCGGCAGGACTGCTCGGGCTATGTCTCCATGGCCTGGGGACTGCCGGGGAACGAATGGACCGGCAGCCTCGGCGAGTACGGGGTGAAGATCGCCAAGGAGGAACTCCAGCCCGGCGACATCCTGCTGTTCCACAATCCCGACAACCCCGAGAAGGGCTCGCACGTCGTGATTTTCGGCGGCTGGACGGACTACACGCACACCTACTACACCGCCTACGAACAGACACCCCCGCACGCGCGCCGCCAGTCGACCCCCTACGCCTACTGGAGCAACTCCGACCGGTACGTCCCCTACCGGTACAAGGGAGTGACCAAGACCGCGGCAGGTGCGGAACCGGCCAGTACCACCAAGGCGGTGCCGTACCCGGGAGCGGAGTTCTTCGGCCCCGGGGCGAACAACGACTACGTCACCCAGCTCGGCCGGATGCTGATCGCCCGCGGCGCCGGCGCCTACTACACCAAGGGCCCGAGCCCCGTCTGGTCGGATGCGGACCGACGGGCGACCCAGGCGTTCCAGCAGGCCCAGGGCTGGACGGGGGCGGCCGCCGACGGCCTGCCCGGACCGGTCACCTGGGACCTGCTGACGACCGGGAAGGGCAAGAACATCCCGGCCGCGGCGGGCGGCACGGCCAAGACACCCGCGGCGGCCGGCACCGCCGGACGGCCCGCCTCGCACGGCGTCCCCGGCTATCCCGGCCGGAACCTGTTCCGTCCGGGGGAGGAGAACGAGTACGTCACCCAGCTGGGGCAGCGGCTGGTCGAGAAGGGGTTCGGCTCCTTCTACGCCACCGGGCCGGGACCGCGCTGGGGCGAGGCGGACCGGCGGGCGGTCGAGGCCTTCCAGCGCTCCCAGGGGTGGCGGGGCGGCGCGGCGGACGGCTATCCGGGCCCGGAGACCTGGCGGCGGCTCTTCTCATGACCCGGAACGACCACGGCGGGCCGTACGTCCCCATGCCCCCGACCGCCTGTCCCCGTGACCCCGACCCGCCTGTCCCCGTGACCCCGACCCGCCTGTCCCCGTGACCCCGACATGTCCGTCCCTGTGACCCGTCTGCACCACCCGACGACCCGTCTGTACCACCTGTTGTGACGCATCTGGCGCGGAGGCTGGAGGCACGCATGAGTACGACCACATCCCACTCGCCCGAGCCGGAGGGACCTCCCGAGGGACCGTCCCGTCCCGCCCGGCTGATCCAGAACGAGGCGACCACCGAGATCCCCGTCCATCTGCTGTTCCGTGACGACCCCGACCCGTCACCGGTGCCGCTGCGGACCGCGGTGGTGGCCCGCAGGCAGGGCACCGGCGAACAGCCGCGGCTCAGACGCCCGGTCCCCGCCAAGGCCCGGCCGGTCCCGGAGCTCGACCCCGACCTGTCCGAACGTCCGGCGCGGGTGCTGCCCGGGGCGGCCGGGGTGTTCGCCGGCGTCAGCGGGGTGGCCGGGTGTCTGGCCGCCTCCTGGTGGGCCGGCGTGCTGCCGTCGCTCGCCGTGGAGGCGCTGCGGCTGCCGGCCTACGCGGGTGCCGGTGTCGGCCCGGCCCAGTGGGCGGCGTACGCCGGGGCCGGGGCGCTCGGTCTCTTCGGCTTCGGCGGCCTGGCCCGGGGCACCACCGGGCGGGCCTGGGTGCTCGGACTGTTCGGCCGCTACCGGGGGACGGTCCGGCGCACCGGCCTGCTCTGGGTCAATCCGCTGGTGCTGCGCCGCCGGGTCGACGTACGGCTGCGGCACTGGCGCAGCGAGCCGATGCCCGCGGCCGACGGCAACGGGGTCGCGCTGCGCGTGGTGGTGCTGGTGGTGTGGCGGGTGCGGGACACCGCGCGGGCCGCACTCGGGGTCGAGGACCACGAGTCGTATCTGCGCGAGTGCGTCGAGGCCGCGCTGGCCCGGGTGCCGGTGGAGATGCCGGGTGCGTCGAAGGGTGCCGTGGAGGTGGCCACGGACGCGCTGACCCGGATGGTCGTGGCGGACGCGGCGCCCGTCGGGCTGGAGGTGTTCTCCGTGCAGCCCGTCCGGGCGGAGTACGCCCCGGAGGTGGCCGCCGCCATGCACCGCCGCCGGATCGCCGCGCTGGACGCGCAGCAGCGGGCCACCATGCTCAGCTCGGTCGTGGACTCGGTGGAGGACACGGTGACCCGGCTGACGATGCGCGGACTCGTCGAACTCGACGACTACGAGCGCAAGGTGCTGGTGCGTGACCTGACCGTGGCGTTCTGTTCGGGGCGCGGGGAGGCCGCGCCGTGATTGGTATGGACATGTTCAACTAACGGCAATAATCTGGGACTTGGTCTAGACCTGCACAGCTCACTGAACTTCCCCCACGTTCTCCAGGAGCGGCAGCATGCGCACAAAGACCAAGTTGTCCGCAGCCGTGCTGGGCGTGGCAACCGCCGGAGCCTTCGTGCTCTCCACCGGCGGTGCCAGCGGGCACGGCTACACCGACCTCCCCATCAGCAGGCAGAAGCTCTGTCAGAACGGCACCGTGACCAACTGCGGCGACATCCAGTGGGAGCCGCAGAGCGTCGAGGGCCCCAAGGGCTTCCCGGCGGGCGGCCCCGCCGACGGACAGCTCTGCAACGGCGGGCTGAGCCGGTTCGCCCAGCTCAGCTCGCCCAGGACGCCGTCCGGCGCGGCCTGGCCGACGACCAGGGTGACGGGCGGTCAGAGCTACACCTTCCGCTGGCAGTTCACCGCCATGCACGCCACGACCGACTTCAAGTACTACGTCACCAAGCCGGGCTGGAACCAGAACCACGCCCTGTCCCGCTCGGACCTCAACACCACACCGTTCCTCACGGTCCCCTACAACGGGCAGCGCCCGCCCTCCACGCTCAGCCACAGCGGCACACTGCCGTCCGGCCTGAGCGGTCATCACGTCATCCTCGCGGTCTGGACGATCGCCGACACGGGCAACGCGTTCTACGCCTGCTCGGACGTCACGTTCTGACCCCGCCTCGGGAGGGTTCCGCGTGTGCCGGCGCCACCGGTTCCGGCCCGGCCGCCGGCGCACGTGGGCCCTGCCGGGGTTCTGAGCTTCCCTTGAGACACTTCCGCAGGTGGCGGGGGTAGGTTCCCGCCACGCCGATCGTCCGGTCGGCGTACCGACCTCGGGGGACCTCATGGAAGTTCTGTTCTACGTCATACCCGTCATCATGATCGCCGGCGTGTCCGTCCTGGCCGTCAGGACGATCGCCCGCTCCCGGCAGATCAGCGGCGCCTGGAACCACGGCCTCACGGCCGAGGCGCGCTGTCTGCGGTCGTACACGACGACCAGCGGTGGCGCCGGCGACACCTCCGTGAGCACCACCCTGCACCATGTCTACGAGTTCACCACGCGCGAGGGGCGCACCGTCCGGTTCGACGAGCTGAACGGCCCCTCGACCGTGATCGAGGGCGACATCGTCACCGTGCACTATCTGCCGGACCACCCGGAGCGGGCCACGGCCCACCCCCCGGCCCGGGGGAAGCTCGCGGTGGGCACGGGCTGCATGCTGGTCTTCTTCGGCGTGTTCGTCGCCTTCTGCCTCGCCTTCATGGCCATGGCCCATGTGATCTTCGCCGAGTCGGACGGTCTGCTGCCGTAGCGGGACTCCACATCTGACGGTACGTCAACTACCGTGCCCGTCCATGGAGGACCGGAGGGGCACGGTTGCGGAGCTGGTGGCGGCGCGGTGGGGCGACCACCGGCCGGGGCTGTGGTTCGAGGACCAGGCGCTGACCCACCACGAGGCGGCCGCCGGTGCGGCCGCCCGGGCGGCGCTCCTGGCGGACCTGCTGCCGCGCGCCGCCGAACCGCACGTCGGGGTGCTGCTCGACAACACCCCCGAGTTCCCGCTGTGGCTGAGCGCGGCCGCGCTGGCCGGCGCGGCGGTCGCCGGGATCAACCCCACGCGCCGGGGCCCGGAACTGGCCCGCGACATCCTGCACTCCGAGTGCCCGGTCCTCGTCACCGAGAAGGCCCGGCTGCCCCTCCTCGACGGCCTCGACCTGCCCGGGGTACGGCTCCTGGTGACCGACACCCATGCGTACGACGACCTCCTCGCCGGGTACGACGGCGCCGTACCCGACCCGGCCCGCGCCGGGCCCGCCGACCGCTTCCTGCTCTATTTCACCTCCGGCTCCACCGGCGCGCCCAAGGCCGCGATCTGTTCCCAGGGCCGGCTGGCCGCGGCCGGACGCTCGCTCGTCGAGCAGTTCGGCGTCCGCGCGGACGACGTGCACTACATCTGCATGCCGATGTTCCACGGCAACGCGGTGATCGCGGACTGGGCGCCCGCGCTGGCGGCCGGGGCGGGGGTGGCGCTGCGGCGGCGGTTCTCGGCGTCCGGGTTCCTGGCGGACGTACGGCGGTACCGGGCGACGTACTTCACCTATGTCGGCCGGGCGGTCCAGTACCTCCTGGCCACCGAGCCGCGTCCGGACGACCGGGACAACCCCCTGCGCATGGGCTTCGGTACCGAGGCCGGGGCGGTGGACGCGGCGGCGTTCGAGCGGCGGTTCGGGGTCCGGCTGGTGGAGGGATACGGGTCGTCGGAGGGCGGGGCGGCCATCCAGTGGGCGCCGGGGACTCCGGCGGGGGCGGTGGGTCCGGCCGGGCCCGGCCTGATGGTGTGCGATCCGGGTACGGGGCGGGAGTGCCCGGTGGCCGCCTTCGATGCCGCCGGACAGCTCCTCAACGGTGAGGAGGCCATCGGGGAGCTGGTGAATCAGGGGCCCAGCCCCTTCGAGGGGTACTGGCGCAATCCGGCCGCGGAGGCCGAGCGGCGGCGGGGCGGGGCCTACTGGACCGGGGACCTCTTCTACCGGGATGCCGAGGGATATCTGTACTTCGCCGGCCGCAGCGACGACCGCATCCGGGTCGACGGGGAGAACCTGGCCGCCGCGATGATCGAGAACATCGTCGCCCGGTACGAGGGGGCGGTGGCCGTCGCCGTGTACGGGGTGCCGGATCCGGTGACCGGGGACCAGGTGATGGCGACCGTGGCCGGGCGGTTCGACCCGGGGTCCTTCGCGGAGTTCCTGCGGGCCCAGCCCGACCTCGGGACGAAGATGGCGCCCCGGTTCGTCCGGGTGGTGGAGCGGATGCCGGTGACGGCCACCAACAAGATCGAGCGGGCGCGGCTGCGGCGCGAGGGGTTCCGGTGCGCCGACCCCGTGTGGTGGCGACCGCCCGGGGAGGCCCAGTACCGGAGGCTGACCAGGGAAGACGTCGAGGGGCCCCTCGCTGCTGCGAAGGGCCCCTTCAGATGTGCGCCGCCAGGGACTCGAACCCCGGACCCGCTGATTAAGAGTCAGCTGCTCTAACCAACTGAGCTAGCGGCGCATGACTCCCGCCATCCGCTCTGCGCGGCTGGCGACGAATAAAATACTACCTGGTCCGCAGGGGTGCTCGTGACCGGTCCGTCCCGGGCTAGATCGCGAGCGACAGGAGCACCGGCGCCGCGTTGCGGTTGAGGGCGTCCGCCGCACGCTTCAGCCGGTGTGCCTGCTCCAGCGGCAGGGACAGTGCCAGGCAGCCCACCGAGGAACCCGCCGTGATCGGCACCGCCGCGCACACCGTGCCGACCGCGTACTCCTGGAGGTCCAGGACGGGCACCGTCGCCGGCTGGGACTCCAAACGGGAGAGCAGAAGCTTGTCGCTGGTGATGGTGTGCGAGGTGAGGCGGGCCATTCTGTGACGGGAGAGGTGGTCGCGGCGGGCGTTGTGGTCGAGCTGGGTGAGCAGGCTCTTGCCGATCGCGGTGGCGTGGGCGGAGGAGCGGAAGTCCACCCACTCGTTGACCGCGGGCGTGTCCGGGCTGTCGGCGTACTGGCCGATCCGCACCTCGCCGTCCACGTACCGGCTCAGATACACGGCGGCGCCGACCGAGTCGCGCAGCCGGTCCAGAATCTGCTGGAGCTTCTCGGTGAGCGCCTGCTCGCGGCCGTGGGCGGAGCCGAGGCGCCTGAGGGTCTCCCCGGTGACGTACGCGCCGTCGGTGATCTGCTCCACGTACCCCTCGCGGCGCAGCATGCGCAGCAGCGCGGTCAGGCGCTCGGGGTCCAGTCCGGTGCTGTGGGTCAGCTCCGTGTCGGTGATGCCGGTCGAGTGTTGTGCCACGGTCTCCAGGACGCGCAGGGCGTCCTGGGCGGAGTGGTACGGGGCGGTCGGCTCGTGCATCAGCGCCACGGTGGTCCCCCCTGCGCTCGCTCTTTGGCCGTAGTCCGGACGGCGAATCTTCTCCACGATAACCGGCAAGAGCCGTATGTGGAGAGTGCGTTGGTCAGAATCTGACGCTCTCAGCTGCGACGCAGGCACGCTGGCATATGCCTTCGTCATGACCCGGCGTCGAGACCTCGGGTGTTCGTGCGTTCACTTCCCGTAATCACAGCACGGCGCTGAGGAATTCCCGGGTCCGCTCCTGCTCCGGATCGCTGAAGATCCGCTCCGGCGGACCCGTCTCGACGATACGCCCCGCGTCGAACATCAGTACCTGGTCGGAGATGTCCCGGGCGAAATTCATCTCGTGGGTCACACAGAGCATGGTGATGTCGGTGGAGCGGGCGATGTCCCGGAGCAGATCGAGGACACCCGCGACCAGCTCGGGGTCGAGCGCGGAGGTCACCTCGTCCAGGAGCAGCACCTTGGGCCGCATCGCCAGGGCCCGTGCGATCGCCACCCGCTGCTGCTGGCCGCCGGACAGCTGGGTCGGGCGGGCGTCGCACTTGTCGGCGAGCCCCACCATGTCCAGCAGCTCGCGGGCGCGGGCCTCCGCCTCGTCCTTCGACAGGCCGAGGACGGTGACCGGGGCCTCGGTGATGTTCCGCAGCACGCTCATGTTCGGGAACAGATTGAACTGCTGGAACACCATCCCGATCTTCTTGCGGACCTCCCGGACCTGCTTCTCGGGCGCCGGGAAGAGTGGCTGTCCGTCGACGGTGATCGTGCCCTCGTCCGGCTCGGTGAGGGTCATCAGCAGCCGCAGGATCGTGGTCTTGCCGGAGCCGGAGGGGCCGATCAGGGTGACGTGCCGGCCCGCCTGAACGGACAGGTCCAGCCGGTCCAGGACGATGTTGTCCCCGAACCGCTTGGTCACCCCCGCCAGCCGGATCAGCTCGGACGGACGGGTGTCGGTGGCGACTGGCTGCTTACTGGTCTCAACGGACAAGGCGACGCTCCAGGGTGCGCAGAAGGAGGGAGGCGAGAGAGGAGACGACGATGAAGGCCACGCCGATCACCGTCACCGGCTCGGTGAACTGGAAGTGCTGCTGGGAGAAGAGCCGCGCCCGGCCCAGCATCTCCAGCACGGTGATCGACATCAGGATCGGTGTGTCCTTGAGCATCGCGATGACGTAGTTGCCGAGCGGGGGTACAACCCGGCGCAGGGCCTGCGGCAGGATCACCACCGCCCAGGTCCGCCGCACCGGCAGACTCAGCGCCGTCGCCGCCTCCCACTGCCCGGCGGGCACGGCCTCGATGCCGGCCCGGTAGACCTGCATCGTGTACGTCGAGTAGTGCAGCCCGATCGCGAAGACACCGGTGGTCAGCGCGGAGAAGGTCAGGCCCCACTCGGGCAGCACGTAGAAGAGGAAGAACAGCTGCACCAGCAGCGGGGTGTTGCGGACGAACTCCGTCACTGCGCCCACCGGCCAGCGCACGAAGCGGGTCGGCGTCCGCATCAGCAGTGTCCAGACCAGCCCCAGGGTGAACGAGATCAGCGAGCCGAGGACCAGCGCCTGCAGGGTGACCAGCAGGCCGTCCCAGAAGTGCGGCATGAACTCGCGTACGGCACTCCAGTCCCACTTCACGCGACACCACCGCCCGCCGCCCCGACCCCGGTCGTCCGCGCGCGCTTCAGCTCACGCGCCGAGGATTCCGTCCCGGGATCCTTGCCGATCCCGGCCTTCAGTCGTTTCTCCAGACCGCGCATCAGCCGGGTGATCACGAACGCGATCGCGAAGTAGATCAGCAGCAGATAGGTGTAGATGTGCGCGCTCTCCTGCAGCGCCAGCCGCACCAGGTTGCCGCTGAACGCCAGGTCGCCCATGCCGGTGATCGACACCAGGGCGGTGCCCTTGAGCAGCTCGACCAGCAGGTTGCAGAAGGACGGGATCATCTCCGGCACCGCCTGCGGCAGCAGGATCAGCCGCAGCCGCTGCCAGGGCGTGAAGCTCAGCGCGACGCCGCCCTCCCGCTGCGCCGGGTCGACCGCGGTCAGCGCGCCGCGCACGATCTCCGCGCCGTACGCCCCGTAGGTCAGCCCGAGCGCCAGCGTGCCCGCCCACAGCGGCACCAGCTGCCAGCCGAAGGCGACCGGCAGCACGAAGAACACCCAGAAGATCATCACCAGGGCCGAGGTGCCGCGGAACACCTCGGTGTAGAAGCCGGCGAGAAAGCGGACGGTCCGCAGCCGGTGGGTGCGGGCGACGCCCACGGCGAAGGAGACCGCCGTGGCCAGCAGGGCGCTGAGCACCAGCAGCTGGAGGGTGGTCCAGACTCCTTCGAGTACGAGTTTCCACAGGCCCGTGGTCATCCGCCGCACAGCTCCTTCGCGGTGAGGTCGGTCATCTCGGCCTCGGTGAAGCCGAACGGCCGCAGGATCCGGAAGAGTTCGCCGCTCTTCTTCAGCCGGCGCAGCTCCACGTTGAAGGCGTCCCGCAGCCGTGTCTCGGCCGACCGGAACGCGAACGCGCCCCCGTCCACATGGGGTTGGCCCTCGACGAGCGGGGCGAAGGCCTTGGTGGCCTCGGCCTTGGCGGACTTCTTCACGACCTCGCGGGCGGTGAGCGCCGTACCGGCGAACACGTCGGCGCGCCCGGCCTCCACGGCGTTCAGCCCGGCGACCTGGTCGGGGACGATCAGGATGTCGCTCTCCTTGTACCCCGCCTCGACGGCGTACTGGATCTCGGCGTATCCCGTCCCGGTCGCGAACTTCGCCTTCTTCGCCACGACGTCCTTGTAGTCGTGCAGGTCCATCGGATTGCCCTTGCGCACGATGAAGGAGTCGAGCATCTGGTAGTCGGGATCGGCGAAGATCACCTGCTCGCAGCGATCGGGATTGACGTACATCCCCGCGGCCACGACGTCGAACTGCTGGGAGTTCAGTCCGGGGATGAGCGAGCCGAACTCGGTCGGCACCGGCTGCACCCGGTCGACTCCGAGCCGCTTGAAGACGGCCTTCGCCAACTCCGGTGCCTCGCCCGTGAGATGGCCGTCCTTGTCGATGTACCCGAAGGGAACCTCGCCGGCGATCCCGAGCCGTACGACACCCTGGGCCCGGAGCCGGTCGAGCAGGTCGCCGCCGTTCGTGCCGGCCGCGGTGGCCACGCGCGCGCAGCCCGCGGCTCCCAGCGCGCCGAGGCCGCCGAGCGCGGCGAGCACCGACCGCCGTGAGTGTCCGGACCCGGGCGGGGGCCCGGCTGTGCGCTGCCGTCTGCCAAGTCGTGGAGCCATGGCGGCGCGGCTACCCGGGACCAGGCCCCTTATGCATCGCAAACCTTGTGCATCGCAAACGGGGGGAGGCCCCGGGGGCCCCGCTCAGTGGCCCGGCACGTATCCGCGCCGCTTGTCGACCACGTTGACCAGGGGTCTTCCCGCGGCCCAACGCTCGAACAGCTCCACGAACTGCACGCCGAGTTCGTCGTGCCGGCCGACCGCGTCGCCGCTCATGTGCGGGGACACGATCAGACCGGGGACCCGCCACAACGGGCTTTCAGGGGTGAGGGGTTCGTCGGCGAACACGTCCAGGGCCGCGCCCGCGATCCACCGCCTGGACAGGGCCTCGGCGAGCGCGTCCTCGAGGACGAGACCGCCGCGGCCGACGTTGATGAAGTGCGCCGAGGGCTGCATCACGCCGAAGCGGCGGAGGTCGAACATGCCCCGGGTCCGCTCGGTCAGCGGCGCCGCCGCGATCACCCAGTCCGCGCGGGACATCAGCCGGTCCAGGTCGTCGGGGCCGTGGATGCCGGTGCGCGGGACCCGTCCGACGAGGGCGGCGGTGACGTCGAGGGCCTTCAGCGTCCGGGCGATCGTACGGCCGACGGGCCCGGAGCCGACCACGCACGCGCGCGTGCCCGCCAGCCGCCGGGTCTCGCGGTGCCACCAGGTCCGCTCCCGCTGGAGGTCCAGGGTCCGGGGCAGGTCCTTGGTGATCGCCAGGACCAGGGCGGCGACGTATTCGGCGACGGGCTGGTCGAAGATCCCGCGCGCGTTGGTCACCACGGTGTCGGAGGCGGCGAGCTCCGGGCACATCAGATGGTCGACGCCCGCGCTCGCCGTGTGCACCCAGCGTGGGCGGGGGCCCTCGCCCGGCCAGGCCGCGCGCACCGCGTGCGAGGCGAAGTCCCAGACCAGCAGGACATCGGCCGCCGGGAGGCGCTCGGCGAGGGCGGCCGCGTCCGTGTGTACGACGCGCGCGCGGCCGGTGAGGCGGCCGAGGCGCGGGAGGGGGTCGGCGTCGAGCACGAGGAGGGTCGGCACGGGCGTCGGCAAGCGGTTCCTCCGAGCGGGAGAGAGTTGTCTGACATGCGCGGATTGACCACGCTCGCACCCGGGCCCACCCTCGTCAACACAAGCGTGCCCACGAGCCGTTGTCCTTCGGCGGTGTCCGCCAACCAGGTCACGCCGCGGGGCGGCGGCGCGGTGACTGGGTACCCGAGCCGTGGGGCCGTATCAGGCGTCGCCGGACGAATGCAGCTGGAGGGCTGGACATGACCGCACTCGGATTTCTCTACCCGGGCCGTTTCGCCGAGGACGACTATCCGCGCATCGAGCAGCTCCTGAGCGGCGGCATCCGGGTGGACGTGGTCCGTATCGACGTCGGCGAGGGCGCGTACCGGGTGGACGCGCTGCGGCGCACGGGCGAGCCGGAGCGGCTGGCCGCGGCGGTGGAGGAGCTGCGGCTGGCGGGGACGGAGACGGTGGTGTGGGCGTCCACCGCCGGCGGCTTCGTGTACGGCTGGGAAGGCGCCCGGGACCAGGTGCGCGCGCTGGCCCGGACAGCGGGCATGCCGGCCTCCTCGACGTCCTTCGCCTTCGTGCACGCGGCGCGGGAGATCGGGGTGCGGCGGGTGGCGGTCGGAGCGACGTACCCGGAGGACCTGACCTCCCTGTTCACGGACTTCCTGCGGGCCGGGGGCGTGGAGGTGACCGGGGTACGGTCGGCCGGGGCCGCGTCGGCGACGGAGGTCGGCACCTGGCGGCAGGAGGACGTCCTGACGCTGGCACGGGCGGCGGACCACCCGGAAGCGGAGGCGATCCTGCTCCCGGACACCGCACTGCGCACGGCCGGGTACGTCCCCCTCCTGGAGAAGTCCCTCTCCAAACCCGTCCTCACGGCGAACCAGGTCACGGCATGGGAGGCCCTGCGCCTCACGGACCGCCGGGTGAACGCCCCCGGACTGGGCACGCTGTTCACCCGAGAACCGGTCGTACAGGTGTGACGGCGTGTGGCCCGGGGGGCGGGAATAAAGCGGAGAGTGCCTCCTGTTAGGTCCCGGAGAACAGCGTACGGCCGAGACCGCAGGAGGCACACACCGTGTCGGCAGATGAGATCCGGGGGGCGAAGTACGGGACCGCGCCCGTTCCCCTCTCCGTACTGGACCTGGTGACCGTCGGCGTGGGGCGTACCGCCGGTGATGCGCTGCGTACCAGCGTCGCGCTGTCCCGGTTCGCGGAGGCGCGGGGGTTCCACCGGTACTGGGTCGCCGAGCACCACTCCATGCCCGGTGTGGCCTCCTCCTCGCCCGCGGTGATCCTGGCGCATCTGGCCGCCCACACCGAGCGCATCCGGCTCGGGTCGGGCGGGGTCATGCTGCCCAATCACGCGCCCCTGGTCATCGCGGAGCAGTTCGGCACCCTGGAGGCGATGGCACCGGGCCGGATCGACCTCGGCCTGGGCCGCGCCCCGGGCACCGACGGGGCCACCGCCGCCGCCCTGCGCCGTACGGACACGCTCGACGAAGGCGCCGACGACTTCCCGCAGCAGCTCGCCGAACTCACCCGCTTCCTGGACGACGACTTCCCCGACGGCCACCCCTACGCGCGGATCCACGCGATCCCCGGGCCGGTGCAGGGCACCGCTTCCGGCGGGGTCCAGTCGCCGCACCGCCCGCCGATCTGGCTGCTCGGCTCCTCCGGCTTCAGCGCCCGGCTGGCCGGTCTGCTGGGCCTGCCGTTCGCCTTCGCCCATCACTTCTCCGCGCAGAACACCGTCCCGGCCCTCGACCTGTACCGGGAGTCCTTCCGCCCGTCCGACGTCCTCGACGCGCCCTACGTCCTCATCGGCGTCTCCGCCCTCGCCACCGATGACGAGGAGGAGGCGCGCCGGCAGGTGCGGGCCACCGCGCTGAACATGATCCGGCTGCGCAGCGGCCGCCCGGGGCTCTTTCCCGACCCGGACGAGGCCGCCAAGCACGAATTCACCCCGTACGAGGAGGAGTTCGTCCACTCCTGGGCCGGCAACATCGTGCACGGCACCGCCGACGAGGTCCGGTCGGGGCTGGACGCCCTCCAGAAGCGCACGGGCGCCGATGAGTTGATGCTCACCTCGCACGCCCACCGCGGCGAGCTGCGGCTGCGCTCGTACGAACTGATCGCGGACGCCTACGGGTTGCCGACCGCATAGGTCTCGGTCCCCAGCAACTCGGAGATACGATCCGGCGACACCGGGCGGGAGTACAGCCAGCCCTGACCGGTGTCGCAGCCGATGTGGCGCAGCCGGGTGGCCTGGGCGGACGTCTCCACGCACTCGGCGGTGACCGTGAGGCCGAGGCGGTGGGCCAGCTGGATCATCGCCTCCACCACGACCTCGTCGGCCGGGTTCGGTCGGTCGCCCGGGTCGTCGTACTGGAAGCCCCGTACGAACGAGCCGTCCAGCTTGAGCACCGACACCGGCAGTCGGCTCAGGTACGCCAGATTCGAGTAGCCGGTGCCGAAGTCGTCGATGGCGATGCGGACACCCATGTCGCTGAGGGCCTGGAGGGCCTGCAGCGGGCGGCCCGCCGAACCCATCACCGCGGACTCGGTCAGCTCCAGCTGCAACAGATGCGGGGCCAGGCCCGTCTCCGCGAGGGTCTCCGCCACGTCCGCCACCAGGTCCGAGTCCCACACCTGACGGACCGCCACATTGACGCTCACGAAGATCGGCGCCTCGTCGGGGTGGTCCAGCTGCCAACGGCGGGCCTGGCGGCAGGCGGTGACCAGGGCCCAGCGGCCGAGCGGGACGATGGAGCCGTCCTCCTCGGCCAGTCCGATGAACCGATTCGGCGTCAGTGTGCCGAACTGAGGATGATTCCAGCGGACCAACGCCTCGACACCGCGCAGCCGGCCGTCCTCCATCCCGACCAACGGCTGGTACTCCAGGGTGAATTCACCCCGGTCGATCGCGGGACGCAGCGTCGAGGAGAGCGCCTGGCGGGTCATACGGTGCGCGTTGCGCTCCGGGTCGAACAGCGTCCAGCGGGCCTTGCCGTCGGCCTTCGCCCAGTACAGCGTCGTATCGGCGGCCTGCATCAGGCCGGTGGCCGTCGTCCCGGCGGCGTGGCGTTCGACGACACCGATCGACGCGGTGAGCGACAGCCGCTGGCCCGCCAGATCGAAGGGGGCCTGCAGCGCCTCCAGGGCCGCCTCGGCCAGGTCGGCCAGCTGCTCGGTGCCCGTCGAGTCCTCGACCAGCAGGGCGAATTCGTCGCCGCCGAGCCTGGCGACCAGGGGCGCGCCGGTGCGCGCGTACCCGGCCTCGTCGGCGACTCTGGTCAGGCGTTCGGCGACGGCGGCCAGCAGCCGGTCGCCGATGCGGTGGCCGAGGGTGTCGTTGACCGCCTTGAAGCCGTCCACGTCCAGGTAGCACAGGCCGATCCGGCCCGTGCCGCTCTGCTCGTACGTCTCCGCCTCCAGCGCGGCCGACAGCCGCTCGAAGAACAGTGTGCGGTTGGGCAGCCGGGTCACCGGGTCGTGCATCTGCAAGTGCCGCAGTCTGGACTGGAGTTCACGGTTCCCGCTGATGTCGGCGACGGACAGCAGGACACCGGGTGCGGAACCGGCCAAGGGCGCGACCGTGACCTGCGCCCACACCGAGTGGCCGTCGGGGTGCTTGAGCCGGCGGGTGCAGCGTAGCTTCGCCTGCCGGCCGCGCAGCACCTCGCGGTAGGCGTGCCAGATGCGGGCGTCGGAGGCCAGGTCCACCAGGTCGGCGGCGATACGGCCGTCGAGCGCGTCGGGGGCCGTGCCGAGCAGCGTGCCGAACGCGTCGTTGGCGTCGACGACCAGGCCTTCGCGGTCGACCACCGCCATCCCGAGCGGGGCGGTCGCGAAGACGGTGCGGTAGGCGTCCGCCGGGGGATCGGGACGGGACTCGGCACAAGCAGGCGCACTGAAGTCACTCTCTGTGACGGCGGACCGGTCGAGGTCTGCCGTGGGCGTCGGCCCTTCGGACGTTCCGCTCACCGCTCGCTCCCGCAGTGCACTCGATGTCTGTCCGTGCAGGAAAGTGTGCCGATCATAGGGGCTGGCCCCGGGGCCTTCCAGCCACTCTCCAGTGTCCACGACGAACCGGCCGTTCTGACAGATCGTTTCTGCCCGCACGTGGACGGCTTCTTCAAGCCCTCGACCACTTGTGACGTTCCGTGAGTGCTCCGGGGTGTCGCCCACTCGGCCCAATGCGCGGCCTCTCACTCTTCTGGTGCAGACAAACAGGACGAAGGACGGCAAAGTCACACACGCTGGGTGCGGTGTCCCGTGAACCGCAACCGGAGGTCCCTTCGTGCCGCGTCCTCAGCTGCGCAGCACCGCCGCAGTGTTCACCGCGATGTCGGCGCTCGCGGCGACCTCGATCCTGTCCGGCCCCTCGGCCGCCGAGGCGTTCTCCACGGTGCCGTGCGCGCTGCACCGGACCGACGCGCACCACTCGGAGGGCGTGGACACCTGGAACGCCGCCTACACCCGGCCGACCCGCCCGATGTCGGCCGTGATGGTGTTCCTCTCCTTCCCGGACGCCACCCCGCGCACCACTCCCGCGGAGCTGACCGCCGACCACTTCCCGGCCACCAGCCGCTTCTTCGAGCAGGCCTCCTACGGGAAGTTCACGCTGGTCCCGCATCCGCTGACGCACTGGCTCCGTATGCCGCACCCGTCGACGTCGTACGCCATACGGCGTGACTGGAACCCGTCCCGGCGGGCCGCCTATCTGCGTGACGCGTTCGCCGTGGCCGACCGCGAGGTCGACTTCTCGCGCTACGGCGTCGTCTACTTCGTGGCCGACCCGGATGCGCCAGGCGTGGACTCCGACGCGACGAAGGTCGTCAACCTCGACACCCCGGCCCATGTCGACGGCACGGACGTACGGCGGGTCGTCACGGTCTTCGAGCACCATCCGCCGGACCGGCTGGTCCTCGCGCACGAGACGGGGCACGTCTTCGACCTGCCGGACCTGTACCACCGCCCGGCTGACGGGAAGGGCGACTGGGACACGTACGTCGGCGACTGGGACCTGATGGGCAGCCAGTTCGGACTGTCCCCGGATCTGTTCGCCTGGCACAAGTGGAAGCTGGGCTGGCTCGATCCCCGGCAGGTGACCTGCGTCCGGGGGGCCGGACCCACGCGGCTGACCCTCGAACCCCTCGCCGCCGGGCCGGGGACCCCCGTCACGGCCGCCTCCGGCGCTCCGGCGTTCGGGCTGGGCGACGGCACGAAGCTGGCCGTCGTACGCACCGGAGCCGACAGCGTGCTGGCCTTCGAGGCCCGCGGCCCGGCCGGGAACGACCATGCGACCTGCCGGGAGGGTGTGCTCGTGTACCGGGTGCGCGGCGAGGCGGCGTCGGGGGGCGGGCCGGTCGAGGTCGTGGACGCCCATCCGCACACCGAGGCCTGCTGGGAGGACTCGGTGTACGCGCCGCTGGCCGATGCGCCGGTCGGGCTCGGGGAGAGCTTCACGGTGTCCGGGGAGGGCGTGAAGGTGGAGGTGGAGGGGCGCACGGCGTCGGGGGCGTGGACGGTGAAGATCACACCGGGGGTCGCCGGCTGAGCGCGTGCGATGTCGTACGAGGGCGGCTGCGGCGTGCACGGAAGGTTGAGGTAACAACAATGGCGGACCGAGTTCTCCCGAACCCGACCCGCCATCGTGGATGCGTGCGCCGCCAGGGACTCGAACCCCGGACCCGCTGATTAAGAGTCAGCTGCTCTAACCAACTGAGCTAGCGGCGCCTGCTGACGTCGTAGACCTTAGCATCCTGATCGGCGGGAGGAAAAATCGATATCCGCACGCCTGCGCGGGCCGCCCGTACGGCCGCCCAGAGCAGGACCTCGGGGCCGGGCAGCCAGGGGTGCCGGGTGTCGGGGGCGACCAGCCAGCGGGAGCCGCCGGAGGCGGGAGCACCGTCGCCGGTGAGCGCCGGGACGGTCACGGCGTCTCCGGTGCCGTGGCAGATGAGGGGAGGCACGCCCCCTGTCCGGCCGCTGACGCCCTGCCGCGTCCCCCACTCCTCCCAGGCCAGCAGCGAGGGCAGCCGCTGGGCCGTGCCCGGCGCGGCGAACAGCAGCATCCGGCCCCGGAACACCGCGACCGGCCCGGATCCCGGGCCCTCGTCCCACAGCCGGTCCAGCATCCGGCGTCCGAAGACCACCGGCACGTTCACCACGTCGAAGGCGGCGCCGCAGGGCAGGACCACCGGTGCGTCCGGGCGCTCCGCCCAGAGTGCGAGTGTGCCGCGCGGATACGTTCCGGCAGAGGCGAGCCAGGTGGCGCCGTCGGAGGTGACATTCCGTGTGCTGCTCATGGGGAATACATCTACCGGCGGTGAGCGGGCACTTCCGGAGGGTTGCGGAAAACGGGGACGGGAGGGGGTGGGGAGGGGTATCTTGCCCGCCTGGCATATGCCGCGCGGGTTGCCTGCGGCGCCTTCGCCGACCCGCTCACCCGCTCATGCGGTCACACGCTCACACGGGATCGGCAGTACCCCGGCCCTCGGCGCCGGCGCCGCGCATCAGGTCCCGCCCGAACTCCACCATCCTCCTGGCGTAGTCCTCGGTCCACTCCGCGCGCTCCGCGATGTCCGCCGGGGTCAGCCGGTCGAACCGCCGGGGGTCGGCCAGCTGCGCCGCGGCGATGGCCTGGTACTCCATCGCCCGGTCGGTGGCCGCGCTGAACGCTTGCATCAGCTCTGTCGCCCGCGCCAGCAGGGCACGCGGATCCTCGATCGACTCCAGGTCGAAGAAGTGCTCAGGGTCGGAGACCGCCTCCACGGGCTCGAAGAGCAGGGGCGCGGGGCGTAGCCGCGGTTCGTTCCGACGCGGCGTGGGCTCCGCCATGTCTTCTCCTCCTCGTACGGTTCGATGGGCGCCGCCTTCCGGGGTGGGCCACCGTCCATTGTCGCGCGCCCGCGCAAGGGGCCATGGGGAGCGCGCTGTACGGCTGTCGCCCGGGTCTGCGGGCGGTCTACGGGCCGCGCTGGTCAGGGCCGCCACACCACCCTGTGTTCGGCCAGGTGTGCGAGTACCGCGTGGTTCGCCTCCCAGCCGTCCGGGCTGTATTCATTGGCCGCCTCCGGGGGCGTGCCGGACTCCGTCCGGCGGATGGGGCGGCGGCGGGCTGATGGCCTGCCTGGGCAGATGCCGGTGGTGCGGTCACGGCCGCCAGACCACCTTGTGCTCGGCCAGGTGTGCGAGTACCGCGTGGTTCGCCTCCCACCCGTCCGGGAACTTCACGACCGTGCCCAGCTGGACCGGTTCCGTCGACGGGTAGTCGTCCAGGAGGTCGGTCACGCCTGCTCGGCAGACCACGATGCAGGCCTGACGGTGCCGGGAGGCGAGGACGCACAGGCGGCCCGTCTCCAGGTGGAAGGCGGTGGCGTCGGGGCGGCCGGAGAGCGGGTGCAGGACCACCGTGACGTCGAACTCCCGGCCCTGCAGCCGGTTCGCCGTGTCGACCGTGACGTCCGGCACGCCCAGCTCCGCCAAGGCCGCCCGCACCGCCGCAGCCTGGTCCCGGTGCGCCGTGCCGACCGCGATCCGGTCCGCGGTCAGGGGAGCGGGCTCGGGCGAGCGCTCCGACGTGGCCGCGCCACCCCGGTCCAGCAGCCGTCGTACGACCGTCGCCACCGCCCGCACCGCCTCCGGATCGGTCCGCGGAGTGTGCCGCGCGGGCAGTTCCAGCAGGCCCCAGCCGGACTCCGCCGCCTCGTCGATCACCCGGTCCGGGCCCGAGCCGTCCGACGGGACCGCGAAGGTGAGCCGCCGGTCGCCGTGGTCCGTGCCGCTGCGGAACGGCGTGTAGGGGTAGAAGGCGTCCGAGACCAGCGGGGCCGCCGACGCGGGGAGCCGCCAGGACACGGGGAGCCGGTGCTGCGGCAGCTCCGGATTGTGCGCGAGCAGCGTCGACACCGCCGAGGCCGAGGGGTCGTACGACAGCCCGGCCCACTGCTCGCTGCCCACGATCGCGAACGGGTCCAGCTGCCCCGGGTCGCCCACGAACAGCGCCCGCTCGAACAGCCCGGCCACGGCGAGCAGCGCGTCCGAGCGCATCTGGTACGCCTCGTCGACGATCGCGTGCCGCCACGGCTCGTCCACCTTGACGTGCGCCCACTTCGCGGCGGTGGACAGGACGACCGGGATGCCGGCCAGGTCCGCCGCCTTCGCCGACTTCCGTACGTTCGGCAGATCGTCCAGCGCCTTGTCGTACGGCTCGGCGTCGCTGCTGTGCAGGCGCCCCACGGGCAACTCGGGGCTCTTCTCGGCGAGCCGTACGACCAGGTCGTCGACCTGGGCATTCGTCTGCGCGACCACCATCAGCGGGCGCCCGGCGTCGGCGAGTTCGAGCGCCGCGCGGACGACGAGCGTGGACTTGCCGGCGCCGGGCGGAGAGTCCACGACCACGCCCCGGTCGATACCGTGCAGGGTGTCGTGGAGGATCGCGTCGGTGGCGCGCGCGGCGGCCGTACCGGGGTCGAAGGCCGGAGCGGTCACAGGACGTCCTCCTCGGTCACGGCGTCGGCGGCCTCGGTGACCGCCTCGCCCGGCGGCCCGCCGTGCGTCCACGGTGTCTGCTCCTGGTCGGGCAGCTTGGCGCCGCCCCGCTGCTCGTGCTCGAACAGCGTGAAGCAGAGCCGGTCGCCCTTCTCCGGCACCGACCCCTCCTCCGGCTCCTTGCCGCGGCCCATCTTGTCGACGATCCGCAGCACGACCAGCCCCTCGCCCTCGTGTCCGACGAACTCGGCCGCCTGCGGCTTCCCGCCCAGCGAGCGGTACACCTTCGCCCGCTCCCCGAGATGCGGCCGGTCGTCCGTGCGGACCGTGACCAGCGGGCGCGGACTGGGCCGCTTGCCCTCGCTGTACGCCATGACCACATCGACGACCTCGCCAGCGAACGCCTCCCCGGAAAGCTGCCGCCCGGCCATCACCAGCGGGTCGTCCAGCGCCTCCTGGGCCTCCAGCCGGGCCTGCTCACGCTCGCGCGTGGCGAGTTTGCCCGCGGCCGTCACCGCGTCGTCGCGGCGCGGCTGCGGGGGCTCCCCGGCGACGACGCGGTCGCGGTGACCGGTGAACGACCAGCGGTCGCGGGTCCACCGCTCCTCGACGTGCGCGCCCTCCGGAAGCGCCCGCAGCAGGTCGATGCCGCGCCACACCGCGTCCCAGGTGGGCCGGGTACGGCTCTCCACCAGCGCCCGGATCTCCCGCTCGGCGGCGGTGAGCACACCGAGCCGGTCGTCGGCCTGCATGCCGTCCTCGGCGGCGGCGAGGGCGGTACGCGCGCGGTCGTAGCGCTCGAAGGCGGGGGCGAGCAGCTTGTTGTCGAACGCCGGGTCCGTGGCCGGGCCCGCGGGCGGGCACAGCAGCTGGTCGTCGGCGTCCCGCGCATGCCCGGCGCGCAGGGCCGCCTCGGCGCCGCTCTCGCCCTCGGGCGGGTCGATCCAGGCGAGCAGCGCGCCCAGGTGCTGGTCCTCCAGGCCGGACTGCCCGGTCGCCCAGTGCCGGGCCAGCACGTCCGTCGCGGCCAGCAGCAGCGAGGAGCCGGGCACCCGGGCCCGCTCCCCGAAGTGGGTCAGCCACCGCCCGAGCAGCGGCACCCGGGGCGGCGCGGGATACGGGGCCTCGGGCTCCTGCTCGGCGGTGCGCCGGAACCGCATGGAGCGGCCCAGCAGCCGTACGAAGTCGATGCCCGCGCGGCCCGGGACGATCAACTGCGGGGCGTCCGCGCACAGTTCGACCTCGACCTTGACCCGCTTGCCCGTCTCCGGGTCGGTCTCGGTGCGCTCGGCGGCCTCGACCGTATCGGCGTAGTCGTCGATGTACGGCAGGACGCTGTCGGCCAGTTCGGCGAGGAACGCGAAGCGCAGGTCACGGTCGCGCGGCTGCGGTACGACGAGCAGGCGCGGCGCGTCCCGGTCGGTGCCGACCAGCGCCCCGAGCGGGGCACCGGCCTCACCGGAGGTGGTCAGCGGCACGAACACCAGGGGACGGTCGGACAGATGCCGGTGCCGGACGGTGGCGGCGGGACCGGCCCGGCCGGTGCTGATGGCCTCCAGCCGGGCGAGAGTCGCGATCAGGGACAAGGGACCACCTCCTGACCGGTCCGGGCGCCGGGCAGCGCCCCCTGACCGGCGCCCGCCAGTGCCTCGGCCCGCAGGGCGGCCGCCCGGCGCAGCGCCGCGACCGCCGGGTCGTCCGGGTCGCCGCTCTCGCCGCGGGCCGCCGACAGGACCTCGTCGACCGTGGTCAGGCCGCCCAGTTCGGCGCGGACCGGGCGGCCCAGGGTGGTCACCGCGCCGGCCGCGCGGGAGCGTTCCCGGCAGTGGAAGGCCAGTTCGCAGGCGGCCAGGCAGTCGGGCGCGTACGTCGCCGGGACCGCGTCGACCGCGGCCGTGAGCTCCTCGGCCGGCAGGTCCGGGGCGAAGCAGGTGCCCTCGGGCAGCGCGTCGGCGATGTCCTGGATGCCGGTGAGGCGGGTCAGCTGGCGGGCGGTGACCGCGCGCTGTTTGCGCACGTCGACGGCGGAGGCGGTGGCGAGGTTGGAGAAGTCCTTCGGGCAGACCAGCAGGATCCGGTGGCGCACGCGCGGGACGGGCTCCAGGCGCGCGGCGACCTCCTCCAGCGCCAGCACGTACACCGCGGCCTGCCGTGCGGCCGCGCCGACCTTCGCCGGGTCCGCCGAACCGTCCAGCAGCGGGAAGGACTTGATCTCCACGACCGTCCAGCTGCCGTCCGGGTGCACCACCACCGCGTCCGGCTCGAGGAAGGCGGGGGAGCCCGCGACGTCGAGGGCGAGCATCGGGTGGTCGAGCAGTGTCCAGCCGCCGCGCGCCTCGGTGGCCTCGCGCAGCGCCAGCGCCGTACGCGCGGTGCGCCCCTCGGGGCCGATGGCGGACAGGTCGGGCACCCGCGCCTCGTGCGGGGGTTCGGCGCCCGGGTCCAGCCGGGTGTGCGCCAGCCGCAGCAGTTCCGCGCCGCCGTCGGCCTTCACCCGTGCCTCGAACGCGTTGCCCCGGGTGAGGGCGAACTGCGACTGTCCGAAGGCGGACGGCGCGCCCAGCGCGCTTGCCAGCGCCACCTTGTCCACTCCGGCGCCGTCGAGGATCGCGCGCCGTCGGCACCCCGGGTTCGCGGCGAGCGCCGCCAGGGCGCGCGCGTCCAGTGCCTTGGCCGGTACGTCCGGTCCGCGCAGCTCAGCGAGCCGCTGCCGGAGCGCCGTCCCCCGCGTCCGTGGAAGAGGCGTCCGGCTCGGCCGCGGATCCGATCCGCTCCTCGCGCTGCCGTGGAATTCGCTCACCCGCGGAAGTCTGGCATCCGCCACTGACAATCGAGGAACCTGCGCCGACAATCGGGGAGCCTGAGCCGCCGGAGTGTGCCGTGACGACCGGAGTGCGCGGGGCCGGCCGCGCCCGGACCATGTCCGCGACGCGCATCATGTACGGCGCGAGCAGCAGGCCGGCGCCCATCACGGCCACGCCCGCGACCGCGTCGAGGGAGTAGTGGTTGGCGGTGCCCATGACCACGATCGCGGTCAGCAGCGGGTAGGCGATGCCGAAGAACTTCGCCACGCGCGTGCCGCCGTAGCGCCACAGCATCACACCGCACCACAGGGCCCAGCCCACGTGCAGGCTCGGCATGGCCGCGTACTGGTTCGTCATGCCGCCCATGCCCCGCGGGGCGCTGGCCTCGCCGCCCCACCAGCCGTACGAGCTGTACTGGGCCATCGTGTCGACGAAGCCGTGGCCGGAGGTGAGGAGCCGGGGCGGGCAGGTCGGCAGTAGCGTGAAGCCGATGAGGCCGATGAACGTGGACGTCATCAGCCAGGTGCGGGCGGCGCGGTAGAACTGCGTGCGCTTGCGGAACAGCCAGACCAGGATCACGGGCGTGACCAGATAGTGCAGCGACGCGTACCAGAAGTCGGCCGGCACGCCGAGCCATGCCTCGCGGGTGAACAGCCGGTTGAGCGGGTGCTCGGCGTTGAGGTGCAGGGCCTTCTCGATGCGCAGGATCGCCAGGCCGTGGTCCACTGCGCCGGAGACGTCGCCGCGGGCGAGCAGACGGCCGGCCGAGTAGCAGCCGTACACCAGGAGGATCAGCGGCAGCTCGGTCCACCAGCGCAGCCGTGTCCTCGGGGACACCTCGGTGCCCGGTGTCTCGGTCTGCGGCATCCGATCGCCCTCCCCCTTCTTGTTCCGCGGCGCCCGGTGGGCCGACCGTGACACTTTACGGTGTACGCGCTCGCCCCTCATGGGGTGCTCCAGCCCTCAAAGACGCAGAGATCGCCCACCGGGTTGCCCCCGCACAGGGTGCGCGATGATGGAGGGGTTCCGCCTCCGATTTCCGCCCGGAAAGGTCGCCCATGGCACCGCGCATCCTGCTGGCCAGGCACGGACAGACCGAGTGGTCGCTGTCCGGCAAGCACACCGGCAGGACCGATGTGCCGCTCCTGGACGAGGGACGGCGGGGTGCCAAGCTCCTCGGCGAGCGGCTGCACCGGGCACCGTTCGACGGGCTGCCCGGCGTCGACGTGCGCACCAGCCCGCTGGCACGCGCGCGTGAGACGTGCGAACTCGCCGGGTTCGGCGGGCGCGCGGAGGTCTGGGACACGCTCATGGAGTGGGACTACGGCGCCTACGAGGGCATGACCCCCGACGACATCCAGGCCGTCCGGCCGGGCTGGCTGATCTGGCGCGACGGCGTGCCCGAGGGCGAGACCCTCGCCGAGGTGACCGCGCGGGCGGACGAGGTGGTCGCCTGGGCCCGGTCCGCCGACCGCGACGTCCTGGTCTTCGCCCACGGGCACATCCTGCGCTCCATAGGCGCGAGATGGCTGGGCCTGCCCCTGGACTTCGCGGCCCGCATCCGCCTCAACCCCACGTCCCTGTCGATCCTGGGCTGGGCTTACGGAGCCCCGGCCCTCGAAAGCTGGAACGACTCGGGCCACCTGGCCGCGTAGCCCCCGCGCGCGTACGGGGCCACCAGCCGGCCCGCCGGCCGCGGCCGCCGTAGACCTCATAGCCCCCGCGCGCACGGGGCCACCTTCGACGGCCCACCTGCCGCGCACGGCAAACGCCGACCGCACGCGCCGGGCGGCGCAGCTCGACGGGGACCCGGTCGTCCTGTCCCGGTCGTCCGCCGTAGCTTGGCGGGTTCCGCTCGGCCTGTCCCGGCCGCCTGCCGCGCGCGGCAATCGCTCGCATGCGACCGCCGTGCCCTACACGGCAACGGGCCGCTGTCGTTGGGCCGGTCCCGCTCGCCGTGCCCGGGCCGGCCGCCTCCCCGTGCGCGGCAACTGCCTGGTCGGCCGGGGAAGCAGTGCACTGTTGCAAGCGGCGGTCGGCGGCTGTCGTTGGGCCGGTCCCGCTCGCCGTGCCCAGGGCAGCCGCCTCCCGTGCGCGGAGCCCGCCCCCCCCGTACGCAGCGTCAACGGCACCCGTCGTACGCGAGATCCGCCGGTCGTACGCGGCGACCTGCCGCCAGCGTGCTCGGCCGTACCCCGGGCTCGCCGTCCGCTGTCTGCGTAACCGTGCCGTGGTGCGGCTTCTCCGCCGGTGTGCGCCAAGACCGGCACTCGTACGCGAAAACCGCCCGCCCCGCGCGGCCAGTCGCCCTCGCCGTACCCGCCCACCCGTCTGCAGTCCGCGGAATCGCCCGCTCGTACGGCGTGAGGCATGGGCGTGCGTCAACACCGGCTGTCGCACGCCAACACCGCCCCTCCGTCCTCGAACGCCGCCCGCCATACCCGCGGCCCGCCGGCCCGCTTCACACCGAACGTGGCAGTGAGGTGTGCTTCTCCAGGAACTCCGACACCCCCGACGCGCGCCGGTGGGGCAGCAGTACCCGGGCCGTGCCCGCGAGCATCGTCTGGATGCGGGAGGACTGGACCTGTTCCAGGAGGTCGAGGACCTGCATTCCGGCCAGTGCCGCCTCGTCGGGGCGGCCCCCGCGCGCGAGGTCGTCGGCGAGTTCGGCGGTGTACAGGGCGATGTTCCGGGTGAAGTGGGGGTCCTGGAGCTGCGCGGCACGATGGGCGTGCCGGGCGGCGCGCGGCCAGTCGCCCAGCGTCGACCAGCACTGCGCCTCCAGTCCCTCCAGTTCGGCCTCTCCGTAGAAGCTCATCCACTCGGGATCGGCGTCCGAGTGGCCCCGCTCGTAGAGGGCCTGCGCGCGGGCCAGCGCCTGTTCGCATCCGGTGCGGTCGGCCAGCCCCGCCCAGCCGCCCGCCTCGCGCAGCGCGAGCAGCGACATCAGGCGCGCGGAGCCCAGTGACCGCCCCGCCCGCTGCGCGGCCTGTGCCGCCCGCACCGCCTCCCGGGGCCGGCCCGCGTCCCGCGCGAGGAACGCCGTGTTGCAGAAGGCGTGCGCCTCCAGGGCGTCGTCGCCGATCATCCGGGCGGTCGCCAGCGCCTCCGCGTAGTGCGAGCGGGCGTCGTCGAAGCGCCCGGAGTCGTGCGCCAGCCAGCCCACCGAGATGGCGAGTTCACCGGCGCCGGAGTGCAGCCGGTCGGCGGTCGTCTGCCGGGTCGTACCGGCGTCCAGCAGCTCGTACGCGGCGCGCAGCGGAGCCGCCGCGCGCCGGTAGAGGCCGTCCGCGCCGTGCCGGTCGTCGAGCAGCCGGATTCTGCGTACGGCCTCCTCAAGGGCTGACGCCTCCCCGGACCCGGCGCGGCGGCTCGGCCGGTCGGCGGCCGCGGCGTCGATGGTGAGCCCGAACGGGCCCAGCGCGGCGGCCACCGTGGCGCCCCCGCCGGTCATGAATGCGCGACGTAGCACGTCGCTCTCCTCGTGGTTCTCGTGCGTTACGTACGGGTTCTGCGTGTCATACGGCTCGTGGGCCCCCCGCGTCTCACACGTGGCGAACGCCGGGAGCGTGATGCGCGAGGGGGGCTCGTCCTCGGCCGGGCGCGCCCCGCGTCCGCGGACGGACGAGCGGGGCGCGAAGCCGAGGTCGGCGAGCGTGCGGCCGGGGAACATGTGCAGGAACACCCGTTCGTACGCATAGTTCGGGCAGCGGATCTCGCCCGCCTCGACCCGGCCGATGTAACGAGCGTCACAGCTGACCCGCTCGCCGATCTCACGGGCGGCCCGCCGCACCAGAGCCGCGAACTCGGCGGGTGACCGCCGGCCGCGCAGCTGCCGGAAGGCGAGATTCGGCCGTGGTGGCCGCTCGGGCTGTGACGAGGTCACGGTTGACGACGCCATGGCCGGGTCCTCTCGTGCGAACCGTCGAACCGCGCCGGATACGGTGCAAAACGGGCTGAGTCGCCCGTACGACACCCTGGTTCCGGCGGGCACGAACGTACCTGCTGTGTCCGGTCCGCCACGCAGTGTTTAGCTACAAACCGGATATCTCATCCACGATCTGCCATGAACTGCCATCCTTTGCGGCTGACTTGTGCCGTAGCCGTTGACGCCGTGCCGCGTTGGACCTCATGGACTGCAAGCGGGCGGCGTGGTGGAGGCCGGGATGGAGACCAGCCAGAGCAACGATCCTTGTACGCACGACGATCCGTGTACGCCGTCGGAACCGGCGTGCGACCTCGTGACGGTGCCGGCCAGACAGGGGCTGGAGGCGGTCGACATCCTGCGGCGGGGGGCCGGGGAGGCGGTGGGGCCCGTACTGCACGACGACGGGTGCGACACGCTCGGCTTCCTCGTGCCGCCGGGCACCGCGGCCGCGTGGGACGTCCCCGGGAGCACGTGCACGGAGACCAACGGCCGCGGACTGAGCCTGGATCCGGAGCCCCCGCTGGAGGGTTCGGACTGGCTGCTGCCCCCCGGCGAGGCCGAGCTCGCGACGGATCCGGTGGAGCTGCGAAGAGCCCTCGGGGAAGCGGCGCGACTGATCGAGGCCGCGGACAGCTGCCGCTGAGGCTCCGCGCGGCACGCCCCACACCCACCTGCGAAAATGGTGGCGTGGGCAAGTCCAGGAACCAGCGTCGCAGGTCGGCCGCCGTCGAGGCCGTCACGGAGACCGTCGACGGAGGGCTTGCGCAGCTCATACCCGACCCCGACCGGAGCCGGGCCTGGACCCTGCTGATAGACGGCGCCCCGCAGTCGCATGTCGACCTCGACGACCCCTCCTATCTCTTCTTCGAGTACCAGCGGCGGCTCGGACACGTCATCGACCTGGTCGCCCCGCCCGGCCGCCCCGTGCACGCCGTGCACCTCGGCGGTGGCGCCTTCACCCTCGCCCGGTACGTCGCCGCCACCCGCCCCCGCTCCACCCAGCAGGTCGTCGAGCGCGACGCGAGCCTTGTCCAACTGGTCCGCCGGGAACTCCCGTTGGACCCCGGCACCCGGATCCGGGTGCGGTCGGTGGACGCCCGCGAGGGCTTGACCAAGGTGCCGGACGGCTGGGCCGACCTGGTCATAGCCGATGTGTTCAGCGCGGCCCGCACACCCGCCCACCTCACCTCGACCGAGTTCCTCGACGAGGTCCGCCGCGTCCTGAACCCCACCGGCGTCTACGCCGCCAACCTCGCCGACGGACCGCCGCTCGCCCATCTGCGCGGCCAGATCGCCACCGCGGCCGCCCGGTTCACCGAGCTCGCCCTCGTCGCCGACCCGGCCGTGCTGCGCGGCAAACGGTTCGGCAACGCGGTCCTCGTCGCCTCCGACCGCCCCCTGCCGCTCGCCGAACTGACCCGCCGGGCCGCCTCGGACCCGCACCCCGGCCGGGTCGAACACGGCCGACAGCTCACCGACTTCACCGGCGGCGCCGTACCCGTGACGGACGAGGCGGCAGTGGCCTCCCCGGCCCCACCGCCCTCCGTGTTCCGCTGACCTGGGCGGCGGTGGCGTGTCCGGTGTTTGGTGGCGCTGCCGGCGGCGGTGCCGTCAGTAGGTGTTCACCTCCACATGCGGTGGCCCGTCGTGCCAGGTGCAGAACACCGACACCCGGTCCGCGCCCTTGCTGTACTCCACCCGGATCCACGTCTCCGTCTTCCACACCTGCATCGACCAGCCGGTGCCCGGCGTCGCCGAGACGAGCGTCGCGCTGGTCCTGCCCAGGTCGAAGACCGCCCGCCCGCCGGCGGTGTCATAGCTCTTGACCTGACCGGAGGCGGTGGGGGAGACGGTGGCGTTCGTCGCCGGCTTCCGCGAGGGCGCCGGCGAGCCGGTCGTGGACGGCTTGTCCGACGGTGACGCGGATGCGGTGGGCGGCCGGGACGTCGCGGATGCCAGCGGCTTCGAGCCCTGCGTCGTCGCGTCCGCCGCCGTGATGGGCAGGGCGCGTGGCGGGTCGTACGCCGTGCCCGCCATCACCGTATGGACGCCCCACCACGACAGCGTGACCGCCGCGCCCGTGGCGAGCGACCAAGCCAGTATGTGTACGAGTCCTCTGCGCATCGTCGGCCATACTGCCTCAGGCGCCCCATGGCGCGCATCCGGCCGGAGTCGACCCGAGTCGACCCGAGTTATCCACAGGCGGTTGTCCACAGGGCCGGACCTGCGCCGCTCCCATGGCGTACGGTGCGGCGCATGGCAAGTGTGCTCGTGGTCGAGGACGACCAGTTCGTACGCTCGGCGCTCATCCGGCATCTGACCGACGCCTCGCACACCGTGCGCAGCGTCGGTACGGCACTGGAGGCGCTGCGCGAGGTCGCCCATTTCCGTTTCGACGTGGTCATCCTGGACCTCGGCCTGCCCGATCTGGACGGCTCCGAGGCCCTGAAGATGCTGCGCGGCATCACCGATGTGCCGGTCATCATCGCCACCGCCCGGGACGACGAGACGGAGGTCGTCCGGCTGCTGAACGCCGGGGCGGACGACTATCTCACCAAGCCGTTCTCCGTCGAGCACCTGTCGGCGCGCATCGCCGCGGTCCTGCGCCGCTCCCGGGCGTCCGCGGCCGACGTCCCGCCGTCGGCCGTCATCCGCGTCGGCGGTCTGAGCGTCGACCCACAGCGCCGCCAGGCCGAACTCGACGGCATCCGGCTCGATCTGACCCGCCGTGAGTTCGACCTCCTGGCCTTCTTGGCCGGTCGCCCCGGCGTCGTCGTTCCGCGCAAGGAACTGCTCGCCGAGGTCTGGCAGCAGTCCTACGGCGACGACCAGACCATCGACGTCCATCTGTCCTGGCTGCGGCGGAAGCTGGGCGAGACGGCGGCGCGGCCGCGCTATCTGCACACCCTGCGCGGTGTCGGCGTGAAGCTGGAGCCACCCGGGGAAGCGGAGCCGGCGCGATGAGGTGGGCACTGGTCAAGGTCTGTCTGGCGGTCACCACGATGGTCGTGGTCGCCTTCGCCGTCCCGCTCGGGCTCGTCATCAAGGAGATGGCCCGGGACCGCGCCTTCTCCAACGCGGAGCGGGAGGCCGCGGCGGTCGCCCCCGCCCTGTCCATCACCACCGACCGCGACAAGCTGGAGCGGGTGGTCGCCTCGGCGGGCGCCGACGCCGGGATGGCGGTGCACATACCGGCCGTGGACGCGGCGGCCGCCGTCGACATCGGCCGGCAGCGCGCCGCGAACCGGGACATCGTGACCGTGCGCCGGCTGGGCCGCGCCTCCACCACCGCGGTGCCGGGCGGCTCCACGCTGCTCCAGCCGGTCGCGCTCAGCTCCGGCGCGATCGCCGTCGTCGAGGTGTACGTCCCCGAGTCCGAGGTCAGCAATGGCGTCGGCACGGCCTGGGGAGTCCTCGCCGTCGTCGGCATCGCGCTGATCCTCGGCTCGGTCGCGGTCGCCGACCGGCTGGGCGTGCGCATGGTGCAGCCCGCGCAGCGGCTGGTCGAGGGCGCGCACGAGCTGGGGGAGGGGAAGCTCGGGGCGCGGGTGCCTGAGGAAGGGCCGAACGAACTGCGGCTGGCGGCGGTGGCGTTCAACTCCATGGCCGACCAGGTCGTCCAACTCCTGGCGAACGAGCGTGAGCTGGCAGCGGACCTGTCCCACCGGCTGCGCACCCCGCTCACCGTCCTGCGGCTGAACACGGCCTCGCTCGGCGAGGGGCCCGCCGCGGAGCAGACCCGGGCCGCGGTCGCCCAGCTGGAGCGCGAGGTCGACACGATCATCCGTACGGCACGGGAGGCCAAGCCGCAGACCGCCGCGGCCGGCCCCGGCGCCGGGTGCGACGCGGCCGAAGTGGTCCGGGAGCGGATGGAGTTCTGGTCGGCGCTCGCCGAGGACGAGGGCCGCAAGTGGCGGGTGGCCGGGGTCGGGCGGCCGGTGCGGACACCCGTGGCCCGGGCCGACCTGGCCGCCGCGCTCGACGCACTGCTCGGCAATGTCTTCCGGCACACCGCGGAGGGCACGGCCTTCGCGGTGGACGTGCACAACGGCGAGGACGCGGTGATCGTGCTGGTCTCGGACGCGGGCTCCGGCATACCCGACCCCGAGGCGGCGATGGCCCGCGGCCGCGGCTCCGGCACGGACGGCTCGACCGGCCTCGGCCTGGACATCGTGCGCCGGCTCGCCGAGTCGACGGGCGGGGACGTGCGGATCGGCTCGTCCGTCCTCGGCGGCACCGAGGTGCGCATCTGGATCCAGCTGGACGGGCGGGAACCGGTGCGCAGGGGACACCGGGGGGCCGTTCGCCGCCGCCGTTCCGGCAAATTGGTCTCGACCTTTAACCGGTCCCGATCCCTTCCTTAAGCGCACCCTAAGATCCCCAACCGCCGTCCCTATCAGGCCGTTTGTCCGAATCCCTGCCGCTAGCGTCTGCCGCACCTCACCCCACGGAACAGTGAAGGCAGGCACGAGGATGAGCATCCACCGGCGCAGGATCAGTGGCAGGAACAAGGCGATCGGCGGTCTGGTGGCCGCGGCCGTGGTCGGCGGCGGAGCGGTCATGTTCAGCGGTATCGCGCAGGCCGCGGGTGTCGGCGCCGCGTACACCAAGACCAGCGACTGGTCGACGGGTTACACCGCGCAGTACGTCGTCACGAACAACAGCGGTCAGACGGAGAAGGACTGGACGCTGGAGTTCGACCTGCCGGCCGGCGCGAAGCTCAGCTCCCTGTGGAACGGCGAGTCGAGCGTGAGCGGGCAGCACGTCACCGTGAAGCCCCCCAAGTGGGACACGGACGGTCTGGCGCCCGGCAAGTCGGTCACCGTCGGCTTCGTGGTCAACGGCACCGGCGACCCGTCCGGTTGCCGTATCGACAACGCGAAGTGTTCCGCCGACGACACCGCGACGCCAGAGCCGACCGGCCGCCCGACGCAGTCACCGACCCCAACCCCGACGCCCACGCACAGCACAACCCCCACCCCCACTCCCACCCCGACGGCCACGGCCTCCCCGTCCCAGAGCACCGGCACCGGCACGACCACCTCCGCCGGCTTCGCCCCCTACGTCGACACCTCCCTCTACCCGGCCTTCGACCTGGTGGCGAGCGCGAACGCGACCGGCGTGAAGAACTACAACCTCGCCTTCATCACGGACGGAGGAGGCTGCACGCCCAAGTGGGGCGGGGTGACGGACCTGGCGAGCGACGGCGTGGCCAACCAGATCGGCGCGCTGCGCGCCAAGGGCGGCGACGTCCGCGTCTCCTTCGGCGGCGCCTCCGGCTCCGAACTGGCGACGACCTGCTCCTCGGCGGACGCGCTGGCGGCGGCGTACGGCAAGGCCGTGGACGCGTACAAGCTCACCAAGGTCGACTTCGACGTGGAGGGCGGCGCACTGCCCAACACGGCGGCGAACACCCTGCGCGCCAAGGCGATAGCCAAGCTCCAGGCGCAGCACCCGAACCTGGACGTCTCCTTCACCCTCCCGGTGATGCCCGAGGGCCTGACCCAGGACGGCGTGAACCTCCTGTCCAACGCCAAGTCCAACGGCGTGAAGATCAGCACGGTCAACATCATGGCGATGGACTACGGCCCCGCCTACAGCGGCGACATGGGCACCTACGCCGAACAGGCCGCCACCGCCACCCAGGCCCAGGTCAAGAGCGTGCTGGCGCTCTCCGACAGCGCGGCCTGGAAAACGGTCGCCGTGACCCCGATGATCGGCGTCAACGACGTCTCCTCCGAGATCTTCAAGGTCGACGACGCCACCCAGCTGGTCAACTTCGCCAAGTCCAAGGGCATCGGCTGGCTGTCCATGTGGTCGGCAACCCGCGACAAGCAGTGCGACGGCGGCCCCAAGCCCACCGCGGACGCAACCTGCAGCTCCATCACCCAGGACAAGTCCGCCTTCTCGAAGGCCTTCGGGGCGATCGGCTGACGGACAGATCACAGCTTTGTCGGGATCCTGAAAGGGGCCGGAACGACACTGTTCCGGCCCCTCGCCATCCTTGGCGGAGCCGCAGGGCTGCCCGTCGTCCCGTACGCCGATGGCCAACGCCACACGGTTCGAGCTCGCGCGACAATATTCGGCATAGGCCAGCGGCACATTCATCCGTATGGCTGAACGCACTCAACAACAGCCACTGCCACACCGGCATCCCCCTACGTTCAGTCACATGGTCAGTTCAGCGCACGAGGCGATGCACCAGATCTTCCGGGAGGATCCGGGCCTGTTGGCTCGAGCCCTCCCCAGGGCGGGCATCCCCTTCCCCGAGCCCATGGCGATCCAGCCCCTCGTCAACTGTGGAGGAACCTGATGGCCACATACACCCCGCGTTTCCCCGGCAGCGGCACCCTCATCGAGGAAACCCTCATCGAGGGCCGCGCGGAAGGCCGCGCGGAGGGCCGCGCGGAGGACATCCTCCGTATCCTCGACCGGCGTGGCATCGAGGTCCCCGAGGCCGTTCGGGAGCGGGTCACCGCCTGCACCGACCTGGACATCCTGGGCACTTGGTTCGACCGTGCCCTCACCGCCGCAAGTGCCGAGGAGCTGTTCGCGGAGTCGTGACCGGCAGTGGCGCGGAGAAGGGCCCCGCGGAGTCCCACTCCGCGGGGCCCTTGCCACTGCTCGGCCGAGCGGGCGCGGCACTCCCCTCCGGGTGCCTCGCCCTGTTCATGGGGTGTCAGGCCGTGGGCTCCAGCGGCGGCAGGGAGCCCGTTCGGGCCGCTCGTGCGTACCAGCGTGCGCTCGACTTCGGGGTCCGGGCCAGCGTTGCGTAGTCCACGTACACCGCGCCGAAGCGCTTCCCGTAGCCGTACGCCCACTCGAAGTTGTCCATCAGGGACCACAGGTAGTAGCCGCGCACGTCCGCGCCGTCCGTGATGGCGCGGCGTACCGCCGACAGATGGCCGTGCAGATAGGCGATGCGCTCGGGGTCGTGGACGCGGCCGTCCGGGTCGGGCTTGTCGTCGTAGGCCGCGCCGTTCTCGGTGACGTACAGGGGCAGGCCGGGCACCTCCCGTGAGTAGCGCATGATCAGGTCGTGCAGACCCGTCGGGTCGATCGTCCAGCCCATCTCCGTGCGCTCGCCCGGCGTCTGGTGGAAGGTCACGTCGTCCGCGCCCGGCCAGGGGGAGTGCTCGCTGGCGCCGTGTCCGTCCGCGCGCCGGGCGGACGTGTCCGAAGGATCGGCGGCCGAGACCAGCGTCGGGGTGTAGTAGTTCAGGCCCAGCGCGTCCAGCGGCTGGTTGATGGTCCGCAGGTCGCCGTCGAGGACGTACGACCAGTCGGTGATCTGGGCCGTCGCCTCGAACAGCGTCTGCGGATAGGCACCATGCAGCATCGGGCCGTGGAAGACGCCGTTGGCCAGGTCGTCGATCTTCCGGCCGGCCACCAGGTCCGCCGGGCCCTGGGAAACCGTGCGCACCACCGAGGAGTTGAGGCTCACCGCGACCGAGTTGCGGGCCGGCATCGCCGAGCGGAGGGCCGAAGCACCCAGCCCGTGGGCCAGATTGAGGTGGTGCGCGGCCCTCAGGGCGGCGGCCGGCTCGGTACGGCCCGGAGCGTGCACACCCGAGCCGTACCCCAGGAAGGCGCTGCACCACGGCTCGTTGAGCGTGATCCACTGCTCCACCCGGTCGCCGAGCGCCTCGCCGACGATCTGCGCGTACTCGGCGAAGCGGTAAGCCGTGTCCCGCTCCGGCCAGCCGCCCGCCTCCTCCAGCTCCTGCGGCAGGTCCCAGTGGTAGAGGGTGATCGCGGGCCGGATGCCATGGGCGAGAAGCTCGTCCACCAGACGCCGGTAGAAGTCCAGGCCCACCTGCACCGCAGGCCCCCGGCCCGTCGGCTGCACCCGCGACCAGGAGACCGAGAACCGGTACGCGTTCAGGCCCAGCTCCGCCATCAGCGCCACGTCGTCGCGGTAGCGGTGGTAGTGGTCGACAGCGATGTCACCGGTCTCACCTGCGGCGGTCCTGCCCGGCGTATGACTGAAGGTGTCCCAGATCGAGGGCGTGCGGCCGTCCTCCCGCACCGCCCCCTCGATCTGGTACGCGGAGGTTGCGGCGCCCCAGAGGAAGGCGGGAGGAAAGGTCACGGAGGTAATGGGTTCAGTCATGGAAGCGCTCCCATAAGAGGTCGTGGAGACCGACGGGTGGGTGGGGGGAAGGGGAGGGGGAGGGGCATGTGGGGGGCGGGCGGCGGTGGCCCGGCCCCCCGGGCCTTCGGCACGGGCCGGGTGGGGCTCAGCCCTTGATCGCGCCCTGCATGATCCCGCCCACGATCTGCTTGCCGAACAGGAGGAAGGCGATGAGCAGCGGCAGGGTCCCGAGCAGCGCGCCCGCCATGATGACCGCCTGGTCCGGGACATAGCCGGTACCGAGCGAGTTGAGCGCGACCTGCACGGTCGGGTTCTGCTGGTTCAGGGCGATGATCGGCCACAGGAAGTCGTTCCAGGCGAACACGAAGGTCAGCAGGCCGAGTACGGCCATCGCCGGCCGTGCCGCGGGGAACACGACGTGCCACACGATCCGGATGCTGCTGGCCCCGTCCACCCGGGCCGCCTCGATCAGCTCGGACGGCAGCGCCTGCACCAGGTACTGCCGCATGAAGAACGTGCCGAACGCGGTCACCAGGCTCGGCAGGATCACCGTCTGCAACTGGTTCGACCAGCCCAGGTCCGACATCCACAGATACAGCGGTACGACGGCCAGCTGCGGCGGGATCATCATCGTGCCGATGGTCAGCAGCAACAGGACGCCCGAGAACCGGAACCGCAGCTTGGCGAAGGCGAAGCCGGCGAGCGTGGAGAACAGCACCGTGGAGACGGTGATCGCGCCCGCGACGAGCGTGGAGTTGAACATCGCGGTGCCGAGCCCCGCCTGGTCCCAGGCGGCCTGCAGGTTCTTGAACAGATTGCCGCCGAACCACAGCGGCGGCGGCGTCTCGGCCAGCCTGCGGTCGGTGCGCGAGGCGGCCACCGCCGTCCACACCAGCGGCGCGAGCGAGACGAGCGAGAACACGACCAGCACGACATAGGTGACCGGACCGGCGTGCAGCTGCTTGCCCGCGCCCATCACCCGGCGGCGCCCGGGCCTGCGGTCGGAGGTGCCCTTCGCCGCCTGCGGAATCGTCAGTTCACTGGTCGTCATTGGGTCTTCCTCAGACGTCGGGTGAGCACCAGATTGATCACGGCGATGATCAGCAGGATCAGGAACATCGACCAGGCGATCGCGGACGCCTTGCCGAGGTTGCCGATGATCCAGCCCTGGTCGTACATGTACAGGCCGAGCGTCTGGTACTGGTGCTCGGAGCCGCCCTTCGAACCGCTGACCCCGCCGAACAGCAGCGGCTCACCGAAGAGCTGGGTCGCGCCGATGGTGGAGACGACCACCGTGAACAGGATCGTCGGCCGCAGCTGCGGGACGGTGACGTGCCGGAACTGCTGCCAGCGGTTGGCGCCGTCGATCGCCGCCGACTCGTACAGGTCGGCCGGGATCGCCTGCATCGCCGCCAGATAGATCAGCGCGTTGTAGCCGGTCCACCGCCAGATCACGATCGAGGACACCGCGAACTGCGAACCCCAGTCCGACTCACGCCAGTTGACCGGATCGACCCCGAAGAAGTGCAGCACCCAGTTGACCATGCCGCCGTCCCAGGAGTACAGCAGCGTGAAGACCAGGGTCGCCGCGGCCACCGAGGTGGCGTACGGGGTGAGCATCACGACCCGCCACACGGTCGAGCCGCGCAGCTTGTAGTTGAGCAGATGCGCCAGCCAGATCGCCGCGAGCAACTGCGGCACCGTGGAGATCAGGCCGATGGAGAAGGTGTTCTGCAGGGCGTTCCAGAAGAAGTCCGAGGACAACAGGTTCTTGTAGTTGTCCAGGCCCGCCCAGGTCTGGTGGTCCAGCGAGGACAGCTGCACGTCGTGCAGCGAGTACCAGGCCGTGTACAGCAGCGGGACCAGCGAGAAGGCCCCGAAGAGGACGAAGAAGGGGGCGACGAACGCGTACGGCGACGCCTTCATGTCCCAGCGGTACAGCCGGCTGCGCCAGGAGTCGGCGCCCGCCGGCCCACCGCGACCGTGAGCGCCGCGGGCCGCGCCCGGCTGGGAGCCGGACGCGGCGTCGGCGCTCGACGCGGGCTGCGCGAGAGCCTGCTTGGGGCTGGTCACTGGCCGAGCACGTCCTTGATCTCCTTGGTGGCGGCGTCCCAGCCCTGGGCCGGGGACTTGCCCTTCTGCTCCACCTGGAGGATGCCGACGTCGGTCAGCGCGGTGTTGATCGGCTGGTCCTTGACGCCGAAGTACTGGACCGGGATGGTCTTGGCCGAGTCGGCGAAGATCTGCGTGATCGGCGCGTCGGAGAAGTACGAGGTCGTGTCCGCGGCCGGCTTCAGGCCGGCGTACGCCGACGGAGTCGACGGGAAGCTGGCCTGCTTGGCGAAGACCTTGGCCTGCTGCTCGGGCGCGGTCAGCCACTTGGCCAGGGCGATGGCCTCCTTCTGGTGCTTGCCCGCCGTCGGCACGCCGAGGAAGGAGCCGCCCCAGTTGGCCGCGGTCGGCGCGGCCGCCACGTCCCAGTTGCCCTTGCCGGAGTCACCGGACTTCTGCTCGATGTAGCCGATCATCCAGGCCGGGCAGGCCACCGTGGCGAAGGTGCCATTGGCGTAGCCCTGGTCCCACGGCTTGTCGAACTGCTTCAGCTTGGCCGACATGTCGCTGGTCGCCACGGTCATCGCGACGTCCCAGGCCTTCTTCACGCCGTCGGACTTGTCCCAGATGACGTTGCCGTTCTTGTCGTAGTACCGCTCGCTGCCGCCGCCGAGGGCCGCGTTGTAGACCGAGGAGGCGGAGTCCACGAACTTGGTGCCCTTGGGCGCCTTCTTCATGTACTCCTTGCCCAGGTCGACGTACTTGGCCCAGTCGCCCTTCCACTGCGCGGCGAGCTTGGTCCGGTCGGTCTCCAGGCCGGCCTTCTTGAACAGGTCCTTGCGGTAGCAGATCGCCATCGGACCGACGTCCGTGCCGAGCCCGATCGTCTTGCCGTCCTTGGTGGTGGCCTGCGCCAGCTTCCAGTCCAGCCACTGGGACTTGTCGACCTCCTTGCCGAGGTCCACGAACTTGTTCGCCTGCGTCTGCACGGCCTCGGTGATGTTGCCGACCTCGATCGCCTGGATGTCGTCGGTGCCGGAACCGGCCTGCAGCCGCGTCAGCACCTTCGGCCAGTACACATCGGTACGGGTGGTGACGTTCTCCTTGATGTTGATGTCCGGGTGGAGCTTCATGTACTCGTCGTAGAGGCCGGCCTGCTTGTAGCCGAAGACGCCGAAGGTCCCGATGGTCAGTGTGGTCTTGCCCTTGCCACTGCCGTTGCCGCCGTTGTCCGAGTTGGACGAGCCGTCGTCCGAGTCGTTGGCGCAGCCGGCCAGCAGTCCCGTGGCCAGTGCGGCGACGGCCGCGAGGGCCACCAGCCTGTGGGACCGGCGGGTACTCGTGCGCATTGCGTCCTCCTGTTGCCTGACGTGCCGACCCCCCGGCCAACTGCACTGGTTGGGCCCGTTCGTACTCGCTGCGGCTCGGGCGGGGAACGTGCGGGATGTGTATGTGTCAGGTACTGTGGGAGCGCTCCCACAGGTGATGTGTTGAAGAGTCGTCGGTCCGAGGCGGGGTGTCAAGGGAGCGGACGAGGAGCGCTGTGTTCAGTTATCGGGCTGTTAGCTAACTTCGGTCGGCGGCCGAAGGGCAGACGAGGTCAGGACAATTCGGCGCGCCCGGCGCTCGCGGGGGAGGCTGCCGGGGTCAGCACGAGGCCCGCGCCCGGCGGCGGTCACCCCCGGCGCACGGGACTGTTAGATTCCAGGCCAGCGACATGAACGTCGAGGGAGGCGGGGCCCATGGCAAGCCACGGAACACGGGGGCGCAGCGGTGGTCGGCCCACCCTCGAAGAGGTCGCCGCCCGCGCCGGCGTCGGCCGCGGCACGGTCTCCCGGGTGATCAACGGCTCGCCCCGGGTCAGCGAGGCCACCCGCGCGGCCGTCGAGGCGGCGGTCGAGGAACTCGGATACGTCCCGAACACCGCGGCCCGCGCTCTGGCCGCCAACCGCACGGACGCGATCGCCCTGGTCGTCCCCGAGCCGGAGACCCGGTTCTTCGCGGAGCCGTACTTCTCGGACATGCTGCGCGGTGTCGGCGCCGAACTGGCCGACACCGAGATGCAGTTGCTGCTGATCTTCGCCGGCAGCGACCGGGAGCGGCAGCGGCTCGCCCAGTATCTGGCCGCGCACCGGGTGGACGGCGTCCTGCTGGTCTCGGTCCACGCGGACGACCCGCTCCCGGATCTGCTGTCCCAGCTGGAGATCCCGGCGGTGATCAGCGGCCCCCGCTCGGCGAGGGAGACGCTGACCTCGGTGGACTCGGACAACTACGGCGGCGGCCGCTCGGCCGTCGAGCACCTGCTCGCCGGCGGCCGCCGTACGATCGCCCACATCACGGGCCGCCTGGACGTGTACGGCGCCCAGCGGCGCGTGGACGGCTACCGTGACGCCCTGCGCGACGCGGGCCACGAGGTCGACGAACGGCTCATCGAGCCCGGCGACTTCACCGAGGAGGGCGGCCGCCGTGCGATGACGAAGCTCCTTGCGCGCACTCCCGGCCTGGACGCGGTCTTCGCCGGCTCGGACGTGACGGCGGCCGGCGCCCGCCAGGTGCTGCGCGAGCAGGGCCGCCGCATCCCCGAGGACGTGGCCCTGGTCGGGTACGACGACTCGGCGATCGCCCGCCACATGGACCCGCCGCTCACCAGCGTCCGCCAGCCCATCGTGGAGATGGGCCGCGCGATGCTGGACCTGCTCCTGACTGAGATCGCGGACCGCCGCCCGGCCGCGTCCCGGGGGCTGGAGCGCCGGCACCTGGTGCTGCCGACGGAACTGGTGACGCGTACGTCGTCCTAGGAAGGCATCGCTCGGACACGGGCAAACGAATCAGCCGGTGACCCGTCTTACGACGAGGTCACCGGCTGATTACTCAGGGTGAGTGACGGGACTCGAACCCGCGGCATCCTGGACCACAACCAGGTGCTCTACCAGCTGAGCTACACCCACCATGACCGGCGGTTCACTTGGTGGTTTCCCCGACCGGCCGAGAAAAAGTGTACAGGGTCCGAAGGGGTGCTCGCGCACGGCTTTTCGCGGCGGCCCCCTTGCGGCCCCCGCCGGCGCCTACTGCGCAGGCAGGACGTGCTTTCCGGCGATGGCCTTGGCGGTCTCCGAGTCGGGTCCGGGCTGCGGTACGAAGATCGCCTCCCGGTAGTACCTGAGCTCCGCGATGGACTCGCGGATGTCGGCGAGCGCCCGGTGGTTGCCGTTCTTCTCCGGGCTGTTGAAGTAGGCGCGCGGGTACCAGCGGCGGGCGAGCTCCTTGATGCTTGAGACGTCCACGATCCGGTAGTGGAGGTAGTCCTCCAGCGTCGGCATGTCCCGCAGCAGGAAGCCGCGGTCCGTACCGACGGAGTTGCCGCACAGCGGGGCCTTGCCCGGTTCCTTGACGTGCTCGCGTACGTACGCCAGGACCTGTTCCTCGGCCTCGACCAGCGTCGTGCCGCCGGCCAGTTCGTCGAGCAGACCGGAGGCGGTGTGCATCTGCCGCACCACGTCCGGCATGGTCTCCAGGGCCTTGGCGGGCGGGCGGATCACGATGTCCACCCCCTCGCCGAGTACGTTCAGCTCGGAGTCGGTGACCAGCGCGGCCACCTCGATGAGCGCGTCGTCGGACAGCGAGAGACCGGTCATCTCGCAGTCGATCCACACCATGCGATCGTTCATGTGTCTAACCTTACGGCGCGTATGCGCTCCACGGGCCTGCCGTGCAAGGGGTTGCTGTGGCGTGGGACGGTCCATGGTGCCGGTGTGACGTCCGGGAACGGCAAAAGAGGACGGGAACGAGAAAAGAGGAAGGGTCCGGGCTCGTCCCGGACCCTTCCTCTTTTCTCAGCTACCGCTTCTCGGTCCCGGCAGGCTCGCCGACAGACCCAGTGCGGCCGTGCGCCGTGTCTGCATCGGCACCGCGCTCTCCGGATGCAGCAGCGCGGGCGCCGGTCCCACCGGCCCGGGCGGCAGTGCGCCCGTCGGCCCGGCCGGAGGCATCACCGGCTCGCCCTCGCCCGGCTTGTCGCCCTGCGGCCGGCGCGCCCGGTACGCGGCGCGGTACGCCGCCGGGGACGAGCCCAGCTGGCGGCGGAAGTGGCCGCGCAGGGCCACCGGCGAGCGGAAGCCGCAGCGGCCCGCGACCTCGTCGACCGAGTAGTCCGACGTCTCCAGCAGACGCTGCGCCTGCAGCACCCGCTGGGTGATCAGCCACTGGAGCGGGGCGCTGCCGGTGAGCGAGCGGAAGCGTCGGTCGAATGTCCGCCTGCTCATGTACGCGCGTGCCGCCAGCGTCTCCACGTCGAACTGCTCGTGCAGGTGCTCCAGCGCCCAGGCGACGACCTCCGCGAGCGGGTCGGCGCCGATCTCTTCGGGTAAAGACCGATCGAGGTAGCGCTCCTGACCGCCGCTCCGGCGCGGCGGGACCACCAGCCGGCGGGCCAGCGCACCGGCCGCCTCGTTGCCGTGGTCGCTCCGCACGATGTGCAGACACAGGTCGATCCCGGCCGCCGTACCCGCCGATGTCAGGACGTCGCCGTCGTCGACGAACAGCTCACGCGGATCGACGTGCACCGACGGATAGCGCTTGGCCAGCGTCGGTGCGTACATCCAGTGCGTGGTCGCCGGGCGGCCGTCCAGCAGGCCGGCGGCGGCCAGCACGAAGGCGCCCGTGCACAGCCCGACGATGCGGGCCCCCTCCTCGTGGGCTCGGCGCAGCGAGTCCAGCGCCTCCTCCGGTGGCGGAGAGGTGATCGAGCGCCAGGCCGGCACCACGACGGTGCCCGCCCGCGAGATCGCCTCCAGGCCGTGCGGCGCGGTGAGTTCGAGTCCCCCTGTGGTCCGCAGCGGGCCTTCCTCACCTCCGCACACCAGCAGTCGGTAGCGCGGCACTCCGGCGTCCTGGCGGTCGATACCGAACACCGAAAGCGGTATGGAGCTCTCGAAAATGGGGCCGCCGCTGAACAGCAGCACCGCGACGATCTCCTTGCGGCGTCGCCCGGAAAGCTTCCGGGCCGCGGCTTCCGGCGCGGCAGTGGAGTCGTGGCTCATCCTGCTAAGCCCCCCTCGGTGGTCGCGGCTCCTCGGTTGTGTCGCTCCTGCACGTTTCCCCTCGGTCCTGCACGAGTCCCCCGCCGTAAAGAAAGTCAAGATCGAATCTACTGGGTCCCGCGCGGTCGCGGTGACCCAGGTAGACACTCGGCACATTGTCGACATGACAACTTGGCGTGAAGCATTCGATCACGAAGCGTTGCACTCGTGGGCCGTGCGGGGAAGTGCGCCTCGTCGCAGTGGCCAAAGCGCGTAGGGTGCGCAGGGCCTCCTGGACCCTTTCCGTGCAGGTGGAACGGGGGTTGGGGGGTGGTTGGGGCACCTCTTGCACAGTGTCCAGAAGTTGGCTGAAAAGATACGTCGGTGTGCGCGGAAACCGGTCAGTCGACCGGTGTATTCGGCTTGCTGTGACGTCCGCCTCTGTGGGACGCACAGCGTTCGGAGTGGCGCAGCAGGAAACGGCAGGCACCGGTGAGGGCGGCGAGGCCGAGCGCGGTGCCGGTGGCGCCGGCGAGCGAGGTGCCGTACCAGAGAAGCACCACCGGGACGAGGACGCAGCTGAAGGCCGCCCAGCGGACCAGTTCGCTCACGGTGTCCGGCGCGGGACGCCGTTCGGTGGTGGGGCGCGGTCCGGACATGTCGCTCTCCCTGCGTCTGCCCGGGGCGGTGCTCGGGCGGTGACTCAATGGAGTCAACGCGCGTTCGATCCGTCGGTCACTGTGTGTACCCGTCGGACGGAGCGCAGTTGTTTGAATCCTGTGCAAACCGCCTGTACGGGGCAGCAACCATTGCGTTACGGGCGCGGCTCGTGCATGCTCCGGTGAACCCCTACCGGGCTTCGAGGGATCCCCTACGGAGCGTGCACGGGCTCTGGGCTAAGGAGGCGTGCCGCCGTACCCTTGGGGGTATGGGGTTGGGAAGATGTTTCCCGGACACGGCTCCGCCGCACACTGTCGTCCCACCCACGAGGATCTAAACGCCGAGACACTCATGGCCGGTCACGAATTCTTCGAACCCGCGGACCGCAAGCGGAACGTCGCCGACCCCACGGCGGACGAGCCCCTGGCGGCGGAAGAGTCACGTCCATCCTGCGACCCAGCTTTCAAGCACGGCGTGGTCGTCGGTTTCGACGGCTCCACGTCGAGCGAGCGCGCCCTGGCCTACGCGATCGGCATGGCCCATCGCTCCGGGTCGGGTCTGATCATCGTTCATGTCGCCAACCGGCTGCCCACCACGGTGTGGGCCGGCTGCGAGCCACCCGTCTTCGTCGACGTACCGGACCACCGCACCGAGGTGCTGGGGCTGGAACTCGCCTGTGCGGACTATCTGTCCGAGGTGCCGTGGATCCTCGTCGAGCGCGGCGGTGACATCTGCCACGAACTCGAAGAGGTCGGGCGGGAGTACGAGGCCGACGCGATCGTCGTCGGGTCCACCCACGGCATCGTCGGCCGGATCTTCGGCTCCGTCGCCGGACGGCTCGCCAAGCGGGCGAAGCGGCCCGTGGTGGTCATTCCGTAACCGCTTCACGCACCGTCAACTCCCTTTGTGCCGTGCCTGAATCTACTCGCGCGTAGATGTGTTTGTGCCCTTGTGAAGGGCATATATCGGTCACCGCACAACTGCACATGCATGAAGGGAGCCCGCCGTGGACAACGACGTCTCTGCGGGAAGCACCACCACTGTCGTCGGTCGACTCGCCCTCGGAATCACCCTGTTGGCGTTCGGACTCGGATACACCGATGTGATCGACGGCGTGACGGCGACCGACGCCGTCTCACTGGCCCACTACGTAGGCGGCGTTGCACTCTTCGTCGCCGGTCTGCTGGCGTTCCGCGACCGCGGCAACGCCACCGGTACGGCCTTCTCGGCGCTAGGCGCACTCTGGTTCACCTGGGCGGTCTCGGCCGGGAACCAGATGTCCGACAACGCCGCCGGGCTCTTCCTGCTCCTGTTCGCCCTCGTGGCGCTCTCGTTGACCCTCGCGGGCGGTGACATGCTCGGTCAGGGCATGCACGGGCTGCTGTTCCTGTCGATGCTCGTCCTGGCCGTGGCCCGGTTCGCGGACAGTTCGGCTCTCACCAAAGCCGGCGGCTGGGTCGGCGTGGCCGCGGGTGCCGTTGCGTGGTACGCGGCCACAGCGGCGCTTGCCCACTGGCCGACCGCACTTCCTAGGCGCGCTGCCGGCCGGGGAGTGACGGCCACCGGCTAATTCGGCAGCCATGCCGGGGAGTTGGGCGTCCCCGGCGTTGTATGAGCGGACCCCCCCGTGTGAGGTGGCAACACGTGGGGGTCCGTTCGGTTCCATGGCCTGTGCAGGTGCGTGGGGGCTGGTCGCGCCCACGCGGCGGAGCCGCACATCGATGCGGCCCCGCGCCCCTCAGGGGCGCTTTACTCCACCGTCACCGACTTCGCGAGGTTCCTCGGCTTGTCGATGTCCCTGCCCAGGATCTTTGCCGTGTGGTACGCGAGGAGCTGGAGGGGGATGCCCATCAGGATCGGGTCCAGTTCGTCCTCGTTCTTCGGGACGACGATCGTCTTGTCGGCCTTCTCCTGCTCCTGGTGGGCCACCGCGAGGATCTTGCCGCTGCGGGCCTTGATCTCCTCCAGGGCCGCGCGGTTCTTCTCCAGTAGGTCGTCGTCCGGGACGATCGCGACCGTCGGCAGGGCGGGCTCGATCAGGGCGAGCGGGCCGTGCTTCAGCTCGGAGGCCGGGTAGGCCTCGGCGTGGATGTAGGTGATCTCCTTGAGCTTCAGGGAGGCCTCGCGGGCCACCGGGTAACCCCGCACGCGGCCGATGAAGAGCATCGAGCGGGCCTCGGCGTACTCCTCGGCCAGCTGCTTGACCTCGTCCTCCTGCTTGAGGATCTCGGAGATCTGGGCCGGCAGCTTCCGCAGGCCCTCGATGATCCGCTTGCCGTCGCTGACCGAGAGGTCACGGGTGCGGCCGAGGTGCAGGGCGAGCAGGGCGAAGGCGACCGTGGTGTTGGTGAAGCACTTCGTCGAGACCACGCAGACCTCGGGACCGGCGTGCACGTAGATGCCGCCGTCCGCCTCGCGGGCGATCGCCGAGCCGACCACGTTGACCACGCCGAGCACCCGGGCGCCCTTGCGCTTCAGTTCCTGGACGGCGGCCAGCACGTCGTAGGTCTCACCGGACTGCGACACCGCGATGTACAGCGTGTCGGGGTCCACCACCGCGTTGCGGTAGCGGAACTCGGAGGCGGGCTCGGCGTCCGCGGGGATGCGGGCGAGCTCCTCGATCAGCTGGGCGCCGATCATGCCCGCGTGGTACGAGGTGCCGCAGCCGAGGATCTTCACCCGGCGGATCCGGCGCGCCTCGCGGGCGTCCAGGTTCAGGCCGCCGAGGTGCACGGTGGAGAAGCGGTCGTCGATGCGGCCGCGCAGCACGCGGTCCACGGCGTCGGCCTGCTCGTGGATCTCCTTGTGCATGTAGGTGTCGTGGCCGCCCATGTCGTAGGAGGCGGCCTCCCACTCCACGGTGGTCGGCTCGGCCGTGGTGCGGGTGCCCTCGGTGGTGTACGTGCGGAAGTCATCGGCCTTGAGGGTGGCCATCTCGCCGTCGTCGAGCGTGACTATCTGGCGGGTGTGGGTGACCAGCGCGGCGATGTCCGATGCGACGAACATCTCCTTCTCGCCGATGCCGAGGACGACCGGGGAGCCGTTTCGAGCCACCACGATGCGGTCCGAGAAGTCGGCGTGCATGACGGCGATGCCGTACGTGCCCTCGACGACCCGGAGCGCCTGGCGGACCTTCTCCTCCAGGGACTCCGCCTGGGAGCGGGCGATCAGATGGACGAGGACCTCGGTGTCGGTCTCGGAGAGGAACTCGACGCCGTCCGCCTCCAGCTTGCGGCGCAGGTCGGCGGCGTTGTCGATGATGCCGTTGTGCACGACGGCGACCTTCTGGTCGGCCGACATGTGCGGGTGGGCGTTCACGTCGGACGGGGCGCCGTGGGTGGCCCAGCGGGTGTGGGCGATACCGGTGGTGCCCTTGAAGCGCGCCGGGACCTTGGCCTCCAGGTCGCGGACCCGCCCCTTGGCCTTGACCATCTTCAGGCCGGCCGTCTTCGGGGAGGTGACGACGATGCCCGCGGAGTCGTAGCCGCGGTACTCCAGGCGCTGCAGGCCCTCCAGGAGCAGCGGGGCCACGTCACGCTTCCCGATGTATCCGACAATTCCGCACATATATAGGTATCCCTCAGCCTGTCGTTCTGTTGTTCCGGCTGGTTCTCAGCCGTAGACCATGCGGCGCAGCTGTCTGAGCGTGAGCTCCGGCGGCGCCACCGCCCGGTACCTCAGGTCCGCCTCGATCCGTTCGAAGATCGTCGCGTTCACCAGGCCCTGGGCCTGCAGCTCGCGATGGCGGCGACGGACGAAGTCCTCGGTCGTCTCGTCGAAGTAGGCGAGCACGTCCTGGACCACACGCAGCGCCTCGCCCCGGCTCAGGGGCGTGGACCGCGTCAGGTGATCAACAAGTTCGTCGTGCACCCGGTAGATCCTGAGCCACCGGCGCCGGTTTCGCAAGAATCCTGCCCGATTGCGGGCACGGAGGTGTTGAAAATCCTTGGACGAACATTGAATCTCTCATGGATCCCTGTTCGTGATCTGTCCATCCTGTGTCTTGCGTCTCGTCGCCTCTGGAGACGAGTTTCAGACGCCATGGACATTCCTCGTATGGGAGTACCCGAGAAGCTGGCCGAGCGCATGAGCATGGCCGAGCAGCACGAATATCTGCGCGCCAGATTCTCGCGGCGCACGATGATCAGAGGCGGTGCCGTCACGCTCGGCGCCGTCACGGGTGGCGCGTTCATCCCGGGCGGGACCGCCCAGGCCGCCGTTCCGACCCAGTCCGCCGCCCCGGCCACCGAGATGGTCGACGGCGCCCTTGTCGCCCCCTTCGGCCGCCACCTCGCCTACGGCAACGACCCGCGCACCGAGATGACCATCTCGTGGCAGGTCCCGGTCGCCGTGAAGAAGCCGTTCATCCGCATCGGCGCCCACCCCTGGGACCTCTCCCGCAAGATCGAGGCCGAGGTCCGCACCCTCTACACCCCGGCCGGTGTCGGCGCGAGCGGTGACCACACGCAGTACTACCTGCACGCCAGGCTCACCCACCTGCGCCCCGGCAAGACCTACTACTACGGCGTCGGCCACCAGGGCTTCGACCCGGCCGAGCGGCACCTCGCCGGCACCCTGGGCACCTTCACCACCGCCCCCGACCGCGAGCAGCCGTTCACCTTCACGGCCTTCGGCGACCAGGGCGTCAGCTACCACGCCCTGGCCAACGACAGCCTGATCCTTGGTCAGAACCCGGCCTTCCATCTGCACGCCGGCGACATCGCCTACGGCGACCCGGCCGGCCAGGGCAAGACCACCGACACCGGCTTCGACTCGCGCACCTGGGACCAGTTCCTGTACCAGACCGAGTCGGTCGCCAAGCAGATCCCGTGGATGGTCAGCTACGGCAACCACGACATGGAGGCCTGGTACTCGCCCAACGGCTACGGCGGCGAGGAGGCCCGCTGGACGCTCCCGGACAACGGTCCGGACCCGAAGAACCTTCCGGGCGTCTACTCCTTCGTCTACGGCAACACGGCGATCGTCTCGCTGGACCCCAACGACGTCTCCTTCGAGATCCCGGCGAACCTGGGCATTTCGGGCGGTACTCAGACGACATGGTTCGAGGCGCAGCTGAAGAAGTTCCGCGCCTCGAAGGACATCGACTTCATCATCGTGTTCTTCCACCACTGCGCCTACTGCACCTCCACCGCGCACGCCTCGGAGGGGGGTGTGCGCCAGGAGTGGGTGCCGCTGTTCGACAAGTACCAGGTCGACCTCGTCATCAACGGCCACAACCACCAGTACGAGCGCACGGACGTCATCAAGGGCAACGAGGTCACCAAGAAGCTGCCGATCGGCGGCACGGCGTACTCGGACACCGAGGGCGTGGTCTACGTGACGGCGGGCGCGGCCGGCCGCAGCCTGTACGCCTTCACCGCCCCGGACTCCTACGAGGGCCACGAGCACGAGGTGGACTCCGTCGCCTCGTTCATCTGCCTCAAGGACGGCAAGCAGAACGAGACCGTCACCTGGTCCCGCGTCCGCTACCTCAACTACTCCTTCCTGCGCGTGGACGTCGCCCCCGCGCCGAAGGGCCGCTACACCACCCTGAAGGTCTCGGGCATCGCCGAGACCGGTGACCGGATCGACCACTTCACGGTGGCACGCCGGGCGAAGTAGCCGCGGCCGCGCCCCGACGGCGGGGGCGCACCCGGACACGGCGGGCGGGCGGTCCTCACATGCGCTTGAGGATCGCCTGCTTGGCCAGGGCGAACTCCTCGTCCGTCAGGACGCCCGTGCGGTGCAGCTCGCCCAGCTCACGCAGCCGCCGCAGCAGCGCGTCGTGGTCGTCCTCGATCGTGGGCGCGGTCCGCTGCTGCGGGACCTCGTGCAGCCGCGGCCGCACCTCCGGTACGGCGGCGGCCGAGGGGTGCGGCAGCCGCGCCTGCACGGCCGCCGCGACCAGCGCCATCAGCGGGTCCTTCTTGAAGCCCCACAGCTCCACGGAGTTGGGGTCGTACTTCGGCGGTGCCTTGGTCGGCGCGCCCCGCACCGTGAAGCGCAGATGGCCGTTCTCCAGGCCCGCCGCGGGTTGCCACTCCACCGCGTCGATCTCGGTGACGGCGAGCGTCCGGGCGCCCGCCGCGGCCTTGGCGTCCTCGGTCTTCCAGTTCCACTCCAGGCGTACCTGCTCGCCGTCGAAGCCCGCCGTGCCGTCCCCGGCGGAGACGGAGAGCGGAACGGACGGGCCGGGCAGCAGATACTCGGTCACCGGATCGGCCGGAACCTGGTCCAGAAGCAGGGCGTTGCGCACCTCGTCCACGAAGTACTCGGCGACTCCGTAGCGATCGGACTCGACCGTCAGCTGGTAGGGGTCGTTGGGCTCGGCGAGGCGGCCGCCGGTCGCGTGCAGCAGCGGGTCGGCGCCGTCGCGCAGCCGCAGTCGCAGCCGCCCCGACTTCTTCCCCTGCTCGAACGAGATACCGGCCAACGCCCCCAGAGGGACCACGAGTTCCCCCAGGGTCCTGCGCAGCAGACCCACGTTCTTGTCCCGGCCCGGGGTCAGTCGAAGGGCGTCGGCGTCGAAGGCCCACGTGCCGTCCTTCTGGATGATTTCCGCCATGAGGGGATTGTTTCATCGGTTCTGCGAGAGGGTGGTCTCTACCAATTTCGAAGGGAGCGCATGTGAGACGGCACCCCAGAACGACTCCCCGTATGGCCCGCATCCTCGGATCCCTGCTCCTCGTGGCCGCGGCCGGCGCCTTCACCGTCGGCGCGGCACCGTCGGCGAGAGCCACCCCCACCCCGCTCGACCGGGTGGTGCCGGCACCCGCGTCGGTCACCCCGGGCGGATCCCCGTACCGCATCACCCGTGGCACCCGCATCAGCGTCACCGGCTCCGGCGAGGCCCGGCGGGTCGGCGAATACCTGGCCGCCGTCCTGCGGCCCTCCACCGGCTATCCGCTCCCGGTGACGGCGAACGGACACGGCGGCATCCGACTCCTCCTCACCAAGGGCGTGTTCGGCGCGGAGGGCTACCGCCTCGACAGCGGCCGCGGCGGCGTCACCATCACCGCGAGCGCACCCGCCGGTCTCTTCCACGGCGTCCAGACCCTGCGCCAGCTGCTGCCCGCGGCCGTGGAGAAGAAGTCCGTACAGCCCGGCCCCTGGCTGGTCGCCGGCGGCACCGTCCAGGACTCGCCGCGCTATGCCTACCGGGGCGCCATGCTCGATGTGTCCCGGCACTTCTTCACCGTCGCCCAGGTCAAGCGCTACATCGACGAACTCGCCCTCTACAAGATCAACAAGCTGCATCTGCACCTCAGCGACGACCAGGGCTGGCGCATCGCGATCGACTCCTGGCCGCGCCTTGCCGCTTACGGCGGCTCAACCCAGGTCGGCGGCGGCCCCGGCGGCCACTACACCAAGGCCGACTACCGGGAGATCGTCCGCTACGCCGCCTCCCGCTATCTCGAAGTCGTCCCCGAGATAGACCTGCCCGGCCACACCAACGCGGCCCTCGCCTCGTACGCCGACCTGAACTGCGACGGCGTCGCGCCCCCGCTCTACACCGGCACCGACGTCGGCTTCAGCACACTGTGCGTGCCGAAGAAGATCACCTACGACTTCGTGGACGACGTCGTCCGCGAACTGGCCGCGCTCACCCCGGGCCGCTATCTCCACATCGGCGGCGACGAGGCGCACTCCACCAGCCACGCCGACTACGTGGCCTTCATGGACAAGGTGCAGCCCGTCGTCGCCAAGTACGGCAAGACGGTGATCGGCTGGCACCAGCTGACCGGAGCGAGGCCCGCCCCGGGCGCCCTGGCCCAGTACTGGGGCCTGGACGACACCAGCGCCGAGGAGAAGGCCCAGGTCGCCAAGGCCGCGCGGAACGGGACCGGGCTGATCCTGTCCCCGGCCGACCGGATCTACCTCGACATGAAGTACACCGAGGACACCCCGCTGGGCCAGGACTGGGCCGGCCTGGTCGAGGTGAAGCGGTCGTACGACTGGGATCCGGGCGACTACCTCGCCGGAGCCCCCGCGTCGGCCGTGCGGGGCGTGGAGGCCCCGCTGTGGACCGAGACCATCACCGACTCCGCCGCCATCGAGTACATGGCCTTCCCACGGCTCGCGGGGGCCGCCGAGCTGGGCTGGTCACCCGCGGCCACGCACGGCTGGGACGCCTACAAGGTGCGGCTGGCCGCGCAGGGGCCGCGCTGGGACGCACTCGGCATCAAGTACTACAAGTCTCCCCAGGTACCCTGGCCGACGAGTTGAGAGAAGACTGACGGGCACCCCGGAGGACCGTACTCCGGGGTGCCCGCCGGTTCGTGAGGGCCTTCCTACCGCCCCGCGAGGGGATTGCGCAGAGTGCCGACGAGCTGGAGCGCGCCGGAGGGATCCGCGAGATCCACCATCTGCCGGTTGTCGCGCAACTGGAGCCGGTTGAGGCACGACAGCGCGAACTCCGGAGCGAACAGGTCGTACTGCCGGAACTTGTCGGCGAGTTCCGGCGCCGACTCCTGATACTCGCGGGTGACCTCCGCGACCGTACGCCAGAAGTCGTCCTCCGCCAGGATCCCCTCGGTGGCGAGGTTCGCCGCGAGGAAGCGGAAGAAGCAGTCGAAGACGTCCGTGAAGACCGACAGCAGCTTCGTGTCCTCCGGCACCTCGACCCGGATCCGCCGCACCTCGGGCGGCAGCACCGCGTCCGGGTCCATCACCACGATCTCCTCGGCGATGTCCTTGTAGATCGCGCGCCGGACCACGCCGTCCTTCAGGACCAGGATCACGTTCTCGCCGTGCGGCATATAGGCCAGGTCGTAGGCGTAGAAGCTGTGCAGCAGGGGCGTGTAGTACGCCCGCAGGTACTGGCGCAGCCACTCGGCGGGCGTCAGCCCGGACCGCTCGATCAGGGCGCCGGCGAAGGACGCGCCCTCGTGGTCCACATGGACCAGACAGGCCATGGTGGCGAGCGACTCGCCCTCCTGGAGGGACGGAACCGGGCTCTCGCGCCACAGCGCGGCCAGCATCTTGCGGTACGGCGAGTACCGGTCGGTCGCCGCCTCGTACTCCAGATGCCGGTAGCCGACGGCCGCGCGCTCCCGGATGATCGACAGCCCGGTCGACTTCAGCACCGGGTCGTTGTCGATCAGCCGGGCCAGCCAGTCGTTGATCGCCGGGGTCGCCTCCATGTAGGCGGCGGAGAGCCCGCGCATGAAGCCCATGTTGAGGACGGACAGGGCCGTCTTCACATAGTGCTTCTCGGGGTGGGAGCGGTTGAAGAAGGTCCGGATGGACTGCTGGGCCAGATACTCGTCGTCGCCCTCGCCCAGGCAGACGAGATGCCCGCGGGCGACCTCGGCGGCGAAGGTGACGGTGAGCTTGTTCCACCACTGCCAGGGGTGGACGGGTATGAGGAGATAGTCGGCGGGGTCGAGCCCCTGCTCGCGCAGGATCGTGTCGAACCGCCCGACCGTCTCCGCGCCCAGCTCCTCCCGTACGAAGGTCTCGTACTCGATGCCCGCACCGGCCGTGAACGCCGCCCGCGAGCGGTGCGCGGCGAGCCAGATCAGCCGGACGGGGCTCGCGGTCTCCGGGGCGTACGACAGGTACTCATGGATGCCGAAGCCGAGCCGCCCGTTGTTGGCGACGAAGCACGGGTGGCCCTCGGTCATCCCGGTCTCGATCGCCTGGAAGCCGCTCCGTGCCAGCTCGGCCACCGGGATCTGCGGCTTGCCGAGCTTGTAGCAGGTGCCGGAGAGGGTGGAGGAGATCTCCTCCAGGTAGACCGGCAGGATCTCGTCGCTCAGGCCCAGCGCGTCCTTCAGCTCGACGAAGAAGTCCAGGGCCGCGAGCGGGAGTTCGGCGTCGTCCCGGGTGCGGGTGATCGAGTCGGCGTCGACCTGCCAGTGGTCGAGGGCACGGCGGGTGGCCTTGAACCGGTAGCGGGTGAGGCCGTCGTCGCTGTGGACGACGTACCCGTCGCCTTCCTGCCGGGGCGTGATGAGCCGCTCGTGCGCGAACTCGGCGAGCGCCTTGCGCACGAGCAGACGGTTGGCCGTCTCCCAGCGCTCGGGGGACAGATGGGCCACGGCGTCGGCGGGGCTCATACCGCCACCGCCTGCTCGAACCGCTCCCGCGTGCAGAAGCTCAGCAGCGCCTGCTTCTCCGGCTTGCGGATCTCCCGCTCGGGCACGAACCCGACGGCCTCGTTCAGGGCGTGCACCGCCTTGTTGCGCACATCCGGCTCGACGACGATCCGGGCGGTCGCCGGATCCTCGAAGAGGTGCGCCACCACGGCGGTGATGACGGCCCTGGTGAAGCCGTGCACGGGCGTCTGCGTCGGCGGCACCAGGAAGTGCATGCCGACGTCCCCCGGCTCGGGCTCGTACAGCCCGACCAGCTCCCGATGGGCGGGGTCGTACGTCTCCATGAGGAACGCCGGCTCCCCGTCGAGCAGCCCGAGGAGGGCGTGGTGGTGCTCGTCGGCCGCGATCTCCATGTAGGCGCGCTCGACGTCCTCCAGCTTCGCGTCCCGCATCATCCAGAAGGCGGCCTTGGGATGCGTGACCCAGGCGTGCAGCAGCTCGGCGTCCTTGAGGGGGTCGAGGGGGCGGAAGGTGAACCTCATACGGCGAACTCCTGGAACGCGATCGTCTTCTCGACCGGGTAGTACTCCGTGCCGAGCAGCTCGCGGATGATGGAGCTGTTGCGGTACGGGCCCATGCCCAGGTCGGGGCTGGTGACGCTGTGGGTGTGGACGCCGGCGTTCTGCAGGAACACCCCGCGGCCCGTCACGTCGATCGCGTAGTTGCGGGCGACGTCGAAGCGGCCGTGGCCGTCGAAGCGGAGGCGGTCGTGGACCGGGGCGAGGAAGGCCGGCGGCTCGTAGTGGTAGCCGGTGGCCAGCACCAGGCCCTCGGTGCGGAGCTCGAAGTCCTTGCCCTGCTCGTCCTGGTGGAAGCCGAGGGTGTACGCGCCGTCCGCGTGAGCGGCGGTCGTCAGCGTGGAGTTGGTCAGCAGGCGGGTGCGGACCGGGCGGTCGCCGCTCTCCACGTTCTTCTGGTAGAGCAGGTCGAAGATCGAGTCGATCAGATCCGAGTTGATGCCCTTGAAGAGGCCCTTCTGCCGCTTCTCCAGCCGGTAGCGGGTCTCCTCGGGCAGCGCGCGGAAGTAGTCGATGTAGTCCGGGGAGGTCAACTCCAGGGTCAGCTTGGTGTACTCCAGCGGGAAGAACCGCGGGGAGCGGGTGACCCAGTTGAGCTCATAGCCGTGGACGTCGATCTCGGAGAGGAGTTCGTAGTAGATCTCCGCGGCGCTCTGGCCGCTGCCGACGATCGTGATGGACTTCTTCGCCTGCAGCTCCGCCTTGCGGGGCATGTACCGCGCGGTGTGGATGAAGTCGCCGTCCAGGTCCCGGCAGACCCCGGGCACGAAGGGGACCGTACCCGTGCCGAGGACCAGACGACGGGACCGGAAGGTCTCGCCGGCCTCGGTGCGGACGACGTACAGATCGTCCTCGTACGTCACCTCGGTGACCGTCGTGCCGAAGCGGACGCTGCTCAGCTTGCCCGCGGCCCAGCGGCAGTAGTCGTCGTACTCGACCCTGAGCGGATAGAAGTTCTCCCGGATGTAGAACGAGTACAGCCGCCCCTTCTCCTTCAGGTAGTTGAGGAAGGAGTACGGGGACGTCGGGTCGGCCATGGTGACCAGGTCCGACATGAACGGGGTCTGGAGATGGGCGCCGTCGAGGAACATTCCGGCGTGCCACTCGAAGTCGGGCTTCGAGTCGAGGAACACCCCGTCGAGCTCGGCGATCGGCTCGGTGAGGCAGGCGAGGCCGAGGTTGAAGGGGCCGAGCCCGATCCCCACGAAGTCGTAGGTCTTGTTCGGGGCTTCAGGACGCGCGGTCAAGAGACTCTCCCAGGTACTGCTCGGCGTGGCCGGCGATCAGGTCGAGGACGGCGGCGATGTCGGTCGCCCGCGTCTCGGGGTTGAGAAGGGTGAACTTCAGGTAGTGGCGGCCGCCGACCTTGGTGCCCGCGACCACGGCGTCGCCGGAGGCGAACAGGGCCCTGCGGGCGTACAGGTTGGCGCGGTCGATCTCGGCCGGGTCGGTGACGGCCGCCGGGATGCAGCGGAAGACGAGGGTGGACAGGGACGGCCGGACGACGACGTCGAAGCGCGGGTCGGCGGCGAGCAGCTCCCAGCCCTCGGCGGCCAGGTCGCACACCTCGTCGAACAGCTCGCCGATGCCGTCGGCGCCCATCACGCGCAGGGTCATCCACAGTTTGAGCGCGTCGAAGCGGCGGGTCGTCTGCAGGGACTTGTCGACCTGGTTGGGGATGCGCTCCCGCACCATGCGGCGCGGGTTGAGGTACTCCGCGTGATAGGTCGCGTGCTGCAGCGTGGCGGAGTCACGGACCAGCACGGCGGAGGAACTCACCGGCTGGAAGAAGGACTTGTGGTAGTCGACGGTGACCGAGTCGGCGCGCTCGATGCCGTCGATGCGGTCCCGGTGTTTGAGGGAGGCGAGCAGCCCGCAGCCGTAGGCGGCGTCGACGTGCATCCACACGCCGTACTGGGCACACAGCTCGGCGATCTCGGGCAGCGGGTCGATGGACCCGAAGTCGGTGGTGCCGGCGGTGGCGACGACGGCCATGGGAATCAGTCCGTCCTGTGCGCAGCGCTCCAGCTCGTGAGCGAGGGCGACGGTCTGCATACGCTTGTCGTGGTCGACGGGGACGGTGACCACCGCGTCCGGGCCGAGGCCGAGGAGTTGCGCGGACTTCTTCACGCTGAAGTGGCTGACCTCGGAGGCGAAGATGCGCAGTTTCGCGGGGGAGGCCGGATGTTCCCACCCTGCCTGCCCGGCCTTGGCCTCCTCGCGGGCCAGCATCAGCGCCTGGAGGTTGGACTGGGTGCCGCCGGAGGTGAACACGCCGTCGGCGGCCGCGCCGAGGCCGATGCGGTCGGCCGTCCAGTCGATGAGCCTGCGCTCGATGAGGGTGCCGCCGGCCGACTGGTCCCAGGTGTCGAGCGAGGAGTTGACCGCGGAGAGGACGGCCTCGCCGAGCACCGCCGGGATGACGACCGGGCAGTTGAGGTGGGCGAGGTAGCGGGGGTGGTGGAAGTAGATCGCGTCGCGGAGGTAGACCTCCTCCAGCTCGTCCAGGACGGCTGTGGTGTCGTGCAGCGGCCGGTCGAGGTCGATCCGCTCGATACGGGGGGCCAGGGCGTCGACCGTGACGCCGGTGAACGGACGGTCGGTGGTGGCGAGTTTGGCCGCCACCCGCTCGACTCCTTCGGTCACGGAGCGGCGGTAGTGCTCCGCGGTGAGGTCATTGAGCAGGTGCGAGCGCATGTGGGGGTCCTCCGAGGGGACGGTCCGTGCGGGGAACGGGGGAGAAGTGGAGCTCCGCGGTTCAACTTAGGTTAGCCTAACCTAAATTGAGGAGAGGGCTGCCCCTTCCGTGACCGCGGTCACGTGGACCGGAGTTACTCGGACGCCCGGAGCTGCTCCTCCGTCAACCCACGTCGCCAGTAGCCGACGAACGTGACGCACCGGCGGTCGATGCCGCGCTCGCCGACGATGTGCCGGCGCAACGCCTTGACGCATCCGGACTCGCCCGCGATCCAGACGTAGGGCCGCTCGGCGGGCGGGAGTTCGGTGTCGCGAAGGACATCGAGGGCCATGGGGGACCGCTCGGTGCCGCTCGGGCCCCGCACGAGCCAGGTGACCTCCGCGTCCGCCTGGGTGACGACGTCCTGGATGTCGGCGGCGTGGTTCACCTCCAGCCAGACGCGCACCGGGGTGCCGGCCGGCAGGGTCTCCAGGGTGGCGCAGACGGCGGGTACGGCGGACTCGTCGCCCCACATCACCACCAGATCGGTCCCCTCGGGCGGGCGGAAGCGGATCGCGCGGTTGTCGGCGATCGCCGGGCCGAGGAGGAGGACGCGGTCACCCGGGGAGGCTTGGGAGGCCCAGTGCGAGGCGGGGCCCGACGGGCTGTGCAGCACGAAGTCGATGTCCACCTCGTCGGGGTCCCGGCGCAGGGCCCGCAGAGTGTACGAGCGCATCACCGCCCGTACGCCGTCCGGCAGTTCGCGCCACGCCTGCCACCAGCCGTCACCCAGGTCGAGGGGTACGACGGGCTCGGTCTGGCCGGGGTGCGGCAAGAACAGGGACAGGGACTGGTCCCGCCCGTGGGAGTGGAACGCGTGCAGATCGGACCCGGTGAAGGTGACCCGGACCAGAGACGGGCCGAGCCGCCTCGTCCGTACGACCCGGAGGGAGAAGAAACGGAACGGAGCGGCCACGGCCGTCGTCATGTGTGCTCCTGAGGTGTCGTCAGGGATCAAGGGGCGGAAGTGCAGCCAACCCAGGGGCGCGGGACTGCGTCGATATGCGGCTCCGCCGCGTGGGCGCGACCAGCCACACACGGCCCGCAGCCGCCCACGATGCAAACGGCCCTCTCCCGGCGAAGCGCCTAGTTGGCCTTCTCCAGCGCCTCGGCGAGGCCGGTGAGCAGCGGCACGCACTTGTCGTACGACAGGATCGGCTCGGGGGAGCGGGCGATGACCTGGCCCGCCTTGACCGCGGGCAGCTTCTTCCAGGTCGCCTTGGTGATGTCGGCGGGCTGGATGGTCGAGGAGCGGTCGTCCATCATGATGATGTCGGCCTGGTACTTGTCGACGTTCTCCCAGCTCAGCGACTCGAACCAGCCGCCGCCCTGCTTCTTGGCGCTCTCCGGCGGCTCGACGAAGTTCACGCCGAGGGCCTTGAAGTACTCCAGGTCGATCGAGAGGTTGGTGCCGGAGACATAGAAGAGATCGGCGCTCGCGGAACCGGCCAGCACCTTGATGCCGGGCTTGGCCTTGGCGGCCGCGCGCAGCCGGGCGGCGGCGTCCTCGAAGCGCTTCTTCGCGCCGGTGACCGCGGCGGCCTTCATATCGGCGCCGAGCGACTCGGCGAGCTCCCACATGCGCTGCAGGGACGCGGTGAGCTGGCGGTCGTAGACGGAGATGCCGACGCTCGGGGCGAGCTTGGCGATCTTGTCCTTGGACTCGTCGGGGACGTACCAGAGGGTGCCCGCGGAGTCGAACATCGTGGAGACAAGCACGTCCGGGGCGAGGGCCGCGTACTTCTCGACGTTGAACTGGCCCCAGGTGTTGCCGAGGACCGTGACCTTGCTGACGTCCATGTCGCCGGCCTGGACGTCGGCCTTGCCGTCCTTGGTCGTCGTCGGGCCGAACACGCCCTTGACCGGGATGCCGTAGTCGTGGAGCGCGGCGGCGACGCCGGTGAACGCGACGATGTTCGCCGGGACCCTGTCCAGCTTCACGGTCGTGCCGCGGTCGTCCTTGAAGGTCCAGGGGCCGGACTCGGCGGCCTTCGCCTGCTCGCCCGAGCCCGCGTCTTCGCTGCCCTTGTCGTCCCCGCAGGCGGTGAGTGCGGCACCGAGTCCGAGGGCGCCGCCCGCGGCGAGCAGACCGCGGCGAGTGAGGTGGGTGGCACGGGCATGGGACATGGGTATGACTGCTTTCGACCGGGGCGAAGCGCCCGCCGGACAAGTTCCAAGCTAGGTTAGCCTAACCTTAGTAGTTGTCCAGAGGGCGGGCCGGAGCCGGGCGAGTGGGCCGCCTGTGCCCGGTTGCTTCACACCCCGATCGTCAACGCGGCCGTCAGAACTTGTAGTTGGTGATGACGGCGTTGCCGTAGACGTCGTAGACGGACGCGTAGCCTTCCTTCGAGTCCTTCCAGGAGGCGAAGGCCTTGGCGATCGCGGTGGCGGCCGCCTGCGGGTCCGCCACCTGCGTCTTCCCGCCGTTGATGTCGGTGGAGATGTACGCGTTGCCCGTCAGCTTGTTCCACTCGCCGAGGATGCGGTCGACGCGGGTGACGGCGGTCTTCTGCTCCGCGGTTCCGTGCTCCTTGACCCAGGACCGGAACTCCGCGGCGTTCTGCTTCGACTGCGCCTTGTCCGTGTCGTCGGGCAGCTTCTCCACGACCCCGATCTTGTCCGGCTTCGCGGTGCTCTCGGTGGAGCAGGCGGTGGTTCCGGCGGCGAGGACGGCGCCGAGTGCGAAAACGGCGGCGATGCGGGGGGTGCGCTTCACGGAGGTCTCCATCGGATACATCGGATACATCGGATACAAGGGCGGGGACATGGGGTGGGCGGGAAATGCCACGGTACCGGCACCCCGCGCGGGGTGCCGGTACGGCTGGAATCGGGTACGGCTGGAATTACCTGTCAGAACTTGATGGCGTCGGCCCTGTCGTTCCAGCTGCCGCCGTAGGTGTAGTCAATGTCCTTGAAATTCGAATAAAGGCTGTAGCCCGCCCCCAGGAAAAGGTGGGGATCCGGCATGCCCGTGCGGAAGTCGTACAGCTCGACACCGCGCTGCGGCCGGTTCACGAACGCGGAACTGGCCTTGTCCCGGAACGAGGGCGAGTACTGGTCGAGGTGACGGGTCTTGGCCTCCGCATAGGTCGGCCACTGCAGACGCCGGCCGGAGTAGTTGGCGTCCTGCCACAGGCACACATAGGAGCTGGGGCAGTCCGAGTAACCCCGGGCCGCGACTCCCTGCTTGGCCTGCTTCGGGCTCGTCAGCGCGAGCTTCATCTGCTTCGGGCTCGCCAGTGCCTGCTTCGCGCCCGCCCGCGCCTGGGCCGTGGGCGCGTGCGCGGCAAGGTACTTGTTGGACTCGGCGTCGCTGTCGAAGCACCGCATGGTGCCGTCCTCCGACACCTCGACGCAGACGTTCGCGCCCTTCCAGTCGGACGCGGGGTCGATCTTCTCCCCCTTGTAGTACATGTCCACCTTGTCGGTGGAGCCAGGAGCCGTACGGACCGCCGTCTCCTGCTCGGGCGTGAGGACTCCCGTCACGACGTCGGTGGCGGAGCCGGTCTCACCGGCCGCCAGCGAAGGCGTGGCGGCCAGACCGGTCAGCGTCATGGAGCCGACGGCCGCAATGGTCAGCATGGTGCGTATGCGCACAAATACCCCCTGGTTCAGTTGGCGCACAGCGGGGAAGAGAGCACGTCGAATCGTCCGGGCGGTCGGCCGAAAACCGAATGGCCCGGAGGCAGGCGTGAAACCGTCAGCGAATGCGACGCCGTGCCGAAGGCACGCGTCACCGCAATGGAATGTCGCTCACGACGAAATCTCTCCCCCGTTTTCCCCTTCCGATCCTGCGCATCCCCGGTGGTCGGTGGGGTGCCATGGGCAGGTGATCGGAATCTGATCGGAATCTAACATGACCGCCAACTTTTGGCCAAGTGTTATCCGTTGAGGGTGCGTCAGGGGGCGTCAGAGGGGGCTTGGAGGCCAGGTGCGGAGACGGCGGGCGGCCTCAGCCGGCGACCAGTCCCAGCTCCCGGGCGATCAGCATCCGCTGCACCTCGCTCGTCCCCTCGCCGATCTCCAGGATCTTGGAGTCGCGCCACATCCGGGCCACCGGGTACTCGTTCATGAAGCCGTAGCCGCCGTGCACCTGGGTGGCGTCGCGGGCGTTGTCGACCGCGATCGTGGAGGAGTAGAGCTTGGCCAGGGCCGCCTCCTTCTTGAAGGGCTCGCCGGCGACCAGGCGGCTCGCCGCGTCGCGCCAGGCGAGGCGGGCCGTGTGGGCCTTCATCTCCATGTCGGCGATCTTGAACTGGATCGCCTGGTTGGCACCGATCGGCCGGCCGAAGGCCTGCCGCTCCTTCGCGTACTTCACCGACTCGTCCACACAGCCCTGCGCCAGACCGGTCGCGAGCGCCGCGATGGCGATGCGGCCCTCGTCGAGGATGCGCAGGAACTGCGCATAGCCCCGGCCCTCCTCGCCCAGCAGATTGGCCGCCGGGACACGGACGTCCGAGAAGGACAGCTCACGGGTGTCCGAGGCGTTCCAGCCCACCTTCGAGTAGGGGGCCGCCACGGTGAAGCCGGGAGTGCCCGACGGGACGATGATCGCGGAGATCCGCGGCCGGCCGTCCGGCTTGCGGCCGGTGACCGCGGTGACCGTCACCAACCCCGTGATGTCCGTACCCGAGTTGGTGATGAAGCACTTCGAGCCGTTGATCACCCACTCGTCCGTCTCCGGGTCGAGGCGGGCCGTCGTACGCGTCGCGCCCGCGTCCGAGCCGCCGTCCGGCTCCGTGAGCCCGAACGCGCCCAGCATCTCGCCGCTGCACAGCCGGGGCAGCCACTCGCGCTTCTGCTCCTCCGTGCCGAAGAGATGGATCGGCATGGCACCGAGTGAGACCCCGGCCTCGAGCGTGATCGCGACCGACGAGTCCACCCGGGCCAGCTCCTCCAGCGCCACGCCGAGCGCCAGATAGTCGCCGCCCATGCCGCCGTACTCCTCCGGGAACGGCAGCCCGAACAGGCCCATGCGGCCCATCTCGCGGACGATCTCGTAAGGGAACTCGTGCCGTTCGTAGAAGTCACCGATCTTCGGCGCCACGACGTCGTGGGCGAACTCCTCCACCGTGCGGCGGAGTTCTTCGAGTTCGGGGGAGAGTCGGTGGTCCATGGTGATCACTGCTCCTTGTGGGACAGGGCGCGTACGGTGCGGGACGGGCTGGGTCGGCCCAGGTGGGCGGCCATCCACACGCTGGTGGCGACGAGACGGCCGAGGTCGACCCCGGTGTCGATGCCGAGGCCCTGCAGCATCCAGACGAGGTCTTCGGTGGCGAGATTGCCGGTCGCGGACTTGGCGTAGGGGCAGCCGCCGAGGCCTCCTGCGGAGGCGTCGATCGTCGTGACCCCGTGTTCCAGTGCCGCATAGGTGTTGGCCAGTGCCTGGCCGTAGGTGTCGTGGAAGTGCACGCCGATCACATTCGTCGGCACGCCCTCCTCGTTGAGCACGGAGAGGAGTTCGAGGACATGACCCGGGGTCGCGACCCCGATCGTGTCGCCCAGGCTCAGCTCGTCGCAGCCCATGTCCATCAGCGCCCTGCACACGCGCACGACCTGGTGGATGGGGACCGCGCCCTCCCAGGGGTCGCCGAAGCACATCGAGACATAGCCGCGCACATGGGCGCCCGTCTCCTTCGCGCGGGCCACCACCGGCGCGAAGACGCCGAGCGACTCGTCCACCGTCCGGTTGAGGTTGGCCTTGGCGAAGGACTCGGTCGCGCTGGCGAAGACGGCCACGCGGTCCGCGCCCAGGGCCAGTGCGCGGTCGAGCCCGCGCCCGTTGGGTACCAGCACCGGCAGGTGCACGCCTTTGAGCTCCCTGACGAGCGGGAACAGCTGCTCCGCGTCCGCCAGTTGGGGCACCCACTTGGGGTGCACGAAGCTCGTCGCCTCGATGGTCGTCAGGCCCGCGTCGGCCAGCCGGCGGATGAACTCCGCCTTGATCTCCGTCGGTACGGCCAGCTTCTCGTTCTGCAGGCCGTCGCGTGCGCCCACCTCGTGGATCCGCACCCGCTGGGGCAGGTCCGAGGCCGGTACGACCATGGGGAGTTGCTCGGCTGTCATGACTCCGCCGCTCCTTCTTCCTCGTGCGGCGCGATGACCGCCAGCACCTGGTCCATGGCGACCGTCGTGCCGGGCTTCACATCCAGCTCGGCGACCGTGCCGGCGTGCGGGGCGGAGACGACGTGCTCCATCTTCATCGCCTCGACCACCAACAGGCTCTGTCCGGCGGTCACTTCGTCACCGACGGCCACCTTCACGACCGTGACCGTGCCCGGCATGGGCGCGGTGAGCGAGTCGGCGCCCGCGTGCCCGGCCCGGGTGAGGGACGCCGCCACCGGGTCGTGGTCGCGCACGTGCCAGGCCTCGCCGTCGCGGCCGATCCAGTCGGCCACGCGGTGGAAGGTGTGGCGGACCCCGTCGAGGGTGACGGCCACCGAGTCCGCGGTGACGGTGTGGGTGCCGCGCGGGACGTACTCCACGGGGTCGCTCACCCGCAGGTGGAAGCCCACGGGCCGCGGCGTGCCGCCGAGCCGCCAGCCGTTCGGCACCGAGAACGGGTCGGTCCAGCCGTCGCCCCGGGGACGCAGGCCGTCGAGCCGCACGGCCGCCGCGGCCTCGTACACCTCGTCAGGTACGTCCGTGGCGACGAGTTCGTCCACCACCCGCTCCACCAGACCCGTGTCCAACTCGCCCGCGACGACCGCCGGATGGGCGAGGAGCCGCCGCAGGAAGGCCGCGTTGGTCTGCACGCCCAGCGTGACCGTCTCGGCCAGCGCCGCGCGCAGCCTGCGCAGCGCGGTCTCCCGGTCGGGGCCGTACGCGATCACCTTGGACAGCATCGGGTCGTACAGGCTGCCCACCTCGGTGCCCTCGCTGAGCCCGGAGTCGGTGCGCAGGCCTTCGCCCTGGGGCTCGCGCAGCCGCAGCACGGTGCCGCCGGACGGCAGGAACCCGCGCGCGGGGTCCTCGGCGCAGATCCGGGCCTCGACCGCGTGGCCGGTCAGCCGGACGTCCTCCTGCGCGAACGGCAGCCGCTCGCCCGCCGCCACCCGCAGCTGCCACTCCACCAGGTCGAGCCCGGTGATCAGCTCGGTGACCGGGTGCTCCACCTGGAGACGGGTGTTCATCTCCATGAAGTAGTACGACGACGGGTCGCCGCCCGGCACGATGAACTCCACCGTGCCCGCGCCCCGGTATCCGCACGACCGGGCCGCCTGCACCGCGGCCTCGCCCATCCCGGCCCGGATCTCCTCGTCGAGGAGCACGCTCGGCGCCTCCTCGATGATCTTCTGGTGCCGGCGCTGGAGCGAGCACTCGCGCTCGCCCAGGTGCACCACATTGCCGTGGCCGTCGGCCAGGACCTGGATCTCGATGTGCCGGGGGCGGTCCACCCAGCGCTCCACCAGGAGCGTGTCGTCACCGAAGGAGGCGCGCGCCTCGCGGCGGGCCGCGGCGATCTCCTCCTCCAGCACCGACAGTTCGCGCACCAGGCGCATGCCCTTGCCGCCACCGCCCGCCGACGGCTTGAGCAGCACGGGCACACCGATCTCCCGGGCCGCGTCGGCCAGCTGGGCATCGCTCAGCCCGCTCCCGCTGGAGCCGGGCACGACCGGCACCCCGGCCGCCCGCACCGTCTCCTTGGCGCGGATCTTGTCGCCCATGAGGGAGATCGCGTCCGCGGGCGGGCCGATGAAGACCAGCCCCGCCTCGGCGCACGCGCGCGCGAACCCGGCGTTCTCCGCCAGGAAGCCGTACCCCGGGTGGACCGCCTGGGCGCCGGTGCGGGCGGCGGCCGCCAGCAGCCGCTCCACCGACAGATAGCTCTCGGCGGCCGGCGCCGGACCGATCCGTACCGCCGTGTCGGCCTCCCGTACGTGCCGCGCGTCGGCGTCGGCGTCGGAGAAGACGGCCACCGAGCGCACGCCCAGCGAGCGGAGCGTACGGATGACGCGTACGGCGATCTCGCCCCGGTTGGCCACGAGCACTGTGTCGAACACGGTTCCCCTCCTCACATCCGGAAGACGCCGAACTGGGGCTCACCCAGTGGCGCGTTGGCACAAGCGGTCAGGGCGAGGCCCAGCACCTGACGGGTCTCCAGCGGGTCGATCACGCCGTCGTCCCAGAGCCGGGCCGTGGCGTAGTAGGCGTTGCCCTGCCGCTCGTACTGCGCGCGGATGGGGGCCTTGAAGGCCTCCTCGTCCGGCGCGGGCCACTGCTCGCCGCGCGCCTCCAGCTGGTCCCGCTTGACGGTCGCGAGGACGGAGGCGGCCTGCTCGCCGCCCATGACGGAGATCTTGGCGTTGGGCCACATCCACAGGAAGCGGGGGGAGTAGGCCCGGCCGCACATCGAGTAGTTCCCCGCGCCGTACGAACCGCCGACCACCACCGTCAGCTTCGGCACGCGCGTGCAGGCGACCGCCGTCACCATCTTGGCGCCGTGCTTGGCGATGCCGCCGGCCTCGTAGTCCCTGCCGACCATGAAGCCGGAGATGTTCTGCAGGAACACCAGCGGGATGCCGCGCTGGTCGCACAGCTCGATGAAGTGGGCGCCCTTCTGGGCCGACTCGGAGAACAGGATGCCGTTGTTGGCGACGATCCCGACCGGGTGGCCGTGGATCCGGGCGAAGCCGGTGATCAGGGTCTGCCCGAACTCGGACTTGAACTCCGCGAAACGGGAGCCGTCGACCACGCGCGCGATGATCTCGCGTACGTCGTAGGGGGTGCGGGAGTCGACCGGCACCGCCCCGTACAGCCCGTACGGGTCGACCTTGGGCTCGGCCGCCGCGGTGACCTCCCAGGGGAGCGCCCCGCGCGCGGGCAGCGTGGCGACGATGGTGCGCACGATCCGCAGCGCGTGGGCGTCGTCCTCGGCGAGGTGGTCGGTGACCCCGGAGATCCGGGAGTGGACCTCGCCGCCGCCCAGCTCCTCGGCGGTCACCACCTCACCGGTGGCGGCCTTCACCAGCGGGGGCCCGCCCAGGAAGATCGTCCCTTGGTTGCGGACGATCACGGCCTCGTCGCTCATCGCCGGGACGTACGCGCCACCGGCGGTGCAGGATCCGAGGACGGCGGCGATCTGGGGGATGCCCGCGCCGGACATCCGGGCCTGGTTGTAGAAGATCCGCCCGAAGTGCTCGCGGTCCGGGAACACCTCGTCCTGCATGGGCAGGAAGGCGCCGCCGGAGTCGACGAGGTAGACGCAGGGGAGGCGGTTCTCCAGGGCCACCTCCTGTGCGCGCAGGTGCTTCTTCACCGTCATCGGGTAGTACGTGCCGCCCTTGACGGTGGCGTCGTTGGCGACGATCACGCACTCGCGCCCGCTGACCCGCCCGATCCCGGCGATCACGCCCGCGGCCGGGGCCTGGCCGTCGTACATCCCCTCGGCCGCGAGCGGTGCGAGCTCCAGGAACGGCGAGCCCGGGTCCAGCAGCGTGTCCACGCGGTCGCGCGGCAGCAGCTTGCCGCGCGCGGTGTGCCGGGCGCGCGCCTTCTCGCCGCCGCCGAGCGCCGCCGCGGCCAGCCTGCCGCGCAGCTCCCCGACGAGTGCGAGGTGGGCTTCCTCGTTGGCTCGCCAGGCCTCCGACGCGGGATCTGCCGCGCTCGTCAGCTCCGGTGCCTCTTGCATCCTGCGGTCCCCTCACCCAGCGATCGACTGTTAATGAGCGTTAACCATTTCCTTCAGGTTAACGACCGCTAACCTCCCTGTCTAGAATTGCCTGCATGGTCACCAGAACCGACGCCCCCACCCGCCGTGAGCAGATCCTCAAGGAGGCCGCTCGGCTCTTCGCCGAGCGCGGCTTCCACGGCGTCGGAGTCGACGAGATAGGGGCCGCGGTCGGAATCAGCGGCCCCGGTCTCTACCGGCACTTCGCGGGCAAGGACGCGATGCTCGCGGAGCTTCTGGTCGGGATCAGCGGTCAGCTGCTGACCGGGGCGAAGCGGCGCCTGGCGGAGGCCGACGGCGCGGCCGGTCCCTCGGCGGTCCTCGACTCCCTCATCGAGGGCCACATCGACTTCGCCCTCGACGACCGCCCCCTGATCACCCTGCACGACCGCGAGCTGGACCGCCTCCGGGACAGCGACCGCAAGCTGGTGCGCCAGTTGCAGCGGCAGTACGTCGAGCTGTGGGTGGAGGTCGTGCGGGAGGTGTACCCGGGCCTGGCGGAACCGTCGGCCCGGTCGGCGGTGCACTCGGTCTTCGGCCTGCTGAACTCCACGCCGCACCTGGGACGCCCCGGCTCGCTCCCAGGCCGCACAGCCACGGCCACCCTCCTCCATCGAATGGCCCGAGGCGCACTCGCCGCGGCGGAGACCGCCGGGGACTGAGCCGAGAGCGGGTCGGTGTCGGTCTGCCTCAGTACGCTGAGGACATGGGCATGGACTACGCCAAGATGCGCGCGATCGCCGAGGAGCTCGGAGCCTACGCCGAGCACCTCGAAGGGGCTTGGAGCGTCGAGATCGGGCCGTCGGGTCCGATACTGGCCATGATGTGCCCGTCGAAGCGGCACGAGGGCACGATCCGCCGCATCTGCAAGCAGCTGGACGAGCAGCTTCTTGCGACGCGTCGAGAAGCTTGACGACTACCCGGCCATGGGTATCGACCACTACATGATCGTCGACCCGCGCACCGGCACGATCGAGGTGCATTCCGATCCGTGCAAGGGCCGGTACACCCGCAAGGATCCGTACATCTACGGCGACTCGGTCCCCTTCGGCCCCTGGTTCCTGGAGACCTCCGCGTTCCGCCGTTACGGCAAGGCCGGGGACTGAGCCGAACGGGTGGGGAAGGTCACCCTGGACGTCTGAACGTACTCGCCGGTATCTTGGGGTCTGAGCAAGCGCTTAGACATGCCGAAGTACGTGGAGGTGGCGGAGTGCGCCGTACGCTGTTCAACGAGGATCACGAGGCGTTCCGGGAGACCATCCGCGCCTTCATCGAGGCCGAGGTCGTGCCCGTGTACGACGAGTGGCTCGCCGCCGGCCAGGCGCCCCGCGACTTCTACTACAAGCTCGCCGAGCTCGGCGTCTTCGGCATCCGTGTCGACGAGGAGTACGGCGGCGCCGGCATCGACTCGTACAAGTTCGAGGCCGTCCTGTACGAGGAGACCGCCCGCGCCGGCATCACCTTCGGCGGCTCCGGCGTGCACGTGCTGCTCGGCCTGCCGTACATCAAGCTGCTCGCCTCCGACGAGCAGAAGAAGCGCTTCCTGCCGAAGTTCGTCTCCGGCGAGGAGATGTGGGCCATCGCGATGACCGAGCCGGGCACCGGCTCCGACCTCGCGGGCATGCGGACCACCGCCAAGCTCTCCGAGGACGGCACGCACTACGTCCTCAACGGCGCCAAGACCTTCATCACCGGCGGTGTGCACGCCGACCGCATGATCGTCTGCGCCCGCACCGCCGCGCCCACCGCCGAGGACCGCCGCCACGGCATCTCCCTCTTCGTGGTGGACACCAAGGCCGAGGGCTACTCCATCGGCCGCAAGCTCGACAAGCTGGGCCTGAAGACCTCCGACACCGCCGAGCTGGCGTTCGTCGACGTCAAGGTCCCGGTCGAGGACCTCCTCGGCGAGGAGAACCGGGGCTTCTACTACCTCGGCCACAACCTCGCCTCCGAGCGCTGGGGCATCGCCTACGGCGCCTACGCGCAGGCCAAGGCCGCCGTCCGGTTCGCCAAGGACTACGTCCAGCAGCGCACCGTCTTCGGCCAGACCGTCGCGTCCTTCCAGAACACCAAGTTCGAGCTGGCCGCCTGCCAGGCCGAGGTGGACGCGGCCGAGGCCGTCGCCGACCGCGCGACGGAGGCTCTCGACGCCGGTGAGCTGACCCCGGCCGAGGCCGCCTCCGCCAAGCTCTTCTGCACCGAGGTCGCCCACCGCGTGATCGACCGCTGCCTCCAGCTGCACGGCGGCTACGGCTTCATGAACGAGTACCCGATCGCCCGCCTGTACGCGGACAACCGCGTCAACCGCATCTACGGCGGCACCAGCGAGATCATGAAGTCGATCATCGCCAAGGACATGGGCCTGTAAGGCCCACGACATCACTGGCCGGTACAACCTTCTCCCATGAGCCAGGCACTCCAGGAGCTCCTCGATCTGCTCGACCTAGAGCAGATCGAGGAGAACATCTTCCGCGGCCAGTCCCGGTCCGCCGTCGTCCCGCGGGTCTTCGGCGGACAGGTCGCGGCCCAGGCGCTGGTCGCCGCCGGACGCACGGTCCCGGCCGACCGGCTCGCCCACTCGCTGCACGCGTACTTCCTGCGCATCGGCGACCCGGGCGCGCCCATCGTCTACAACGTCGAGCGCATCCGTGACGGCCGCTCCTTCACCACCCGCCGGGTGGTCGCCATCCAGCACGGCAGGCCGATCTTCGTCCTGTCCGCGTCCTTCCAGGCGTACGAGGACGGCCTCGACCACCAGACGCCCATGCCACCCGCACCCGCCCCGGAGACGCTGCCCACCTCCCAGGAGCGGCTGCGCGGCTACGGGCACCTCGACCGCGCGATCGTCGAGAAGTTCCTGGAGGCGCGCGAGGCGGTCGACCTGCGCTATGTCGACGAGCCGCCGTACGGGAAGTTCGGCGAGCCGCGCGAGCCGCACTCGCAGGTGTGGTTCCGCACCAACGGCAAGCTCGACGACGACCCCCTGCTGCACGTCGTGCTCGCCACGTACGTCTCCGACATGACGCTGCTCGACTCGGTGCTGCTCGCCCACGGCCGCGGCGGCTGGGCCGTGGGTGACGTCGTGGGTGCCTCGCTGGACCACGCGATGTGGTTCCACCGTCCGTTCCGCGCCGACGAGTGGCTGCTGTACGACCAGGAGTCACCGTCCGCGCACGGCGGCCGCGGGCTCGGGCAGGCCCGTATCTACACGCAGGACGGACAGCTCGCGATCTCGGTCATCCAGGAAGGCGTGGTCCGGGTTCCACGTTAGAAGTCCGTAAGCATGTGATAAGTCCGTAAGAAGGTGCTTTGTTCGGTACTTCCGAACTGGCCTATATGTGAATGCTGTACTAGGCTCTTTGGTTGAAAGCCGCATAACACGGCACGACCGGCCGACCCGGTCCCGATACCACGGGACCAGGGCCGCGGGCCCAGGAGGCGCAACCGTGCGCGGCCCGGAGGCGTCGGCGGTCGGCCACGTGTCTCTCCTGAATACGCGGTGACACCTCAGACCGCGCCGCACTTCCCCTTTTTGCGGCAGCGGCCATCAACCTCGCGCTCCCCTGCGGGAGTTGCGAGACGCGATGGAACGAAAGGTATTTCCCATGCGACCACAACGCGCGAAGCGTCTCGTTGCGGTGTCCGCAGCCGGTCTGCTGATGGCCGGTGGAGCCGCGCTCGGCGCGGCGGGCACGGCATCGGCGTCCGCCCCGTCCCACGAGCACAGCAGCTACAGCACCGACTGCGACAACTGCGACCACGGCTTCCGCGGTGACCATGGTGACCACGGCGATCGTGGCGACCACGGCGGTGACCACGGCGATCGTGGCGACCACGGCGGTGACCGTGGCGACCACGGCGGTGACCACGGCGATCACGGCGGTAACGGCGGTGACCACGGCGGTAACGGCGGTGACCACGGCGGCGGCAATGGAGGTGGACACGGCGGCCGCTGAGGATTCTCCGCACGCACACAGAGCACGACGTGCGGCTCCGTGGAGGGAGCCGCACGTCGCGGTGTGTCAGGAGAGCGGGCCGTGAGCCGCCGTCAAATGCCCTGTGCCAGGCCCGCTTCCGCCAGCAGATACGCCGTCAGGGGGTCGTAGTGGCGCGGGCTGACCACATGGTCGTCCAGCGGCACCGCCACCTGCAGGGTGTCCTCCGACTCGGCGAGGAACAGGGCCGGGTCGTTGCAGTCCGCGTAACCGACGGAGTCGAGGCCGGCCTGACCGGCGTACCCGGCCCAGCCGTGGTCCGCGACGACCAGGTCGGGCAGCGGGCGCCCCTCGCGCTCAAGTCCCATGAGAATGGCCCGCATCGGCTCGCCGGAGTGGGTGTGCCACAGCGTGGCGCCGTGTTCGAGCACTGCCACGTCCGCGAACTGCATGACGTAACCCTCCTCCGTCTGCAGCCCGTCGGGGATGACCACGATCTCGCAGCCGGCGGTGCGCAGCGCGGCGGCCGTGGCGCGGTGCACGTCCAGCAGGCCGCCCGGGTGGCCGGTGGCGAACAGCACCCGCTGCTGTCCGTCGGCCGCCTTGCGCAGCCGTCCCGCCAGCCGTTGCAGGGCGTCGACGGTGAGTTCGGGGTCGATCGTGTCCTGTCCGTAGCGGTACTCGGGGTCGTCGTTCACCCCGACCCGCTCCGCCATCACCGCGAGCACGTCCTGCTCGTCCCGCCAGCGGTCCCCGAGTTCCAGCCCGAGCCAGAAGTTGCGCTCGCCGTTCGCCAGCCTGCGGTAGTGGTTCAGGTTGTTCTCGCGGGGGGTGGCGACGTCGCCCGCTATACGGGTCCTCACAAGGTGGTCGACGAGCTCGGCGCGGCTGGGTGTCCCGGGTATCGGCATGCTCCCATTGTGGGGCAGCGCGCTGTGCGATTTCCCTGCGTATCGTGCGCTGGGACGTGGGTCACTCACAGGTGTTTCAGCGCGAACCAGAGCTCCATGCGCACATCGGGATCGTCGAGGTCCGCGTCAAGAAGCGCGGCACAGCGGGCGATCCGCTGCCGCACGGTGTTGCGGTGCACCGTCAGCGCCACCGCCGTGCGGTCCCAACTGCCGTGCAGGGAAAGCCAGGCGCGCAGGGTGTCGGTGAGCGCCGGCTTGGCCGCGATCGGGGCGAGCACGGCGCGGGCGTGCGCCTCGGCCTCCGCGCCGGGAACCAGGTCGTCGAGTCCGGGGCGGTCGCCGTGCCGGACCAGCGCGGTGCGGGTGGCACGGGCGCGGGCCAGGGCGCGGGCCGCCTGGGTGTCGGCCGACGGCCACTCGTGCGGGGTAACGGCGGCGCTGACGCCGAGGGCCCAGCCGGGCTGCGGGGCCGGTTCGCGCTCGGCCGGCACGAGGACCCGTACGACGTCACGGGCGAGGTCGACCAGCGGCGACCCGAGGGCGGCGCCCAGCGCCGAGGCGGCCACCGCGTCCGGCGCCTGCGCATCCGGCCGCGCGTGCACCACGACCCACCGCTCGCCCCCCACCAGCGGGGCCACGTCCTCCGGCGGCGCCCCCAGCAGCAGCCGTACGAGCGCCGAGGAGCGTGCCGCGCCGGCCCCGCTCTGATGCTCCCCGGTCAGCAGGGAGAGCAGGACGGCGGCCACGGAGGCGATGGTGTGGTCGCCGGGTTCGCGACGGGCGGTGGCCACCCCGAGGACGAAGCCCTGCCCGGTGCCGAGCGCGTAGGCGGCGAGGTGGGTGTCCGCGGCGGTGCCGGCGGCGGAGGTGGGTGCCTGTGCCCGGGTGGGCCGTACCACGCCCGCCAGCTCCTCCAGCGCCTCGCGCACCTCCTCCTCGGGGCCTCGGCCCGCCGTCGCGATCCGGGTGCCGTCCGGCCCGTACAGCGCCGCCCAGCCGCCGAGCCGCTGGGCCAGCTGGCGCAGGACCGAGGGGACCGGGTCGGGGCGGGAGGCGGCCGCTGCCAGGCTCTGCTGGGCCTCGGTCGTGCGGCGCAGCTCGGCCAGCCGGGCCTGGGCCATGAGCTGCCAGACCGCGCGGGCGATCCCCGAGAACGTGGTCTGCGGCGGGACCTCCAGCAGGGGCAGCTCATAGGCGTCGCAGGCCGCCACCAGGGCGCGCGGCACCGTGTCGTGGACCGGGGCGAGGCCGAAGCCGAGGGCGGTGCCGCCCGCCGCCACGATCCGGGAGACATAGCCGTCGAAGTAGGACCCCGAGCCCGCCGCCTCCGGGACGTGCACGCCCGCCGTCAGCAGCAGCTCACCGCCCAGCAGATACGGGTACGGGTCGGCCATCTCCGAGGTGTGCGCCCAGTGGATCACGATGCCCTCGGCCGGGGGCCCGGCGATCTGCCGCAGGGCGAGGTCCTCGCGCGCCAGCAGGGCCGTCAGCGGGACCGGTGGGGTGGGTGGGACCGCTGGTGCGTGCGTTTCCGACATGGTGTGCGTTCCCTCCATCCCGTTCCGCGCGAATGGATGAAACGTACACTTCGCAGTCTCTTTCCGGCCACCTAGTGTCAAGTCCAGACCGGCAGTCGCGGGTACGGGCGGATGTCCCCGCGATCCGCTGCCGACGTCCCTGTTCCCAGGAACCCCCCACGTAACTGCACGACACGCCACCGGAATGTGCGCGAAGGAGGGCCCTTCATGGCCGTCGACTACACAGTGATCGTCGTCTATCTCGCCGGCATGCTGGCCATGGGCTGGTGGGGCATGCGCCGCGCCAGGTCCAAGAGCGATTTCCTGGTGGCCGGGCGCCGCCTCGGGCCCGCCATGTACTCCGGCACCATGGCGGCGATCGTCCTCGGCGGCGCGTCCACCATCGGCGGTGTGGGCCTCGGCTACAAGTACGGCCTCTCCGGCGCCTGGATGGTCTTCACCATCGGCCTCGGCCTGCTGGCCCTGTCGGTCTTCTTCTCCGCCCGCATAGCCCGCCTCAAGGTCTACACCGTCTCCGAGATGCTGGACCTGCGCTACGGCGGCCGGGCCGGCGTCATCTCCGGCGTGGTCATGTGGGCGTACACCCTGATGCTCGCGGTGACCTCGACCATCGCGTACGCCACGATCTTCGACGTGCTGTTCGACATGAACCGCACCGTCGCGATCATCCTCGGCGGCTCGATCGTCGTCGCCTACTCCACGCTCGGCGGCATGTGGTCGATCACCCTCACCGACATGGTGCAGTTCGTGGTCAAGACGATCGGCGTGCTGCTCCTGCTCCTGCCGATCGCGGTCGTCAAGGCGGGCGGCTTCTGGGAGATGAAGGCCAAGCTGCCCACCGAGTACTTCGACCCGCTGGGCATCGGCGGCGAGACGATCTTCACCTACGTGCTGATCTACACGTTCGGCATGCTCATCGGCCAGGACATCTGGCAGCGCGTCTTCACCGCCCGCGGCGACCGCACGGCCAAGTGGGGCGGCACGGTCGCCGGCACCTACTGTCTGGTCTACGCCCTGGCCGGCGCCGTCATCGGCACGGCCGCCCGGGTCCTGTACCCCAAGCTCGGCAACGCCGACGACGCCTTCGCGACCATCGTCAAGGACGAGCTGCCCGTCGGCGTCCGCGGACTGGTGCTGGCCGCCGCCCTCGCCGCCGTGATGTCCACGTCCTCCGGCGCCCTGATCGCCTGCGCCACCGTTGCCAACAACGACATCTGGTCCCGGCTGCGCGGTGCCGTGCGCCGCACCCGGGACGAGCACGACGAGGTCAAGGGCAACCGTGCCTTCATCCTGCTCATGGGTCTCGCCGTGATCGGCACGGCCATTGCCCTCAACAACGTCGTCGAGGCGCTGACCGTCGCCTACAACCTGCTCGTCGGCGGGCTGCTCGTGCCGATCCTCGGCGGCCTGATGTGGAAGCGCGGCACCGTCCAGGGCGCCCTCGCCTCCGTGATCGTCGGCGGCCTCGCGGTGATCGGCCTGATGGCCGGATACGGCATCCTCGCCAATGAGCCCGTCTACTACGGCCTGCTGTCCTCCCTCGTCGCCTACGTCGCCGTCTCCCTGGTGACGAAGCCCACCGACGCGGCCGTCCTCGCCACCTGGCGCGAGCGGCTGGCCGGGCGGTCCCCTGAACTCGTGTCCGAACCGGTCCCGGCTCACCAGTAGAGTCGTATGACAAGCAGTACATGTGCGACCAAGCGCAAGAAAGAAGGCATTTCAGTATGAGCAGCAACGAGACGCCCCGCGGCCCCGTCGACTCCTCCCGCATCCCGCGGTACGCGGGTCCCGCGACCTTCGCCCGGCTGCCCCGCCTCGACGAGGTCGGCACCGCCGACGTCGCCGTCGTGGGCGTGCCGTTCGACTCCGGCGTCTCGTACCGGCCGGGCGCCCGCTTCGGCGGCAACGCCATCCGCGAGGCGTCCCGGCTGCTGCGCCCCTACAACCCGGCGCAGGACGCCTCCCCCTTCGCCCTCGCCCAGGTCGCGGACGGCGGCGACATCGCCGTGAACCCGTTCAACATCAACGAGGCCGTGGACACCATCGAGGCGGCGGCGGACGAGCTGCTCGGCACCGGTGCCCGGCTGATGACCCTCGGCGGCGACCACACCATCGCCCTCCCGCTGCTGCGCTCGGTCGCGAAGAAGCACGGCCCGGTCGCCCTGCTCCACTTCGACGCCCACCTCGACACCTGGGACACCTACTTCGGCGCCGAGTACACGCACGGCACCCCGTTCCGCCGCGCGGTCGAGGAGGGCATCCTCGACACCGAGGCGCTCTCCCACGTCGGTACCCGCGGCCCGCTGTACGGCAAGAAGGACCTCACCGACGACGAGAAGATGGGCTTCGGCATCGTCACCTCCGCGGACATCTACCGCCGCGGCGCCGACGAGGTCGCCGACCAGCTGCGCCAGCGCATCGGCGACCGCCCGCTGTACATCTCCATCGACATCGACTGCCTCGACCCGGCGCACGCGCCCGGCACCGGCACGCCGGAGGCCGGCGGCATGACCTCCCGCGAGCTGCTGGAGATTCTGCGCGGTCTCGCGTCGTGCAACCTGGTGTCGGCGGACGTCGTCGAGGTGGCCCCCGCGTACGACCACGCGGAGATCACCTCGGTGGCCGCCTCGCACACCGCGTACGAACTGACCACCATCATGAGCCGCCAGATCGCGGCGGCCCGCAACGCCTGACGCTCCTTAGGAGACCGAGAGCAGTGACGCACGACCACGACCTGGTGCTCCGCCCGACGCCCGCGCAGACGGAGGCCGCGCTGAACCCTCCCCCCGGCCGCAACGGCGGGGACCTGGTCGTGGAGACCCTGGCCGGGCTGGGCGCGACGACCGTCTTCGGTCTGCCCGGCCAGCACGCCCTCGGTATGTTCGACGCCCTGCGCCGCTCGGACCTGCGCTATGTGGGCCTGCGCGTGGAGAACAACGCGGGCTTCGCGGCGGACGCCTACGGCCGGATCACCGGCGAGGCCGCGCCGCTGCTGCTGTCGACCGGCCCGGGAGCCCTCACCTCCCTGGCCGCGCTCCAGGAGGCGGCGGCGGCCAGCGCCCCCGTCCTGGCCATCGGCAGCCAGGTCCCCACCGCGGGGCTGGGCGGCGGCCGGCACGGCTATCTGCATGAACTCCCGGACCAGGCAGCCTCGTTCCGGGGCGTGGTCAAGTCGGTCCACACGGTCCGCACCCACTCCCAGATCCCGTCCGCGATCGCGGCGGCCTGGAAGTCGGCGCTGACGGCCCCGCACGGCCCGGTGTGGGTGGAGATCCCGCAGGACGTGCTCCTGGCGGAGACCTCGCTGCCGGTCGTGACGGCGGTCGACGCGACACCGGACGAGCAGGCTCCGCGCCCCGAACTCACCGCCGTGGCGGCCGACCTGCTGTCGCATGCGGCACGTCCGGCGATCATCGCGGGCGGGGGAGTCGTACGGGCGGACGCCTCCGGCAAGCTGAGGCAGCTCGCCGAGCTGCTCGACGCCCCGGTCGTCACCACCTTCGGCGGCAAGGGCGCCTTCCCCTGGACGCACCCGCTGTCCCTCCAGTCCTGGCTGGAGGACCGCCACACCACGGACTTCCTGGAGGACGCCGACGTACTCCTCGTAGTCGGCTCGGGTCTTGGCGAACTCTCCTCCAACTACCACACGTTCAAGCCCCGCGGCCGAGTGATCCAGATCGAGGCGGACCTCGGCAAGCTGGAGTCCAACCACCCGGCGCTGGGCATCCACGCGGACGCGCGCCTCGCGCTGCAGGCGCTCCTGGAGACGGTGCGGGAGCGCACGGACCCGACGGCGCCGGAGCGCGTGCGTGACCTGCTCTCCCGTGTCGCGCGGCGCATCGCCGACCAGGAACTGACCCTGGAGCAGGACGTGTTGGCCTCGGTGCGCAGGGCACTGCCCGCCGACTCCCCGTCCTTCTGGGACATGACGATCCTGGCGTACTGGGCGTGGTCGGCCTTCGATCCACGCAACACGAATCTGATGCACTCCGCCCAGGGCGCCGGCGGCCTCGGCTACGGCTTCCCCGCGGCGCTGGGCGGGGCCGCCGCCGACCCGACCCGCCCGGTGCTGGCGGTGTCCGGCGACGGCGGCGCGCTGTACTCGATCGCCGAGCTGGCGACGGCCCGCCAGTACGACCTGAACGTCACCTGGCTGATCGTCGACGACGGCGGCTACGGCATCCTGCGCGAGTACATGACCGACGCGTTCGGGCAGGCGACGGCAACGGAACTGACCCGCCCGGACTATGTGGCCCTCGCCGAGTCCTTCGGTGTCCCGAGTACCCGCACGAGCCCCGAGACACTGGAGGAGGACCTGGCGAAGGCCCTGGCGTCACCCGGCCCGTCGGTGGTCGTGCTCCCGGCGGTGCTGCGGATGTTCGCGCCGACGCATCTGGGCTGAACGGACGCCGTATCAGCAGGCGCCCGGCCCCACACCGTCGATACGGCCGCCGAAGTCGCCGTAGTACTGGGAGCGCCAGTCCCCGTTGAACACGTCCCGCTTCTCGACCGGGTCCCAGTTGATGAAGCAGGCGCGGGTACTGGCGACGAAGGAGCCGACGTTGTCATGGAGATTGGGCGGCATGTCACGGTAACCGCTGCGCGCCGTCCACTCCCAGTAGTCACCACCGAAGCCCTCACCGCTCCAGAAACACACCGACCCGTCCGGGCAGCTCGGAGCGGCAGCCTGCGCGGACGCCGCCTGCGCGGGCAGCACGAGAGCGGTCAGGGCGAGGGCGGCGGCGAGGGACCAGGAACGAAGCTTCACGGAACTCTCCGAAGAAAGGAGTGGGAAACCCCGGCGGAACCACCGGGGCATCGCCATGCTCCTGCCCGGCGACCGGGACACGCCCGGGTCCAAGATTTACTTCACCTGTGTGAGCGAAGCACGAGCCCGGAGGGGTTCTCCAGTGCGTGTCGGGGTCAGCAGGCGTCCGACGGGTCCAGGCGGTGGACGGTCGACTGGCCGCTCTGCGAGGACTGGCTGCTCTGCGAGGAGTTGGACGTCGTGGTCTTGCTGTACGCGCTCTCCTTCACCGCCGTGCCGTGCTTCTTCACCTGGCGAGCGCGGTCGTGTAGTACGGGTGCAAGGACCGCCGCCAGGATCATGATTCCGATCAGCGCGGGGAGCGACCAGCGCGGTGCCGCGTCCGGCGGCGCCGTCGGCGGGGCCTCGGACGGCGGATCGGGGGTCACGGTCGTGTGGGGGTGAGGATCGGTGGCAGATGTCACAAGGCGCATCGTGCACAGCGGGGGTGGGTGAGCGCTGTGCCAAACCTGGCGAATTCCTGTGAAAACGCCCAGGGCGTGGCAAGGGCTTGCAAAGGCTTTGCCCAACGACACGATCCGCACGTACAACCATTCGGGTGAACGTGTGAGTCAACACGGGTATGACTCACCGGACATCCAGACGCGCCAGAGTGCTGGCGGCCGCCGTCGGCGCCGCAGTGCTCATACCGGGCATCGCCGCCGCCACGCCGGCCGCCGCGGCGGCGCCGACGGTCAGTTGCACCTCCGCCAAGGCGGGCCTGGCCGACAAGCTCAAGAAGGACATCACGGCGGCGCTCGCGAACCGCAGGGGCACGGTCGCGGTCGGCCTGTACGACCGCTCCACCAAAACCACCTGCACCCTGCGGCCCACCACCGCGTACGACTCGGCCAGCACGGTCAAGGTCACCGTCCTCGCCACGCTGCTGTGGGACGCGAAGAAGCACAACCGGTATCTGACGAGCACCGAGCAGTCGCTCGCCACCGCGATGATCACCAAGTCGGACAACACCGCGACCAGCAAGCTGTGGAAGCAGCTGGGCCTGACGAAGATCAAGGGCTTCCTGGCCGCCGCCGGCATGACGAACACCACGCCGGGGGCCGACGGCTACTGGGGCCTGACCCGGGAGAACGTCACCGACGAGCAGAAGCTGCTCAAGCTCATCACCGCCAAGAACACCGTGCTGAGCGACAACTCCCGTGCCTACATCCTGAAGTTGATGGGCCAGGTCATCTCGTCGCAGCGCTGGGGCACGCCCGCCGGTGCGCCCTCCTCGGTCGCCGTGCACGTCAAGAACGGCTGGCTGCAGCGCTCCACGCACGGCTGGCGGGTGCACAGCCTGGGCACCTTCAACGGCGCCGGCCACGACTACATGATCACGGTGCTGACGCAGGACAACAGCACCATGGACTACGGCGTCACCACCATCCAGAACGTGGCCAAGGCCATCCACAAGGACCTGGTGCCGACGACGTCCACCGTCACGCGCTACACCCCGACCAGCGCACCGAGCGAGGCGTTCGTGGCGGTGCCGCCGCAGGGCTGACGCTTCACGAGGCGGTCTGCTGCCCGTCATCGGGCCGCCCTACGGTGACGCCCATGCGCCTGAGAACCGTACTCGCCACCCTCACCGCCGGCCTGGCGGCGGCCACTTGTCTGTCCGCCGCCGGGCCCGCCAGTGCCGACTCCGCCACGGACAACGCCTGTTCGCCCTCCGTCTCCATCGACCGCTTCTCCGACGCGCTCGACAAGACGACGTACAACGGCACCTTCGTCGGCAACTTCTCCGCCCTCGCCATGGACCGGGACGGCTCGCTGGCCGCCCTGGAGGACCGCTCCTCCCTCTTCGATCTGGACCCGAAGACCCTCCAGCCGGCCTCGGCCGTCCACCTGGCCGACGAGAAGGGCGCCGACCTCGACTCCGAGGGGCTGGTCATCGACCGGGACGGCACCCGGCTCATCACCTCCGAGACCGAGCCCTCCGTCCGCCGCTACTCCCGCGACGGGAAGATCCTCGACCGCCTCCCGGTCCCGTCCTCCCTGCTGGTCGCCCCGGCCGGCCGCGCCACCGGCAACCGGACCTTCGAGGGCCTGACCCTCCTGCCCGGCGGCCGCACCCTGCTCGCCTCCATGGAGTACGCGATCTCCGGGGACTCCGCCGGCATCGTCCGCTTCCAGACCTGGAAGCGTCACCACGGCCGCTTCGAGCTCGCCGCCCAGTACGCCTACCGCACCGACGCGGGCCTCGGCGTCCCCGAGGTCCAGGCCACCCCCGACGGCCGCCTCCTCGTCCTGGAGCGCGGCTTCACCGCGGGCGTCGGCAACACCGTCCGCCTCTACCGGGCCGACCTCAGCCACGCCACGGACACCAGCGGCATCGAGAACCTGACGGGGCAGCCGGATGTTCACCTGATCAAGAAGACCCTGCTCGCGGACATCGCCGACTGCCCGTCCCTCGCGGCCACGGCCAAGCAGCCCCAGCCGAACCCCCTGCTGGACAACATCGAGGGCATGACGATCACGGGACGTGACCGCACCGGCCGTCTGAAGGTCCTGCTGGTCAGCGACGACAACCAGAACGCCGCGCAGACGACGCGGTTCTACTACCTGCGGATACGCGTCTGACCCACCTGCGGATACGCGGCCGATCGTTTCCGTGTGTTGCGGAGGGATGAAATCCGCTTCTGCGTGCGTTGGTGCCTTCCGGGACGTCATTTTCAACGGAGGGCACCGGCGTGGCAGCGCAGCAGGGGGATACACAGGGCTGGGCACGGCGACTCGTGGGGTATGCCTGGCGCTACCCGAAGGACGTGGTCCTCGCCCTCGGCTCCTCGCTGGCCGGTATGGCCGTCATGGCGCTGGTCCCGCTGATCACCAAGGTGATCATCGATGATGTGATCGGCGACCACAGCCGTTCCATGACTCCCTGGGCCGGCGCCCTGATCGGCGCCGCCGTCCTCGTCTACGTCTCCACCTACATCCGCCGCTACTACGGCGGCCGTCTCGCCCTCGACGTCCAGCACGACCTGCGGACCGAGATGTACGGCACGATCACCCGCCTCGACGGCCGCCGTCAGGACGAGCTGTCCACCGGCCAGGTGGTCGGCCGCGCCACCAGCGACCTCCAGCTGATCCAGGGCCTGCTCTTCATGCTGCCGATGACCATCGGCAACGTCCTGCTGTTCCTGATCTCCCTGGTGATCATGGCCTGGCTGTCGCTCCCGCTGACCCTGGTCGCCCTCGCCGTGGCGCCCGCGCTGGGCTGGATAGCCAGGCGCAGCCGCACCCGCCTCCACCCCGCCACCTGGTACGCCCAGGCCCAGGCCGCCGCCGTCGCGGGTGTGGTCGACGGCGCCGTCAGCGGCGTACGCGTGGTGAAGGGCTTCGGACAGGAGGACCAGGAGACCGGGAAGCTGCGGGAGGTCGGCCGCCGCCTCTTCGCCGGGCGGCTGCGCACCATCCGGCTGAACAGCAGGTTCACCCCGGCCCTCCAGGCCGTCCCCGCGCTCGGCCAGGTCGCGATGCTGGCGCTGGGCGGCTGGCTCGCCGTGCGCGGGCACATCACCCTCGGCACCTTCGTCGCCTTCTCCACCTATCTCGCCCAGCTCGTCGGCCCGGTCCGGATGCTCGCCGTGGTCCTCACGGTCGGCCAGCAGGCCCGTGCGAGCACCGAGCGCGTGCTGGAGCTGATCGACACCGAGCCGACGTTCAAGGAGGGCACCAAGACCCTCCCCGCGGACGCGCCCGCGACGGTCGAGTTCGACGACGTGTCCTTCGGGTACGGCGACGCCCCCGGCACGGCCGGCCCGGTGCTCGAAGGGCTCAGCTTCGAGATCCGCCCCGGCGAGACCCTCGCTGTCGTCGGCTCCTCCGGCTCCGGCAAGTCCACGGTCTCCCTCCTCCTCCCGCGCTTCTACGACGTCACCCACGGCGCCGTCCTGGTCGGCGGCCACGATGTGCGCGAGCTGACCCTGGACTCCCTCAGGGCCGCGATCGGCCTGGTACCCGAGGACTCCTTCCTGTTCTCGGACAGCGTGCGCAACAACATCGCGTACGGCCGCCCCGACGCGACGCAGGAGGAGATCGAGAAGGCCGCCCGCGCCGCCCAGGCGGACCGTTTCATCGCCGAGCTGCCCGACGGTTACGACACCACGGTCGGCGAGCACGGGCTCACCCTCTCCGGCGGCCAGCGCCAGCGCGTCGCGCTCGCCCGCGCCATCCTGACCGATCCGCGTCTGCTGGTCCTCGACGACGCGACCTCCGCGGTGGACGCGCGCGTGGAGCACGAGATCCACGAGGCGCTGAAGCAGGTCATGGAGGGCCGTACGACCCTGTTGATCGCGCACCGCCGCTCCACGCTCAACCTCGCCGACCGCATCGCCGTCCTCGACGGCGGCCGGCTGGCCGACATCGGCACCCACCAGGAACTGCAGGAACGATCCGCCCTCTACCGTCGCCTGCTCACCGATCCCGACGAGCTGGGCGGCGTCTCCCCGGGCCACACCGAGCCCGCCCTGCCGCACGAGGACACCAGCGTCCGTGAGGAGCTGGACGCCGAGTTCGACGCCGAACGCGCAGTGACCCCCCGTCTGTGGACCGGCGACCGCCGGCCCAAGGACCAGGCGCTGGCCGACTCCCCGGCCACCCCCGAACTCCTCACCCTGGTCGAGGCGCTGCCCCCGGCGACCGACACCCCCGACGTCGACGAGGCGAGGGCGGTCCGGCCGGAGGACTCCTACGGACTGACCCGGCTGCTCCGCGGCTTCGGCCGGCCCCTGCTCGCCGGCCTGCTGCTGGTCGCCGTGGACGCCGGCATGGGACTGCTGCTGCCGATCCTGATCCGGCACGGCATCGACCAGGGCGTCACCCGGCTCGCCCTCGGCGCGGTCTGGTCGGCGTCCCTGCTCGCCCTGCTCGCCGTACTCGTCCAGTGGACGGCCCAGATCGGCGAGACACGGATCACCGGACGCACCGGCGAACGTGTCCTCTACGCCCTCCGCCTGAAGATCTTCGCCCAGCTCCAGCGGCTGGGGCTCGACTACTACGAGCGCGAGCTGACCGGCCGGATCATGACCCGGATGACGACGGACGTGGACGCGCTGTCGACGTTCCTGCAGACCGGTCTGGTCACGGCGTTCGTCTCGGTCGTCACCTTCTTCGGCATCATGGGCGTCCTGCTGGTGCTCGACGTACAGCTGGCGCTGGTCGTCTTCGCGACCCTGCCCCCGCTGATCGTCGCCACCTTCTTCTTCCGCCGGGCGAGCGTGAAGGCGTACGAACTCGCCCGTGAACGCGTGTCGGTGGTCAACGCCGACCTCCAGGAGTCCGTCTCCGGGCTGCGGATCGTGCAGGCCTTCCGGCGCGAGCGGGACGGCGGACGGCGGTTCGCGGAGCGCAGCGACGCCTACCGGCGCGCCCGGATCCGCGGTCAGTGGCTGATATCCGTCTACTTCCCCTTCGTCCAGCTGCTGGCGTCGGTCGCGGCCGCCGCGGTCCTCATCGCGGGCGCCGGCCGGATCGAGGCGGCGACGCTCACCACGGGCGCACTGGTCGCCTATCTGCTCTACATCGACCTCTTCTTCGCCCCCGTCCAGCAGCTCTCCCAGGTTTTCGACGGCTACCAGCAGGCCACCGTCTCCCTCGGTCGTATCCAGGAGCTGCTGCGGGAGCCGACCTCCACCAGCCCCGCCGACGAGCCGCTCGAAGTCCGCTCGCTGAGGGGCGAGATCGCCTTCGAGGACGTGCGCTTCGCGTACGGCGCCGACGAAGAGGCGCTCAGCGGCATCGAGTTGACGATCCCGGCCGGCCAGACCGTCGCCTTCGTCGGCGAGACGGGGGCGGGCAAGTCGACCCTGGTCAAGCTGGTGGCGCGGTTCTACGACCCGACGGGCGGCCGGGTGACGGTCGACGGCACGGATCTGCGGGCACTCGACCTCACGTCGTACCGGCACCGCCTGGGCGTCGTCCCGCAGGAGGCGTACCTCTTCCAGGGCACCGTGCGCGACGCCATCGCCTATGGCCGGCCCGACGCCACCGACGCCCAGGTCGAGGCGGCGGCGCGGGCGGTCGGCGCCCACGACATGATCGCCACGCTGGAGGGCGGCTATCTCCACGAGGTCGCCGAGCGCGGCCGCAACCTCTCGGCGGGCCAGCGCCAGCTGATCGCACTCGCCCGCGCCGAACTGGTCGACCCGGACGTCCTGCTCCTCGACGAGGCGACGGCGGCCCTGGACCTGGCCACGGAAGCCCTGGTCAACCAGGCCACGGACCGCCTCGCCGGCCGTCGGACGACACTGGTCGTCGCCCACCGCCTCACCACCGCCGCCCGTGCGGACCGGGTCGTGGTGGTGGACCACGGGCGGGTGGTGGAGGACGGGACGCACGAGGAGCTGCTCCGACTCGGCGGACACTACGCGGAGTTGTGGCGCACTTTCGTGGGCCGGGCCGAACCCGAGGAGCCGGTGGGCGTGTCCCGCTGACGTCCAGGGGCGGGCACTTCCGGCGGTCGTGCAACCATCCGACATATGTCGTGCGTCCGTACATCAGTACGTACATCGATGGATGCAAGTCTGCGGTACGGGAGGGACGACAGTGGACAGTGGTGCGATACGCCGACGGCTGGCGCTCGGTGCGGCCGTGCTGGCCGCGTCCGGGGTGCTCGCGCTCGTGGCACCGGGCAGCGCCCAGGCGGCGGACGGCTCCTGCACCGGGCGCAGGGTGAAGACCCTGCCCTTCTCCACCGGCACCGTGCTCGTCTACCGGAGCAACGGCTACGTCTGCGCCGTCACCGTGCCCGACCACCCCGGGACCAAGCGCTCGATGTCGGTCAGCGTGCAGGCCCGCGGCAACCGTCCGGTCGTCGACAAGGGCCGCTTCGCGTACCGCGCGGGCCCGGTGACGGTGCACGCAGGACACCGCTGCGTATGGGTGAAGGGTTCGGTGGGCGCGGGCAAGGTGAGTTCCGGCTGGATCCTGTGCTGATCCGGCACTAGCTCAATTCCCCCTGGTGTGACGGATGTTGCTCCGATAGTTTCCGGCGCACATCTGTCTCACAGGGGAGTGTGCATGCGCAAGGCGCTCAGATGGCTGCTCGCGCTCATGGTGTTCCTAGGCACGCTGAGCACGGCGGGAGCGGCCACCGCCGCCGACGCCACGGGCGGCACGGACGTCGACATCAAGGACCGGCTGCTCGCGATACCGGGCATCAGCCTGATCCAGGAGAAGCCGTACGACGGCTATCGCTACTTCGTCCTGAACTACACCCAGCCCATCGACCACCGACACCCGTCGAAGGGCACGTTCCAGCAGCGGATCACCGTGCTGCACAAGGACGTCAGCCGCCCGACGGTCTTCTACACCAGCGGCTACAACGTCTCCACGAACCCCGGCCGCCGCGAGCCGACCCAGATCGTGGACGGCAACCAGGTCTCCCTGGAGTACCGCTTCTTCACCCCGTCCCGCCCCGACCCCGCCGACTGGACCAAGCTCGACATCTGGCAGGCGGCGAGCGACCAGCACCGTGTCTTCGAGGCCCTCAAGCCGCTCTACACGGGCAACTGGCTGGCGACGGGCGGCTCGAAGGGCGGCATGACCGCCACCTACTACGAGCGCTTCTACCCGCGCGACATGGACGGCGTGGTCGCGTACGTGGCCCCCAACGACGTCGTGAACAAAGAGGATTCGGCCTACGACCGCTTCTTCGAGAACGTCGGCACCAAGGAGTGCCGGGACCGGCTGAACGCGGTACAGCGGGAGGCGCTGGTGCGCCGTGCGTCCCTGGAGAAGAAGTACGAGGCGTACGCCGCCGGCAACGGCCTCACCTTCACCACCGTCGGCGGCCTGGACCGCGCCTACGAGGCGGTCGTCCTGGACTACGTCTGGGGCTTCTGGCAGTACAGCCTGCTGTCCGACTGCGACAAGATCCCCGCGAACGCGGCAAAGGCGACCGACGACGAGATCTGGACCTCCGTCGACACGATCTCCGGCTTCTCCGCCTACGCCGACCAGGGCCTGGAGACCTACACCCCGTACTACTACCAGGCCGGCACCCAACTCGGCGCGCCCACGATCCAATTCCCGCACATCGAGAAGCGCCTGATCCGCTACGGCTACCAGCCCCCGCGGAACTTCGTACCGCGCTCGATCCCGATGCGCTGGCAGCCGGGCGTCATGCGTGACGTGGACACCTGGGTCCGCCACCGCGCCCACCACATGCTGTTCGTCTACGGCCAGAACGACCCGTGGGGTTCGGAGCGCTTCCGGCTGGGCGCGGGCGCCCGTGACTCCTACGTCTTCACCGCGCCCGGCCTGAACCACGGCGCGAACGTCGCGGGCCTGGTGCCCGACCAGAAGGCCCTGGCCACGGCCCGGATCCTTCAGTGGGCGGGGGTCGCGTCGCCCGCGGTGCAGGCGAACCCGTCGGCGGCGAAGCCGCTGGCCCGCTACGACGCGAAGCTGGACCGGGCCGACGTGGAGCGGGAGCCCGTGCTGCGGCCCTAGCGGTGTGCTGTTGAGGGGACCGGTGGGATGTCACACGGGCCGTGCGCATCCCACCGGCTCCGGACCCCCGAGCTGCACGTACAGGGCCGTCGACGCGGGGCACTCGGTGCGGCCGGCCACCGCCTCGACGACCTTGTACTGCGGCTTTCGTCTGCCCGAGCCGTCACAGGCCGTCTCCCGGACCTGGCCGTCGCCGGAGCCGTAGACACAGTCGCCGACGATCGTGCGGGGGCCGCCCCCGCCGCCGGGGTCGCCGGGGTGCGGCGGTTCGAGGTTGCGCATACAGGCGTAGCCCCGCGGGATCGTCCCGTCGCCGTCCTCGTCGCTCGACGGGCGCTGCTCGCTGATGTGGAGCACGAAGTCGGTCGTGGCCGGGCAGAGGGGGCCGTCGCCCATCCTGCCGTCGTAGCGGGCGACGACCCGGGCGGCCGCACGCTCACTGGTGCAGGGGACCTCGGTGAAGCTCGTCGTGCCGAAGGAACTGCACTCGTCGGCCGCGAGGAACTGGACGCCGTATCCGGAGGTTTGAGCGGGTGTCGGTCTCGCTACGGGCTCGCCGGGGACCTGCGACCGCTGGCAGCCCGTCGCCACCAGGGCGACGAGCAGCGCCGGCAGTGCGCACACCACCCCCACCGTCCGTCTCCCGCGCATGGCGATCCCCCCAGACACCCCCGCCCAGCGTGGCCCGCGACGGCGGGCACACGCCAGCGGTGTGGCAGGCTTTCCGCCTGTTGGCGGCGTTACGCCCGGTGTGCGACGTACACCTAGTACGACAGCCCATGGCCGATGGGGTACAGCACCTGTGTCGGATCGTCCGCCCGCTGCACCGGCACCGGCAGCTTCCCGCGCGGCGCGACCCGCCCGGCGACGACCCGCGCGGCGGCGCGCAGTTCGACGTCGGTCCAGGAGTAGGTGGCAAGGCAGCCCGGGACGGAGGGGAGCTGGGCGACGTCGTACGGGTTGCGGACCGCGATCGCCACCACCGGCCTCCCGGTCGCCACCAGCTGTTCCACCAGCGTCTTCTGGCTGCCGGCCGCTGTGACGTTGTACGTCCCGACGACCACCGCGTCCGCGTCCCGCGCCGCCGTGACCGCCTTGGCGATGGTCGCGGCGGAGGGGGCCGTGCCGGTCGGCAGGGCGGTGGCGGTGAAGCCGAGTTCGGTGAGGGCGGCGGCCAGGACCGAGGTGGGCGGGCCCGTGGTGCCGGACGGGGAGGCGGGATCGGCGCCGACGACCAGGATCTTGTGGTGCGTTCGTCGGGACAGCGGCAGGACTCCGCCCTCGTTGACCAGGAGGGTCGTCGTCCGCTCGGCGATGCGGTCGGCCACCGCGAGGTGCGCCGCCGTACCGACCACGTGGTCGATGCCGGCCGGGCTGACGTACGGCTGGTCGAGGATCCCCAGCCTCGCCTTCAGCCGCAGGATGCGCAGGATCGATTCGTCGAGCCGTGCCTCCGTCAACTCGCCGTTCTGTACGGCCTTGAGGACGGCGTTCCACGCCACGCTCAGGTTCGGCGGGTTGAGGAGCTGGTCGACTCCCGCCTTCAGGGCGAGCACCGGCACCCGGTCGTCCCCGTACTTCGTGCGTACGCCCTCCATGCCGAGCGAGTCGGTGACCACGACCCCGTCGTAGCCCAGTTCCTCACGGAGGATGCCGGTGAGGATGGGGTGGGAGAGGGTGGCCGGGTCGCCCGAGTCGTCCAGCGCCGGGAACTGGATGTGCGCGGTCATGATCGAGTCGATGCCCGCCCTGATCGCCGCCCGGAAGGGCACCGCGTCCAGCCGCTCCCACAACTCCCGGCTGTGCGTGATGACCGGGAAGCCGTAGTGGCTGTCCACGGCGGTGTCGCCGTGCCCCGGGAAGTGCTTGGCGGTGGCCGCGACCCGCGCCGACTGATACCCCTTCACCTCGGCCGCCACCAGCCCGGCGACCGCGTCCGGATCGGCGCCGAAGGACCGTACGCCGATGACCGGGTTGGCCGGGTTGACGTTCACGTCGGCGTCGGGGGAGTAGTCCTGGTTGATGCCGATGGCGCGCAGTTCGGCGCCGGAGATCCGGCCGAGGGCACGGGCGTCGGCGCGGGAGCCGCCGGCCCCCATGGCCATGGCGCCCGGGAAGAGGGTGGCGGGCTTGCCGACCCGGCAGACGATGCCGTGCTCCTGGTCGGTGGCGACGAGGAGGGGGAGCCCGCGGGGTTGTTCAAGCGAGGCCCGCTGGATGCCGTTGGACAGATCGGCGATCTGGTGGGGATCGCGGGTGTTGTGGGCCCAGGTGAAGTAGATGATGCCGCCGACGCGGTACTTGGCGATCAGTTCGACGGCCGTGCGTACGCCGATCTCCTTGAGGTTGGCGTCGATGTCGGCCTGGTCGGGGGCGGTGGCGGAGTGGCCGTAGACCCGCATCACGAAGAGCTGGCCGACCTTCTCCTCCAGCGTCATGCGGGAGACGAGGGCGCGGAGCTTCATCTCGCCGGGACCGGCGGCGTTCGCGGTACCGCCGACCGTCAGCGAGGCGGTGACGCCGGCGGTCGCGGCGAGGACGGTACGTCTGGACGGACGTGCGGTGCTTTCTGTGCTTCCTGTGTTTCCCGTACTGGTGTCGGGCACGTGCGCTCCTTATGGAGATCACTGAAGGAAACTTCCGAGAAGTCACCCATATCCGGGAAGTTTCTGCCAGTCAAGGGAATGCACAGTAACCAGACCGGGGCCGCCATCGGCGCAGTTGGAGGGGGGCGCGCCGATGACGGCGTGCTGCCGGCCGCAGTGCGGCGGAGAGGGTGGTCAGCGATCGCAGCCAGCAGCGAGGCCGACACCGCACCGCGGAGACTCGTCCGGCAGCCTGCGGGTTGGACGGACCGGGGTGGGGCAGGGTTCCCCGGCCGGGGTGGATTCCCGCAAGTCGGTGAAGGGGTGCCGGGGGTGCCGGAGGAGGCGCGTGCGACGGCGCGCGGTCCAGTCGGCGGACGCACCGGCACACGCCGGGCCCTTGGCCGGATCATGTGGGCATGCCCGTAGTCGACATCCCCGGTTCCAAGTCCATCACCGCCCGCGCCCTCTTCCTCGCGGCAGCGGCCGACGGAGTCACCACCCTCGTACGACCGCTTCGTTCGGACGACACCGAGGGCTTCGCCGAGGGCCTGACCCGGCTCGGCTACCGCGTGGGCCGCACCCCGGACACCTGGCAGATCGACGGCCGCCCCGAGGGCCCCGCGCTGCCCGAGGCCGATGTCTACTGCCGCGACGGCGCGACCACGGCCCGCTTCCTGCCCACCCTGGCCGCGGCCGGCCACGGCAGCTACCGCTTCGACGCCTCGCCCCAGATGCGCCGCCGTCCCCTGGCCCCGCTGACCCGGGCCCTGCGCGACCTCGGCGTGGACCTGCGGCACGAAGAGGCGGAGGGGCACCACCCGCTGCGGATCGAGGCGGCGGGCGTCGAGGGTGGCGAGGTGGTCCTGGATGCGGGCCAGTCGTCCCAGTACCTGACGGCCCTGCTCCTGCTGGGCCCGCTGACCCGCAGGGGCCTGCGGATCCGGGTGACGGAACTGGTCTCGGCGCCGTACGTGGAGATCACCATCGCGATGATGCGGGAGTTCGGGGCCGAGGTACGGCGGGAGGGCGACGTCTTCGTGGTCGGGCCGGGCGGCTACCGGGCCACGACGTACGCGGTGGAGCCGGACGCGTCGACATCGAGCTACTCCCTCGCGGCGGCGGCCGTCACCCCGGGCGCGGAGGTCACCGTCCCCGGGCTGGGAGCCGGTGCCCTCCAGGGAGACCTGGCCTTCGTGGACGTACTGCGCAGGATGGGTGCCGAGGCGGAGATCGGTCCCGACCGCACGACGGTGCGGGGGACGGGAGTGCTGAGGGGCCTGACGGTCAACATGCGGGACATCTCCGACACGATGCCCACGCTGGCCGCGATCGCGCCCTTCGCCTCCGGCCCGGTCCGCATCGAGGACGTGGCCAATACGCGCGTGAAGGAGTGCGACCGGCTGGACGCCTGCGCGGAGAACCTCCGGCGGCTGGGGATCTCCGTGTCCACCGGCCCCGACCGGATCGAGATCGAGCCCGGCGAGCCCCTGCCCGACGTACAGATCAAGTCCTACGGCGACCACCGCATCGTCATGTCCTTCGCGGTGACGGGACTTCGGGTGCCGGGAGTGTCGTTCGACGACCCCGGGTGCGTACGGAAGACGTTCCCCGGGTTCCACGAGGCCTTCGGGAACCTGAGGGCCGCACTGGGATCATCGAACGCATGACCAAGCACGCTCCGGGCTCCTACCTCATCCTGCACGGCTGGCAGAACCGCCGCCCCGCGGACCACTGGCAGCACTGGCTGGCCGACCGGCTCACCGAGCTGGGACACCGGGTCACCTATCCGCAGCTGCCCGACCCCGACGACCCGGACCTCGACGTCTGGCTCGGCGAACTGGCCCGCCACCTCGGCGGGCTCGACCCGGCCGGGGAACGCGTCGTCCTCGCGCACAGCGCCTCCGCCGTGCTCTGGCTGCACGCGGCCGCCCGGGGCATGAAGGAGCAGCGGGCGGCCGACCGGGTGCTGCTCGTCGCGCCGCCGTCCGCCTCCGTGCTCGTACGGCATCCGGAAGTCGCCGAGTTCGTGCCGCCCGCCCCGGACTTCGCCCTCCCCGGGCCCACCCGGCTCGTCGCCGGCGACGACGACCCGTACTGCCCCGAGGGCGCGCGCACCCTCTACGGCGACCCGCTGGGCATCCCCACCGAGATCGTCCCGGGCGCCGGCCATCTCGACCTCGTCGCGGGCTACGGCTCCTGGCCCGCCGTACTGGAGTGGTGCCTGGACGCCTCCGCGCCGCTCACCGCTCGTCCGGCGGCGCACTAGCCCCGTCGCGCAGCTCCGGTGTCGTGGCGCCCACCGCGCCGACCGCCAGCAGGCACAGCAGACCGCCGGTGATCAGGGCGGTGGCACCGGAGGTCCAGCCGGCCACCAGACCGCCGCGCACATTGCCGAGGCTGGGGCCCGCCTGGCCGACGATCGTCTCCGCCGCCGTGACCCGGCCCAGCAGGGCGTCGGGGGTACGGGTCTGCACGATCGTCGAGCGCGAGACGACGGACAGGGCGTCGGCCGCTCCGGCCACGACCAGGAGGCCGAGGCCGGTCCACGGGTCGGTGGACATGCCGAACAGGACGAGTGCGGCGCCCCAGGTTCCCGCCCCGCACAGCATCACCCGGCCCGGCCGGCCGAGCCGGGTCACCGAGCCGGACAGGGCCGTCGCCCCGATGCCGCCGATCGCCATCGCGGAGAGGAGGAGGCCCAGCGTGCGCGGGTTGTCGCCGAAGCGCTCGGCGTTGACCAGGGGGAAGAGGCTGGTCGGGAAGGACAGCACGGTCGCGGCCAGGTCGGTCAACAGCGCGCCCCGCACCACCCGGTGCCGGGCCAGGAAGCGCAGCCCGTCCAGCACGCCGTGCAGGCCCGCCCGCGACGGCTCGCCCTCGGGTGGCAGCGCGGGCAGGCCGAAGGCGCCGTAGAAGGCGAGGGCGAAGCTCAGGGCGTCCAGGAGGTAGCAGGCGCCGATGCCCAGCCAGCCCAGCAGCACACCCCCCAGCGCGGGGCCGGCCAGCATCATCGACTTGCCGGTGATCTGGTTGAGGGCCAGTCCCGCGGCCACCTGGTCCTTGGGCAGCAGACGGGGGACGAAGACGCCCGCCGCCGGTGCGCCGAGCGCGCCGAAGGCCGACTGCGTGGACACCAGGGCGAGGACGGCGGTCACCGGGACGTGCCCGGTGAAGCCCTGCACGGCGAGCAGCACGGAGCAGGCCGCCTGGCCGACGGTCGCCGTCAGAAAGACCCGGCGCCGGTCGGCCCGGTCCACCCAGGCCCCGGCGAACAGCCCGAACACCACCAGCGGCAGCGCCTGCGCCAGCCCGATCGCACCGCTCCAGGCCGCGCTGTGGGTCATGTCCCAGACCTGGTACATGACGGTGACCATGGTCATGAAGCCACCGAGCGAGGACACCGTCCGGCCGACCAGCAGCCGCCGGAAGACGGGGGAGGTGCGCAGGGGCCTGACGTCGATGAGGGAACGCGTCAGGCGCGTCAGGCTCATGAGGGCATGACGGGGTGCGGCGAGGTGGGTGGGTGAGTCACCGGGGGAGGCTAACCGCGGGGCTGCGGGGCGGGCCAACCAATTACCGGGCCCGGTTGTTCGGGGAGGGGGAGGGGAGGGTTCGGAGGAGAGGGAGTCTCAGGCGGCGTCGGTGAGCAGTCGTGCGAGATGGTCCCGGCCCTTGCCCAGCAGCTCCGGAAGCGGCGGTGCCGCCTCGTACCACCGCTTCTCGTACTCCCAGCACAGCCAGCCCTCCCAGCTGTGCCGGCAGAGCACGTCCACGCACTCGGTGAGCGGCAGCACCCCGGCGCCGAGCGGCAGCGGGGTGGTGTCGTCGGCCGAGGCGATGTCCTTGACCTGGACGTATCCGAGATACGGGGCGAGTGCCGCGTAGGACTCCGAGGGCTGCTCGCCGCCCAGCCAGGTGTGCATCACGTCCCACAGCGCGCCGACCTGGCGGTGGCCGACCCGGCCCAGGATGCGGATCGCGTCGGCGCCGGTGCGGTGCGAGTCATGGGTTTCGAGCAGGATGCGGACGCCGAGGGCGGAGGCGTGCTCGGCGGCGGTGCCCAGCCGCCGGGCGGCCGTGGCGTCGGCCTCGTCCCGGGGTTGGTCGGGGGCGGCGCCCGGGAAGACCCGGACGAAGGGGGCGCCCAGGTCATGGGCGAGATCGAGGAGCCCGCGGAGCTCGTCGAGCACGGGCTCGTCGTCACCCGGCGCGGCGACGCGCGTGTACCCGGCGATGCCCATGATCTCGATCCCCGCCGCCTTGAACTCGGCGGCCACATCGGTCCGTTCGTCCGGTCCGAGGCCGATGTGCACCGGCTCCTCCGGGTGGGTGCGCAGCTCGACGCCGTGATAGCCGTGCGCGGTCGCGAGCGCCAGTACCTCAGGTACGGGCAGACCGGGAACACCGAGGGTGGAGAAGGCGAGCTTCATATGTGGACCCTACTCGTCAATCGCCCGATCCGTGCAGATCCAGACGCCAGTCCTGTCCCGTCAGATCCTTGCCGAAGGAGCGGTGGGCCGTCTCGGTGACCAGGGCGAAGCCATGGCGCTGGTAGATACGGCGGGCGGCGGAGAGGACGTCGTTGGTCCACAGGACCAGCTCGCGGTAGCCGACACCGCGCGCGAAGTCGATGACGGCCTCGACGAGCCGGTCGCCGATGCCGAGCCCGCGCGCGTCGGGCTCGACGAGGAGGAGGCGGAGGCGGGCGGTGGCCGGGGCTTCGTCCCGTACGCACATCACGCATCCCACGGGCCGCCCGCCCAGCTCGGCGATCCACACCCGCTCCAGATGCGGGTCGTGGTCCTGCGCGAAGTCGGCGACGATACGCGCGACCAGCCCTTCGTAGTCCGCGTTCCAGCCGTATTCGGCGGCGTACAGTGCGGCGTTGCGCTGCACGATCCAGCCGAGGTCACCGGGACCGGGCTCGCGCAGCACGACCTCGCCCCGGCCTGGGGTGTTCTCATCTCCCAGGAGGGTACGGATGGTCCGCATCGCCTCCGCGAGGCGCGGCCGGTCACCGGGGCGCACCGTGCCGAGCAGCGAGCCGACGCTCTCCCGGGCCCGCTCGTCGAGCAGCTCGGCGGCCTCCCGCCCCCGCGGGGTGAGCGAGATGCGCCGCCGCCGCGGATCCCTCTCGGAGGCCGAGCGCTCGACCAGCCCGTCCTGCTCGAACTTGTTCAGGATCCGGCTCAAGTAACCGGCGTCCAACGAGAGTTCGAAGCGCAGATCGGCCGCGTCGGTACGAGGGGAGTGCGCCAGCTCGTACAGGACACGGGACTCGGTGAGGGTGTAGGGGGCGTAGAGGTGGCGGCCGTAGTCGAGGGCGCCGATGACGTTCGTGTAGAAGCGGTTGAAGGCACGGATGTCCTGAACACTCATGATCGCTCGGCCCCCCGGATACTTGACTCAGTCAGAGATACCGCCGGTTCGAGGCTAGGGCACGGGGGCGGGGGGCGTCCATGCCGGGGCTAGGACCGGCTTGGGTGTACGGCCGCAACCGCAGCATGGTCGGGCGCTCCGCTGTCGCTCCGCGTCGCCTTCGGCGATGACCCTGCGGGTCACCCTTGACCAGGGCCGCGGAAGCACGGGTGAGAAGCGAGCGGGCGGCCGAGGGAAAGTGGCCGGCTTGGGTGGGTCGGGCCCTTGGGTGGGCTGCGTTCTGGGCCGGGGTGGTGGGGCGCGTCGGCGCCTCGCCTGCACGCCGGGTGGGCTGGCGGCTTGCGGTCGGTGGGTGGGTGCGGGTGGTGGGTGGTGGCGCGTCCCCGACGCCGGCGCCCGCCCGCGCCCCCCCGCCTCTCACGTCACATCGGCCCCACCGGTCACATGCAGGGGTGTGAGTGGAAGGAATGGGTCAGGTGGGGGTCGGGGAGGGGCAGGGCGGTGGGGGTGTGGGTGGCCCAGAGCTTCCACTCCGTCTCTGTTGGAGTGGGCAGGGCGGACCGAGTCGTGGGGTGCGGCGGTGCTAGGCCCGCGGTACTCCGGAGGAGGCTCGGACCATCAGTTCTCCGCGTACCGTTGCGATTCCGCCGGGCGGGGGTTCCTCTCGGCCCATTGCGATGCGGCCCGCTCGGGCTCCGGCCTCGGAGAGGGGGAGGCGTACCGTCGTCAGGGACGGTACCGCGTCGAGGCTGAAGGGCAGGTCGTCGAAGCCCGCCACCGAGACGTCCTCGGGGATGCGGCGGCCGGAGTCGCGCAGGGCCGCGCAGGCGCCCAGGGCGACGGAGTCGTTCGCGGCCACCACCGCCGTCAGGGACGGGTCCCTGCGCAGCAGTTCGAGCGTCGCCTCGTAGCCCGACCGGCGGTCGTAGCGGCCGTGGACTGTCCAGCGCGCGTCCTCCTCGATGCCTGCCGCCTCCAGTGCCGCCCGGTGTCCCTCCAGCCGGTGGCGGGTCGTGGTCCGCTCCTCGGGGCCGGCGATGTAGCCGAGGCGGCGGTGGCCCAGGCCGATCAGGTGCTCGGTCAGCTGGCGGGCGCCGCCGCGGTTGTCGAAGGTGAGGGCGATGGCCTGGGTGCCGGGGGCCGGCGGGCGCCCGCACAGGACCACCCGTGTTCCGGCCTCCGTCAGTTTGCGGAGCTTGGCCGTCATGGTGGCCGCGTGCGGTTCGTCCTCCACCGCGCCGCCCGTCAGGATCACCGCCGCGGCCCGCTGCCGCTGGAGCAGGGTCAGATAGGTCAGTTCGCGCTCCGGGGAGCCTCCGGTGTTGCAGACGACCGCCAGCCTCTCGCCGCCCGCGCGGCCGCCGGGGCCGCCGATCTCGCCCTGGATCGCGCTCGCCATGATGCCGAAGAAGGGGTCCGCGATGTCGTTGACCAGAATGCCGACCAGGTCCGAGGTCGCCGCCGCGAGGGCGCTCGCCGGGCCGTTGAGGACGTAGTCCAGCTCGTCGACCGCCCGCAGCACCCGCTCCCGCGTGGAGGCGGCCACGGGATAGTTGCCGTTCAGCACGCGCGACACCGTCGCGGGCGAGACCTGGGCGCGGGCCGCCACGTCCGCCAGGGTCACCGTCATCTCGTCGTCCTCCGGTCGCGCTTCTCGTCGTACGTCCACGTGCGGCGTACGTCGTCATACACAGGCCGCGCACGGGTCACGGTTCCACGGCCACGGTTTTGTGCAGTTCGAGCAGACCTTACGGCCCAGGACCCCTCTTGTTCGCCCCCTCGAACAACTCGATGTGGACACGGCCTTGTCCGGACCATGGGTCAGAGGCTAGCTTCTCCTGTGGTAGAAAGCGCTTGCTGTGCGGTCTACCAGTAGTGCCGGGGAAGGCAAGAGAAGACCGGTATCCAGGCGTCGAACGCCTACGAAGGGAATGACGTGACACGCAAGACCGTGCGTATCGCCATGAACGGCGTGACCGGGCGTATGGGTTACCGCCAGCACCTCGTCCGGTCGATCCTCGCCCTGCGCGACCAGGGCGGCCTCGACCTCGGCGACGGCACCGTGCTGTGGCCGGAGCCGATCCTCGTCGGCCGCCGCGGGCACGCCCTGCGCGAGATCGCCGAGCGGCACGGGCTGGAACACTGGTCGACGGACGTGGACGCGGTCCTCGCCGACCCGACCGTCGACATCTACTTCGACGCCCAGGTCACCTCCGCCCGCGAGGAGGCCATCGAGCGGGCCGTCGCCGCGGGCAAGCACATCTACACCGAGAAGCCCACCGCCACAGGGCTGGAGGGCGCCCTCGAACTCGCCCGCCTCGCCCACGAGAAGGGGATCAAGCACGGTGTCGTACAGGACAAGATCTTCCTGCCGGGGCTGCTCAAGCTGAAGCGGCTCATCGACGGCGGCTTCTTCGGGCGGATCCTGTCCGTCCGGGGCGAGTTCGGATACTGGGTCTTCGAGGGCGACTGGCAGTCGGCCCAGCGGCCCTCCTGGAACTACCGTGCCGAGGACGGCGGCGGCATCGTCGTCGACATGTTCCCGCACTGGGAGTATGTGCTGCATGGGCTTTTTGGGCGGGTTGTGTCCGTGCAGGCGCTCGCCGCCACGCATGTTCCGCAGCGCTGGGACGAGGACGGCAAGCCCTACGACGCCACCGCTGACGACGCCGCGTACGGCATCTTCGAGCTGGAGGGCGGTGCCGTCGCCCAGATCAACTCCTCCTGGGCGGTGCGGGTCAACCGGGACGAACTCGTCGAGTTCCAGGTCGACGGGACGCTGGGGTCGGCCGTCGCCGGGCTGCGCAACTGCCGCGTCCAGCACCGGTCCGCCACCCCCAAGCCCGTGTGGGACCCGGACGTCCCCGCCACCGAGGTCTTCCGCGACCAGTGGCAGGAGGTGCCGGACAACGCCGAGTTCGACAACGGCTTCAAGGCGCAGTGGGAGCTGTTCCTGAAGCACGTGTACGCCGATGCGCCGTACCACTGGGACCTGCTCGCCGGAGCCCGTGGCGTCCAGCTCGCCGAACTGGGCCTGAAGTCCTCGGCCGAGGGCCGCCGTCTCGACGTCCCGGAGATCTCGCTGTGACCATTCGACTCCCTGGACCTGGTGGTCGGTTGCGGGCCCACGAGCCTCGTGCGGAGCCGCTCGCGCTTGCTTCGGGTGCTCCGTTCACCTCCCGTACGGTCTTCTCTGCCGCGCATGTCGTCGCCGATCCGTTCGCCGACGTGTCGCCCGACTCGCCGGCCGCTGTCGACTGGGACGCCACCCTCGCCTTCCGCCGCCATCTGTGGTCGCACGGGCTGGGCGTCGCCGAGGCCATGGACACCGCCCAGCGCGGAATGGGACTGGACTGGGCGGGTGCGGCCGAGCTGATCCGGCGGTCCGCCGCCGAGGCGAAGGCGGCCGGCGGGCGGATCGCCTGCGGAGTCGGCACCGATCAGATCGCCGGCGGGTCACTCGTGGAGATCCGCGCGGCGTACGAGGAGCAGCTCGCGCTCGTCGAGGAGTCCGGGGCGCAGGCGATCGTGATGGCCTCGCGGGCGCTGGCGGCGGCCGCCGAAGGGCCCGAGGACTACCAGGAGGTGTACGGCCATCTCCTGCGGCAGGCCTCCGAACCGGTGATCCTGCACTGGCTCGGGCCGATGTTCGACCCGGCGCTGGAGGGCTACTGGGGGTCGGCCGACCTCGACGCCGCCACTGGCACCTTCCTGGAGGTCGTCGCCGCGCACCCGGACAAGGTCGACGGAATCAAGATCTCCCTGCTGGACGCCCAGCGGGAGATCGATCTGCGCCGCCGGCTCCCGCAGGGCGTGCGCTGCTACACCGGAGACGACTTCAACTACCCCGAACTGATCGCGGGCGACGAGAAGGGCTTCAGCCACGCACTGCTCGGCATCTTCGACCCGCTCGGTCCCCTGGCGGCGCAGGCGGTCCGGGTCCTCGACACGGGCGACCGGGCCGGCTTCCGTGAACTGCTCGACCCGACCGTCGAGTTGTCCCGCCACCTCTTCCGGGCCCCGACCCGCTTCTACAAGACCGGGGTCGTCTTCCTGGCCTGGCTCGCGGGGCACCAGGCGCACTTCACGATGGTCGGCGGCCTCCAGTCGGCCCGCTCCCTGCCGCACTTCGCCCGCGCCTACGAACTCGCCGACGGCCTCGGTCTGTTCCCGGACCCGAAGCTCGCGGAGGAGCGGATGAAGAGTCTGCTCTGTCTGTACGGGGTGAACCAGTGACCGGTCTTGAGCGTTTCAGCATCAACCAGATGACCGTGAGGCAGCTGTCGATGCCCGAACTGGTCGACGCCTGCCGCGAGCTGGGCGTCGGCAACGTCGGCCTGTGGCGGGAGCCCGTGCAGACGTACGGCCTGGAGGAGACCACGAAGCTCGTCCGTGACGCGGGCCTGACGGTGACCACCCTGTGCCGGGGCGGCTTCTTCACGGCCGTCGACCCGGACGCGCGTGCCGTCGCCCTTGCCGACAACCGCCGTGCCGTCGACGAGGCGGCCGCGCTCGGCACGGACACCCTGGTGCTGGTCTCGGGCGGCCTCCCGTCCGGCTCCCGGGACCTGCACGGCGCCCGCGAGTGCATCGGGGACGCGCTCGCGGAACTGGGCCCGTACGCGGAGTCCCGGGGTGTACGGCTGGCCATCGAGGCCCTCCACCCGATGTACGCCTCCGACCGCTGTGTGGTCTCCACCCTCGCCCAGGCCCTGGACCTCGCGGAACGCTTCCCCGCGCACCAGGTGGGCGTCACAGTGGACACGTACCACATCTGGTGGGACGACTCGGCGCCCGCGCAGATCGAGCGGGCGGGCGCGGGCGGCCGTATCCACAGCTTCCAACTCGCCGACTGGACCACCCCGTTGCCGCAGGGCGTCCTCAACGGACGCGGGCAGCTCGGGGACGGCTCGATCGACATGCGGGAGTGGACGCGGTACGTGGCGGCGGCCGGCTACACCGGTCCCATCGAGGTCGAGCTGTTCAACGAGGAGTTGTGGGCACGGGACGGACGAGAGGTGCTCGCGGAGACGGCGGCGCGGTTCATTGAACACGTGTTCCAATGAGCACGTGGCCGACGTGCGGCGCCCCTCGGCTGAAAAAATCTTGGAATTCCCGTACAACCCTTCTCCCACCTGCCGTGTCGTACTTGGAGTCAGGGCTTCTGGAGGGGGATCCGGGGGGATCGCGGGGGTTCTGATACGGAGGGGAAGAGCCGAGGGGGCCCGATCGACGGATCGGGCCCCCTCGAAGCTGTCCGACGCCTGCCCAAGTGTCCGGCGCCTCCCTCTCAGAGCCTCGCGACCTCTCTCAGAGCCTCGCGACCTCTTCTGCCGTCGGGAACGACTCCTGTGCGCCCCGCTTCGTTACGGCGGCGGCTCCCACGCGGGCCGCATAGGCCGCCGCCTCCGTGAGGGACGCGCCCGTCCCCAGGCGCCAGGCCAGTGCCGCGGTGAACGCGTCGCCCGCGCCGGTGGTGTCCACCGCGGCCACCTTCACCGACGGGACACGCGCCACGCCCTGGGCGTCGGCCACCAGCGCGCCCTCCGCGCCCAGCGTCACGACCACCGACCGCGGGCCCTTCGCCAGCAGCAGCCGCGCCCAGTCCTCGGGCTTCTCGCTCACACAGGCGTCCCCCAGGACGACCTTCGCCTCGTGCTCGTTCACGATCAGCGGGTTGCAGGCGGCCAGCACCTCGGCCGGGAGCGGGCGCGGCGGAGAAGGGTTCAGGACGAAGCGGCCGTCGGGGGCGAGACTGCGTACGACCTCCACGACCGTCTCCAGCGGGATCTCCAGCTGCGCCGACACCACCCGGGAGGCGTGGAAGAGGCTCCCGGCAGCCCGTATGTCCGTCGGCGTCAGCCGGCCGTTCGCGCCCGGCGACACCACGATGCTGTTGTCCCCGGACGGGTCCACCGTGATCAGCGCGACCCCGGTCGGCGCGCCGCCGACCAGCACGCCCACCGTGTCGACACCGGCCGCCCGCTGCGACTCCAGGAGCAGTCGGCCGTGGGCGTCGTCCCCGACCCGGGCCAGCAGGGCCGTACGGGCCCCGAGCCGGGCGGCCGCGACCGCCTGGTTGGCGCCCTTGCCGCCGGGGTGGACGGCCAGGTCTTTGCCGAGCACCGTCTCTCCGGCGCCGGGACGCCGCTCGACACCTATCACCAGGTCGGCGTTGGCCGATCCCACGACCAGGAGGTCGTAGTCGTACATGTGAGGGCTCCTGTTCCGACTGTTCCGACTGTTGCGACTGTTGCGACGAAGAGCGCGGTACCTCGGACGTGTATAGCGCGCCTGCACTTCCCGCCCGTTGCCCGCGGGCTTCCCGGACTGTCACAGGCCCCCTGTAGCGTCGGATCATGTCCAATCAGGCGGGGGCTGCCCAGCCCGGGGAGCGGCGATCGGCCACGCTGGAAGGCGTGCTCGAACGGATCACGTATGCCAATGAGGAGAACGGCTACACGGTCGCCCGGGTCGACGCCGGCAGAGGCGCCGGTGATCTCCTCACCGTCGTCGGCGCGCTGCTCGGCGCCCAGGTCGGCGAGTCCCTGCGCATGGAGGGCCGCTGGGGCTCTCATCCCCAGTACGGCAAGCAGTTCACCGTCGAGAACTACACGACGGTCCTGCCGGCCACGGTCCAGGGCATCCGGCGCTACCTCGGGTCCGGGCTGGTCAAGGGCATCGGACCGGTCTTCGCCGACCGCATCACCCAGCACTTCGGCATGGACACCCTGCGGATCATCGAGGAGGAGCCCAAGCGGCTGATCGAGGTCCCCGGCCTGGGGCCCAAGCGGACCAGGAAGATCGCCGACGCCTGGGAGGAGCAGAAGGCGATCAAGGAGGTCATGCTCTTCCTGCAGACGGTGGAGGTCTCGACGTCCATCGCGGTGCGCATCTACAAGAAGTACGGCGACGCCTCGATCTCGGTCGTGAAGAACCAGCCGTACCGACTGGCCGCCGACGTCTGGGGCATCGGCTTCCTCACCGCCGACAAGATCGCCCAGTCCGTCGGCATCCCGCACGACAGCCCGGAGCGCGTCAAGGCCGGACTGCAGTACGCGCTCTCGCAATCCGCCGACCAGGGGAACTGCTATCTGCCCGAGGAGCGGCTCATCGCCGACGCGGTGAAGCTGCTGCAGGTCGACACCGGGCTGGTCATCGAGTGCCTCGGCGAGCTGGCGGAGCCGCCCGAGGACGGGTCCGACCCCGGTGTCGTACGGGAGAAGGTCCCGGGCCCGGACGGCGGCGAGCCCGTCACCGCCGTCTACCTCGTCCCCTTCCACCGCGCCGAACTCTCCCTCGCCGCCCAGCTGTTGCGCCTGCTGCGCACCGACGAGGACCGGATGCCCGGCTTCCGGGACGTGACCTGGGAGAAGGCGCTGGGCTGGCTGAAGTCCCGTACCGGTGCCGAGCTCGCCCCGGAGCAGGAGGCCGCGGTCAAGCTGGCGCTGACCGAGAAGGTCGCCGTCCTGACCGGCGGGCCCGGCTGCGGCAAGTCCTTCACGGTCCGCTCGATCGTGGAGCTGGCCCGCGCCAAGAAGGCCAGGGTCGTGCTCGCCGCGCCCACCGGCCGGGCCGCCAAGCGCCTGGCCGAGCTGACCGGAGCGGAGGCGTCCACCGTCCACCGGCTCCTCGAACTCAAGCCGGGCGGCGACGCGGCGTACGACAAGGACCGTCCGCTGGAGGCCGACCTGGTGGTGGTGGACGAGGCCTCCATGCTGGACCTGCTGCTCGCCAACAAGCTGGTCAAGGCGGTGGCTCCGGGGGCCCATCTGCTGTTCGTGGGGGACGTGGACCAGCTGCCCAGCGTGGGCGCGGGCGAGGTGCTGAGGGATCTGCTGGCCGACCGCAGCCCGATCCCGGCGGTCCGTCTGACCCGGGTCTTCCGTCAGGCGCAGCAGTCCGGGGTGGTGACCAACGCGCACCGGATCAACGCGGGGCAGCATCCGCTCACCGACGGGATGAAGGACTTCTTCCTCTTCGTCGAGGACGACACAGAGGAGGCGGGGCGGCTCACCGTGGATGTGGCGGCCCGGCGTGTTCCGGCCAAGTTCGGTCTCGACCCGCGCCGGGACGTCCAGGTCCTGGCGCCCATGCACCGCGGCCCCGCGGGCGCCGGCACGCTCAACGGCCTGCTCCAGCAGGCCATCACGCCCGGCCGCCCCGACCTGCCCGAGAAGCGGTTCGGCGGCCGGGTCTTCCGGGTCGGCGACAAGGTGACCCAGATTCGCAACAATTACGAGAAGGGCAAGAACGGTGTCTTCAACGGCACCGTGGGCGTGGTCACCTCGCTCGACCCGGTCGACCAGCGCCTCACGGTGCTGACGGACGAGGACGAGGAGGTTCCGTACGAATTCGACGAGCTGGACGAACTGGCGCATGCGTATGCGGTGACCATCCACCGCTCGCAGGGCAGTGAGTATCCGGCGGTGGTGATCCCGGTCACCACGGGTGCCTGGATGATGCTGCAGCGCAACCTCCTCTACACGGCGGTCACGCGCGCCAAGAAGCTGGTCGTCCTCGTCGGTTCACGCAAGGCGATCGGCCAGGCGGTGCGCACGGTGTCGGCCGGGCGACGCTGTACGGCACTGGACTTCCGGCTCGATCCCAAGAAATGATCGATCAAATGAGTCGCGAAGGTCACAGAGCACTTCCAGATGGGGAAACAACCGGGCAGGATGAGCAGGTTGGCGGCACTGAGTGCCGCCAGTAGGCCCAATGGTCGACCCCGAGTGCACTCTCCTGAGCCAAATGGGGGATGGTAGAGACAGTCAGGGCACCTCGAAGATGAGGCACTACGTCGGTGAGGGAAGACGTGAGCGACAACTCTGTAGTACTGCGGTACGGCGACGGCGAGTACACCTACCCGGTGATCGACAGCACCGTCGGCGACAAGGGCTTCGACATCGGGAAGCTCCGCGCCCAGACCGGTCTGGTGACTCTGGACAGCGGCTACGGCAACACCGCCGCCTATAAATCCGCGATCACCTACCTCGACGGCGAGGCGGGCATCCTCCGGTACCGCGGCTACCCGATCGAGCAGCTGGCCGAGCGCTCCACCTTCCTCGAGGTGGCCTATCTGCTGATCAACGGTGAGCTGCCGACCATCGACGAGCTCACCTCCTTCCAGAACGACATCACGCAGCACACCCTGCTGCACGAGGACGTCAAGAACTTCTACAAGGGCTTCCCGCGCGACGCCCACCCGATGGCGATGCTGTCGTCGGTCGTCTCGGCGCTGTCCACCTTCTACCAGGACAGCCACAACCCCTTCGACGAGAAGCAGCGCAACCTCTCGACGATCCGTCTGCTCGCCAAGCTCCCGACGATCGCGGCCTACGCGTACAAGAAGTCGATCGGTCACCCGTTCGTCTACCCGCGCAACGACCTCGGCTACGTCGAGAACTTCCTCCGTATGACCTTCTCGGTCCCGGCGCAGGACTACGACCTGGACCCGGTCGTCGTCTCCGCGCTCGACAAGCTGCTCATCCTGCACGCCGACCACGAGCAGAACTGCTCGACGTCGACGGTTCGCCTGGTCGGCTCGTCGCAGGCGAACATGTTCGCGTCGATCTCGGCCGGCATCTCCGCCCTGTGGGGCCCGCTGCACGGCGGCGCCAACCAGTCCGTCCTGGAGATGCTGGAGGGCATCCAGGTGAACGGCGGCGACGTCGACTCCTTCATCCGCAAGGTGAAGAACAAGGAGGACGGCGTCCGCCTGATGGGCTTCGGCCACCGGGTGTACAAGTCCTTCGACCCGCGCGCCAAGATCATCAAGGCCGCCGCGCACGATGTCCTCTCCGCCCTCGGCAAGTCCGACGAGCTGCTGGACATCGCGCTGAAGCTGGAGGAGCACGCGCTCTCCGACGACTACTTCGTCTCGCGCAACCTCTACCCGAACGTCGACTTCTACACCGGTCTGATCTACCGGGCCATGGGCTTCCCGACCGAGATGTTCACGGTCCTGTTCGCCCTCGGCCGGCTGCCGGGCTGGATCGCCCAGTGGCACGAGATGATCAAGGAGCCGGGCTCGCGCATCGGCCGCCCGCGCCAGATCTACACGGGCGTGGTGGAGCGCGACTTCATCCCGGTCGAGGAACGCTGACACCTGCCGGTGAGGGGCGCCGATCCACCGGTGCCCCTGCCACTGGGCTGAGGCTCCCGCCGCTGGGTTGGTGCTCCGTCGGCTCCGGTGCCCCGGGGGCTTCGGGTCCCCGGGTGGGAATGGTCGCGGATGCGGCGGAGCCCGCTGTCGTTCCGCCGAGGAGCGCTGATGCCCGCCGGTGAGGGGCGCCGTTTCGCGGCGCCGCGGCGGCGAAGCGCCGTAAAGAGAAGGACAGACAGAAGGCGCCCTGGAGCGTCGGTCCCCCCACGGGCCGACGACCAGGGCGCCTTCCCATGTCCCGGTGCGGATTCCCCCCACGGGATCCGGCCGGGCGCTTGCGAGGACAGCGCCTGAATCGCTGTTTGAGCACAACGAGCAGAACTCGCCGTACTCCGTCGTGCTCCAGTGATGCGGTGCGATCTGCCGGGACCCGTACGGATCGGGAGGGCCGCTCAAAGCTTCCCGAAGTACGCGCCCCGGCAACGCATTTCTGAGGAAGTCCCCCAAGACATCCCCAGATGCCGTCCAACGCCCCCCAAGACGCTGTACGACATCGCCAACTTAGACCTTCGAACCCCTTCGATGGTTACGTTCACATCACTGTGATCTGCGTCTCTTGCATATGTCCGTTAGATACGCAAGAGCCCCGATACGACGATCGAAGCCCAAGCGTAAGGATGATGCGCGAGCCTTGTGAAGAGCTTATGTGAGGCGCGCGTTGGTCTCTAGGGGGACTCTTACTTCGACTTGGCCGTACTGTCGGTAACTTCAGCGGAACGTACGGAGACGGAGGCTGTTCGTCACCACGAACACCGACGAGAAGGCCATCGCCGCCCCCGCGATCATCGGGTTCAGCAGCCCGGCCGCGGCCAGCGGCAGCGCGGCGACGTTGTAGCCGAACGCCCACACCAGGTTGCCCTTGATCGTGCTCAGCGTCCGCCGCGACAGCCGGATGGCATCCGCGGCCACCCGCAGATCCCCCCGCACCAGCGTCAGATCGCCCGCCTCGATCGCCGCGTCCGTACCGGTCCCCATCGCAAGACCCAGATCGGCGGTGGCGAGCGCGGCCGCGTCGTTGACGCCGTCACCCACCATGGCGACCGTCCGCCCCTCGCCCTGCAGCCGTCGTACGACCGCCACCTTGTCCTCGGGCAGCACCTCGGCGATCACCTCGTCGATCCCCACGGCACGCGCGACCGTCTCGGCCACCGCCCGGTTGTCCCCGGTGAGCAGCACCGGCGTGAGTCCGAGCGCGCGCAGCTCGCGCACCGCCTCCGCGCTGGTCTGCTTGACCGCGTCGGCGACGGCGAGAACGCCGCGAGCCGTTCCGTCCCAGCCGACCACGACGGCCGTACGACCGCCCTTCTCGGCCTCGTCCCGGGCGTGGGCCACATCCTCCGGAAGTGTCTCGAAAAGGCGGCCCACGGCCACCTCACGGCCCGCCACGCGCCCGCGTACGCCCCGCCCGGGGACGTTCTCGAAGTGCTCGACGTCCGGCAGCGTCCCGACACGCTTCTCGGCGCCCGCCGCGACCGCCCGGGCGACCGGGTGCTCGGAGGCGTGCTCCAGGGCGCCCGCGAGCCGCAGCAGCTCCTTCTCGTCGGTGCCCTCGGCGGCGTACACCTCCTGGAGGGTCATCCGGCCGGTGGTGACCGTGCCGGTCTTGTCCAGGACGACCGTGTCGACGCGGCGCGTGGACTCCAGGACCTCCGGGCCCTTGATCAGGATGCCGAGCTGGGCGCCCCGGCCGGTGCCGACCATCAGTGCGGTCGGCGTGGCCAGGCCCAGCGCGCACGGGCAGGCGATGATCAGCACGGCGACGGCCGCGGTGAAGGCGGCCACGCTGTCCCCGGTGACGCCGAGCCACACGCCGAACGTACCCAGCGCGATGAGGATGACCACCGGCACGAACACCGCCGAGACCCGGTCGGCCAGCCGCTGCACCTCCGCCTTGCCGTTCTGCGCGTCTTCCACCAGCTTCGCCATCCGCGAGAGCTGGGTGTCCGCGCCGACCCGGGTCGCCTCGACGACCAGCCGGCCCCCGGCGTTGACCGTCGCGCCCGTCACGGTGGAGCCGACCGACACGTCCACCGGCACCGACTCACCGGTCAGCATGGCGGCGTCGACCGCGGACACGCCCTCGACCACGGTGCCGTCGGTGGCGATCTTCTCGCCGGGCCGTACGACGAACCGGTCGCCGACCGCCAGGGAGGCCACCGGAACACGCACCTCACGGCCGTCCCGCAGGACGGCGACGTCCTTGGCGCCCAGCTCCATCAGCGCCCGCAGCGCCGCCCCGGCGCGCCGCTTGGAGCGGGCCTCCAGATAGCGGCCGAGCAGGATCAGCGCGACGACTCCGGCGGCGACCTCCAGGTAGATGGTGGACGCGCCGTCCATGCGGGAGACGGTGAACCGGAACTCGTCGTGCATGCCCGGCATGCCCGCGTCGCCGAAGAACAGCGCCCACAGCGACCAGCCGAACGCGGCCAGCGTGCCCACCGAGACGAGCGTGTCCATGGTGGCGGCGCCGTGCCGGGCGTTGGTCCACGCCGCGCGGTGGAAGGGCAGACCGCCCCAGACGACGACCGGGGCCGCGAGGGTGAGTGAGAGCCACTGCCAGTTGTCGAACTGCAGCGCCGGGACCATGGCCAGCAGCACCACCGGGGCGGCGAGCAGGACGGAGACCAGCAGACGGTGACGGAGGGCGGTGAGTTCGGGGTCCGCCTCGGGCGCTTCCGCGTTCTCGGGCCCGGCCTCGGGTTCGGGGAGCGGCGGCGGGGGCTCCTCGGCCGTGTACCCCGTCTTCACCACGGTGGCGATCAGATCGGCGACCTGCACGCCATCGGCGTACGAGACCTTCGCCTTCTCCGTCGCGTAGTTCACCGTGGCGGTGACCCCGTCCATCCGGTTGAGCTTCTTCTCGACCCGGGCGGCGCAGGAGGCGCAGGTCATCCCTCCGATGACGAGCTCGACCTCGGCGGTCCCGGTGTGTATCGGCGTATCCGTGGTGCCGCTGGTCGTATCTGTGGTGCTGCTGGTCATGTCCGGACTCCAGACATCGGACCGGACCGTACGGAAGCCAGTATCAGCTGGTCGGTACGGCCCGGTCGGAGGCGAAAGGTTTCGGGCCCCGCTCGCTGTGCCGGGCCCGGAGGGTCAGGCCTTGCCGACGAGCTCGAAGCCGGCCTCGTCGACGGCGGCGCGGACGGCCTCCTCGTCGAGCGGGGCGGCGGAGACCACGGTGACCTCGCCGGTGGAGGCGACGGCCTTCACCGAGTCGACGCCGGGGATCTCGGAGATCTCACTGGAGACGGAGCCCTCGCAGTGTCCGCAGCTCATCCCGCTCACCTTGTAGACGGTGGTGACGGAGCCCGGGGTGTCGGTCTGGGTGGTCATGTTGTTGCTCCTCGTCGAGGCGTGTGAGGCCGGTGGGACCCACGATGAGGCCCTCATTCCTCAGACTATACCCCTAGGGGGTACCTCTCCAAGGGATGTCCCGGCGTGCCAGCGCGCCCGCCCAGCCGACGCCGAGCAGCGACACGAGCACCAGACCGCCGATCGAGAAGAGCGCGAAGAGGTGGTCCCGCACCTCGGTGGGCGCGGGGAGGTACCCCTGGGCGAGGGGCTGCCGGTCCGGTCCGGTGTCGACCAGACGGGCCACGATCCAGGCCGCCGCGCCGTGCGTGGAGTCCCACAGGGTGTGCAGCAGGCAGACGCCGGCGTAGGCGGCGACGACCGGGGAGACGAGCCGGAAGCGGCCGTTCGGGCGGCGGTGGGAGAGCAGGACGGCGCCCGTGATCGCCGTCCACAGGCCGTGCCCGAGAGGCGTCAGCACCCCGCGCAGGAGTTCGGTTTCGAGCAGTGCGCGCAGATCGACGCCGTCGGCGGCGACGGCCGCGTCGAAGGCGTAGCCGACGCTCTCCAGCGCCGCGAAGCCGAGGCCGACGGTCGCGCCGAGCACCATCCCGGCCCGGGTGCCGTGGATCCCCGGCTGCCGGCGCAGCACGAACACCAGCGCGCCGAGCTTCGCCGCCTCCTCGGTCAGCGCGACGCCGACGAACAGCGACAGGGAGGGGCGGAGCAGGTGGTACTCCATCACCGACGCGCCGAGGACGCCGAGCGCGCCGCCGGCCAGGAGGCAGCCGAGGATCGCACTGACCCCCAGGTCGCGGCTGTGCCGCTCATAGGCCCAGAGCACGAAGGTGACGGGGACGAGGAAGCCGCCGAGCAGGATCAGGGTGGGCAGCAGCGCGAAGCTCCTCGTCGCGTACGTCACCAGCGCGGTCAGCACCCACAGGCCGAGCCCGCCGGCCAGGCAGCGCCGCCACAGACCGGCGCGGATGCGGGGGTAGGGCGGTGGGGGCTGCTTGGGGCCGGGGATGCGGGCGCGGGGTGCGCCGGGCGGCGGAGAGTGGGTCACGGCAAGTCCCCTCGTGCTCCTGCTGGCTGAGGCGATTCATCCGCACCTTAAGCAGATGTTCCTTGTGCCGCAGGCCGAGGGGAATACGGTGAATACGACCGTCTGGTCGGATGTATTCCCTATGTCGCTGCCCGGCCGCCGCCGCTGACGCCGAGTCGGCTGCCGACCAGGGGCTCCAGATAGCGGATGAGGACGTTCTTCACTTCCTGGATGTACGCCTCGCGCTGCGCACCCTCATGGGTGAGGACCAGCTCCAGGCCCGCCTTGTAGATGCCGAGGCAGATCTGCGCCGTGCGTGTGACGTCGGCCGGGGGCGTCTCGGGGAGGTACGAGGAGATCAGCCCCTCGATGCGGCCGACGAGGGTGGAGTGCAGCGCCTCGTGCTGCTCGGCCATCCGGCCGGGGATGTCGGGGCCGTGCATGAGCGCGAAGAAGACGGGGTGCTCGGTGTTGAAGGCCATGAAGCGGTCGACGGCCGCGGAGACGGCCTCCTCCAGCGGAGTGTCGGGGCCGACCGGCGCGAGCGCCTCGCCGTAGGTCTCCCGCATCTCGTGCATGAGCCGGTCGCCCAGTTCGATCGCGATCGCTTCCTTGTTCGGGAAGAACTGGTAGAGCGTGCCCGGCGAGACGCGTGCCTCGCGGGCGATGGCGTTGGTGCTGGACGCCGTGTAGCCGGTCGTGCAGAAGACGGAGGCCGCGGCCTCCAGCAACTGGGCGATGCGCCGCTCGCCGCGGGCCTGGCGGCGGCGCGGCTGCTCCTTGCCCTGTTCCTTCCCCGGCTTATCGGGCACGGCTTATCCCCAGCTTCCGAGCGTGATTGACAAACGCGAGTGCTCGCTCGCATTCTTGAGAAACGCGAGCGATCTCTCGTGTTTGTCAGTCTATGGCAATGACCGATCCATGCTGCCTGCCTGCGTACAGCACGGGTCACGGTGAAGGGGACACCGCACGATGACCGAAGTCAACAGGCCACCCCGGGTCGGCGGATGGACCCGCTTCGTGACCGCCCGGCCGCGGCTGTCGCTGCTCGCGGCCCTGGTGCTCACCGTGCTCGCGGTGCTGGCCGGCAGCGGCGTCGCCGACCGCCTCGGCAGCGGCGGCTGGGAGGACCCGAACGCCGAGTCCACCTACGCGACCAAGGCGCTGGAGCGCGAGTTCCCCGACTCCCAGCCCAACCTCCTGCTCCTCGTCGACTCCGGCCGGGCCTCGGTCGACGACCCGGCGGTCGCCGCCCAGGCCCGCACCCTCGTCGAGCGCCTGGCCGGCGAGAAGGGCGTCGTGGGCGTCGGCTCCTACTGGCAGGCCGATCCTTCGGCGGCTCCGGCCCTGCGCGGCAAGGACGGCCACGAGGCGCTGATAGCCGCCCGCATCACGGGCGACGAGAAGGCGATGGGGGACACCCTGGACCGCATCGCGCCCCACTACCGCGGGGCGCACGGTCCGGTGAAGGTCAAGGTCGGCGGCATCGTCGCCGTACGGCACGAGATGCAGACGATCATCAAGGAGGACCTGGCCCGGGCCGAGCTGATCGCCCTCCCGGTGACGCTCCTGCTGCTGGTGATGGTCTTCGGCAGCGCCGTCGCGGCCCTGCTGCCGCTGGGCATCGGCATCGTCGCCATCCTGGGGACGAACGCGGTGCTGCGCGGCCTGACGGAGCTCACCGACGTCTCCGTCTTCGCGCTGAACCTCACCACGGCCCTGGGACTCGGCCTCGCCATCGACTACGCACTCTTCATCGTCCGCCGCTTCCGCGAGGAACTGTCCACGGGCGCCGATCCGTTGACGGCCGTCGGCACCACCCTGCGCACGGCAGGGCGCACCGTGCTCTTCTCCGCGCTCACGGTCGCGGTGTCCCTGGCGGCGATGCTGCTCTTCCCGCAGTACTTCCTGCGCTCGTTCGCCTACGCGGGCATAGCGGTCGTGCTGCTGGCCGCCGCGGCCGCCCTGATCCTGCTTCCTGCCGCGCTGATGCTGCTCGGCCACCGGGTGAACTCCCTCGACCTGCGCCGACTGTTCCGCCGCGGCCGGGAGCCGAAGGTCTCGGGCGAGGAGGGCACGGCCTGGTCGCGCACCGCGACGCTGGTGATGCGCCGCGCCCCGTTCTTCGCCCTCGGTACCACGGCGCTCCTCATCCTCCTCGGACTGCCCTTCCTGGGCGTGAAGTTCGGCACGGCGGACGACCGCCAGCTGCCGTCGGGCGCCGAGTCCCACGTCGTGCAGCAGCACGTCCGGGACGGCTTCCCCGGCAGCCCCGGCGGCGGACTCGAGGTACTGGCCGAGGGGAAGGCGACCAAGGCGCAGTACGCCGCGTACGCGCAGCGGGTCTCCGCCCTGCCGGAGGTGGCACGGGTCGACGGCCCGCTGGTGCAGGGCGACTCGGCGTACTTCACGGTGCTGCCGAGGGGCGAGGCCGTCGACGACGCGGCCCAGAGCCTGGTGGGTGACCTGCGCGCCATGGACGCCCCGTTCGACACCAAGGTGACCGGCACGGCCGCCGTCCTGGTCGACTCCAAGCACGCGATAGCAGAGCGCCTGCCGTGGGCGGCCGCGTTCATCGTGATCGTCACCCTGTTCCTGGTCTTCCTGCTCACCGGCAGCGTGCTGATACCGGTCCAGGCGGTGGTGCTCAACGCGCTCAGCCTGACGGCGATGTTCGGTGCGGTGGTCTGGGTCTTCCAGGACGGCCATCTCTCCGGCCCGCTCGGCTTCACCAGCCCCGGCTCCATCGAGACGACCCTGCCGGTCCTGATGTTCTGTGTGGCCTTCGGTCTCTCCATGGACTACGGCGTGTTCCTGCTCTCCCGCATCAAGGAGGAGTACGACCGTACGGGCGACCACAACGAGGCGGTGCGGCACGGGTTGCAGCGCACGGGCGGGCTGATCACCGCGGCGGCGGTCATCCTGGCCGTGGTGATGGTCGCGATCGGCACCTCCCGGGTGACCAACACCAAGATGCTCGGCCTGGGCATCGCGCTCGCCGTCGTGATGGACGCGATGGTCGTGCGCAGCCTGCTGGTCCCGGCGATCATGCGCCTGACCGGCCGCGCCACCTGGTGGGCGCCGGGTCCGCTGCGCCGCTTCCACCAGCGGTTCGGACTGAGCGAGGGAGAGCCGGCCGCGCCCGCCGAGGCGGACGAGGAGAAGGAGGCCGCGACGGTGTGACCGGCGGGGGTGTTCTGCGAAGCTGTGGCACATGAGAGCCGTGGTGTTCGAGCAGTACGGGGAGCCGGCCGAGGTGCGGGAGGTGCCCGACCCGGAGCCCGCCGAGCACGGGGTCGTGGTCCGGGTCGAGGCGACCGGGCTGTGCCGCAGTGACTGGCACGGCTGGATGGGGCACGACCCGGACATCCGGCTCCCGCACGTGCCGGGGCACGAACTCGCCGGTGTCGTCGAGGCGGTGGGCCCCCGGGTGAGCGGATGGCGCCCCGGCGACCGGGTCACCGTGCCCTTCGTCTGCGCCTGCGGCAGCTGCTCCGCCTGTGCGGCGGGCGACCAGCAGGTGTGCGAGCGGCAGACCCAGCCGGGCTTCCACCACTGGGGCTCCTTCGCCCAGTATGTGGCGCTCGACCACGCCGATGTGAACCTGGTCGCGGTCCCGGACGGCATGTCCTTCGCCACCGCGGCCTCCCTGGGCTGCCGCTTCGCGACCGCCTTCCGCGCGGTGGTCCAGCAGGGCCGGGTGTCGGGTGGGGAGTGGGTCGTGGTGCACGGTTGCGGGGGCGTGGGCCTGTCGGCGGTGATGATCGCCGCGGCGTCGGGAGCCCGGGTGGTCGCCGTCGACGTGTCGCCCCAAGCCCTGGACCTGGCGCGGAAGTTCGGCGCCGCGGAGTGCGTGGACGCGACACAGGTGCCGGACACGGCGGCGGCCGTCCTCGACCTCACCTCGGGCGGCGCCCACCTCTCGCTCGACGCGCTCGGCTCCCCGTCCACCTGCGCCGCCTCGGTGAACGGTCTGCGCCGCCGCGGTCGCCATGTCCAGGTCGGCCTCCTGCCCTCCCCGGACGGTACGACCCCGGTCCCCATGGCCCGCGTGATCGCCCTGGAACTCGAACTCCTCGGCAGCCACGGCATGGCCGCGCACACCTACCCGGCGATGCTGGAGCTGGTCCGCGCGGGAGTCCTCCGCCCCGACCTGCTGGTCACCTCGACGATCCCACTGGACGCGGCCCCGGCCGCACTCACGGCGATGGACACGGCACCGGGCGCGGGCGTCACGGTCGTCGAACCCTGGAGCTGAGCCGGCCGAGGTGCCCGTGTCGCCGGTGTCCCACGCCAGGGCGGGACACCGGGCGCGCCGGGCGGGTTCAGGCCTGTCTGCGCCCGCGGTTGCCGGGCCGGGAGGCGACCCAGGCCCGCACGGTGTCGGCGTACCAGTAGGGCTTGCCGCCCTCCACATGGTCGGGCGGGGGCAGCAGCCCGTGTTTGCGGTAGGACCGCACGGTGTCGGGCTGGACGCGGATGTGGGCCGCGATCTCCTTGTAGGACCAGAGCCGTCGGTCGGTCATGAGCTGCACCTCCGTGCGCGCACCGCGGGGGCGGCCGGGAACGGCCGTCGGGGGAGCCGGGCGCTTCGCTGGCGATCGCCAAGCCTGTGCACGGTCAACGACGCAAAGTGAGCAACGGGCAGTGCCTGTCGACCGAGTGTGACCGAGGGCCCGCGTACGCGTGACGTATGTGACACACGGGAGGTGTTTGTGACACGGCCGTGGCAAAGCCGCACGCCGACACTGGTCCGAATGTCCGGACAAACCATTGACAGGGCTCCGGTTACGGGGCTACAAACCGGGGGAGAGCCGTGACGAAGGGAAACCGATGGCGTACGACCTGATCACCATGGGGCGGATCGGAGTGGACCTCTATCCGCTGCAGACAGGTGTTCCACTCGCCCAGGTGTCGTCCTTCGGCAAGTTCCTCGGCGGGTCGGCCACCAACGTCGCCGTCGCCGCGGCCCGCCTGGGCCGGCGTACCGCGGTCATCACCCGCACCGGCGACGATGCTTTCGGCGCCTATCTGCACGAGGCCCTGCGCGGCTTCGGAGTCGACGACCGCTGGGTCACCCCGGTCCCCGGACTGCCCACGCCGGTCACCTTCTGCGAGATCTTCCCGCCGGACGACTTCCCGCTCTACTTCTACCGGCAGCCCAAGGCGCCCGACCTGGAGATCGACGCCCATGAGCTGGACCTCGACGCCATCCGCGAGGCGGGCATCTTCTGGGTCACCGGTACGGGACTGAGCGAGGAACCCAGCCGTACGGCGACGCTGGCGGCCCTCGCGCACCGGGCCAAGTCCGGTACGACGGTCTTCGACCTCGACTGGCGCCCCATGTTCTGGCGCGACGACATCAGCGGCTCCCGCCGCGGGCCAGACAGTGCCCGCCCCTTCTACGCCGAGGCCCTGCGCCACAGCACGGTCGCCGTGGGCAACCTGGACGAGGTGGAGGTCGCCACCGGTGTGCGCGAGCCGCACGCCGCCGCCCGCGCGCTCCTCGACGCCGGTGTCGAACTCGCCGTCGTCAAGCAGGGGCCGAAGGGCGTCCTCGCCGTGAACCGGGAGGGCGAGTCGGCCGAGGTCCCGCCGCTCCCGGTCGACGTCCTCAACGGACTCGGCGCCGGTGACGCCTTCGGCGGCTCGCTCTGCCACGGCCTGCTGGCCGGCTGGGACCTGGAGAAGATCATGCGGCACGCCAACGCGGCCGGCGCGATCGTCGCCTCCCGGCTGGAGTGCTCCTCCGCGATGCCCACCCAGGACGAGGTGGCCGCCGCCCTCGCTGCGGGAGCGGTGCTGTGAGGGCCGGCAAGGTGGGCGGCGCCCACCACGAGGGCGGGGAGGGCATCGGGCACGCGCGCGTGGACGTCTCCGCGCTGGTCCACACCCGCACCCACCACCCCGAGGCGATCGCCGAGGCCGCCGTCCGCCGCGCCCGTCGGCCCCTCCTCAACGAGGACGGCCGGCTGATGATCGTCGCCGCCGACCACCCGGCCCGTGGCGCCCTCGGTGTCGGCGACCGCAGACTGGCCATGGCCAACCGCGCCGACCTGCTCGAACGCCTCTGCCTCGCGCTGTCGCGGCCCGGCGTCGACGGCGTGCTCGCCACCGCAGACATCCTCGACGACCTGCTGCTGCTCGGCGCCCTCGACCACAAGGTCGTCATGGGCTCGATGAACCGAGGCGGTCTGCAGGGCGCGTCCTTCGAGATGGACGACCGCTTCACCGGCCACCGCCCCGAGGACATCCAGCGGCTGGGCTTCGACGCGGGCAAGCTGCTGCTGCGCATCGACTACGACGACCCGGGCTCCCTGACCACCCTGGAGTCCACCGCCCGGGCCATCGACGACATGGCCGCCCGTCGGCTCCCGGTCTTCGTGGAGCCGTTCATCAGCCGCCGTACCCCCGACGGGAAGGTGATGAACGACCTGTCCGCCGAGGCGGTCACCAGGTCCATCGCCATCGCCTCGGGCCTGGGCGGCAGCTCGGCCTACACCTGGCTGAAGGTGCCGGTCACCGACAACCCCGACGACATGGCCCGGGTCATGGAGACCTCCACGCTCCCCGCGGTACTGCTGGGCGGCGAGGTCGGGGACGACCAGGAGGCGGCGTACGAGAAGTGGCGCGGCGCCCTCCAACTGCCCACCGTGCGGGGCCTGGTGGTGGGACGTTCACTGCTGTACCCGGCGGACGGCGATGTGGCCGCCGCCGTGGACACCGCTGTAGGACTGCTGTGAGGGGGCCGTATGACCAGCAATGACCTGCACCTGAGCAAGGGCTCGACCGCGGGCGCCCAGTATGTCGTCGACATCGACCCCAAACGGGCCGGATGGACGCACAGCAGTCTGCGGATCGTCGAGCTGGAGCCCGGCGGCACGCATATCTTCACCACCGGTGACAGCGAGTGGATCGTGCTTCCGCTGGAAGGCGGATGTACCGTCCGGACAGAGGGAAACGAGTTCCAACTCCTGGGCAGGGAAAGCGTGTTCGGCGGAGCCTCCGATTTCGCCTACGCCCCCCGTGACGCCCGGGTCCAGATCGCCTCCGGCGCGGGAGGCCGCTTCGCCCTGGCAGGAGCGAAGTGCGAGCGACGACTCCCCGCCCGCTACGGCCCCGCGCCGGAGGTCCCCGTCGAGGTGCGCGGCAGCGGCAACTGCTCGCGCCGCGTCCGCAACTTCGCCTCCGCCGACTCCTTCGACTGCGACAAGCTGATCGCCGTCGAGGTGATCACGCCCGGCGGCAACTGGTCCTCGTACCCGCCGCACAAGCACGACGAACACCGGCCCGGCGAGGAGTCGGAGCTGGAGGAGATCTACTACTTCGAGATCGACGGCCCGAACGGTTTCGGCTATCAGCGCGTATTCCCCTCCCGTGAGGGCGGAACCGACGTCCTCGCCGAGGTCCGCTCCGGCGATGCCGTCCTCGTCCCCGACGGATGGCACGGACCGTCGATCGCCCAGCCCGGGCACGACATGTACTACCTGAACGTCATGTCCGGTCCGGGTGAGACGCGGGAGTGGCGGATCTGCTTCCATCCGGCCCACCTAGAAAGTACAGAGGGTTACCGATGACCTCAACGACGAGGCTCACGGTCGCGCAGGCGCTAGTCCGCTTCCTGGCCGCGCAGTACACGGAGCGGGACGGCGTACGCCGCCGGCTGATCGACGCCACCTGGGGCATCTTCGGCCACGGCAACGTCGCCGGAATCGGCCAGGCGCTCATCGAGTACGGCGGCGACATGCCGTACCACCAGGGCCGCAACGAGCAGTCCATGGTGCACGCGGCGGTCGGCTACGCACGTCAGTCCAACCGGCTGTCCACGCACGCGGTGACGACCTCCATCGGCCCCGGCGCCACCAACCTCGTGACCGGCGCCGCCCTGGCCACCATCGATCACCTCCCCGTCCTGCTCCTGCCCGGCGACGTCTTCGCCACCCGCCCCGCCGACCCCGTCCTGCAGCAGCTCGAAGTCCCGTACGCGGGCGACGTGTCGGTCAACGACTGTCTGCGCCCGGTGTCGAAGTACTTCGACCGGATCACCCGGCCCGAGGCCCTGATCCCGGCCGCCCTCCAGGCCATGCGCGTGCTGGCCGACCCGGTCGAGACCGGTGCCGTCACCCTCGCCCTCCCGCAGGACGTGCAGGCGGAGGCCTACGACTGGCCGGAGGAGTTCTTCGCCGAGCGCGTGTGGACCGTACGGCGGCCGGGCCCCGACCCGGTCGAACTCGCCCAGGCCGTGCGGGCGATCCGGGCGGCGCGGCGGCCACTGGTGATCGCGGGCGGCGGGGTCCACCACAGCCGTGCCGAGGACGCCCTCGCCGAGTTCGCCGCGGCCACCCGCATCCCGGTCGCCTCCACCCAGGCCGGCAAGGGCTCCCTGCGCTGGGACCACCCCCAGGACGTCGGCGGCGTCGGCCACACCGGCACCGCGACCGCCGACGAACTCGCCCGCACCGCCGACCTGGTGATCGGCGTGGGCACCCGGTACACCGACTTCACCACCGCCTCCGGCACCCTCTTCGCCCACCCGGACGTGCGCTTCCTCAACCTCAACATCGCGCCCTTCGACGGCCACAAGCTCTCCGGCACGCCCCTGATCGCGGACGCCCGCAGCGGCCTGGAGGAGCTGACCGAGGCACTGGAGCTGCACGCCCACCGGGTGTCCGACGCGTACGCCATGGAGTACACCGAGGACAAGGAGCGCTGGGAGCAGCGCGTCGACGCCTGCTACGAGGCCGACGAGCCGGATGTACGGCCGACGCAGCCGCAGGTGCTGGGCGCGCTGGACGGGACAGTCGACGAGACGGACGTGATCATCAACGCGGCCGGTTCGCTCCCCGGCGATCTGCACAAGCTGTGGCGGTCGCGGTCGCGGGACCAGTACCACCTGGAGTACGGCTACTCCTGCATGGGCTACGAGATCCCGGCCGCGATCGGTGTGAAGCTCGCAGCCCCCGACCGGCCCGTATGGGCGCTGGTCGGCGACGGGACGTATCTGATGATGCCGACGGAGATCGTGACCGCCGTGCAGGAGGGCGTCGCGATCAAGCTGCTGCTCGTGCAGAACCACGGGTACGCATCGATCGGCGGGCTGTCCGAGACGGTGGGCGGCGAGAGGTTCGGCACCGCCTACCGCTTCCAGGCCGAAGACGGCACCTACACGGGCGCCCCGCTGCCCGTCGACCTGGCCGCCAACGCGGCCAGCCTCGGCATGCGCGTGCTGCGCGCGAAGACTGTCGGTGACCTGCGCACGGCACTCGCCGAGGCGCGGGCCGCCGACACTCCCACTTGTGTCTACGTGGAGACCGAAACCGCAGACACTGTGTCGGGCGCGCCTCCGGCGCAGGCCTGGTGGGATGTTCCTGTGGCCGAGACCGCGACCCGATCCTCCGCGGTCAAGGCACGTGAGCTGTACGAACGGCACGTCTCTACCCGACGCCGCCATCTGTGAAGGAGTAACCGGGCATGACGAAGATCGTCAACCACTGGATCGGCGGTAAGACCGTCGAAGGCGCGTCGGGTTCGTACGGGCCGGTCACGGACCCGGCGACCGGCGCGGTCACCACCAAGGTCGCGTTCGCCTCCGTGGACGAGGTCGACGCGGCGGTCGCCGCCGCCAAGGACGCCTACGCCACCTGGGGCCAGTCCTCGCTGGCCCAGCGCACCTCGATCCTGTTCAAGTTCCGCGCGCTGCTCGACGCCCACCGCGACGAGATCGCCGAGCTGATCACCGCCGAGCACGGCAAGGTGCACAGCGACGCCCTCGGTGAGGTGGCCCGCGGCCTGGAGATCGTCGACCTGGCCTGCGGCATCAACGTGCAGCTGAAGGGCGAGCTGTCGACGCAGGTCGCCAGCCGCGTCGACGTGGCCTCGATCCGGCAGCCGCTGGGTGTCGTCGTGGGCATCACGCCGTTCAACTTCCCGGCGATGGTCCCGATGTGGATGTTCCCGATCGCGATCGCGTGCGGCAACACCTTCGTGCTGAAGCCGTCCGAGAAGGACCCGTCGGCGTCCATCAAGATCGCCGAGCTGCTGGCCGAGGCCGGTCTGCCCGACGGCGTCTTCAACGTCGTGCACGGCGACAAGCTGGCCGTGGACCGCCTGCTGGAGCACCCGGACGTCAAGGCCGTCTCTTTCGTCGGCTCGACCCCGATCGCCCGCTACATCCACACCACCGCCTCCGCCAACGGCAAGCGCGTGCAGGCCCTGGGCGGCGCCAAGAACCACATGCTGGTGCTGCCGGACGCCGACCTGGACGCGGCCGCCGACGCCGTCGTCTCGGCCGCTTACGGCTCCGCGGGCGAGCGCTGCATGGCCATCTCCGCGGTCGTCGCGGTCGGCTCCATCGGCGACACGTTGGTGGAGAAGATCCGCGAGCGCGCCGAGAAGATCAAGATCGGCCCCGGCAACGACCCGGCCTCCGAGATGGGTCCGCTGATCACCAAGGTCCACCGCGACAAGGTGGCCTCCTACGTGGAGGGCGCCGCGGCCGAGGGCGCCGAGGTGGTCCTGGACGGCACCGGTTACACCGTGGACGGTTTCGAGGACGGCCACTGGCTCGGCATCTCGCTGCTCGACAAGGTGCCGACCAGCGCCAAGGCCTACCAGGACGAGATCTTCGGCCCGGTGCTGTGCGTGCTGCGCGTCGACACCTACGAGGAGGGCGTGGCCCTCATCAACGCCTCGCCGTTCGGCAACGGCACCGCGATCTTCACCCGGGACGGCGGCGCGGCCCGTCGCTTCCAGCTGGAGATCGAGGCCGGCATGGTCGGCGTGAACGTGCCGATCCCGGTGCCGGTGGGCTACCACTCCTTCGGTGGCTGGAAGGACTCGCTCTTCGGCGACCACCACATCTACGGCAACGACGGCACGCACTTCTACACCCGCGGCAAGGTCGTCACCACGCGCTGGCCCGACCCGGCCGACGCCCCGGCGGGCGTGGACCTGGGCTTCCCGCGCAACCACTGAGCCCGTACGGCGTGCCCCGTCCTCCGCATGGGAGAGGGCGGGGCACCGCCGTGCCCGGGCCTGCCCTACTGCTTCTGCTGTTGCTGCTGCTTGATCAGCTCGGTGAGGTCACCGGTCTGCGCGGCGGGCGGGGCCTTGACCGTGGCCGTCTTGCCGAACTTCTTGAAGTCCATGGTGACGGTCGCGGAGCCGAACGCCTGCTTCATGCGGACCGGCAGGTCCTTGTCGTTGACCCAGATGTCCATGGTCATCTGGCCGTTGGCGCCGGTCATCTGGCTGAGCATGTTGTTCTGGTCGCCGTAGACGTCCTTGAGCTTGCCCATCTGGTCCGCCTTCACCACGGCGTGGTAGTGGGTCGTGCTCTGTCCGTCGACGGTCTGCTTGCCGAGGTCGTCGACGTCGCTGGCGTACTTCAGGGCCTTCATGGAGGCCACCGGGCTGCCGCCGCCGGTGCCCCCGGCCATCGCCTGGCCGCCCTTCTCGCCGAACACGGCCGAGCCGTCGATCTTCATCCACTCCTTGCCCTTGAGCGGGCCGGAGGGCTGCGGGTCGACGTCGTAGTAATAAGCGCCGTCCACGAAGAGCATGCGGACCGTCGGCGAGCTCGTCAGCGTCTGCATCTGGACGGCCTTGGTGTCCATGTCGACGTCGAAGGCGAAACCGTCGCCCCAGGAGTACGTGCCCTCCATGGCCACCGGGCCCGTGCCCGTGCCCAGATCGGTGCTCATCTTCACCTCGGCCGAGCCGAGGTTCTCCGTCCGGTCCGTCGCCCGCGCCAGTGCCGCCATCGCCTTGTCGGCGTTGTCCACGGCCTTGGCCGCCGACTTCGCGCCCTCGGTGCCGCACGCGGAGGTCGCCAGCAGTGCCGCCGCCGTACACCCCACCCAGGCCACGGTGTGCTTCAGCTTCATGGTGTTCCCCACCCCTGAATTTGCTGTGTGCTGTTTGTGATTCCTTGACTCTAGCGGGCCCCACCGACAGTCGTGCGACCGCTTTACGGCGTCCGTATACCGGACGCTGCTACTTTTTTTGTCGTTCGTCCTGCGATTCCCGTATGGACCCCAGGTGCCGAATTGCCTGCACCGAGCTGCTGTTTACGTGATCGAAGTGCCTGTTGATCTTCGAATTCCGTAGGTAAACACCCATTGACGCGCCGGTTTTCGTCGGGGTTCTATCAGCGCCGGGAGCGACAGAAACACGTACGACGCGAGCCGCCGGAGGCGATAGCGCTCCCGCCCGAACCACCACCGCACGAGTCGATCGGAACCGCCGCATGACCGACACGCTCCGCCCCGTCGAGACCGCCGTCCTGGACGGGAGCTCGGACGCCCCTCAGAAGCTCAAGCGTTCCATCGGAGTGGTCGGCGGCACCCTGCTGACCCTGTCGTGCGTGACGCCCGCCTCCACACTGTTCGTGGTGGTCCCGGACCTGTTCGGCTCGCTCGGCACCGCGACCGCCCTGACGATCGCCATCGGCTCCCTCCTCTGTATCGCCGTGGCGTTCTGCTACTCGGAGCTGGGCACCCTCATCCCCAGCGCCGGCGGTGAGTACGCCATGGTCTCGACGATGGCCGGACGCCTGGCGGGCTGGCTGGTCTTCGTGCTGTCCCTGCTGGTCGTGATGATCGTCCCGCCGGTGATCGCGATGGGCACGGCCGACTACCTCGCACCGATCGTGCACCTCGACCCGGCGATGACCGGCGCCGGCGTGATGCTCCTCGCCACCCTCGCCGGCCTGCTCGACCTGCGGGCCAACGCCTGGATCACCGGCATCTTCCTGGTCCTGGAGGTCATCGCCGCCGGTGTCGTCGCCATGCTCGGCTTCACCCACGGCCACCGCGGCCTCGGCAGCCTCACCTCGATGCAGGTCGCGGGCGGCAACGGACACACGGACACCGTGACGGCCATGCTGGTCGTCTCCGGCCTGGCGATCGCCCTCTTCGTCACCCAGGGCTTCTCCACCGCCGTCTACCTCTCCGAGGAGCTGGAGCACCCGCGCCGCAACGTCGCCCGCACGGTCCTGGCCACCCTCGCCATCTCCACCGTGATCATCCTGGTCCCGGTCGTCGCCATCACCATGGGTGCCTCCGACATCAAGGAGCTGACCGGCGGCGACATCAGCACCATGGTCACCGCCTGGTCCAACTCGGCCGTCGGCACCTTCGTCAGCCTCTGCGTGGCCCTCGCGATCATCAACGCGGGCATCGTCATGGTCATCCAGAACTCCCGCGTCCTGTTCGCCTCCGCCCGCGACAAGGCCTGGCCCGAGCCGGTCAACAACGTCTTCTCCAAGCTCGGCCGCTTCGGCTCCCCCTGGGTCGCCACGCTCGCGGTGGGCGTGCCCGGCGCGCTGCTCTGCTTCGTCAACCTGGACACGCTCTACGGCGTCACGGGCGTCTCGGTGACCGGCATGTACCTGCTCGTCGCGGTCGCCGCCCTGCTCTCCCGCCGCGGCCACCACAAGCACACGCCCGCCTGGCGCATGCCGCTGTGGCCCGCGATGCCGGTCCTGCTCATCGCCGTCCTGGCCTATGTCCTCAGCCAGCAGGAGACCGTCTACCTGCTGTGGACCGGCGGCATCACCGCCGGCGCCACCCTCTACTGGGTCTTCTACCTCCGCCCGCGCGGCGAGACCCGCTGGCTGGTGTCGATCCCCGAGGACGCGCAGGCGTAACCCCGGCTCAGCCGAAGTCCCAGGTCACCACCGAGCACGTACCGTCGTCCTTGCCGCCCGCACTGCGATAGGCGGCAAGGGCGACATCGTTCCCGGTGTCGACCAGCACCCACATGCCGTAGCAGCCCAGCTCCCGGCCCAGCGCGGCGAGCCGGCCCACCAGCGCCCGCCCGATGCCCCGGCGCCGACACGGCTCCGCGACCGCGAGCTCGTACAGGAACATCTCGGTGCCCTTGTCGGGGTGGATGGTCTCCACGCCGCTGACGAATCCGACGGGGCCGGTCTCACCGTTCTCGCCGTCCTCTTCATAGGCGAGGAACAGATGGTGTCCGGCGGCGGTCAGGAAGCGCTCGGCCCACTCCGTGCGGACCGGGTGGTCGAACAGATGCTCGGCCCCCGCGACTTCGGCGACCGTGGTGGCACGACGGATGTCCATGCGCCTTCGTACCACGACCGAAGTACGCCGGAGGAGCCCTCTACTCCCACAGGAGGGCAAGGGGTTCAACCCGGCGGCTGCATCCGTTGTCGGTGACGGCCCGTACCGTTGAGCCATGGATCTTCGAGTGCCCGGATTCCGGGGGCTGCTTCGGGGGCCGCGGCGGCTGATGGCCGCCGCGGCCGTCGTCGTCGTGCTCGCCGGCGCCGGTACGTGGACGGCGGTCGCCTCGGACGACCCGCCCCCGGTGCGCCGGGCCGACCGGGTCGTCACGACCGGCGACGGGGTGCGCATCGACACCTCGTACTTCACCTCCGCCACCGCCGGCCGCCGCCCGGCCGTCCTGCTGGGGCACGGCTTCGGCGGCAGCAAGGACGACGTACGGCAGGAGGCGGAGGACCTCGCCCGGGACGGGTACGCGGTGCTGACCTGGTCCGCGCGCGGCTTCGGCAGGTCGACCGGGAAGATCGGGCTGAACGACCCCGAGGGCGAGGTCGCCGACGTCTCCCGGCTCATCGACTGGCTGGCGAAGCAGCCCCAGGTGCAGCTCGACAGCAGCGGCGACCCGCGCGTGGGCGTGGCCGGCGGCTCGTACGGCGGAGCCATCTCCCTGCTCGCCGCCGGACACGACGACCGGGTGGACGCCATCGCCCCGGCGATCACCTACTGGAACCTCGCGGACGCCCTGTTCCCGGACGGTGTGTTCAAGAAGCTCTGGGCCGGGATCTTCTTCAACTCCGGCGGCGGCTGCGACCGGTTCGAGCCCGCGCTGTGCCGGATGTACGACCGGGTTGCCGAGTCGGGCAAACCGGACGCGGCCGCGCGCAGTCTGCTGGAGGAGCGCTCGCCGTCCGCCGTCGCCGACCGCATCAAGGTGCCCACCCTCCTGGTGCAGGGCCAGACCGACTCCCTCTTCACCCTCGCCCAGTCCGACGCGGCCGCGAAGGCGATCCGCGCGAACGGCGCCCCGGTCGACGTCGACTGGATCGCGGGCGGGCACGACGGCGGAGACATGGAGTCCAGCCGGGTGCAGGCGCGGGTGACGGCCTGGTTCGACCGCTACCTCAAGGGCGACAAGAAGGCCGACACCGGCCCCGCCTTCCGGATCACCCGCACCGGAGGCGTCGACTCCACCGACGGCGCCGCCCAGCTGCGCGGCGCGAGCGCCGACGCCTACCCCGGCCTGGAGAACGACCGGCGGACCATCGCCCTGCGCGGCGGCGAGCAGCGCTTCGGCAACCCGGCCGGAGCCAGCCCGCCCGCCGTCTCCGCCCTGCCCGGCATCGGCGGCGGCAGTGGCGGCGGCCTCGCCCAGCTGTCCGCCCTCGGCGTCGGCATCTCCCTCGACTTCCCCGGCCAGTACGCGAAGTTCGACTCCGCAACCGTCACCACCGACCTGCGGATCACCGGCTCGCCGACGGTCACCGTCCATGTGACGTCGACCGATGACGACGCCGTCCTGTTCGGAAAGGTGTACGACGTCGGGCCGGGCGGCACCCAGCAGGTGCTGCCCTCCCAGCTGGTCACGCCCCTGCGCGTCGAGGGCGCCAAGTCGGGCAAGGACGTCACGGTCACGCTCCCGGCGATCGACCACGAGGTGCAGAAGGGCCACCGGCTGCGCCTGGTGTTCGCCTCCACGGACCTCGGCTACGCCTCCCCGGCGGCCCCGGCCACCTACACCGTCTCCCTGAAGGGAGACCTGAGCGTGCCCACCGCCCCGGCCGTCACGACCGCGGCCGCCGCGCTGCCCTCCTGGGTGTGGTGGCTGCCGCCGGCCGGCGCGCTGTTCGCCCTCGCCCTGCTGGTCACCGGCCGCCGCCGTACGGCGGTCCCCGCGCCCGACCCCGCTCTGGCCGAAGTCCCGCTCCAGATAACGGACCTGAGCAAGCGGTACGCGCAGTCCGCGGACCGGTACGCGGTGCGCGAGCTGTCCTTCCGCGTCGAGAAGGGCCAGGTGCTGGGCCTGCTCGGGCCGAACGGCGCGGGCAAGACGACGACCCTGCGCATGCTGATGGGCCTCATCAAGCCGGACGGCGGCGAGATACGGGTCTTCGGGCACGCGATCCGACCGGGCGCGCCGGTGCTGTCCCGGGTGGGCGCCTTCGTGGAGGGCGCGGGATTCCTGCCGCACCTCTCGGGCCGCGAGAACCTGGAGCTGTACTGGCAGGCGACCGGCCGCCCGGCCGAGGACGCGCACCTGGCGGAGGCCCTGGAGATCGCGGGCCTCGGTGACGCGCTCGCCCGCGCGGTGCGCACCTACTCGCAGGGCATGCGCCAGCGCCTCGCCATCGCCCAGGCCATGCTCGGCCTGCCCGACCTGCTCATCCTCGACGAGCCCACCAACGGTCTCGACCCGCCACAGATCCGCGAGATGCGCGAGGTGATGATCCGCTACGCGGCCGCGGGACGCACGGTGATCGTCTCCAGCCACCTCCTGGCCGAGGTCGAGCAGTCCTGCACCCACCTGGTGGTGATGGACCGGGGCCGGCTCGTCCAGGCCGGCCCGGTGGGGGAGATCATCGGCTCCGGCGACACGCTGCTCGTCGGCACCGCCGCACCCGTGGAGGAGCCCGTCGTCGAGAAGGTGGGCGCGCTGTCCGGCGTCGCCTCCGCGGTCCGCACCGAGGACGGCCTCCTCGTCCGCCTGGAGCCCGGCGGAAGCGCACAGCGGCTGGTCGCCGACCTCGTACGGCTCGATGTGCCCGTCGAGTCGGTCGGCCCCCACCGCCGCCTGGAGGACGCCTTCCTCACCCTGATCGGAGGTTCCGCGTGAGCACGCTCACCGAGCACACCGAGCCCGTCGAGGTGGCCTCCGGCTACCGGGCCGGGCGCACGCTGCCGCTGCGGGTGGAGCTGGTCCGCCAGCTCAAGCGGCGCCGCACGCTGATCATGGGCGGGATCCTCGCCGTGCTGCCGTTCGTGCTGGTCATCGCCTTCGCGATCGGCGGTGACCCGGGCAGCCGCAACGGCCAGGTCACGCTGATGGACACGGCCACCGCCTCCGGCGCCAACTTCGCCGCGGTGAACCTGTTCGTCTCGGCGGGCTTCCTCCTGGTGATCCCGGTCGCGCTGTTCTGCGGGGACACGGTCGCCTCGGAGGCCAGCTGGTCCTCCCTGCGGTATCTGCTCGCCGCGCCCGTACCCCGGGGCCGCCTGCTGTGGTCCAAGCTCGTCGTGGGGCTCGGGCTCAGCCTGGCCGTGATGGTGCTGCTGCCGGTCGTGGCGCTCGCGGTCGGCACCGCCGCCTACGGCTGGGGGCCACTGGAGATCCCCACCGGCGGCGCGCTCGACTCGGGCACCGCCGCCCAGCGCCTGGTGGTGGTCGTGGCGTATGTGTTTGTGTCCCAACTGGTCACCGCGGGCCTGGCGTTCTGGCTGTCGACCAAGACGGACGCCCCGCTCGGCGCGGTCGGCGGCGCGGTCGGCCTGACCATCGTCGGCAACGTCCTGGACGCCGTCACCGCCCTCGGCCACTGGCGCGACTTCCTGCCCGCGCACTGGCAGTTCGCCTGGGCCGACGCCGTACAGCCGCACCCCGAGTGGTCCGGCATGATCCAGGGCACCGCGATTTCCATAACGTACGCGCTCGTGCTGTTCGCCCTGGCCTTCCGGGGTTTCGCGCGCAAGGACGTGGTCTCCTAGGTCACCGGAGGATCACCCACCGGTCTCGGCGGGCCCGCTCCGTGGCCGCTTCGAGACGCATCCGCAACGCTCCGTGCCGCACGTTCCCGCCCGTGGCGCCGTCACAGTCACAGATATCGACGTCAACGGGCACAGGGGGCAGACGAGATGGAGCGGCACAGGACACGGCGGACACGGAGTGTGCTGATCGCCCTCGCGGCGGCGGGCGGCCTGCTGCTCACCGGCTGCGCGGGCGGCAGCGCGGACGGTTCCCACCGCGAGGCCAACAACGGCGGTTCCAAGAACGGCGGGCTTCCGGCTCCGGCGCCCGCCCCCGCGCAGAGCCAGGGGTCGCGGAAGGCACAGGGCGACGAGTGGAACACCCCCTCGGCCGACTACCTCTCCACCTTCGCCCTGGACGTGGACACCGCCTCCTACGGCTATGCGCGCCGCACGCTCGCCGACGGGCAGCGGCCCGACCCGTCGACGATCCGCCCCGAGGAGTTCGTCAACAGCTTCCGCCAGGACTACCGGCGCCCGGACGGCAACGGCTTCTCCGTCACGGTCGACGGCGCCCGTACCGACAAGCCGAACTGGTCCCTGGTCAGGGTCGGCCTGGCCACCCGAAACACCGCCGGGCAGACCGGTGAACGTCCGCCCGCCGCCCTCACGTTCGTCGTCGACGTCTCCGGTTCCATGAGCGAACCGGGCCGGCTGGACCTCGCCAAGCAGTCCCTCGGCACGATGACGGACCGGCTGCGCGACGACGACTCCGTCGCGATCGTCGCCTTCAGCTCGGAGGCCGAGACCGTGCTGCCGATGACCCGGCTCGGGGGCCACCGCGGCGAGATCCACGACGCGATCGACGGTCTGGAGGCGCTGTCCTCCACCGACCTCGGCGCGGGCGTCGAGACCGGGTACGCCACCGCCGTCGAGGGCCTGCGCAAGGGCGCCACCAACCGGGTCGTCCTCGTCTCCGACGCGCTCGCCAACACCGGCGACACCGACCCGGACTCCATCCTCGAACGCATCTCCACCGCCCGGCGCGAGCACGGCATCACCCTGTTCGGCGTCGGCGTGGGCAGCGACTACGGCGACGCCCTGATGGAGCGCCTCGCCGACAAGGGCGACGGGCACACGGTGTATGTGTCCGACACCGAGGACGCCCGCAAGGTGTTCTGCGAGCAGCTCCCGCAGAACATCGAGCTCACCGCCCGCGACGCCAAGGCCCAGGTCGCCTTCGACCCGCACACGGTCGCGGAGTTCCGTCTGGTCGGCTACGACGACCGCAGGGTCGCCGACGACGACTTCCGCAACGACCACGTCGACGGCGGCGAGGTCGGCCCCGGCCACACCGTCACCGCTCTGTACGCGGTCCGCACCAAGCCCGGCACCGACGGCCATCTCGCCACGGCCACCGTCCGCTGGCTCGACCCCGGCACCCGCGACCCGCACGAGGAGTCCGGTGAACTGGAGACCGCCGCGTTGCAGGACTCCGTCTGGAGCGCGAGCCCCCGCTTCCAGGTCACCGTGGTGGCCGCCTACTTCGCCGACGCCCTCCGCGAGGGGGACGACCGCTGGACCACGCTGCCCGGCGACCCCGGACTGAGCGAACTCCACCGCCACGCCGCCCGATTGGCCCGCACGACCGAGGACGAGGCGGTACGGCAGCTCGCCCAGGCCATCGAGCAGGCCGGACGCGGACTGGACTAGCGCGCGCTTCCCGGTGCTGCCGGACCCATTGACCTACGCTTACGCGTGAGTAAGTTGACCACCCGGTAAGTGCGTTCGGCAGCAGGGCAGCCAACAGCCGCGACGGGAGCCGTCATGGGCGTACGCAGGGACTTGAAGCGGGCACGGCGGCGCACCGATCTGGCGGCGCGCATCCGGGTCGAGACCGTCAGGGACGAGCACGGCGTCGTACGCGAGGCCCGCACCCCGGCGCTCGCGGCGGCCACGACGACCGGCTCCACCGCCGACCTGCCCTTCACCAACGCGGCCGAGGCCCCGGGCGCCGTGGTCCTGCGCCGCCGTGACAGCGGCGTGTGGCGCCCGGTCACGGCGGCCGCCTTCGCCCGCGACGTCACGGACGCGGCCAAGGGACTGATCGCGGCGGGCCTCGAACCGGGCGGGCGGGTCGCCGTCATGTCCCGCACCCGCTACGAGTGGACCGTCCTGGACTTCGCCATCTGGGCGGCCGGCGGCCAGACCGTTCCCATCTACGCGACCTCCTCCGCCGAGCAGGTGGAGTGGATCGTGCGCGACTCCGGCGCCCGCTACGTGGTCGCCGAGACGGCCGAGAACGCGGCCACCGTCGCCACCGGCACCGCCGGCCACCCCGAACCCCCGGACGTCTGGCGGCTCGACGCGGACGCCCTGGCCGAACTCACCGACCTCGGCCGGGACATCGCCGACGAGGAAGTCGCCAAGCGCCGCGGCACCCTGACCCCCGACACCGTGGCCACGGTCTGCTACACCTCCGGCACCACCGGAAAGCCCAAGGGCTGCGTCCTCACCCACGCCAATCTGCACGCCGAGGCCGCGAACACGGTCGAACTGCTCCACCCCGTCTTCCAGGCGGTCACCGGGCAGACCGCCTCCACCCTGCTCTTCCTGCCGCTCGCCCACATCATGGGCCGCACCCTGCAGATCGCCTGTCTGATGGCCCGTATCGAGATCGGCCACTTCCCCAGCGTCAAGCCGGACGAACTCCGCCCGGCGCTGCGGGAGTTCCGCCCCACCTTCCTGGTCGGGGTGCCGTACCTCTTCGAGAAGATCCACGACACCGGGCGCGCGACCGCCGAGCGGATCGGCCGGGGCGCGTCCTTCGACCGCGCCGACCGGATCGCCGTGCGCTTCGGGGAGGCGTATCTGCGCAGGTTCCTGGGCACCGGCAAAGGCCCCGGCCCCGGCCTGTACGCCGCCTGGGCACTGTACGATCTGCTGGTCTACCGCCGTATCCGCAAGGAGCTCGGCGGCCGCCTGCGGTACGCCATCAGCGGCGGCTCCCCGCTCGACCGCAACCTCAACCTGTTCTTCTCCGCGGCTGGAATCATCGTCTACGAGGGCTACGGCCTCACCGAGACCACCGCCGCCGCCACCATCGTGCCCCCGCTGGGGCCCCGCCCCGGCACGGTCGGCCAGCCGGTACCCGGAGCGGCCGTCCGCCTCGCGGAGGACGGCGAGGTGCTGATCAAGGGCGGGCTGGTCTTCGGGGCGTACTGGAACAACCCGGCCGCGACCGAGGCGGTGCTGCGCGAGGGCTGGTTCGCCACCGGCGACCTCGGCTCCCTCGACGACGACGGCTACCTCACCATCACCGGCCGCAAGAAGGACATCCTCGTCACCTCCGGCGGTAAGAACGTCTCCCCGGCCGTCCTGGAGGACCGGCTGCGCAGCCGCTCCCCGGTCGGCCAGTGCCTGGTCGTCGGCGACAACCGTCCCTTCGTCGCCGCCCTGATCACCCTCGACCCCGAGGCGGTCGCCCACTGGCTGTCCGTACGGAAGCTGCCCGCGGACACCCCGCTGTCCGAACTGGTCCGGGACCCACGGCTGCGCGCCGATGTGCAAAAGGCCGTCGACCACGCCAACGAGGCCGTCTCGCGCGCCGAGTCCATCCGCGCCTTCGCCCTGGTCGAGGGGGAGTTCAGCGAGGACAACGGGTTGCTGACACCGTCCCTCAAGGTCAAGCGGCACGCGGTGACGGCGGCGTACGCGGAGCAGATCGAGGCGATCTACCGCCCGTGACACGCGAACGGCGGGCCACCGGAAGGGACCGGTGACCCGCCGAGGCGGGGAGCAGGCTCAGCCGTTGCTGGTGCCGTTGCCGGACAGGGCCGAGATGTCGTCCAGGACGTGCGACAGCGGCTCGTCGCCCTTGGCCTGGGTCGAGTTCTCGACGCACTGCTGGTTCTGCGGGGAGGAAAGGACGTTGACGTCCTGAACGGCGACCGGGATGGCGCCGACCAGGGAACCCGCGTTCACCTTGGCGGGCAGACCGACGCAGGGCTTGTTCAGCGATCCCTGGACCAGCGACAGCTGCGGGCTCATGTCGCCGGCGGTGGCCGAGTTGCCGAACATCGACGTGGCGTCGGTGCCGCTGGCGGACGTGGTGCCGTTGTCGTTGCCGATGGCGAGCGCCTGCGGGGCGGCCGCGCCCGCGAGACCGGCGACGGAGGCGGCGACAGCCGCGGTTGCCCACAGCTTCTTCATGTTCGTTCCCTTCGAAAAAGCGGACTCCGGGGAGGAGCTGCATGATCGTCAACTGTTCGGAGCGGTTGAGGTTGCGGGGGCTGCTCCGATCGGCCCAGCTCAGTCCGATCATGGGAAAAGGCGCCCCCGTGTCCCCTGGGCGTAACGCAACGTAAGCCAGCGGGCCGCCGAAGACTCGGCGGCCCGCTGGTGACAACCCGGAAGGGGTCCGGGAAGCGTCCGATCAGCTGTTGCCCGTGCCGTTGGCGGACAGCGCCGAGATGTCGTCCAGGATGTGCGACAGCGGCTCGTCGCCCTTGGCCTGGGTCGAGTTCTCGACACACTGCTGGTTCTGCGGGGACGACAGGACGTTGACGTCCTGAACCGCGACCGGGACGAGGCCGACGAGCGAGCCGACGTTCGCCTTGGCGGGCAGACCGACACAGGGCTTGTTGAGGGAGCCCTGGATGAGCGCCATCTGGGGGCTCATGTTGCCGTACGTGGCCGAGTTGCCGAACGACTGGGCGGCCCCGACGCCGCTGGCGGAGGTGGTGCCCGTGTCGTTGCCGGTCGCGAGCGCGGGTGAGGCGGCGGCGGCCGAGGCACCCACGACGGAAGCGGCGACCGCTGCGGAGGCCAGAACCTTCTTGATCACTTGCAGTTCCCTTCTGGAGAAACCCCGTCCACCGGAGCGCCCTGCTTCAACTGGCACCGGGTCGCATGGTTGCTGCAATTCACTCGGTCGGCCCAAACGAATTCAATGCGCCAAACAGGTCCGTTCGGGTGACGGGCCGCAACCATTCACGGCGCTCCCGGTTGAAGTGGACGCAGGAACGTGCGTCTTGGCGAGGAGCCAGGACAGGAAAGGAAAGCGAAATGCTCAAGAAGGCAATGGCCGCGGCGGCTGTCGCCGCATCCGTCGTCGGTGCGTCGGCGGCAGCGGCTCCCGAGGCGCTTGCCACCGGCAACGACACGGGCACCACCTCCGCCAGCGGCGTCGGCGCCACGCAGTCGTTCGGCAACTCGGCCACCGGCGGCGCCATGAGCCCGCAGCTCTCGGCGGTCCAGGGATCGCTGAACAAGCTCTGTGTCGGCCTGCCGGCCAAGGCCAACGCGGGCTCGCTCGTCGGCCTCGTCCCGGTCGCCGTCCAGGACGTCAACGTCCTGGCGACGCCGCAGAACCAGCAGTGCGCCGAGAACTCGACGCAGGCCAAGGGCGACGAGGCGCTGTCGCACATCGCGGACGACGTCTCGGCCCTGTCCGCCAACGGCACCGGCAACAGCTGAGAATTTCCCGCCGCCCAGGAAGAGCGTTTCACTAACGCTTTGTCAATTCTGTAAGGGCGTTAGGGTGAATTCCTGGGTGCCGCGCGTTCCGCAGTTTCTTCGACCGTCTATCCCTCGTTCTACAGCCTGTCGGTCATGGTGCGAGCCGTACAAGTCGTGCTCGCTCGGTTTCGGCCGTCATAGGCATGACCGCAGAGAAGGGAAAGTTCATGAAGAAGACCACTGTCGTTGCCGCCGGCATCGTCCTGGCTCTCGGTGCGGCCGTCCCGGCGTTCGCCGACTCCGGCGCCTCCGGCTCGGCCACCGGGAGCCCGGGCGTCCTGTCCGGCAACGTCATCCAGGTCCCCGTGCACATCCCGGTCAACGTGTGCGGCAACTCGCTGAACGTCGTCGGTCTGCTGAACCCGGCGTCGGGCAACGCCTGCAGCAACCAGTGACGACGTAACGCAACGCGCCGGCCACCCGGCCGCGTTACGGCCGGCCTTGGACCGTTGATCCCTCGATCCTTGGGTTCACTCGCTCCGAGGCCGGTCTCCCAATTCTTCAAGCAGGAAGATCAACGAGATTGCGACAGACCCTGAGTAAGGGAATGGTCGCGGCTGCCGCCGCGACGAGCATCGTGTCCCTGTGCGGCGGCGTCGCGCTGGCCGACACGGGTGCGAACGGGTCCGCCAAGGACTCGCCCGGAGTCGCGTCCGGCAACACCGTCCAGGTACCGGTGCATGTGCCGGTGAACGCGTGCGGCAACTCCGTTGACGTGGTCGGCGCGTTGAACCCGGCGTTCGGCAACTCGTGCGCGAACACCTCGGGCTCCGGTACCGCCGGCACCACCGGTGCGTCGGCCACCGGCTCCACGGCGAACTCGCCCGGAGTCGCGTCCGGCAACACCGTCCAGGCGCCGGTGCATGTGCCGGTGAACGCGTGCGGCAACTCCGTTGATGTCGCCAGCCTGTTGAACCCGGCGTTCGGCAACTCGTGCGCGAACACCTCGGGCTCCGGCAGTGCCACCACCGGCGCGTCGGCGTCCGGCACCTCGACGGACTCGCCCGGCGTCGGCTCCGGCAACACCGCGCAGGTGCCGGTGGACGTACCGGTGAACGTGTGCGGTAACTCCGCGAACGTGATCGGCGTACTCAACCCCGTCTTCGGAAACGGCTGTGCCAACACCGCCACTCCGCCGGGCAGGACCAATACGCCGGTGACCCCGCCGGGTACGACGAGGCCGCCGGTCACCCCGCCGGGCACGACGACGCCGCCCGTGACCCCGCCGGGCACGACGACGCCGCCGGTCACCCCGCCGGGCACGACGACGCCGCCGGTCACCCCGCCGGGCACGACCACGCCGCCGGTGACTCCGCCCGTGACGCCACCGGTCACGCCTCCCGTGACCCCGCCGGTGACGCCCCCGGGCACGCCGCCCGTGACCCCGCCGCGCACGACGACGCCGGTGACCCCGCCGCGTACCGTCACGCCACCGCGTACCGTCACGCCACCGCGTACCGCCACCCCGGCGGCGACGCCTCTCAACACCCCCGGCAGTGACGACCAGGCAGCGCCGCCCCAGCTGGCGCGCACCGGTACGGAGGCCACGCTTGCGGCCTCCGCCGCCAGCCTGGCGTTGGTCATGGGCGGGACGATCCTGTACCGGCGCGGCCGAGCCACGTCCCGTCGGTAGTTCTCCGGGTGCCGGGCCGCCATAGCCCGGCACCCGTGTTTTTCGGCGCGTGCTTCGGCGCCGCCCCCCCGCGCACGTGCGTGCCGGCTGTGACGGCCGCCGCCGTGCGCGCGGCGTTTGTCCGGCACTTGTCCGGCGTTTGTGCATGCTTGTCATGCGCAGGTGGAGCACAGGTTCGTGTGGCGGGCGTTGCCCCACAACTCCGGCCGCTATCCGTACTAATCCCAAAGAAATCAGGCGTCTGTGTCTGATTCGTGAAGATGGTGACTCACTTCTCGGATCACCCCTTTGGGGGCACAACTCGCGGGAGAGCCACGCGTTGACACAACGCCGGGCATCCCCGTCCGGATGTTTGTCTCGACCCCAAGGAGCACCTCTCCATGTCGCGTATCGCGAAGGGCCTGGTTCTGACCACCGCCGCTGCCGCTGCCGTTGCCGGCGGTGCCGGCATCGCCGCTGCCGACAGTGGCGCGCAAGGCACCGCCAGCAACTCGCCGGGCGTGCTGTCGGGCAACGTCATCCAGGTTCCGGTCCACGTGCCGGTCAACGTCTGCGGCAACACCGTTGACGTGGTCGCCCTGCTGAACCCGTCGTTCGGCAACGCCTGCACCAACGGCTGACGTCGCAGCACACCCCTTCGGCCGGCCGTCCGTCCGCGGTTTCCCCGCGGGAGGGCGGCCGGCTTGCGTCTGCCTGCACGGGGGCGCTGACGGCCGTACTCCGGCGGAGATTTCGTATGTCTTGCGCGCACGGGGTTTCCGCCCCGGCCGGAACTCGTTGCACACGGCGTCGGACTCACCCGAGGTGACGTGAGTCGCCGAGAAAGGAACACGATGAAGTCCCTGAAGGCTGCCGCTGTCGTTGCCGGTTCCCTGGCCCTCGCGGGCGCCGCGGCGCCCGCGTTCGCCCACAGCACCGCCGACCTCACGCCCACCAGCCTCAACGGCGGCGTGAACACGCTCACCAAGGGTCCTCTGGAGCTGAACGACGTGATGCCGCTGCAGCATCAGTCGGACGCCCTCGACAGCGAGAACAAGGGCTCTGTGCTCAACGCGGTGAAGGGCGTGACCGGTGCCGTCAACCAGCACAGCCCGCTGCTGGGCGGTCTGCCGCTGCAGAGCTGACCCGCACGTCGGGCGTTCGAGGGGCGTCGGGGACGGCGGGGAACAGCGGGGGACGTTTTGAGAGACGACGAGGGACGCTTGAGAGACGGCGAGGGACGTCAAGAGGCGTCCCTCGTTCGTGTGGAGGCCCCCAGCGGTATCCGCCGGTCGGGTGATGACGCGTCCGGCCGCCCGCCGGCCCATGGATATGGTCGCGCGGTGACCTCAACCTCAAGCGCAACGCGCCCCTTCCACGTCGCCGACGTCGGCACCCTCGTCGTACTCCCCTGGAGCGGCCCGGGCGCCGACGGCAGCGACATGCCGTACCTGCTGGTCTACTCCCTCGGGGACGCGCAGGGCGGCCCGGCGGCGACCGCGGCGGCGATCGAGCGACTGCTGGCGCTCAACGGCCTGCGGGCCGGCGGGGACCTGGTCGACGCCGCCGACAAGCCAGGCCTGCCGGTGACCCTGCTCGTCGAGGCCGGTCAGGCCGTGCTCACCACGCCGCAGTTCAAGGCCCAGTGCGCCGCGCCGCCGGAGTGGCTCGCGGCGGTCGCCGGACGCGGCCACGCCCACCTGGTGTTCACCACCCGCCCGTGGCCCGGGGCCCGCCCCGGTGAGCCGGTCCCCCCGGAGGCGCTGATCGCGTTCGCCGGCGCCGAGGAGACCCTGAACGCCGCCGCGCACGTCCTCCTGCCGGCCCGCAGCCTGCGCGGCTGATGCGGCGGACGGCGGGCACCGGCCGCGCCTTCGCGCTGATGCTGGTGCTCACGGGGGCGGCCGGGCTGCTGGCCTCCTGGATCATCACCCTCGACAAGTTCAAACTGCTGGAGAACCCGGCCTTCGTCCCGGGGTGCAGCCTGAACCCGGTGGTGTCCTGCGGCAGCGTGATGAAGAGCGCTCAGGCCGCGGTCTTCGGCTTCCCCAACCCGATGCTGGGCCTGGTGGCCTACGGCATCGTGATCTGCGTCGGCATGAGCCTGCTGGCCGGGGCCGCGTTCCCCGGCTGGTACTGGCTGACCTTCGAGGCCGGCTGCCTGTTCGGCATCGGGTTCGTGTCGTGGCTGCAGTTCGAGTCGCTGTACCGGATCAACGCGCTGTGCCTGTGGTGCTGTCTGGCCTGGATCGCGACGATCATCATGTTCTGGTACGTGACGTCCTTCAACGTGCTCAACGGCTTCCTGCCCGCCCCCGATGCGTTGAAGGCCTTCCTCGCCGAGTTCACCTGGGTGCTGCCGGTGCTGCACATCGGCATCGTCGGCATGCTGATCCTCACCCGCTGGTGGGACTTCTGGACGAGCTGAGCCCGGCTCAGGGCAGTCGTCGTACCGGTGAACCCGCCAGGTACGCGCGGATGTTCTCGACCGCCTGGCCGTAGTAGGCGGCGTAGTTGTCCCGCGAGACATAGCCGAGGTGGGGAGTGGCCAGGAGGCGGGGCGCGGTGCGCATCGGGTGGTCGGCGGGCAGCGGCTCGATGTCGAAGACGTCGACGGCGGCGCCGGCGATACGGCCCCCGTGGAGCGCGGCCAGCAGCGCGTCCTGGTCGACGATCGCCGCGCGGGAGGTGTTGACCAGGTAGGCGGTCGGCTTCAGAAGGGCGAGTTCGGCTGGGCCCAGCAGTCCGCGGGTGCGGTCGCCGAGGGCCAGATGGACGGAGACGAAGTCGCTGGTGGCCAGGAGGTCCTCCAGCGAGGGGGCCAGGTCGACGCCCACCTCGTCGGCGCGCTCCTTGGTGAGGTTCCGGCTCCAGGCGCTGACCTGCATGCCGAAGGCGAGCCCGATCTGTGCCACCTTGCTGCCGATCTTGCCGAGCCCGAGCAGACCGAGCCGCCGGCCGTGCAGGTCGGCACCGACGGTGGACTGCCAAGGGCCGCCGGAGCGAAGCGAGTTGCTCTCCTCGACGATGCCGCGGGCGAGCCCGAGCAGCAGCGCCCAGGTCAGTTCGACCGGCGGGGTCGAGGAACTCGTGGTGCCGCACACGGTGATGCCGTGCGCCTCGGCGGCGGCGTAGTCGATGACGCTGTTGCGCATCCCGGAGGCGACGAGCAGCCGCAGCCGGGGCAGCCGGGCGATGAGCGAGCCCGGGAACGGCACGCGCTCGCGCAGGGTGACCACGATGTCGAAGTCGGCGAGCGCCGCCGCGAGGTCGTCCTCATCGGCGATGTGCTCGCGCAGCGCGACGACCTCCACCTCGCCCTCAAGTACCGACCAGTCGGCCGAGCGGGTGGCCACACCCTGGAAGTCGTCCAGCACCGCACAGCGAAGTCGCACGTCGTCTCGCCCTCCTCGTCGGCGACTGTACTCGGCGGGCCCTGGGGGCAGTCAGTGGAGCGAGCCGGGTACGGCGTTGGAGGTGCCGGCGATCGAAGGGACCCCGGCCGCGCTGCCCTCGCCGCGCAGCCGGGCCTCCAGGCCGTCGAGGATGGTGTCGAGGCCGAAGGCGAAGCTCTGGCTGAGCAGTTCGGCGGCGTCGGCCCCGCTCAGCACTGCCGTGCGCTCGCACAGCCGGGGGTACTGGGCGGCGATCTCGTCCGCCCGGTCCGCGGGGTCGGAGGCCTTGGCCTTGGCCGCGGCGGCGTGGGTGGCGTCGAGCAGGGCGGTGCCCGCCACGAAGGTGAAGGCGGTGTTCACGGCCCAGTCGAGGTCGTGTCCCTTGAACCCGGCCGCCTCGTAGACGGCGTACGAGTGGTTCTGGAAGCGGGCCATGCCGGGGCCGTGCACGAAGTACGTGCTGATCGCCGGGACCAGCCAGGGGTGACGCTGGACCATCGCGTACGTGTCCTGGACCAGCGCGCGTGCGGCGGTCCGCCAGCCGGTCCGGACGGGGTTGAGCAGCTCGATCTCGCCCCAGACCCGGTCGGCGGCGAGCACCACCAGGTTCTCCTTGCTGCCGACGTGCCAGTACATGGCCGTCGCGGCCGAATTCAGCCGCTTGCCGAGGCGCCGCATGCTCAGACCCTCGACCCCCTCGTCGTCGAGGAGCTCGATCGCGGCTTCGACGATTTGATCGCGATTCAACGTTTCCCGCGGCATGGAGTCAGCGTAGCCGACGGACTTAAACAGTGTTCGAGTCCGCACCGCACTCCGTGCAAGTCGGCTCGGGTGCTCGTGCGGCTTCGTCGTACCGTGCGAAAACCTGCTCTGAACAGCAAAAACGCCCTCCCGGGGGAGGGCGGAGACTCGGCGCCCCCGGCAGGACTCGAACCTGCGGCCAAGCGCTTAGAAGGCGCCTGCTCTATCCACTGAGCTACGGGGGCCGGTGTGGTGGCCTCGTACGTGCTGCCCGGGTGTGGGCTGATCCGTGACGTTGCCGGGGACAAGGATAGAGCTCCCGGATCCATGTCCCTGTTGCTTCGCCTCCGTGGCTCAATGTGGAGGTTCGGTGAAGCGGTCCTGATAATCGCAGGCAGGTACGAATCGTGCACCGCTTTTGGCGTCTCGCGCACCGGGTGTTGTGCACTCGTTATGCCTCGACTGTGCCCGCGTCCCAGTCATCCCTTCCGTCCGATGTGTCCCGTCGGCGCGCAGACATGTCTATATGCTTCAGAATTCCCCCAAAATTGGGCATTCTTCGCATGTGGTGACCTTGGACGTACGGCCTCAGCTGCTCGACACACTCTCCGCCCTGCGCGACCGTGTCGCCGCCGCACGCTTCCCGCTGCCTCTGGCGGGGGCCCCACGCGCGCGTGCCAACCGCGACGAACTGCTCGCACAGCTCGACGACTATTTGGTGCCCCGATTGAGAGAACCCGAAGCGCCATTGCTGGCCGTTGTCGGGGGATCCACGGGGGCCGGCAAGTCGACCCTCGTCAACTCCCTCGTGGGGCGGCGGGTCAGCGAAGCGGGCGTGCTGCGGCCGACGACCCGGACACCTGTACTGGTGTGCCATCCGGAGGACCATCACTGGTTCAGCGGCATGCGGGTGCTGCCCGACCTCACCCGCGTGTGGGTGCCCCAGCAGGAACCGGGGGACGAGCTGCTCCTCCCGGGTGAGGACCCCGCGCGCGTGCTGCGGATCGAGACCGCGGAGAGCCTCCCGCGCGGGCTCGCCCTGCTCGACGCGCCCGACGTCGACTCCCTCGTCGCCGAGAACCGCGTCCTCGCCGCCGAGCTGATCTGCGCCGCCGACATCTGGGTCATGGTGACCACGGCCGCCCGGTACGCCGACGCCGTGCCCTGGCATCTGCTGCGCACGGCCAAGGAGTACGACGTCACCTTGGTGACCGTCCTCGACCGGGTGCCGCACCAGGTCGTCGCCGAGGTCTCCCGCCAGTACGGCGCCCTGCTCACCAAGGCCGGCCTCGGCCACGTACCCCGGTTCACCGTGCCTGAGCTGCCCGAATCGGCCTGGGGCGGCGGACTGTTGCCGGCCAGCGCCGTGGCCCCGCTGCGGACCTGGCTCGTCCACATGGCACAGGATCCCGGCGCCAGGCAGCACGCCCTGGCGCGTACGGCGTACGGGGTCCTGGAGTCGCTGAAGGCCCGGCTGCCCGAGCTGGCCAGCGCCACCGCCGCCCAGTACGCGGCCGCGCTGCGCCTCACCTCCGCGGTCGAGGCGGCCTACGACAGCGAGCACACGCGCGTGCGGGGGCGGTTGCAGTCCGGCGCCGTACTCGCCGGGGGCGCCCTGAAGCGCTGGCGCGCCTTTCCCCTCGACTGCACCGCGCGCGAACTGCTCGACGCCCTGCTGGAGAGCCTGGCGGCGCTGATGCTGTGTGCCGTCACCGCCGCCGACGAGCGGGTCGACCAGTCCTGGCGGCGGGAGCCGGCCGCGAGTGCGCCCGGACTCGTGGAGCGGGACCCGTCCCTGGAGAGCGCCGAGCACCGCATCGGCCTGACCGTACGGCGCTGGCGGCGCGAACTCGAGGAGTACGCCGAGGACGAAGTACGCAAGATCGAAAGGAGTCTCGCGCCCGACGCCGAGATCGTCGCCGCCCTCGCCGCCACGGCGCTGCTGGGCGCACACCGGGCCCGGACCGCGGGTGAGGGACTCGCCGAGCGGATCGGTGTCCACGGTGCGATGCGGCTGCGCGAACGCGCCGGACGGCTGCTCAACGAACACCTGGACCGGGTCATGTACACCGAACGCGAGCGCCGCCTCGCCCCGCTGGACGCCCTTGACGTCCACGCCGAACACCAGGCCGAACTCATCGCCGCGCTGTCCGTACTGCAGAAGGAGAGGTGACCGGTGACCGCCATCACTGACCAGGACCACACGGACCACCCGGAACACCCTGAACGCAGGGGGCACACGGGGCACACAGAGCACACGGATCGCATCGAGCACGCCCGTCACACCGGTGGCGCGGCATCGAGCACCGAGGACGCCGAAGCCGCCATGGCCACCGACAAATCCACCAACAACACCAACGTCACCAGGAACGCCAAGAACACCACCAACAACAAGACCGAGGAACGCGACAACGCCCTCCGCAAAGTGGGCACCTCCGCGGCAGCGGGCGCCGACACCGCCCCCGACGCCGATCGCGCAACCACGCCGCGGCACGCACGCGTGGGCCACGGCGACAGCGACCCGCCCCCCTTTGACTCCTCCGCCGAGACCCCGGCCTGCACCCCGGAAGTCTGGGACGACGGCCTCATCGCACGGCGGGTCACCGAGGGCGCCACTGAACCGGAGTCCCTCGTCGAGACCCGCCACCCCGGCACACAGCCGGTGACCTCTCTGGCGTACGACGGCCCGCTCCGCTCCCGCCTCGACGCCCTGCGCGAACTGGTCGGCCTCTCCCGCACGCGCCTCGACAGCCGGACCCTCGCCGAGGCCGGCCGGGTCCTCGACGAGGCGACCGCGCGCCGCAAGCTCTCCGGAGAGCACACCGTCGTCGCGATCGCGGGCGCCACCGGAAGCGGCAAGTCGCAGCTGTTCAACGCGCTCGCGGGCGTGGCCATTTCGGAGACGGGAGTACGGCGGCCGACCACCGCCGCTCCCATCACCTGCAGCTGGAGCGACGGCGCGGCGAGCCTCATCGACCGCCTGGGCATCCCCGGACGACTGCGCCGGCGCCCGGTGCAGAGCCCGGAGGCGGAGGCACAGCTGCGCGGGCTCGTCTTGGTCGACCTGCCCGACCACGACTCGGCGGCCGTACAGCACCGCGAGCAGGTGGACCGCATCCTGAAGCTCGTCGACGCCGTCATCTGGGTCGTCGACCCGGAGAAGTACGCCGATGCCATGCTCCACGAGCGCTATCTGCGGCCCATGGCGGGCCACTCCGAGGTCATGATCATCGCCCTCAACCAGATCGACCGGCTGCCCGGCGAGGCCACCGATCAGGTCCTCTGCGACCTGCGGCGGCTGCTCGACGAGGACGGGATCGCCCTGGGGGAGCACGGCGAACCGGGCGCGACCGTGCTCGCGCTGTCCGCGCTCACCGGGGACGGCGTCGGCGAACTGCGAGAGGTGCTGGGCCAGTTCGTGTCGCAGCGTCGGGTCGCGGCCCGTCGCATCGCGGCCGATCTGGACTCGGCCGCGGACCGGCTGCTGCCCGTCTACGCCACCGGGCGTCGCACGGGGCTGAGCGAGGAGGCGCGGGACGAGTTCTCCGCCCGGCTCGCCGATGCGGTCGGCGCCACCGCCGCGGGCGAGGCCGCCGAGCGTGCCTGGCTGCGCAACGCCAACCGGGCCTGCGGCACGCCCTGGCTCCGGTTGTGGCGCTGGTACCAGGGCCGCGGCGAGCTTTCCACCGGGCAGCTGACCCTGCGTACGCAGGCGGACGAGGAGGCGACGGCACGTCAGCGCGTCGAGCAGGCGGTCCGTACGGTCTCCGAACGGGCCTCGGCCGGGCTGCCGGCGCCCTGGGCGCAGGCGGTGCGCGAAGCGGCGGTACGGGGGTCCCAGGGCCTGCCCGAGGCACTGGACGACCTGGCGGCGCGGGCCGGGCTGCCGCCGGGGCGACCGCCGCGACCGGGCTGGTGGCCGGCGGCCGTGCTGGCCCAGGCGTCCATGACGATCCTTCAGGTCGTCGGCGGGCTGTGGCTGGTGGGCCAGATCGCCGGGCTCTTGGCGCCGAACCTCGCGGTGCCGGTGCTGCTGATGCTGGCGGGCATCGTCGGTGGGCCGCTTGTGGAGTGGAGCTGCCGGATGGGGGCGCGAGGGCCGGCACGGCGGTACGGCCAGGAGGCGGAGCGGCGATTGCGGGAGGCGGCCGCGGGCTGCGGCCGGGCCAGGGTGCTCGATCCACTGGCCGCGGAGCTGCTGCGGTACCGGGAGGTACGGGAGCAGTACGTGCGGGTGACCAGGGCCGGAACCGCCGTGGGGTGAGTTCGCGGGATGTGGATCACCCGTCGGGGTGGCGAGGTTTTCCACAGGAGGCCGGTGGTCCACAGCGCTCAGCGGGCCCGGCCCGACGGAGGCAGTCTGGCTCTGCGGCGATCGCGACGGAGGACGAAGGCGGTCGCGGCAGCAGACGCAGCCGTACGGGACGGGCCCGTACGCATGCCGGCCCGGCGTCAAAGACCCGGGCGAGGGAGGGATTCACGATGAACGAGACGGTGCTCTGTGTGGTGGGCAACGTGGCGACGCAGCCGGTGTACCGGGAGTTGGCCTCGGGTCCGTCGGCGCGCTTCCGGATGGCGGTGACGTCGCGTTACTGGGACCGCGAGAAGAGCGTCTGGACGGACGGGCACACCAACTTCTTCACGGTGTGGGCCAACCGGCAGCTCGCGGTCAACGCGGCGGCTTCGCTGAACGTGGGCGAACCCGTCGTCGTCCAGGGCAGGCTGAAGGTGCGCACGGAGACACGCGAGGGGCAGCCGAACTGGGCGTCGGCGGACATCGACGCGGTGGCGATCGGCCATGACCTGGCGCGCGGCACCGCGCTCTTCCGCCGCGCGGCCAAACCCGAGGCAGCGTCGGCGCCGCCGCGACCCGAGCCCAACTGGGAGACGCCGACGGGGGAGTCGGGGGAGTCCCAGGCACAACAGCACGCCGAGACCGCAGCGGTGACGTGATGTCAGCCACATTGGCCGGTTGACCGAACTGCGGCTTATCGGCGAATGCGCTCCGAACGACCCGGTGGATTTATCGATAAGCCCTGCTCACGGACTGTCATCGCGATAACGATTCCGATTCGGATCGGTCATCCGACCATAGGACCGGCAAGGCTGGTGCGCCTGATCCTTAGGATGCCGGGCGTAGCTCTCGGGGCTGCTGATTCTGCTGGTAGGACCCGCACCCCCCACGTCAAAGGGTCCTGCTCGAAGGGGAATTCCGTGCATCTTGCGTTCTCTGGGCTCTCCGGTACGTCCACGCCGTCCGCGCGCGGACGAGGTGCGGCCCGCCTCGCCGCAGCGACGCTGGTGTCCGCGCTCGTGGCCGCCGGTGTGCTGGCAGGGGCCGGCGCGGCCGCCGCGCAGGGGACCCCGCAGAACCAGGGCGGGGCGACCGCCACCATCGAGGGACCGAAGACCTACGGCGAGGCCGTCGTCCACGAGGGCGGCAGCGACCTCAAGGTGGCCGCGGGCCTGTTCGAGATGTCGGTGGAGGGCGGCGGCACCCTGCAGACGTACTGCGTCGACATCCACAACCCCACGCAGAAGGACGCCAAGTACCAGGAGACGCCCTGGAGCAGCACCTCGCTGGGCACCAACAAGGCCGCCGGCAAGATCCGCTGGATCCTGCAGAACTCCTACCCGCAGGTCAACGACCTGGCGGCACTCGCCGGGCGGGCAGGCGTCACCGGCCTCACCGAACAGGACGCCGCGGCCGGCACCCAGGTGGCCATCTGGCGCTACTCGGACGGAGCGCACGTCGACGCCGTCGACCCGCAGGCCGAGAAGCTCGCCGACTACCTCGAGAAGAGCGCACGCGGCCTGGCCGAGCCGAAGGCCTCGCTGACCCTCGACCCGCCCGCCGTCTCCGGCCGCCCCGGTGGCCGGGTCGGACCGGTCACGGTCCACACCAACGCACGCGCGGTGACGGTGACGCCACCGGCGAACGCGGCCACCAGCGGTGTCCGGATCGTCGACGGCACCGGCAAGGTCATCACCTCGGCGCAGGACGGCAGCCGGCTGTTCTTCGACATCCCCGAGGACGCCGCCGACGGCACGGCCGAGCTGACCGTGCAGGCGTCGACCACCGTGCCGGTCGGCCGCGCCTTCGCCTCCGAGAGCCGCAGCCAGACCCAGATCCTGGCCGGCTCCAGCGAGTCGACGGTCTCCGCCACGGCCAGTGCGACCTGGGCGGAGAAGGGCGCGATACCCGCGCTGTCGGCCCGGAAGAACTGCGCCGTGGGCGGAGTGGACATCAGCGCGGCCAACAAGGGCGACAAGCCCTTCACCTTCGAGCTGATGGGCACCGAGTACTCCATCCCGGCGGGCACCTCACGCACCGTGACCATCCCGCTGCAGGAAGACCAGGCCTACGACTTCACGATCACCGGGCCGAACGGCTTCGCGCAGCGCTTCAGCGGCGTCCTCGACTGCAAGACCCAGGGCAGCGCGGGCGGCGAGTCCACCCAGACGCTCAGCGAGCCGAGCCCGGCCTCGGTGGGCGGCACCTCCGGCGGCACCAACCTCGCCGCCACCGGCGGCACCAGCGCCACCCCCGTGATAGCCGGCGTGGCCATCGCCCTCGTCGTGATCGGCGGCGCGGCCCTCGTCCTGCTCCGCAAGCGGGAGACACCGGCGGGGGACTGAGCCGTGCGACACGAGCGATACGGCACCAGCGGCACCGCACGAGCATGACTGCACCTTGAGAACTCAACAGCGAGTGACCGAGTGGTGACTCCCCGAACAAACGACCCCGGCCCGCCCCCACACGGCGCCGGGCCCGCCCCCACCCCGACGACCGACGGTCACCAGCCGGTTTTCACCGGTGCCCGGCCATGCGGCAAGATGGGGTGTATCTGCCCACTGCCAGATTTCAAGCTGCCGGACGGTTTCTCTTGGCTGAGTTCATTTACACCATGCGCAAGGCGCGCAAGGCGCACGGCGACAAGGTGATTCTCGACGATGTCACCCTGAGCTTCCTTCCGGGTGCCAAGATCGGCGTCGTCGGTCCGAACGGTGCCGGTAAGTCGACCGTGCTGAAGATCATGGCGGGGCTGGAGCACCCCTCCAACGGTGACGCGTTCCTCTCGCCTGGCTACAGCGTCGGCATCCTGCTGCAGGAGCCCCCGCTGAACGAGGAGAAGAACGTCCTGGAGAACGTCCAGGAGGGTGTCGCCGAGATCAAGGGCAAGCTCGACCGGTTCAACGAGATCGCCGAGCTCATGGCGACCGACTACTCGGACGCGCTGCTCGACGAGATGGGCAAGCTCCAGGAGGAGCTCGACCACGCCAACGCCTGGGACCTCGACGCCCAGCTGGAGCAGGCCATGGACGCCCTGGGCTGCCCGCCCGGCGACTGGGCCGTCACCAACCTCTCCGGTGGTGAGCGCCGCCGCGTCGCCCTGTGCAAGCTTCTGCTGGAGCAGCCCGACCTGCTGCTCCTCGACGAGCCCACCAACCACCTCGACGCCGAGTCGGTGAACTGGCTGGAGCAGCACCTCGCCAAGTACGCGGGCACCGTCGTGGCGATCACCCACGACCGGTACTTCCTGGACAACGTCGCCGAGTGGATCCTCGAGCTCGACCGCGGCCGCGCCTTCCCGTACGAGGGCAACTACTCCACGTACCTGGAGACCAAGGCGACCCGTCTCAAGGTCGAGGGCCAGAAGGACGCCAAGCGGCAGAAGCGCCTCAAGGAAGAGCTGGAGTGGGTGCGCTCCAACGCCAAGGGCCGCCAGGCCAAGTCCAAGGCCCGTCTCGCGCGGTACGAGGAGATGGCGGCCGAGGCGGACAAGATGCGGAAGCTGGACTTCGAGGAGATCCAGATCCCGCCGGGCCCGCGTCTGGGCAACGTCGTGGTCGAGGTGAACGACCTCCACAAGGGCTTCGGCGAGAAGATCCTCGTCGACGGCCTGTCCTTCACCCTGCCGCGCAACGGCATCGTCGGCGTGATCGGCCCGAACGGCGCCGGCAAGACCACGCTGTTCAAGATGATCCAGGGTCTGGAGACGCCGGACGCCGGCGACATCAAGGTCGGCGAGACCGTCAAGATCTCCTACGTCGACCAGGGCCGCTCCAACATCGACCCCAAGAAGACGCTGTGGGAGGTCGTGTCCGACGGACTCGACTACATCAACGTCGGCCAGGTCGAGATGCCCTCGCGCGCCTATGTCTCCGCCTTCGGCTTCAAGGGCCCGGACCAGCAGAAGCCGGCCGGCATCCTCTCCGGCGGTGAGCGCAACCGTCTCAACCTGGCGCTCACCCTGAAGCAGGGCGGCAACCTGCTGCTCCTCGACGAGCCGACCAATGACCTCGACGTCGAGACCCTGTCGAGCCTCGAGAACGCCCTGCTCGAATTCCCGGGCTGCGCCGTGGTCGTCTCCCACGACCGGTGGTTCCTGGACCGCGTCGCCACGCACATCCTCGCCTACGAGGGCGAGTCCCGGTGGTTCTGGTTCGAGGGCAACTTCGAGTCGTACGAGAAGAACAAGATCGAGCGGCTCGGACCGGACGCCGCACGTCCGCACCGCGCCACCTACAAGAAGCTGACCCGGGGCTGACCTTGCGGCACATCTACCACTGCCCGCTGCGCTGGGCGGACATGGACGCGTACGGCCACGTCAACAACGTGGTGTTCCTCCGCTACCTGGAGGAAGCCCGTATCGACTTCCTGTTCCGCCCGGAGAAGGACTTCAAGCAGGGGTCCGTGGTGGCGCGCCACGAGATCGACTACAAGCGGCAGCTCGTCCACCGGCACGCGCCGGTGGTCATCGAGCTGTGGGTCACGGAGATCAGGGCGGCGTCCTTCACCCTCACCTACGAGGTGAAGGACGACGACCTGGTCTATGTCCGGGCGTCCACGGTGATCGTGCCGTTCGACTTCCAGGCGCAGCGGCCGCGCCGGATCACCGCGGAGGAGCGGGAGTTCCTCCAGGAGTACACGGACGACAAGGCCGCCGACAGCGAGGAGGAGGCCGTCGCCGCATGACGGTGCTCCACCTCGCCGACGAGGGGGAAGCGGCGGACCTCGCGGCTTTCCTCTCCCGGCTGCTCCACTACGACCGTGGAGCGGCGGTACGCCTCCAGGCGGCGGGGAAGACGCTCGCCGTGTTCGGGCGGCCACCGTCCTTCGAGGTGCTGGCGATCCGCGCCGTGCGGCTGGCGAAGCCGTACGAGAACGGGCTCGACGCCACGCTCGACGTGACCGTGTCCGCCGGTGAGTTCCTGGAGTCCGTGGACGAGTCGGCGGCCACGGCCGTCGTCCCGGCCGCGGTGACCGGGCCGCCGTGGGCGGGAGTCCTTCCGCCGCGCGGCGGCTGGCGCGCCGAGCCCGGGCTGCCGGCACCGGATGCCCTGCGTGCCATGGTCGGCGCGGCGGTCGCCGAATTCCGGTCCCGTACGCAGGAGTTGGCGCCGGAGCGGCGTACGCGCGCCGAACTCGACCGGGTCGGGCGGGAGATCTGGTCCCGCACGGTCGGCGAGACCCCTCTGCCGGTACGGGCCGTGCACGCGGCCCAGTCGCTGGGATTCCTGCGGACGCCCACCCCGCCGGGCACCGCGCACCCGACCGGCGAGCCGTCACTGGCGCTCCTGTCCTCCAGCGCGTGGCTGAGGCTGCGCACGCCCTACGGTTCGATCGCCGTGCGCAGGGCGGGACTCGGCGCGCTGGACGTCAGCGTCCGCTGAGCGGCACTCACCGCCCTCGGCTCCGGCCGGTGATCATTCGCTGTCGTCAGGCCACACTCCGATGTGGTCCGGTTCCAGCTCCAGGGCGACGCGGTCGCGCATGCCGAGGGCCCGGGTGTACTCGGCGGGCAGCTGGAGGCGGCCGGCGCGGTCGAGCATGGCGTACTCGCGGGCGACCACCGTCTCGTGGCCGGTCGTCGCGTCGACCTCGCTGCGGTGCAGGACCTCCGTGGAGGTGCGGCCGTCGCGGATGGCGACCGTGCGGCGGACCTCTCCGGCCACCGCCCGGTCATGGGTGACGATCACGACCGTGGTGCCCAGTTGCTCGTTCGCCCTGCGGAAGGCGTCGAAGATCTGCGCGGCCGTGTGGGAGTCCAGCTCACCCGTCGGCTCGTCGGCCAGCAGCACCGCGGGGGAGCCGGAGAGGGCCACGGCGATGGCGACGCGCTGCTGCTGTCCGCCGGACATCTCGCGCGGGCGGCGGTCGCGGCAGTCGGCGACCCCCAGCAGCTCCAGGAGCGCCAGGGCGCGCTCGGACCGGGCACGGCGGGGTGTGCGGGTACCGGACAGCTGGAGCGGGAGGGCGACGTTCTGGGCCGCGGTCAGATAGGGGAGCAGATTGCGGGAGGTCTGCTGCCAGACGAAGCCGACGACCTCGCGGCGGTAGGCCAGCCGGTCCTTGGCGGTCATGGCGAGCAGATCCCTGCCCGCCACCTTGGCCGATCCGGCCGTGGGGGTGTCGAGTCCCGCGAGGATGTTCATGAGCGTGGACTTGCCGCTGCCGGAGGCACCGACCAGGGCCATCAACTCTCCTTCACGGACCAGGAGATCCAGGCCCTGGAGCGCCTGCACCTCCACGCCGGCGGTGGAGAAGATCTGGACGAGACGGTCGCAGGTGATCAGGGCGTCATGGCCGTAGGCCGGGCGGTTGCGGGCCTCGGCGGCCCGGTCGGCGAGATCGGCAAGGGTGGGGTTGGTCGTCATCGGCTCTCCTGGACGGTCGGACTGGCCCCTCGGTTCATCGCGCATCCCCTGCTCTCAGCTCTGTCACCGAGCCCCGCCGTCCGGTCCACCAGGCCTGTACTCCGGAGGCCCCCACCGCCACCACCACGACGGTGATCGCCGGCACCGTCGGCGACAGGGCGTCGGTGTGCAGTTCGGCCTGGCCGACCGGGGTGCGGGCCGAGGCCAGGGCGATGGTGGTCAGGTCGACACCGGGAGCGAGGAGACGGATGGCGGCCCAGCCGGTCAGGGCGCCGCCGGCCGCGGCAAGGAAGGCCTGAGGGAGGGACTCCAGGACGAGAAGGCGGCGGCCCTGGGACCGGGTGAGGCCCATCGTGCGCAGGCGGGCCAGGAGGGCGGCGCGTTCGGGGGCGGTGCGCAGCAGGGCGAGGAGCAGGGCCAGGACGGCGTACCCGGCGCCGGCCACCGCCGCCGTCGTGTACACCCGCTCGGCACCGGACTGGAGCGGCGAGTCGGTGAACCGTGCCCGCTCCTGCGCCCGCACATGGACCGAGCCCGAGGCGCCCGCCGCCCTGCGCAGCGCCCCGGCGACCAGGTGCTCGCCGGTCAGCAGCAGCGCCGTCGGCCGGGCGGCCGTGGAGCTCAGTCCGGCGCGGTCCACGATCAGGAAGTCCGTTCCGGTCAAGGCGGGGGTCCGGGACCGTACGCCCGTGATCCGGACGGCCACCGAGCTGCCGTCCTCCAGCCGCACCGGGAAGGGACGACGGGTGCCGTAGGCCTGTGCCATGGACGGCGAGGCAAGGGCGGGCAGAGGGCCCGCGCTCGGGTCCCCGTTCCCCGGGCGCCTCAACTGCCCTCCCGGAAGGCGCCAAGACCCGTCCGTGCGCGTAAAAGGACGAACCCCGTCACCTGCCCCCGTGTTGTCCGGACTTCCAGACCTTCCGGCGATGCTGACAGAGGGGGCCGCTCGGGGGTAAGCGCTTGAGAACCGGACTTGACCGGATCGTGACCGGATTCCGGCGTCCTACGACCGGAATCCGACGCTCATCCGGGCGGGGAGCACCGCCGTGCTCACTCCGGGGTGTTCACCATCGAGGCCGCCGCGTACGTCAGGTAGTTCCACAGCGTCCGCTCGTGCTCCTCGGACAGGCCGAGCTCCTCGACGGCCACCCTCATGTGCTTCAGCCAGGCGTCGTGCGCGGCCCGGTCGACCGTGAAGGGGGCGTGGCGCATGCGCAGGCGGGGGTGGCCGCGGTTGTCGCTGTAGGTCGTCGGGCCGCCCCAGTACTGCATCAGGAACAGGGTCAGTCGTTCCTCGGCCGGGCCCAGGTCCTCCTCCGGGTACATCGGCCGCAGGAACGGGTCCGCGGCCACCTCCTCGTAGAACCGGTGGACCAGCCGGCGGAAGGTCTCCTCGCCGCCGACCTGCTCGTAGAAGGTCTGCTCCTGAAGTGTGCCGCGCCGAATCTCGTTCACCCGTACATGGTCTCAGACCGGGTGACCCAGGACTCAAGGCGTAGGACCGGCGGACATCCGCCCGTGCTCGCCTCCCGTCGTCCGGCGCCGCACAGTGGACCCATGGGTGCGCACGCTCCCGGCAGGGACCTGGACGACATCGCCGCCTCGGCGCGGGCGGCGCTGGTGCGGGAGATCGACGCGAGCGGCGCCTGGGACGAGGACCCGGTGTGGCGGGAGGCCTTCGAGCAGGTGCCGCGGCACCTCTTCGTGCCGTACTACTACATCGGCGTCCTGGGCGGCTATGAGCGCTGCTGGAGCGAGAGCCCCGATCCGGGGGAGCGCGAGCGCTGGGTGCGCGGTGCCTACGCGGACAGCCCGCTGGCCACGCGGGTGCGCGACGGCGAGCTGGTCACGTCCAGCAGCCAGCCCTCGCTGATGGCGGACATGCTGGTCGCGCTGCGGGTGCGGGACGGCGACCGGGTCCTGGAGATCGGCACGGGCACCGGCTACAACGCGGCCCTGCTCGCCCACCGGCTTGGCGACGACGACCTCGTCACCACCGTCGACCTGGATCCGGAGATCACCGAGTCGGCCCGGCAGCACCTGGCGGCGGCCGGGTACCACCCGGTGGTGGTCACCGGCGACGGAGCGCGCGGAGTCCCCGGGCGCGCCCCCTTCGACCGGATCATCGCGACCTGCACCCTGCCGACGGTCCCGCGCGCCTGGCTCGCGCAGTGCGGCCCCGGCGCCCGGATCCTGGCACCGCTGTCCACCGGTCTGATCGCGCTGACCGTGCGGGACAGCGGACACGCCGAGGGCCGCTTCCTGCACACGCCCGCCTACTTCGTGCCGCTGCGCGGCGAGCACCGGTCCGAGGCGGAGCCGCCGCCCCTGGCCGGAGTGCCGCGCCGGGCCCGGGGACACGAGCTGTTCCGGTTCCTGCTGGACCTGACCCGGGGCGCCCTGGAGCCGCGGGAGGCGTACGTGCTCTGGGACCACGAGGGCATGCCGGAGCGCGAGCGCTACGGCATCACGGTCGGCGCCGAACGCGCGTGGGCATGGCTGGACGACCCGGAGGGGCCGTACGCCTGGCCCCTCCCGGACTGACCGGCGCTCAGCCGCGCCGGATCGTGATCGTCGTCCAGGCGCCCACGTGCACCCGGTCCCCGTCCTGCAGCGGCACCGGCACGAAGGGCTGGATCGGCTCCTCCGAGCCGTTGACCGTCGTACCGTTCGTCGAGTTCTGGTCGACGACCGCCCAGGTGCCGTCCGGCTGCTGGACCAGGACCGCGTGCTGGTGCGAGACGCCCGGGTCCTCCGGCGGCACCGCCAGGTCGATGTCGGGGGTGTCGCCGGTGGAGTGGCGGCGGCGGCCGATGGTGACCTGGTTGCCGGTGAGCGTGCGCTGCTGCTCTGGCGAGTACGCGGGCAGGTTGAGACCCGTGGCCTCCGGCCCCGAGCGCTGCATCATCGCCATGAAGTAGTCGCGGTCCGGGCCGATGGTCGCCGTCCAGGTGACCGGCCCCTGCGGCACCTGCCCGAAGGCGGGGCCGGACGGGGCCTGGGTGGCGCCGGGCTGCGGGTAGCCGTAGCCACCGCCCTGGCCGGACGGGCCGGTGGACGGCGGGGAGATGACCCAGTCGTCGTCACCGCCGCCGAAGGACGGACCGCCGGCCTGCGGACGGCCGGTCTCCTGCGGGAAGGCCGGGGGCGCGGGCGGGCCGGGCTGCTGGAAGGCCTGCGGAGGGCCACCCGCCGTGGCACCGGGACCCGGGGGCGGCGGAACCGGCCGCGAGGGGTCGCCGCCGAAGGCGCCGGGGGCACCGGGCGGCCCGGGAGGACCGGACGGACCGGAGGGCTCACGGCCGAAGGGCGGCGGACCGCCGGGAGCCTGGCCCCCGCCGAAGTCCGGGCGGCCGGAGGGACCCTGCCCGCCGCCGAACGCCGAGGGGCCGGGGCCGCCGGGGCCGCGCTCGCCGAAGGGCGGCGGACCGCCCTGGCCGCGCTCGCCGCCGAACGGCGTCGGCCCGGACGGCTCGCTGCCGAACTGCGGGATCGGCTCCGCGGGACGGTTCATCTGCGAGGGGCGGGAGCCCTGGTACTCGTACGAGTCACCAGCGCCGTAGGACTGGCCGGGCGGCGGCTGGAAACGCGGGGCCCCCTGGCCGGGCCCGGCAGGGCGCGGAGGGGCGGCCGGGGTGTACGAGGTGGCCGTGTTGGTGAGGAAGTTCCACCGGCACTCCTCGCAGAACGGCGCGCCGCCCTCGCGGGGCGTACGGCACTGCGGGCAGAGCTCCGGTTCCAGGTCCGGCACGGCGGACAGGTTCGGTCGGCCGGCGGGGCGTCCGCCGGGGCCGCCCGGAGGCGGTGGCGGGAAGCCGTATCCGCCGCCGGCCGGCGGCGGAGGAGGCGGAGGTACGGCACCGGCCATGCGGTGACCGCAGACCTCGCACCAGTCGTCGGAACCCGACTGGTGTCCGTTCGGGCAGGTCGGCATGTCGGCGCTTCCCCCTCTCTGTCAGGATCTTCCTGAGCTCGCTCTAGGTCACTTCTTTACACGAACAGTCTTTGTGGACCGGGTCTCGAGGGTCATCTCGTCGGCCTCCGCGACCTTCGCCTTCAGTCGCACAGTACCCGTCGCGGCATCCACCACGTCCACCACCTTCGCAAGCAGTTTCGCAGTATCGGCGTTCCCGGAGGCGCTCGCGAGCTGAACGGCCCGGCCCAGTTTGGCCGTTGCTCCGTCCATATCGCCCGCTTTGCGAAGATCCAGCCCCTGCTGGATGGCCTGTGCCAGTTCGGCCTGGCCGGTGTAGTGGGCGACCTGGGGGTTGATCGAGGTGGACGCGACCATGTCGTCGGTCCACACGGCCCTCACCAGGCCCTGGGCGCCGAGGTTCTGCACGGATCCGTCGGGCTGCGGTACGACCAGGGAGACCCGGGCGGCCAGCATCTCCTGGCCGAGACCGGCCGTGGGGACCTCGACGCAGATGTGGTAGTCACGGGACTCGTCTCCCCAGGAGCCGGTCGGGTAGTCCCCGGCGCGCGGGCCCGCCTCCGTGCGACGGTCCGTCAACTCCACCACCGTCGGCGCCACTTGCTTGACGAACTTGATGGCCGTGCCGACCGGCGTCCACACCCGCAGGGCGACGTCCGCGACCTCCTTGCCCATCGCCGTCTCCATCATCTGCGTGAAGTCGGCGGCGAGGCCCGACGGGTCGGCGACGATGTCGGCGGTGCCGAGCAGGGCGGAGGCGATTGCTGTGACTTCTTTCACTTCCCAGTCGGTGCCCACGCCCCGGGCGTCACAGGTGAAGCGTCCGGCGCAGGAGTCGAGCGCGGCGCGCAGGTCCTCGGGTGACTCGTGCTCGTTGCGGCCGTCGGTGAGCAGGATGCCGTGCCGGATGGCCACGTCCGCCGAGGACAGCAGACGGTCGGCGAGCCGCAGCCAGGTGCCGATGGCCGTACCGCCGCCGGCGCTGAGCTTGCGCAGCGCCTGCTTGGCCTGGTCGCGGGTGGTGGCGTCGGCGACGGCGAGCCGTCCGTTGCCGGGGTAGACCTCCTTGGCGACGTGCGTGCCGCCGATCACCGCGAAGTGCACGCCGTCGCGCAGGGTGTCGATCGCGGCGGCCGTGGCGTCGCGGGCGTTGCGCATCTTGGTCGGCGGGTAGTCCATCGAGCCCGAGCAGTCGACCATGATCGCCACGGCCGCGGAAGGGCCCTGCCCGGCCGAGTACAGATGCGGCGCGCCGACCGCGCTCCCGATGGTGCCGCCGCCCGTCGCCGTCACGGTGACGATCGCGTTGACCTCGCGGCCGCTCTCCGGCAGGTACTCGTTCTGGTACACGTCCATCGAGAACTGCGGCACGTTCGATTTCGAGAAATTGGCCATGACTGCTCTGAATCCCCCTCTGACCCCACCAGTTGCGTGGGTGACGACTGTATGCGGACCGGTCCCCTCCGGTCCGCTCAGGGTTCCCCGTATGTGACTGTTGGCTCCGTATGCGGCCTCAGGCCGATCCTGCCCCCTGCGGCGGCGCGGGGAACGGGACGACGGCCACTGTTACGTTGTCGTGGCCCCCACCGTCCAGCGCGTGCCCGACCAGGACCCGGGCGCTGTGCAACGGGCGGGAGGCGGCGTCCGACGGGATGGCCTCGGACATCTCCTCCGCCGCCTCCGCGTAGTTCCACAGGCCGTCGGTGCAGACCACCACCACGCCCGGCCGGTCCGGCTTGAATGCGGCGGTGTGCGGCTCCAGTTCATAGGCGTCCGCGCCGAGCCAGCCGGTGATCGCGTGGGCGCGCTCGTCGGCGTACGCCTCCGCCTCGCTCATCAGGCCCGCGGCGACCATCTGCGCGGCCCAGGAGTCGTCCTCGGTGAGCCGGGCCGGGGGCGAACTGCGGTCCACCGGCACCCAGTAGGCGCGGCTGTCGCCGACCCAGCCGACGATCAGCAGACCGGAGGTGACCACCGCGCCGACGATCGTGCAGGCCGGGGCGTTCTGGTGCGGGGCGTGCTCACGGGCCGTCGCGGGCTCGTCGGCCAGCGCGTTGACCGCGTGCGAGGCCGCGACGATCGCCTCGTGCATCGCCTGCTGCGGATGCGTACCGCGCGGCAGGGCGGCCAGCAGCGACTCGCCGGCCGCCTGCGACGCGGCGAGCGAGGCGTCGTCGGGACGGGTCGCCGAGGACACGCCGTCGCAGACGATCGCCACGGACGCGGGCGTGCCGTCGGGCAGCGCGGTGTGGCCGATGGCGAAGGCGTCCTCGTTGCGGTGGTGGCGCAGCCCGCGGTCGCTGACCGCGGCGACCGGGCCGGACTCCTGTTCCATGTGGTCGCGTTCGCGCGGCTGCGCGTGCCCGCAGTTCTCGCAGTAGCCGTCGCTGTCGACCCGGCCCGCCCGGCAGGCCACGCACACCTTGCTCTCCCCGCCGGCGGCGAGGTCGGCGGCCACCCGCGGGTCCGGTGCCTGCAGCGGGTACTCCTCGGGCTCCGGCAGCCGGTCGAACCGTACGCCCGAGGCCGCAGACACGGGAGAGCCCGACGCGGGCGACAGCGGCGAGCCCCCCGAGTCGGTCCCCGGGAGGTCCGTCGGCAGGTGCACCGCCGCCGGTGTGTCGGAGCCGGACGGCTCGGGCGCGACGGGCCAGGGCATACCGTCCGCGGACGCGCCGGCGCCGTTCATGGCGAGCGTCGGGTGGTCCTGCGGCGGCGTGGGCACCACCGACAGGTCGTACCCGCACGCACCGCAGAAACGGTCACCCGGCTCAAGCGGCTCCGCGCAGTTCGGGCACTTCGACGGTGCGGCCTGCTGGGGCATCTGCGACATCAACTACACCCACGTCCGGGGGCGGTAACGGTTGGCCCGTTCCACCAGGTCGATCCTCTCCTCGCCGCCGGGCGCGAGCCGGGCCAGCGTGCGGTACGAGCGCTCCAGACCGAAGCGGAGGCCCCGCTCGTCCAGGCCGCTGCCGAGCAGCACCCGTCCGCCCGCGGGAGGCTGTGCGCCCTGGCCACCGGAGAGTATCCAGTCGAGCGCGCTGCCGAGCACCTCCGCCGACAACTGCTCGCGCCGTGCCGGGTCCAGACCGTATGCGTCCAGGGCCTCGACCTGTCCGGCGGCGGCCGTCAGGTCCTCCAGGAACGGCGCGTCCCCGGCCGTCGCCGTGCGCTGCCGCAGCCGCGCCCGTACGGCGGCCACCCGCGCGGCCGTGTAGTGGATCGAGGACTCCGGGACCGACTCCAGCGTCCGTACGGCGCTGCGCCGGTCCCCCGCCGCGAGCTGCACGCGGGCCAGGCCGAACGCCGCGCTCACATAGCTCGGGTCGGTCGACCACACCAGCCGGTAGTACTCCGCGGCGTTGTCCAGCTGGCCGAGCACCTCCGCGCACAGGCCGAGCGCCAGCTTGGGCGCGGGCTCGCCGGGGAAGGCGTCGTAGACCGCGTCGAAGGCGAGCGCGGCTGCCTCGAAGTCACCGGTGACCAGCGAGGTCACGCCCCGGTACCACACCACCCGCCAGTCGTCGGGCTGTTCGTCCTCCAGCTTCGCCAGGGACATCAGCGCGGCCTCGGAGTCGTCGTTCTCCAGCCGGGCACGTATCTGCCGCAGCCGCGTCTCGACGGTCTGCTGCGGAGCCGCGGCCAGCGCGCCGAGCAGCTCACCCGACGCGGAGGCCATCAGACCCGCCAGGAAACCGGCGTTGGGGTCCGAGGGGTCCACCAGCGGAACGGGCAGCGCCAGGGCGGCGGCGGGCGTGGCGACCGGCTTGACGAGTCCGGTCGCGCCGTTCGGGGACGCCGGAGCGGGCGCGGCAAAGGCCCCCTGCCGTCCGGAGGCTCTCCGCTTCCCGGACGGCACCTCTCTCGCCCCCAGCCGCGACACGTCCCCGTCCGGCTTCGGGAACAACTCCGTGTCGGTGACCTTGAGCTCGGGCCCGAGCAGCGTCGACAGCGCGGGCCGCGCCCGCCCCGTCTGCAGCGACACGACCTCCCGCAGCACACCCGTCAGCTGCTCGGACATCTCCTGGGCGGAGGCGAACCGGCGCGCCGGGTCGGGGTCGGTGGCGCGGACCAGCAGCCGGTAGAAGGACTCGTACTGGCGGAAGACCTCGATGTTGTCCGGGTCCGGCAGGGAGTCCACGAAGACGTTCGTGTAGCCCTGGAAGTCGAAGGTCAGCACGGCGAGCGTGCGGCCGACGGTGTAGAGGTCGCTCGCCACCGACGGGCCGACCTCCGCTACCTCCGGCGCCTGGTAGCCGACCGTGCCGTAGATGGCCGACTCGTCGTCGTCCATCCTGCGCACCGCGCCCATGTCGATCAGCTTGAGCTGGTCCTCGGTCTGGATCGCGTTGTCGACCTTGAAGTCGCAATAGAGCAGATTGCGGCTGTGCAGATGGCCGAGCGCCTCCAGGGCCTCGATGCCGTACGCGCACGCCTGCTCCACCGGCAGCGGATCCCGTCTGCCGTCCGGCGTGCGGCGCGTGTTGGCGATCTCCTTCAGCGACTTGCCGCCGACGTACTCCATGACGATGTAGCCGTCGAGCGAGCCGGTGCGCTGGTCGAGGTGCTCCACGAAGTTGTAGATCCGCACGATGTTGGCGTGCTCGATCTCCGCGAGGAAGCGCCGCTCGGAGATCGCCGCCGCCATCGCGTCCTGGTCACCGGTGTCCAGCAGGCCCTTGAGCACCACCCAGCGGTCGGAGACCGCCCGGTCCACCGCGAGGTAGATCCAGCCCAGACCGCCGTGCGCCAGACAGCCCACGACCTCGTACTGGCCGTGCACGATGTCGCCGGACTTCAGCTTCGGCACGAACGAGTACGGGTTGCCGCACTTGGTGCAGAAGCCCTCCGTACGGCCCTCGCGCTCACCCCGCGCCCGCCCCACCGGCGCCCCGCAGTCCGAGCGCGAGCAGAACCGCTTGCGCTCGGGCACCTCCGGGTTCTCCAGCACCATCGCGCGCGGGTCGGGCCGCGGCACCTGGGGCACCGTCACCAGCCCGGCGCCCAGCCGGGCACGCCCGGACGAGCCGGAGGCGGAGCCGGAGCTGCGCACCGACACCGAGCGGCCGGTGGACTTGCCCGACACCGAGCGCGACAGCCGCCCCGACACCGAACGCCGCGACTTCGACGACTGCGACGACGTACGCGAACTGCGGGCGCTGGCACGCGAACCGGCGCTGCCCGCCGAGTCCTTGCCGCTGCCGCTGATCCCGGTGGGCGGCGAACCGACCATTCCGTTGGCGGAGACGACGGGAGCCAGACCGCACGTGTCGCAGTACAGCTCACCGCCGCCCACGTCCTCGTACGACCCCTCACAGCCGGGCCGCTGACATGTCTGCCCTGCCTGACTCATGGCTGGCTACTCCCCCCTCCGGTCCTGAGGCCCGCCCTGCCCCGGCACCCGCGGGGCGCCCAGCAGTTCGGCCGCCGCCTGCTGATAACGCAGTACGGCCTGTTCGGCCACGCGCAGGTCGCACGGCGCGCTCCACAGCATGCGGCGCGCCGCGTCGTACCGCTCGACGAGGAACGGATCCTCCGCGAGTCCGTGCCGGGCGATCTTCGCCTTGTACGCGTCGAGACGGCCGCGCAGCTCGGCGCGGACCGCCAGCGGCGCGGTCACCGCGGTCAACGACTCGCGGGCGCGCAGCAGTTCGTCCTCCGCCTTCTGCTCCAGGGACTCCAGGAGCGGGGACAGACGGTGCCACTGGGCCTGTCTGCGGTACTCGGCGGCGGTCGCCAACTGCTCCTGCAGCACGGTCGGCGGCCCGCTGACGACCGGCACCTCCGTGGCGGCGATCTTCGCGAGGACCTCGCCGCGCGCGGTGCGCGCCTCGGCGAGCGTGCGGTCCGCGCGGGAGAGCACGTCCCGCAGCTTGACCAGGCGCTGCTCGGCGTCCTGCCGGACCGTCAGCACGGCGTCGATCTCCCGCCGTACCTCCTCCAGGGCCCGCGCCTCACGGTCGTACACCGTCGTGTCCGGACGGCCGCCGCCCGGAGCCGAACTGCCCGGCGCCGGCACCCAGAAGGCGAGCGGATCGGAGACGACCTCCTCGCGCAGCTTCGTCAGCGTGCGCGTGATCCGCTCCAGGTCGTCGCCGGACGGGTGCTCGCCGGGGCGCACACCGACGGAGTGCGCGAGCTTGCGGGTGCGCTGGAGCTCCGCGGCGAGTAAATCGATGCGGGCGGGCAGCGCCGACCACACCGCGTCGGCGGCCACGACCATGTCCAGCGAGCTCGCGTACAGCTCGTTCATCCGCTCCACGAGCGCCGCCAGCGTGAACTGCTGGCTGAGCCGGCCTGCCGCGGACAGCAGCGTCGGCGCGTTCGCCGTCGCCGTGGCGCTGCCCGCGACCGTGACGGACTCGCCGCGCAGCAGCTCGGTCAGCTCCAGCAGGTCCTCGCGGCTGGACCAGCGGCGCCGGGCGCGGATCTCCCGGGCGCTGCGCAGCGCGGCCGTGTACGCGTCGAAGTACGCCCACAGCAGGGTGATCGACGCCTCCGCGGCCGTCCAGCGCTCCTTGGTCGTGCCGGTGAGCTCGGCGCCTTCGAGGAGTCTGCGGCCCGCGTGGTCCTGAAGGGCGAGCAGCGAGCTCTCGATCGCCTCGTGCTCCGCGCCGAGCCGCGCCAGCGCACGGTCCACCTCGTCCCGGTCCATCACCGGCCCGGCGGGGTCCGTGACGCCCATCGATCACCTCTCGCTGCTGTGTGGGGTCTGTGTCGGCTGTGTGTTCGCGATCCGTTCGACCGGAGGTCTTCCCGAAGGTCTGCCCGGAGATCGCCCGGGTGACGCCCGGTCAGCTCTTGCGCAGATATTCCGGCGCGGGCGGCTTCGACGGCGTCGCGTCCTCCCCCAGTGTCGCCGACAGCCACTTGTCGTACGACGCCTGCCAGCCGTTGGCGCGGTAGCCCACCAGGATCTGATTGACCCGGCGTACCAGATCGTCGGCATCCTTCTTCATCGCCACGCCGTAGTACTCGGTGGTGAAGGCGGGACCCTTCAGGGCGACCGTCGGGTCCTGGGCGGCCTGACTCGCGGCCAGCGCGCCGTCGGTGACCACGGCGTCGACCTCGCCCAGTTGCAGCCGCACCAGGCAGTCGAGCTGGTTGGGCACGCTGTGGTCGATGTCGGCCGAGGAGACCGGCTTGCCGGCCTTGCTGTCCGCGTCCAGCTTGGCGAACGCCGTGGACCCCGACGCCGTGCAGATCTTCTTGCCCGCCAGCGACTTGTCGTAGCCCGTGATGGACGAGGACTTGGGCGCGAGGACCGTCTGGCCCGTCTTGAAGTACGGGGCGGAGAACGCGACCTGGTCCAGCCGGTCGCAGTTGATGGTCATCGTGCGCACGACCATGTCGACCCGGCCGTCCTGGATCGCCGGGATGCGCTGGCTGGTCGGGATCGCCTTGAACTGGACCGCGTTCGGGTCGCCGAGGATGTCCTGGGCGATCCGGCGGACCAGGTCGATGTCGAAGCCCTCCAGCTCCGTGTCCTTGTTGTTCGGGTTGCGGTAGCCCCAGTGGTAGCTGTTCTGGTCGACGCCGACGATCAGCTTCCGCTTCGCGCCCGTGCGGGCCTTGATCGCGTCGATCGTCGTGCCGTCCGCGCCGGACGGGGACAGCGTCTGCTTCTGGGCCTCCGAGTCCTTGCAGCCGTCCGCCCGCGCCTGGCTGCCGTTGGCCACGCCCTGGCCGCCGAGGCCCGCGGCGCCGTCCCCGTCGCCGTGCGTCTGGGTCAGCGGCAGCAGCAGGGCGAACGCCAGCGCCACGGCGCAGACGACCGCCATCGCGCCCACTCCGCCCCAGCCGCGCAGGGAGGCCCGCACACGGCGAAAAAAGCCCTTGCGTGCGCTCATCGTCACGCCCCCTTTCACCGGTACTCCGAAAGCCTGCGCCCGATGCCGAGCAGTGCGCCCGCGGCGCCCAGGACGGCCAGCACGGCCGCACCGATGGGCAGTCCGGTCATCGCGTCCCGGCCGTCACCGGCCGCCTGCCCGAACTCGGCCTGCTCGTGCGCGATCGCGGTCTTCAGGTTGTCGTCGACACTGTCGAAGCATTCGCCGGTGGCGCCCTTGGCGCCGATCACCTTGTCCAGCGCCTGCTGGTAGTTGCCGTTCTCGTCCTCGGTACGGGCCGAGGCGTGGCGCTGCTTCCACACCGTCATATTGCCCTCGGCCGCCTTGACCGGCTTGCTGCCCACCTGATCGTCGGCCAGCCGCTCCGCCTCGGTCAGACCCTTGCCCAGGGCCTTCATGTCCTTGTCGAAGTCGTAGTAGAACGCGTCGTACGTCGTGTCGCCGACCGTGATCGTCTCGGCGCCGCGGGCCACCAGGCTCAGGTTCTCGTTGCCGCGGGCCTTGAGGGAGGCGATCCGGGCGTCGTGCAGCACGTTCAGCGAGCGCACGCCGTGGTCGTAGGAGTCGTTCAGGCCCGCGCGGGCGATGCTGTGGCCGACGACCAGCCACAGCAGGACCACCGTCGCGAAGGCCGTGGCGCCGACCAGGCCGTGGTTCAGCACCCGGTTGGTGCGCCGGTAGTTGCGGTGCTGGGCCCAGGCGAGCGCGGCCAGGACGAGAACGCCGAGGGCGATCGCCGCCCACGGGTAGGGGGTGGCGTTCCCGTAGTCGGACCTGAGCTTGTTGTTCTCCTTCTTGTAGAGGTCCTCCGCCGCCGGGAGCATCTCGCTTTGCATCTTGTCGTTGGCGTAGCGCAGATAGGCGCCGCCGACCGGATAGCCCTGCCGGTTGTAGGTGCGGGCCCGCTCGACCAGCCCCTTGTACTCCGGCAGGAGCTTGTTGAGCTTGGATATCGCGGCCTCGGAGGGCGAGCCCGGGTCGGAGGCCGCGGCCGCCGTGACCAGCTTGGCGGCGGCCGTGCTGATGTCCTTCTCGTACCGGTCGCGGGCGGCGGCCGTCTCCTGGCCGCCCGCCAGGAAGCCGCTGGAGGCGGCCGTGTTGGCGTCCGCCAGGGAGCGGTAGATGTCGGCCGCGTCCGAGCTGAGCGGCTGGCTGCTGTGCAGCACGTCGTCGGCGGCGGCCGCGCGGTCGGTCGTCTGCCAGGCGGTGACCGCGCCGAACGCGACGACCAGGAGGGCCAGTACGGCACCGATGATGCGCAGCCGGCCGGGTTCGGTGGTCGCCGCGGCGCGCAGCCGCTCGGCACCCTCGGCGAACGCCGTACGACGCGGCTGCCCCGGCCGGCCCGCGGGCGCGGGGGGTCGGGGCTGGGGCGGGACGGCCGGCACGGTGGGCATGCCGGACCCCGGTCCTGGTGGTGCCGTGCTGCTTGTCGGCGGGTGTGTCACTGCTGACCTCCCCCATGGTCATCGTTCGCCGCCAGTATCGCTGCCCGGACTGACATTCCGCACCGGCCTTCACTGGATCTTGATCGGATCGCAGTCCGGTCGACTTGCGGCGCGGTGCGCTGTCCGCACCACCCCCTGCCCATGAATACGCTGCGGGAATCTGTTCGGTTCCCTCGTGCGGGCCGCCCCGCTCAGGACTCCCAGTGGGCTCGCGCCCGCTCCTGCGCCTCCGCGTCCGCGCCCACCCGGTCGAGCCCCAGCAGCGCCGCCCCCAGCACCGGGCTCGCCGTCACCACGCGCGCCACCGCCTTCGGCGCCCGCACCGACAGCAGGTCCCGGATGCCGTCGTCGAGTTGGGGATGGCCGGCGGTGAGGACACCCCCGCCCAGCAGCACGGGCGTCTCCTCGTCCAGCAGCTGGAGCCGGGTGAGGGCGACGGTGGCCATGGTCACCACCTCCTCGGCCAGGCGGGCGACGACCGAGCGCGCCACGGCGTCACCGCGCGCGGCCGTCTCGAACAGCACCGGCGTCAACTCGTGGCGCCGGGCGTGCGCGACGTGCTCCAGGTGCAGGGCCTCGATGAGCGCGTACATCGAGTCGAGCCCGAAGTGGGCCGGAAGGGTCCGGGTCAGTTCCGTCGGGCCCCCGCGCCCGTCCTCCGCGCGGGCCGCGTGCCACAGCGCCTCCTCGGCCAGCCCCCAGCCGCCACCCCAGTCGCCGGAGATACGGCCGAGGGCCGGGAAGCGGGCGGTACGCCCGTCGGGGCGCATGCCGACGCAGTTGATGCCCGCGCCGCAGACCACCGCCACACCGCGCGGCTCGGCCACGCCCGCCCGCAGGATCGCGAACGTGTCGTTGCGGACCTCCACCGACGCGCCCCACCCGCGCGCGTGCAGCGCGGTCGCCAGCTGTTCCTCCTCCACGGGCAGATCGGCGTTCGCCAGACAGGCGGAGACATGGGAGACGGCGGTGACCTTGGCGTCGGCGTAGGCCCGCGCGATGGCCGCGGCCAGTTCGTCCACCGCCGTCTCCACCCCCACCGCGGGCGGCCGGAACCCGCCGCCGCGCGCCGTGGCCAGGACCTCCCCGTCCCTCGTCAGCACCGCGACGTCGGTCTTGCTGTTGCCCGCGTCGATGGCGAGGACACTTGCGGTCAGGCCCACGCGAGGTGCTCCCGGTTGTGCGCGACGAGTCGGTCGGTCAGGGCTTCGGCGTACTCGTACTGGCCGATCAGCGGATGGGACAGCAGCGCCTTGAAGACCCGGTCCCGGCCGCCGCGCAGCGCCGCCTCCAGGGCCAGCTCCTCGTACGCCGTCACGTTCGCCACCAGGCCGGCGAACAGCGGGTCCACCGCGGGCACCGGCAGCGGGACGGGCCCCTTCGGGCCGACCGCCGCCTGCACCTCGATCACCGCGTCGTCCGGCAGGAAGGGCAGCGTGCCCCCGTTGTACGCGTTCACCACCTGGTACGTGCTGCCGGCGCCGCCCAGCAGCGACGCGGCCAGGTCCACGGCGGCCTCCGAGTAGTAGGCGCCGCCCCGCTTGGCGAGCAGCTCCGGCTTCTCGTCCAGGGCCGGATCGCCGTACATCCGCAGCAGTTCGCGTTCCATGGCGGCCACTTCCGCCGCCCGGGAGGGCTTGGTGCGCAGCTCCCGCACCACCGCGTCGTGCGCGTAGTAGTAGCGCAGGTAGTACGAGGGGACCACGCCCAGTCGGTCCAGGAGCGGGCGGGGCAGCCGCAGGTCGTCGGCGACGGCGTCGCCGTGTTCGGCGAGCAGCTTCGGCAGGACGTTCTCGCCCTCGGGGCCGCCGAGCCGTACACCTGTCTCCCAGGTGAGGTGGTTGAGGCCGACGTGGTCCAGGTGGACGTCGGCCGCTGCCACACCGAGCAGCGCCGCGAACTTCCGCTGGAAGCCGATCGCCACGTTGCACAGCCCGACCGCCCGGTGCCCGGCCTGGAGCAGCGCACGGGTCACGATGCCCACCGGGTTGGTGAAGTCGATGATCCAGGCGCGCGGGTTGGCGCGCCGGACCCGCTCGGCGATGTCGAGGACGACGGGCACCGTCCGCAGCGCCTTGGCGAGGCCGCCCGCGCCGGTGGTCTCCTGGCCGATGCAGCCGCACTCCAGGGGCCAGGTCTCGTCCTGTTCCCGGGCCGCCTGCCCGCCGACGCGGAGCTGGAGCAGCACGGCGTCGGCGCCGTCGACGCCCGCGTCCAGGTCGGAGGTGGTGACGATACGTCCGCTGTGGCCCTGCTTGGCGAAGATGCGCCGGGCGAGCCCGCCGACCAGCTCCAGGCGCTCGGCGGCGGGGTCGACGAGGACCAGCTCCTCGATGGGCAGGGTGTCCCTGAGCCGGGCGAAGCCGTCGATGAGTTCGGGGGTGTAGGTCGAGCCTCCGCCGACCACGGTGAGTTTCACTGAGGGTTCCCTCGCTTCTTGAGGTGGGGGACGACGGTCATCGGCCGGGGGCCGGGGGGTTGCCCCCGGGCAGGCGCGGCATACGGGGTCAACCCTTCACTCCGGTGAGCGTGACGCCCTCGACGAACGCCTTCTGGGCGAAGAAGAACACGAGGATCACGGGGGCCATGACCAGCACGGTGGCGGCCATGGTGAGGTTCCAGTCGGTGTGGTGGGCGCCCTTGAAGGACTCCAGGCCGTAGCTCAGCGTCCAGGCGCCCGGGTTCTCGGACGCGTAGATCTGCGGGCCGAAGTAGTCGTTCCAGGCGTAGAAGAACTGGAACAGCGCGACGGCCGCGATGCCCGGCTTCGCCATGGGCAGGACAACCCGCAGCAGGGTGCGTAGTTCGCCGCAGCCGTCGACCTTTGCCGCGTCCAGATACTCGTTGGGGATGGTCATCAGGAACTGGCGCAGCAGGAAGATGGAGAACGCGTCACCGAACGCCATCGGGATCATCAGCGGCCACAGCGTGCCGGACAGATCGAGCTGCTTCGCCCAGAACAGATACATCGGGATGATGATCACCTGCGGTGGCAGCATCATCATCGAGATCACCAGCATGAGTGACAGGTTCCGGCCCCGGAAGCGGAACTTGGCGAGCGCGTACGCCACCGGGACCGACGACAGGACCGTCAGGACGGTGCCCAGGCCGGCGTAGATCAGGGTGTTCTTCCACCAGGTCAGAAAGCCCGGGGTGTCGAACACCTTTTTGTAGTTGCCCCACTCCCAGGTGTGCGGGATCAGATCCCGGCTCAGCGCCTGGCTGTCGCTCATCAGCGAGGTCAGGAACACGAAGACGAAGGGCAGGGTGAAGAAGAGGGCGGTGGCGAGCCCGAGGGAGTGCACCGCGATCCACTCCAGGAGCGCCTTGCGGCGGGCGGTGCGCTCGGCGGGCGTCACGGCCGGCCGCAGCTCCACCGGCTTGTCCAGTACCTGGGCCATGGTCAGTCACCTGCCTGGATGAGACCGCCCCGGCGCCGCATCAGGAACGCGGTGAACACCATCGACAGGGCGAAGAGGACGAGGGCGACGACACACGCGGAGCCGTAGTCGAAGCGCTGGAAGCCGAGGTTGTAGACGAGCTGGGGGAGGGTCAGCGTGGACTTCTCCGGATAGCCGGGCTCGAACTGCGTGCCCGCGCCCTGGATCACACCGGAGGCGACCTTCCCCGCGATCAGTGGCTGGGTGTAGTACTGCATCGTCTGGATCACTCCGGTGACGACCGCGAACATCACGATGGGGGAGATGTTCGGCAGCGTGACGTACCGGAAGCGCTGCCAGGCCGACGCGCCGTCCAGCTCGGCCGCCTCGTACTGCTCCGTCGGCACGTCGAGCAGCGCGGCCATGAAGATGACCATGAGGTCGCCGACGCCCCACAGGGCCAGCAGCGTGAGGGCCGGCTTGGACCAGGTCGGGTCGTTGAACCAGCCCGGCGCCGGGATGCCGATCTTCTCCAGGATGGAGTTGACCGGGCCCGTACCGGGGTTGAGCAGGAAGGCGAAGGCCATCGTGGCCGCGACCGGCGGGGCGAGGTAGGGCAGGTAGAAGAGGGTGCGGAAGACACCCGTACCCGTCTTGATCTTCGTGATGAGCATGCCGACGCCGAGTCCGAAGACGACCCGGAGGGTGACCATCACGAGGACCAGCCACAGTGTGTTGCGCAGGGCGGGCCAGAAGAGCGGGTAATGCTCGAAGACGTACGTCCAGTTCTTCGTTCCGCTCCACGTCGGCGGTTTGAAACCGTCGTAGTGCATGAACGAGAAATACACCGTCGAGATCAGCGGATACGCGAAGAACACCGCGAAGCCGATCAGCCAGGGCGACATGAAGGCGGCCGTGCGAAGCGCCGCCCGGCGGCGCTTCGACGCGAGAGTGATGGCGCTCATTACTTCGCCTGGGCGATGTCCGTGTCGATCTGCGCGGCCGTCTTCTTCAGCCCCGCCTTCAGATCGGTGACCTTTCCGTTCTCGTAGTCGTATCCGAACTGCTGGATCGTCACCAGGTACACACCGCCGTTGATCGAGGCGGGAGTCGTCGTCGAATTCGGGTTCGCGGCGATGTCCAGGAACGTCTTGAACCGCGGGTCGTACTTCAGCTTCGGCGACTTCAGCGCGGCCAGCGTGGACGGCACGTTGTGGATGGCGTTGGAGAAGCCCACCACCGCGTCCGTGTCGGTGGTCATGTACTTCACCAGCTCCCAGGCCGCGTTCTGCTTCTTGCTGGTGGCGGCGATGCCCGCGATGGTGCCGGTGATGTAGCCCTTGCCGTACTGGGACGCCTGGTCATCGGGGACGGGCAGCGGCGCGACGCCGATCTCGAACTTCGGCTTGGCCTCCTCGGCCATGCCCAGACGCCACTCGCCGTCGAGCTGCATGGCGACCTGGCCGGTGTGGAAGGGGTGCTTGGCGCCCCATTCGTCGCCGAGGGTGGAGCGGAACTTCTCCAGCTTCTGGAAGCCGCCGAGTTCGTCGACGAGCTTCTTCTGGAGCTTGAAACCGGCCTCGAACGCCGGGTCCTTGGCGAGGTCCGACTTTCCGCTGCTGTCGAAGTACGTCGGGGAGAACTGGGCGAAGTAGTGCTCCGTGGTGGATTCCCAGCCGTGGTAGTTCGGCATGAATCCGAGCTGCTTGTAGCTGTTTCCCTGGGGGATCGTCAGCTTCTTGGCGTCGGCCTCGAATTCGGACCAGGTCTTCGGCGGGGTGGTGATGCCCGCCTTCTCGAACGCCGTCTTGTTGTAGTAGAGCCCGTACGCGTCACCCAGCAGCGGCACCGAGCAGCGATTGCCGTCGAACTGGGTGTACTCGTTCATCGCCTTCGGGAAGGTCGTCTCCGGGTCGATGCCCGACTTCTTGAAGAAGGGGTTCAGATCGACCAGGGCGCCCGACGAGCAGAACTTGCCGACGTTGTTGGTGGTGAAGGAGGAGATGACGTCGGGCGCCCGGTCGCCGCCGGTGCGCAGCGCCTGGTTGATCTTGTCGTCGGTCATGTTGCCGACGACGTTCACATGGATGTTGGGGTGGGCCTTCTCGAAGCCGGTGATCAGCGCCTTGATCCCGGCGACCTCGTTCGGCGCGCTCCAGGCGTGCCAGAAGTTGATGGTGGTGTCCTTGGAGGCGTCGTCGTCGGCGCCCGAACTCGACTGGCCGGTACAGGCGGTGGTGAGCAGGACGGCGGAGGCGGTGAGGGCAAAAGCCGCCTTTCGGGCGACTTTGGGTATGGCTGTGGGCATGGCGAGGTCTCCCAGGGACGGGGCGTGGGCGAGAGAGAGGAGGTGGAAGGAGAGGGGAAGGAGAGGGGAAGGCGAGAGGTACGGGGGCTCAGCGCGAGGTGTCGAAGACCTCGTCGCGGGTGGTCGCCAGCGCGGTCTCCAGAGCGCCGCGCAGCACGGGGTGTTCACGGACGTCGCCGACGACGAGCCGCGGACGCGCTGCCGCCAGCTCCTCCAGTTCGGCCTGGACGAGAGCGCGCAGCACCTCGCCGCCGGCGGTGAGGGCGGCGCCGCTGAGGACGACGAGTTCGGGGTCGAGGACGGAGACGAGCGAGGCGAGACCGGTGGCGAGCCGGGTCGCGTACGTCCGCAGCAGCTCGCGGTGGGGTCCGGTGGTGTGATCGGCGGCCCGGGCCACGAGTTCGGCGGCGATCTCCGCGTACGGGCCCGTCGGCAGGTCCTCGATGCCGAGTTCCCGGGCCAGCCGGGGTACGGCCTGCGAACCGGCCAGCTCCTGGTAACCGCCGCTGTTGGCCTTGGTCACCTGGCGCACCAGGGGAGTGCCCGGCACCGGCAGGAAGCCGACCTCGCCCGCGCCGCCGGTCCAGCCGCGGTGCAGCCGGCCGCCGAGGACCAGGGCGGCGCCTAGGCCCTCCTGGTTCCACAGGAGCACGAAGTCCGCGTGGTCCCGGGCCGCGCCCAGCCGCTGCTCGGCTATCGCGACGAGGTTCACGTCGTTCTCGTACTCCACCGGCATCGGCAGCGCGGCGGCGAGCTCGTCGAGCAGCGTGGGGGAGTGCCAGCCGGGCAGATGGGAGGCGTAGCGCAGCCGGCCGGTGTTGGGGTCGAAGGCGCCGGGTGTGCCGATGACCAGCCGGTGGACGTCGCCCCGGGCCAGCCCCGCCGCCTTCACCGCGCCGTCCAGGGCGTCGGTGACCTGCTGGACGACCGGATGGGCGGGGCGCCGTCCCGGGGTCGGGAGTTCGTACTCGCCCACCGTGCGGCCGGTGATGTCGGCGACGGCGGCGCGGATGCGGCCGGGGGTGACGTCGAGCCCGGCGGCGTACGCGGCGGCCGGGTCGACCGAGTACAGCTGCGCGCTGGGCCCCGGCCGGCCCTCGCTGGTGCCGGTGGCCCGGACCAGTCCCGCCGACTCCAGACGGGCCAGCAGCTGGGAGGCGGTCGGCTTGGAGAGGCCGGTGAGCTTTCCGATCCGGGTGCGCGACAGCGGGCCGTGCTCCAGCAGCAGGTCCAGTGCGGCGCGGTCGTTCATGGCGCGCAGGACGCGCGGGGTGCCCGGCGTACCGGCGGTTCCTGCCATGGGGGTCGACACCTGCCTTTCCGACTGCTCAGCTTCCCAGTGACCTGGGCGGGAAGTCCACCCGGGTGATCGTCGGGCGGGGTACGCCGTCGATCACCGATGATCACTGTTAGGAAAGTTTCCTATTGGGTGGGAGGAACGTAAGCCCAGGACGAAGGGGGCGTCAATAGACACCGCCCCCGAGGCAACAGACTCGTTACCTCGGGGGCGGTGGGGTGACCGTTGGCGGTCGGCTTTGCCGCGCGCTGCACCCTGGCGGTGGTCGCGTCGGTCCCTCTACTTCGTCGGCGGTACCGCCCGCTGTGGAGCGATCGGTGTCGCCGCCATCGACTGCGGGGAGTCCGCGTTGGAGAACGCCGACGGGGCCGCGACCGCCGCCGTCAGGTCGAGGGCCTCGTCCGCCACCACGGCCGTCTCGCCGCCCACGATGCGGATCTGCGCCGCGTCGAAGGCACGCTTGATGCGCCAGCGGAGCTCACGCTCGACGGTCACCGACTTGCCGGGCATGGTCTTGGCCGAGACACGGACCACCATCGAGTCGATCAGCACGGAGTCCAGACCCAGGACCTCGATCGGGCCCCACAGGAGCTCGTTCCAGGGCTCCTCCTTGCTCATCTGCTCGGCGACCTCGTCGAGGGTGGCCTTCACCCGGTCCAGGTCCTCGGAGGACCTCACCGTCACATCCACGCCGGCCGTCGCCCAGCCCTGGGACAGGTTGCCGATGCGCTTGACCTCGCCGTTGCGGACGTACCAGATCTCGCCGTTGGCGCCGCGCAGCTTGGTCACCCGCAGGCCGACCTCGACGACCTCGCCCGAGGCGACGCCCGCGTCGATCTGGTCGCCGACGCCGTACTGGTCCTCAAGGATCATGAACACGCCGGAGAGGAAGTCGGTGACCAGATTGCGGGCACCGAAACCGATCGCCACACCCGCCACACCGGCGGACGCCAGCAGCGGGGCCAGGTTGATCTGGAACGTGGACAGGATCATCAGCGCGGCCGTGCCGAGGATCACGAACGAGGCCACCGACCTGAGCACCGAGCCGATCGCCTGCGAGCGCTGGCGACGCCGCTCCACATTGACCAGCAGACCGCCGAGGGCCGTGCCGTCCATGGTCTGGACGGTCCGGTTCATCCGGTCGATCAGCTTGGTGATGGCCCGCAGCACGACCTTTCTCAGGATCGCCGCGATCACCAGGATCAGCAGGACCCTGAGTCCGATGGCGAGCCACGTCGACCAGTTCTGCTCGACCCAGCCGGCGGCGTTGGTCGCGCTCTCCTGGGCGTCCTGGAGCGTGGGGACCGCCGGGGTCGTCGACTCTCCGGGAGTCGGCGACGGCGACGAACCGGCGGCCAGTAGGACGGCGGGCAAGGACACGGCAGGTACCTCCAGGTGCTGCACTGTCCCGGCCGGCGCGGCGGTCAAGGTCGTCAAGGTCACGGAAAGGTCACCGGACGGGCAGAGTCACCACACTAACGGGGCATTGTGTGTGCGAGTGCCGCTTACGAAAAGGAGAGACCGTGCTCACCTGCGCTTGAACAGGTCTTGATCCTGGGGATGAAGCAGGTGTGGTCGAAAACACTCCCAGCCCGTTACCGGGACATGGTGGCGCTTCCACCAGGCATGAGGGGAGACTGGCTGCAGATCGTCCCGGCGCGAGCCACGCGCCGCCGACGCCCAAGGAGGCACCCGTGCCGCATGTCCTGGTTCTCAACGCGTCGTACGAGCCCCTTGGCGTCGTACCGCTCCGCCGCGCGCTCGTCCTCGTCCTCGAGAACAAGGCAGTCTGTCTCGAGGAGTCCGGCGCCTTCATGCACAGCGCAACCGTCACCGTCCCCGCACCCAGCGTGGTCCGGCTCAAGCGATTCGTACGGGTTCCCTACCGGGGGCCCGTTCCTCTCACCCGGCGGGCGCTGTTCGCCCGGGACGGGGGCCGGTGCATGTACTGCGGTGGCGTCGCAACCAGCGTCGACCACGTCATCCCGCGCAGTCGCGGGGGCAAACACGTCTGGGACAACGTGGTGGCGTCCTGCCGCCGCTGCAACCACGTGAAGGCCGACCGACATCTCTTCGAGATCGGCTGGCGGCTGCGCCACAAGCCGGCTCCACCCACCGGCCTGGCCTGGCGCATCATCGGCACCGGCCATAGGGACCCGCGCTGGCTGCCGTACTTGCAGCCGTACGGCGCGGACGACGCCATGGCCCGGATCGACGGCATTTCCGCCTGACGACCCGGGCCTTCGCGTACCCGGGGCACGCGTGTGCTCCGGTCCCGGGGGTCCCCTGTGCCCCCGGGGCCGGACACCCATCCGGCGATCACGCGTAGCGCAGCTGCGCGGGGTGCGCCGAGCGGCGCAGCAGCGGGAGCGAGGTGGCCGCCGCCAGCAGACAGCACGCGTACACGCTCACCGGGACCAGCAGCGCCTCGTACGGCACGATCTGGGTGACGTACTCGTCGGCCAGTGCGCCGTACCAGATGCCGATGGCCATGCCGCCCGCGCCGGCCAGCGCGACCGCGGGGGCCAGCGTCAGCGCGGTCTCCAGGAGCAGCGCCCGGCCGAGCACCGCCCGCGGCACCCCGGCGGCGACCTGTGCGGCCAGGCCGCGGCGGCGGTCGGCCAGGGACTCGGCGGTACCGACGGCGAGGCCGGACAGGGTGATCACGAGAGCGACGAGGATCGCCGCGCCCGCCAGGTCCACGCCCGTCGTGTAGAAGGACATGCGCATACCGAGGTGGCCCTCGCGTGCCATACCGTGCAGATCGGCGAGGAACGCCCGGCGGAAGCCGACGAAGCCCGTGCCGACGATCGTGACCAGCAGCACCGCCGCATGCGTACGGGCCGCCGCCCACGGGTCGTCACGCAGCCGTTCCGCCGCGATCAGCGTGGCCGCGGAACGGGCCCGGCCCGCCAGCAGCCGTCCGACCAGTCCGGCCGTGCCCCCGGCCAGCCACACCGTGCCCGCGCCGACCACGAGGACCAGCCCGAACACCGTCAGCGGGACCTGCCCGCGATCACTGCTGGATGTGTTCATGACGGCCCACAGCGCCAGCAGCAGCACGACCAGTACTCCGCCCACGAACAGGAGCCCCGGCCCCCGCCCGCTGCTCGGCCGCACCCGCCGTACCCACCCGAGGGGCGAGGCCACCACCCGGCGCAGCGCCAGCGCGCCGGCCGCCGCGCCCAGCACCGGCACACCGAGGGCGACCAGCGCCAACCCGGCCCAGGTGAAGGCGCTCGGGCCGGCCCACAGGCCCAGCAGCACCGGGACCGCGACAGCGGTGGACAGGGCCGAGCCCAGCAGACAGGCCGGGCCCGTCTCCAGCGCGGCGATCCGGCGCACCTGGGCCGGAGTGGCCCCGGCCAGCCGCAGACCGGCCAGCCGCCGGTCCCGGTGCACGGCGCCGATCCGCGCGCACTGACCGAGGAAGCCCAGCACCGGCACCAGCAGGAGCAGCAGACTGACGATCACGCCCGAGCGCTCACCGGGGTTGTCCAGCAGACCGCCGGCGAAGGAGAAGTGGTGGTACCCGCGCACCGAGGCCAGCGCCACCGCCGCGAGGGCGAACCCCGTGGCGAGCGCCGCCCCCACCGCGGTGAGCGCGAGCCGCCACCACTCGCGCCGGTCGGACCCCCGGGTCAGCTGCCAGGCGAGACGGACGTCCGCGGCGATCACGCGGCCACCTCCAGCGGCGCCAGGGTGCCGTCGCTCAGCCGCACCTCGCGGTCCGCGTACGCCGCCACCTGCGCGTCGTGCGTGATCAGCAGCACCGCAGTGCCCGACTCGCGGGCCGTGTGCACCAGGGCCGTCATCACCTGCTCGCTCGCCAGCGAGTCCAGCGCACCCGTCGGCTCGTCCGCGAAGACCACCTTCGGGTCCGTCACCAGCGCCCGGGCCAGCGCGACCCGCTGCGCCTGGCCGCCGCTCATCTCACCAGGCCGCAGTTCCTCCTGCCCGCGCACCCCGAAACGCTCCAGCCACTCGCCCGCCCGCGCCCGCGCCTCGGTGCGCGCCGCTCCGGCCAGCATCAGCGGCAGCGCCACGTTGTCGGCGGCGGTCAGCTCCGGGATCAGCTGCCCGAACTGGAAGACCACGCCGAAGTCGGAGCGCCGCAGCTCGCTCAGCCGCTTCTCCGGCAGCTGGTCGAGACACAGCCCCGCGTAGGCCACCGACCCCTGGTCCGGGCGCACGAGGCCCGCCAGGCAGTGCAGCAGCGTGGACTTGCCACTGCCGCTGGCCCCGGTCACGGCGAGGATCTCGCCTGCGTGCAGTTCGACCGAGGCGCCGCGCAGTGCCTGCGTCCTGCCGTGCGCCTTGACGAGGTTCCGGGCCGCCAGAAGCGGCGTGGAGGCCTCCCCCTTGTTGCTCATGCTGCGTCGACCTCCGCGGTCAGAGTGGTCAGCCGGGCCGCCGTGGTGTTCATCCAGCGGAGGTCGGCGTCGAGGTGGTTGAGGGCGTAGTCCGCCGAGAGAACGGTCGCCAGATCGGCGGTGCCCGCGGTCTTGAGGGTCGTCAGTTCCCGCATCCGCTCCATGTGCGCGGCGCGCTGGGCGCGGAGGTAGGCGGCCGGGTCGCCGCCCGCGAGGATCGACACGACGACCTTGGCGAAGATCTCGTTGGCCACGAAGGGCGCCGGCGGGGCGATCTCCCGTGCCCACTGGGCCAGTTCGTGCGAACCGGAGCCCGTCGAGCGGTACAGCGTCCGCTCCGGCCCGCCGTCGGCGTCGGTGCCGTCGACCTCCGCGAGACCGTCGCGTACCAGGCGTTGCAGGGTCGTGTAGACCTGCCCGTAGGCCAGCGGACGGGCCTGCGGGAAGCGTTCGTCGTGGCGTCGCTTGAGGTCGTAGCCATGGCTCGGCCCCGCCTCCAGCAGCCCCAGAAGGATGTGCCGGGTACTCATGGAGATCAGTATGCACTGGATACATGTACTGAGTGAATAGTGAGCCCGCTCGTCCGGCGCCCATCCGCACTCCACGGCCGAGTCCACGGCCGACTCCACCGGCTGTCGAGAGTGCGTTCCCGCCTGCTGGGTAGGCAATGCCCATATCCGGCAGACGCCGCAGTGCCCGACGTACCGACAAGGAGGCCCCCGTGGCCGCACCGGCTCACATCCCGCTCCCGGCCCAGTTCAAACCCGTGGCGGAGCCGTCCGCCGAACCCGAGGACCCCCACTTCTGTGTCTTCAGCGCGGAGGGTGCCTTCGCCGAGGTCCCGCTGACCAGCGAGCCTCCGCTGCCCGACGCCGAACCCCTGACCAGCGAGCCGCCCCTCGCCGACGCCGCCCCGCTGACCAGCGAGTCCGACGCGACCGCGGACTGCTACGCCCCGGGGCTGTAGATGACCGCGCCCGGGCCCCTCGACGAGGAGCTGTCCCGGCTCGCCGGCCTGCACGGCGTCGCCACCTCCTACAGCCCGTCCCCGGACCGTACGGTCGCCGCATCCGCCACAGCCGTCGTCGCCGCCCTCGCCGCGCTAGGCGTCGACGCGAGCACCCCGGAGGCCGCCCGCTCCGCACTCGCCGCCCGCGAGAGCGAACTGCGTGAGCGACTGCTGCCGCCCACGGTGGTCCACTGGACCGGCACCCCGGGCGAAGGTCCCGGCACCCTGGGCGAAGGTCCCGGCACCCTGGGCGAAGGCCTCGGCACCCCCGGCGAAGGCCCCGCCGCCCTCGCCGCGCTCCCGCCAGGCACCCGGCTGCGCATCGAGACCGAACAGGGCGTGACCCTCACCTCCGCCGGGCCGCTCCCGGCCGGCGTCCACCGCGTGACGGCCACCGCCCCCGACGGACGCAGCGCCGAGACCCATCTGATCGTCGCCCCGGCCCGGCTGCCCACGCCCCCCGGACGCTCGTACGGACTCCTCGTCCAGCTCTACTCCCTGCTGTCCCGGCGCTCCTGGGGCATGGGCGACCTCGGCGACCTGGCAGAACTGGCCGCCTGGGCCGGGCGCACCGCCGGCGCCGGATTCGTGCAGGTCAACCCGTTGCACGCGGCCGTACTCGGCACCCCCACCGATCCCTCGCCCTACCGGCCCTCCTCGCGCCGCTTCCCCGACCCGGTGCACCTGCGGGTGGAGAACGTCCCCGAATTCGCGTACGTCGCCGACCACGAGCGGGTCCACGCCCTGCTGGAGCGGGCGGAACGGCTGCGCGCCGCGGTGCTGGACAAGGGCGCGCTGATCGACCGGGACGCGGTGTGGGAGCTCAAGCGGGAGGCGCTGGAGCTGGTGCGGGACGTGCCGCTGGGGCCCGGGCGGCAGGCCGCCTACGCCGACTTCCTCGCCGGGGAGGGACAGGCGCTGGAGGACCACGCCACCTGGTGCGCACTCGCCGAGGCGCACGGCTCCGACTGGCACCGCTGGCCGGCCGAGCTGCGCGACCCCCGCTCGCCCGCGGTCGCCCGTGCCCGCACCGAGCTGATGGACCGCGTCGACTTCCACTCTTGGCTCGCCTGGCTCACCGACGCCCAGCTCACCGCCGCGCAGCGCGCCGCGCACGAGGCGGGCATGCCCGTCGGGATCGTGCACGACCTCGCGGTCGGCGTGCACCCCACGGGCGCCGACGCCTGGGCACAGCAGGAGTACTTCGCCGCCGGGATGTCGGCGGGCGCCCCGCCCGACGCCTTCAACGCCCGCGGCCAGGACTGGGGCCTGCCGCCCTGGCGGCCGGACCGCCTGGCCGCCTCCGGCCACGCCCCCTACCGCCGCCTCCTGCGCGCCCTGTTCCGCTACGCCGGCGCCCTGCGCATCGACCACGTCATGGGTCTGTTCCGGCTGTGGTGGGTGCCCCAGGGACAGCCGCCGACCGAGGGCACCTACGTCCGTTACGACGCCGAGGCCATGCTCGCCCTCCTCGCCCTGGAGGCCTCCCGGGCCGGGGCCGTGGTGATCGGTGAGGACCTGGGCACCGTGGAGCCCGGAGTGCGCGAGACGCTCCAGCGGCGCGGGGTGCTCGGCACGTCCGTGCTCTGGTTCGAACGGGACTGGGAGGGCGACGGGCACCCCCTGCCGCCCGCCCGCTGGCGTGCCGACTGCCTGGCCACCGCCACCACCCACGACCTGCCGTCCACCGCCGCCCGCCTCACCGGAGAACACGTCGAACTGCGCGACCGCCTGGGCCTGTTGACCCTGCCGCTGGAGGAGGAACGTGCGGCGGACGCGGCCGACACCGCTCAGTGGCTGGGCCTGCTCACCCGGCTCGGCCTGCTCCAGGGCACGGCCGGAGGCCACTCGCCCGCCACCGAGGAGGCGGAGATCCAGGCCGTCCACCGCTTTCTGCTGCGCACCCCCGCTCGCATGATCGGCGTCTGGCTCCCGGACGGTGTCGGCGACCGCCGCCCGCAGAACCTCCCCGGCACCTGGGACCAGTACCCGAACTGGCGCCTGCCCGTCGCCGACGCCGACGGCCACCCGGTGACCCTGGAGGAGCTGACCGCCTCGCCACGGCTGCACGCGCTCCTTGAGGTGCTGCGGGACGGGCGGTGAAGGCCGGCGAGGGGCCCGCGCGCTCGCGTAGGGCACCCCGGGCGCGCGCCCTGTTCGGGCGTTCGCTACTTTGGCACTGTGGACAAGAAGAACGCCCTGCGCGCCGGCGCCCTGGCTGCCGGTACGACGCTGATGATGCTGCTCATGTCGTCCCCCGCGCTCGCGCTCACGCGCGACGACGGTGACGACCCCGGTCAGGGCCTGAGCGTCATCGAGACGCTGGGCCTCTATGTCGTGACCCCGCTCGTCCTGTTCGTCGTCATCACCGGTCTGGTGATGATCCTGGACAAGTCCAAGTACCACGTGAGCAAGCCCAAGGCGAAGGCCTGAGCCAAAGCCGACCTGCACGCCGAGGGCGCCGTCCTCCCGCCACGTTCGCGGTGAGGCCGGCGCCCTCGGCACGTTCGTGCCCGTGTTCGTGTTCGGGCCCGTCCCTCAGGGGCTGGGCGCCGTGAGATACCGCTGCACCGTGGGCGCGAGCCACGCCACGATCTCCTCCCGGACCAGCGCCACGGCCGGCGGGAGACGCAGCACATAGCGGGTGAGCGCCAGCCCGAGCAGCTGCGCGGCGCACAGCGCGGCCCGCGTCGGGACCTGCTCGGGGTCGGGGCACGCCTGCCGGGCCACCGGCAGCAGCTGGTCGCGGAAGATGCCCTGCATACGCTCGGCCCCGGCCTGATTGGTGGCGCCCACCCGCAGCATCGCCGTGAGCTCCTCGTTCTCCTCCCACATCGCGAGGAAGTGGCCCACGAGTGCCCGGCCGACCTCGTCGCGCGGCACCGGCGCCAGGTCCGGGAGCCGCAGATCGAGTGCGACGGCCGCCGCGAAGAGGCCGTCCTTGTTGCCGAAGTACCGCATCACCATCGACGGGTCGATGTGCGCGTCCTTGGCGATCGCGCGGATGGTGGCGCGCTCATAGCCGTCGGCGGCGAAGCGCTCGCGGGCGGCGGCGAGGATCGCGTTGCGGGTGGCCTCGGAGCGGCGCGCTCCGCTGGGGGAGCCGGAGCCGGCGGGGCCGGTGTTGCTCGCAGTCATGTCAACGATCGTAGGCCAACACGCGTAGGCCAACAAGTGTTGACGCCCCCATGCTTCAGTCGTAATGTTGCCAACAAGCGTTGACCAACAAGCGTTGGCCAGCGAACGTTGGCCAACAGGCGTTGGCATCCCAGGAGGCCCTCATGAACGGCACGACTGGCACCACCCGCAACCCGCACCCGCGGCCGCGCCCCGTCATCGTCGTGGGCTCCGGCCCCACCGGCCTCCTCCTGGCCGGTGACCTCGCCGTCGCGGGCGTTCCCGTCACGCTCCTCGAAAGGCGCCCGCACAAGATCAGCAACCTCTCCCGGGCCTTCGTCCTGCACGCCCGCACCCTGGAGCAGCTCGACGCCCGCGGCCTCGCCGACGACCTGGAGGCCGTCGGGCAGCCCCTCGACCGCCTCCGCCTCTTCGGCCGCCTCACCATCGACCTCGACTCGCTTCCCTCCCGCTTCAACCACCTCCTCGTCCTCCCGCAGTACGAGGTGGAGAAGGCGCTGGAGCGGCGCGCGGTGGAGGCGGGGGTGGACTTCCGTTACGAGACCGAGCTGACCGGGCTGGTCCAGGACGCGGACGGCGTCACCGTCGAGGTCCGCGGTCCCGGTGGTGAGGCCGAGAGCCTGCGGGCCGCCTATGTCGTCGGCACCGACGGCATGCGCAGCGCCGTGCGCGACGCGATCGGGCTGCCCTTCCCCGGCAGGTCGGTGATCCGTTCCGTCGTCCTCGCCGACGTCCTGCTCGCCGAGAAGCCGGACTCCCTGCTCACCGTGAACGCCGTCGGCGACGCCTTCGCCTTCATCGCCCCCTTCGGCGACGGCTACTACCGTGTCATCGGCTGGCACCGCCGCCGCAACGTCGCCGACAGCGCGCCCCTCGACCTCGACGAGGTCAAGGAGATCACCCGGCTCGCCCTCGGCCGTGACTTCGGGATGCACGACGCCCGCTGGATGTCCCGCTTCCACAGCGACGAGCGCCAGGCCCCCACCTACCGGGTCGGCCGTGTCTTCCTGGCCGGCGACGCCGCGCATGTGCACACCCCGGCCGGCGGCCAGGGTATGAACACCGGTCTGCAGGACGCGGCCAACCTGGGCTGGAAGCTGGCCGCGGTCGCCAATCACCACGCGGACCCGGCGCTGCTCGACACCTACCAGGCCGAGCGCCACCCCGTCGGCAGGTCCGTGCTCCGCAGCAGCGGCGGCATCGTCCGCCTCGCCATGGCCAAGCGCCCCTGGACCCTGGCCCTGCGCGCCGCCCTCACCGCGTTCCTCGACGCGGTCGGACCCGCCCGTCGCAAGGCGGTCGGCCAGATCACCGGCATCGGCTACCGCTACCCGGCCCCCCGCGGCTCCCACCGTCTCACCGGCACGCGCGTCCCCGACGTCGCCCTCGCCGACGGCGGCCGCCTCTACGAGGCACTGCGTGGCGGGCGGTTCGTGCTGATCACTCCGGAGGTGTACGAGGGCGGACAGGGTGGTCCGGACCGCGCGGAGCGGCTGACGGTGGCGCGCTGGGCGAGCGACCGTCGTACGGCCCTGCTGGTGCGCCCCGACGGATACGTGGCCTGGGCGGCCGACGCACCCGACCCGGCGGCCGTGGAGGCCGCGTTGGCCGCCCACGTGGGGTGACCCGGGCCCTGTCGTACCTAGGGCTGCGTCTTCTCGGTCCCCGCGAGCAACTCCCGCAGCAGGTCGGCCAGTTGGTCGGCCTGTTCGCCGTTCAGGGCGGACAGCGCGTCCGACTGTTCCGCGAGGCCCGCGCCGACCGCCTCGTCGATGAGCCGCAGGCCCTCCTCGGTCAGCGTGACCTGGAGACCGCGCCGGTCGTGCGGGTCGGGGGAGCGGCGCAGCAGCCCGGCCCGCTCCAGCTTGTCGAGGCGTCCGGTCATCCCGCCCGTGGTGAGCATCAGCGTGGCCGAGAGCCGGCGCGGGGGGAGGGTGTAGGGCTCGCCGGAGCGGCGCAGGGTGGCCAGGACGTCGCGCTCGCCGAGATCACCGCCACCGCCGTCCTCCTCGCCTCCGACCACGCGGCCGGCCTCACCGGTCGACGTCACCGGCGGGATGGTCCCGCGCTGAGCACGAGTGAGGGGCGCCCGGTGGCTCACCGGGCGCCCCTCGTCACCGTACGGACTAGGCGGCCGCCGCGTCCGCCGCCTGTGCCTTCAGGGCTCGCTCCACGCCCGAGCGGGACTCCGAGACGAGGCGGCGCAGGGCCGCGTTGGGCTCGGCCGAGGCGAGCCAGGCGTCCGTCTTGGCGAGGGTCTCCTCGGACACCTGGATCGAGGGGTACAGGCCGATCACGATCTGCTGCGCGATCTCGTGCGAACGGGAGTCCCAGATGTCCTTCAGGACCTCGAAGAACTTCTCCGTGTACGGCGCCAGCAGCTCGCGCTGGTCGGTCTGGACGAAGCCGCCGATCACGGCCTCCTGCACCGCGTTCGGGAGCTTGTCGGACTCGATGACCGACGCCCACGCCTCCGCCTTGGCCTCGGGCGTCGGGCGGGCCGCGCGCGAGGTGGCCGCGTGCCGCTCACCGGCCGCGGTCCTGTCCCGCTCGTACTCGCCCGCGATCTCCGTCTCGTCGAAGCGGCCCACCGCGGCCAGGCGCTCCACGAACGCCCAGCGCAGCTCCGTGTCGACGACCAGGCCCTCGATCGTCTGGGTGCCGTCCAGCAGACCTTCGAGAAGGTCCAGCTGCTCCGGCGTACGGGCGGTCGCGGCGAACGCCCGGGCCCAGGCCAGCTGGTGGTCGCTGCCCGGCGCGGCGGCCCGCAGATGGGCCAGCGTGGCATCCGTCCAGCGGGTCAGCAGGGCCTCGCGGGCGGCCGGGTCGGCGTACAGCTCGATGGCCAGCTTCACCTGGCGCTGCAGCGACTGCACCACGCCGATGTCGGACTCCTTGCCGATCCCCGACAGGACCAGGCTGAGGTAGTCGCGGGTGGCGAGCTCGGCGTCGCGGGTCATGTCCCAGGCCGACGCCCAGCACAGGGCGCGGGGCAGGGAGGACTCGAAGTCGCCGAGGTGCTCGGTCACGAAGGCCAGGGACCGCTCGTCCAGGCGGACCTTGGCGTACGACAGGTCGTCGTCGTTGAGCAGGACGACGTCCGGGCGGCGCCGGCCGGCCAACTGCGGTACGGCGGTCAGCTCGCCGTCCACGTCCAGCTCGATGCGGTCCGCGCGGACCAGCTTGCCGCTGTCGCCGTCGAGCTCGTACAGACCGACCGCGATCCGGTGCGGGCGCAGCGTCGGCTCGCCCTTGGCGCCGGCGGGCAGGGCCGGGGCCTCCTGGCGGATGGCGAAGGAGGTGATGACACCCTCGGCGTCCGTCTCGATCTCCGGGCGCAGGATGTTGATGCCGGCCGTCTCCAGCCATTTCTTCGACCAGGTCTTCAGATCGCGCCCGGAGGTCTCCTCCAGCGCGCCCAGCAGGTCGGACAGGCGCGTGTTGCCGTACGCGTGGGCCTTGAAATAGGCCTGCACGCCCTTGAAGAACTCGTCCATGCCGACGTACGCGACGAGCTGCTTGAGGACGGAGGCGCCCTTGGCGTAAGTGATGCCGTCGAAGTTGACGAGCACGTCGTCGAGGTCGTTGATCTCGGCCATGATCGGGTGGGTGGACGGCAGCTGGTCCTGCCGGTAGGCCCACGTCTTCATGGAGTTGGCGAACGTCGTCCACGCGTGCGGCCAGCGCGACCCGGGGGCGTACGACTGGCAGGCGATGGAGGTGTACGTGGCGAACGACTCGTTCAGCCACAGGTCGTTCCACCACTCCATGGTGACCAGGTCGCCGAACCACATGTGGGCCAGCTCGTGCAGGATCGTCTCCGCGCGGACCTCGTACGCCGCGTCGGTCACCTTGGACCGGAAGACGTACTGGTCGCGGATGGTCACCGCGCCCGCGTTCTCCATCGCGCCCGCGTTGAACTCCGGCACGAAGAGCTGGTCGTACTTCTTGAACGGGTACGCGTAGTCGAACTTCTCCTGGAACCAGTCGAAGCCCTGCCGGGTCACCTCGAAGATCGCGTCCGAGTCGAGGAACTCGGCGAGCGAGGGACGGCAGTAGATGCCGAGCGGGACCGACTGACCGTCCTTCTCGTACACGCTGTGCACCGACTGGTACGGCCCGACGATCAGCGCGGTGATGTACGACGAGATGCGCGGCGTCGGCTCGAAGGCCCATACGTTGGGCAGCGAGTCCTTGGGTTCGGGCGTCGGCGAGTTGGAAATGACCGTCCAGCCAGTCGGTGCCTTCACCGTGAACTGGAAGGTGGCCTTGAGGTCCGGCTGCTCGAAGGAGGCGAAGACCCGGCGGGCGTCGGGCACCTCGAACTGGGTGTAGAGGTAGGCCTGTTCGTCGACCGGGTCGACGAAGCGATGCAGGCCCTCGCCGGTGTTGGTGTACGCGCAGTCGGCGACGACACGGAGGACGTTGCGGCCCTCCAGGAGGCCCGGCAGGGCGATCCGCGAGTCCTTGAAGACCTGGTCGGGGTCGAGCGGGTCGCCGTTGAGGGTCACCTCGTGGACCGTCGGGGCCACCAGGTCGATGAAGGACTCGGCACCGGTTTCGGTGACGTCGAAGCGCACCGTGGTCACGGACCTGTAGGTGCCGCCCTCCTGCGCGCCGGAGAGGTCGAGATCGATCTCGTACGAGTCAACGGTCAGCAGCTTCGCCCGCTGCTGCGCCTCATCGCGAGTCAGGTTTGTGCCAGGCACGCGGTCATCTCCTCGTTATGTGTGGGTTGCGCCATCCTTCCATGGGACCCGCGCGGAACGCGATGTCCGGATCCCGCCGGTCGGCGGGGCCCGATCGCGCCAGCCTGGGCACATGACGACGTACACCGCACGACCCATCGACCCGCCGGTCCTGAAGGAGCTGCGTTCCACTGACGACGCAGGACGCGAGACGGTTCCCGTGACGGACGAGGAGGGTGGCGCGCCGCTGCGCTGCTGTCTGCGCCGGAGCGTCCCCGGCGAGCGGATCGCCCTCGTCTCCTACGCGCCCCTGCGCCGCTGGGCCGCCCGGACCGGCGCCGAGCCGGGCGCCTACGACGAGCAGGGTCCCGTGTTCATCCATGCGCAGGAGTGCCCGGGGCCGGACGGCGGCGGCCTGCCCTTCGCCGAGGCGCACCGCACCGTCCGCCGTTACTCCGCCGACGGGCACATCCTGGGCGGCCGGCTGGTCGAGCACCGCGGCGACTTCGAGCAGGCCTTCACGGAGGCCTTCGCCGACCCCGAGGTGGCGCTCGTGCACGTACGGGCCGTGGAGTACGGGTGCTTCCTGTACGAGGTGCGGCGGCCGTAGGGCCGGCCCCGGGTATGCGGAAGGGGCGGCCACGCGATCGTGGCCGCCCCTTCCGTGCTGGTCGCTGTGCGCTACTTCGCGGTGAGTTCCGCCGCCACCAGTTCCGCGATCTGGACGGCGTTCAGGGCCGCGCCCTTGCGGAGGTTGTCGTTGGAGATGAACAGGGCCAGGCCGTGCTCGACGGTCTCGTCGCGGCGGATGCGGCCGACGTACGAGGGGTCCTTGCCGGCCGCCTGGAGGGGGGTGGGGATGTCGGTGAGGACGACACCCGGCGCGTCGGCGAGCAGCTCGGCCGCCCGCTCCGGGGGGATCGGACGCGCGAAACGGGCGTTGACCTGCAGCGAGTGGCCGGAGAAGACCGGGACGCGCACACAAGTGCCGGAGACCTTGAGGGCCGGGATCTCCAGGATCTTGCGGGACTCGTTGCGGAGCTTCTGCTCCTCGTCGGTCTCGTTCAGGCCGTCGTCGACGAGGTTGCCCGCGAAGGGGAGCACGTTGAAGGCGATGGGACGCTTGTAGACGCCCGGCTCCGGGAAGTCCACCGCCTCGCCGTCGTGGGTCAGCTTGTCCGCGTCGGCGATCACCTTCTGCGCCTGCCCGTGCAGCTCCGCCACACCCGCGAGCCCGGACCCGGACACCGCCTGGTAGGTGGCGACGACCAGCGCCTCCAGGCCGGCCTCGGCGTGCAGCGGCTTCAGCACCGGCATCGCGGCCATCGTGGTGCAGTTCGGGTTGGCGATGATGCCCTTGGGCCGGTCGGCGATCGCGTGCGGGTTCACCTCGGAGACCACCAGCGGCACCTGAGGGTCCTTGCGCCACGCGGAGGAGTTGTCGATCACCACGGCACCCTGGGCGGCGACCTTCTCGGCCAGCGCCTTGGAGGTCGCGCCGCCCGCCGAGAAGAGGACGATGTCCAGGCCGGTGTAGTCGGCGGTCGCCGCGTCCTCCACCGTCACACCGTCGAGGACCGTGCCGGCCGAGCGGGCCGAGGCGAACAGCCGCAGCTCGTCCAGCGGGAAGTCGCGCTCCGTGAGGATCCTGCGCATGACCGTGCCGACCTGACCGGTGGCTCCGACGATTCCGACCCTCACTGCGACTCCTTCACATGGCTTGCTGGTGCCCCCTGCGTGGCCGGGGCCTTTCCATCATGCGTCTCACCCCGGCCCACGTGTCCAATCCTTTGCCCGAGGAATGGGACGGGTCTCACGTCAGCCGCGCAGTTCGATGCTCCACTTGCCGGACGTCCTGATCTGGAGGAATCCTCCCGGAACGCGCTGCAGACCGGAAGCCGTGCTGATCCGGCGCACCGGTTCCAGGCGTTCGTCCAGTTCCCACAGCACCACCAGGTCCAGCATCCCGCGCGGCTCGTGCTTGACCATCACCTCGGCCTCGGGCCCGGTGTGACGTACGACTCCATAGCCCTGGCCCTCCACGAGCTTGCCGAGCACCGGTACGGAGGCCGTGTCCGCGGTCTCGATCCGCCAGGCGGTGTCGACGCTCGCGGCGAAGACGTGCACATAGCAGTACCCGGCGGCCGAGACCCACACCGGTCCGACGGTCGGGCGGCGCCGCCCCACGCTGTCGGCCGAGATCCGCAACTGCCCGTCGGCCTGCAGGGTACGGGTCTCCAGCGGCTCCGTGTCGGAGGTGGTGCGGCGCAGACCGAGCAGCGCGGGCGGGCCGTCGTAGCGGAACACCGCGCTGCCGCGGCCCTCCGCGGCACCGGTGAGCTGCGGCACCTGCTCGATCGGCAGCAGACGCAGGCTCCAGTCGCCGCCGTCCTCCACCTTCAGCCGCACCTCCGGCTCGCCCTTGCGGAAGAGCACGGTGCGGCCGTGCCTGCCGTGCCTGGAGCCTTCGAGGAACGTCTCCTCGTCGTCGTACTCGTCCAGCAGCTTGACCCGGTACGACGCGAAGGTGCCGGCGTCGGTGAAGGAGTACTCCAGCAGCGCGGGGTGTCCGGGGGCGGGGTTGGCGAGGGTGACCGTGCGGTCGCCGCGGCCCGTCCAGGCACCGGCGGCCTGCGCGGCGGCCCCGTCGAACACGGGCAGGGGCCGGGCGGTGAGCTGCCAGGGGCCGTCGGCCTCCAGGAGCAGCAGCAGGGGGCCGTCGGGCAGGGGCACGGTCTGGCGGAACGGGTCGGTGTCGTTGACCAGCAGGTCGTACTCGTCGGGCCTGGTGAGATACCGGGCCTCCAGGCACTTCAGCCCGAAGTAGCCGCCGCCGTCCTCGTCGCCCGCGAAGTCGACGTCGAGATCGGCCGCCGTGCCGGTGTAGGCGATGACCTCCGGGCCGTATCCGCTCAGCGGGCCCTGGCCGATCCGGCGGGCCACCGACAGCGGCTGTACGGACACCGTCCAGTCGTGGTCGGCCTCCACCCGCAGCCGCAGCGGGCGGTCCGCCGGGGGCAGCACGAAGGCGCGGCCGCGGAAGTCGCGCAGGGTGCTGTTGTAGAGGAGCTCGTCGTCCTTGTTGCGGCGGGTCAGGGTGTGCATCCCGAAGTAGCCGTCGCCCTCGTGCCGGGCCTCCACGATCACCGGGCCCGGCGGCAGGGGCGCGTCCACGGAGACGACGCCGTTGCCGCGGCCGCGCTGGAGGTACGGCGGGAACTCGGGGCCGAAGGAGTAGGGCACGGCGTCCTGCGGGGCGGCGGGGGAGGGGTGGGCCGCGGCGGGCGGCGCCGTAGGGACCGTGGGCGGCGGGGGCACGGGTGCCGGGGCCGGTGCCGGCTCCTCCACCGCGATGCCGAAGTCCGTCGCCAGCCCCGCGAGCCCGGAGGCGTACCCCTGCCCCACCGCCCGGAACTTCCACCCCCCGTTGCGCCGGTAGAACTCCCCGAGCACGAACGCGGTCTCGCTCGACGCGTCGGTCACCGCGTAGTGCACCGCCGGCGCGCCGTCCGCCGTCACCGCCTGCACATACAGCCCGGGCACCTGCCCGAACACCCCGCCGTCGCAGGAGCCCGCGATCAGCACCCGCTGTATCTCCGGCTCGACGCGCGGCAGGTCCACCTCCAGCCACTCGGCGAGCATCCCGTCGCCCTCGCCCGCCCCCGTGTGCCGTACCGCCCCGGAGGGGTGTGCGGGCTGGTTGTAGAACACGAGGTCGGCATCGCCGCGGACCTTGCCCGCCGCGTCGAGCAGCAGGGCCGACGCGTCCACGACCGGCGTCCCGGGCACGTTCCGTCGGCAGACCGCGACCCGTAACGGGCCTGCGGGGACAGGGGTGTTCGCGCCTTTGGTGATGTGCGTCATGGGGTTCATGGTGACAGCGGAGGCGGCGTGAAGTCGATGCGTCGGAGACGAGTGGATCAAGTGGAGGAGCGGGGTCCGGAAGATCGCGGAAAATCACCGCGAACGTTTCGGCCCGCGCCTGCGTCATAGGGGAAACGCGGCGAGGGGAGGGGTGGCTGTGCTGCGCAGAAAGGCCCGCCGCGGCCAGGGTGCGGATCACAAAGGGGACGATCCGCTGGACGCGGCCCAGGAACGCCGGGTGCGGGCGGTGCTCGCGCTGGGCGGGGTGCCTCAGGCGGACCTGCTGGACGGGGTGCAGCAGGTCCGCCTTCGGCTGCTGGAGCGGGCCGCGAAGGGCGAGGAGGCGCCGCGGGACGTCTCGGCCTGGGCGGCTGTCGTCGCCTCCAACCTCGCCATGGACTGGCACCGCGCCAAGCGCCGCCAGGAACGGCTCGGCGAGCGGCTGGCCTCGCTCCGGCAGGGCGACCACCCCTCCGGCGAGGACACCAGCGTGCTCTCGCTCGCCGTGGCCCAGGGCCTGGACGACCTGCCCGACAGCCAGCGCCAGGTCGTCGTCCTGCGCTTCTACGCCGACCTGCCGGTGCGCGGGATAGCCGAGGAGCTCGGCATTCCCGAGGGCACGGTCAAGAGCAGGCTGCACACGGCGGTACGGGCCCTGCGCGCCCGCCTGCACGAGGACGAGGTGGTGTGACGTGACCGCCGAACACGATGGATACGACGGACACGACGGATACAGCGGACACGACGGACACGACGGATACGGCGGACACGACGACGGCGACTCCGGCCTGGATGCGCTGATGGCCGTCCTCATGGACCGGCCGCTGCCGGACGAGGTCCGCGCCGATGCCGCGTTCATGGCCGAACACGGCGCCGCGGCGGCCGATGTGGCGCTGCTCCGGGAACAACTGGGCTTCCTCGCCGAGGCGTTGGTCGAGCCCGCGACGGCACCGAAGCCGGTACCGGTGAGCGCGGTACGACCCGTGCGCCCCCGTCGGCCCCGTGCGCGGAACCTCGCCTTCGGGGCCCTCGCCGTGGTCGCCGTGGCGGCCGTGCTGTCCGGGATGGCCTGGCTGCTGACCCAGACGGGGAGCACCATGGCGGGCGGGGCGAGCGACAGCGCGGCCAAGGCCGCCGACGGAAAGTCGGGCCGTGGGCCGATGTACACGGCCTGCGCCCGGCTCGTGGTCGAGGGCCGTGTGACCGCCGTAGAGCGGGTCCCGGGCACCGGACAGCGGCGGGTCACCCTGCGCGTGACCCACTACTACAAGCCGGCCGAGGGCAAGGACGAACTCACCTTCCTCACGGACGAGTCGGTCGACCCGGCCCCCCGCGAGGGCGAACAGGTGCTGGTCGGCTTCGCGGACCGGGCCGCCGTCCCGGACCTGTGGGTGACCGGCAAGCAGGAGATCGCCGACGAGCGGGCCGCCCTCGTCGCCGACGCGTCGCCGTCCGCGACCGGCACTCCAGGCTGCGAATGACCCGCGCACACGAAGGGGCGGGCGCCCACCAGGACGCCCGCCCCCATGTTCCGAAACGGTGTTACGGAGTGACCTTCCCGATCTTCACGCTGCCCACGCCCGCGACCGTGCCGCGCGCGTTGACCAGCTGGACCCGGCCGAAGAACTCGCGTCCCTCGGGAGCCACCGCGGCCGCCGTGACCTGACCGGTCACCGTGGCCGAGTCACCCGTGCCGAGCTTCACCGGCGCCGAGCCGTCGACGGTGACGGAACCGAGCGTGGAGGAGAAGAACACGTCCCTGTAGTCGTAGTCGGTCGAGCCCGACGGAACCGAGTAGCCCACGACCTCGACGGTGTAGGTGCCGGCGGCCGGCGAGGCGATGGAGACCGCCTCCTCGGAGTCGCCGTCCGCGGACTGCGCGACCTTCTTGCCGCTCGCGTCGTACACCGTCAGGTCGAGGTCGGCCGCCGTGTCGGAGACACCGCCGATGGCCACGTCCAGCGACTTGGCACCCTCGGGCACGGTCACCGTGGTGGTCCGGGTCTCGCCCTCCTTGATCGACGGCCGGGCCGTCTTCGAGGAGCCGAGCGGGCCGCCGACGAGCTTGCCGTCCAGGGCCGCGTACTTGTTGGTCACCTTCCAGGAGACGGCGGCCGGGCTGCCGACCTTGGCCTCGGGAACGGTCACGGTCTCCGGGTCGAAGGCCGCGCCGAGGACGGTGACGTCCAGCTTGTACGGGTTGTCGAGCAGCGGCGACGTACGGCGCGACTCGACCTCGATCTCCCAGACGCCGGCCTGTGGGTCCGCGTACGAGCGCACGTCGGGCTTGCAGCCGTTGCCGTCCAGGTAGTTGTTGTAGCAGAACGGCGTCGAGGTGTTGTCGACCGGAACGCCGTACGGGTGGATCGCGATGAACCGCGTCTGGCTCTTGTCCTTCAGGCCGCTCATCGCGACCTCCAGGGACTTGGCGCCCGCCGGGACGTTCAGGAAGTACGACCGGGTGCTGTTGCGCTGCACCGAACCCGACGCGGAGACGGCGTAGCCGACCGGGGTCGACACGACGACCGTGGTGAGGATCTGCTTGTCGACGCCCTCGGTCCTCGGGTCGTCGACCTCCAGGATCGCGCTCTTGATGCCCGCGGACCGCGGGGCCGCCTGGACCTTGACGGTCACCGGCTGGTTCAGCGGCAGCTTCACCATGTCGTCGCCGACGATCCGGAAGGTGTCACCGGCGTTGTTCACGAAGTTCAGCTCGTGCCACAGCGCCCGGTCCGGGCCGGAGGTACGGGTGATGGTGACGTCGTACGTCTTCTTCTGACCCGCCTTCAGGCCGCCCTCGCGGTCGTACAGGCCGGTGCCGAAGCCCGGTGTCTTCAGGGCGAAGTCGATCGCGGTGTCGACGGGCGCCTTGACCGTGTAGTCGTGCGCGGTCGCCTCGTCGCGGATCGCGTCCCAGGCGTCGACGATGTCGATGCGGCCCGCACCCTCCTCGTACGCCTGCGCACCCTGGATGTGGTGGGCGGTCGAGGTGAGAGCCGTGCGCAGGTCGGCCGGGCTGAGGGCGATGCCCTTCTGCTTGGCGGCGCTCAGCAGCAGCGCGCTCGCGCCCGCCGCCTGCGGGGACGCCATCGAGGTGCCCTGGAGCATCGAGTAGCCGGCCGGCAGCGAGTAGCCCGACTCGGCGACCGGGGAGCCCGGCAGCCAGGTCTGGGTGGAGTTGATCGAGGCGCCGGGCGCGACGAGCGTCGGCGTGAAGCCGCCGTCCTCGCGCGGGCCGCGGGAGGAGAAGGGCAGCAGGGCGTACTTCTTCTCCACGGCGGAGCCGTAGTTGGCGGCCCAGGTCTCCCTGGAGATGCCCGCGCCGACCGAGATGACCTTGTCGGCCAGGCCGGGGTCGCCGATGGTGTTGGCGCCGGGGCCGGAGTTGCCCGCGGAGATGACCAGCTGGACGCCGTAGGTGTCGATGAGGCGCGTGTACAGCTCGGCGCGCGCGTTGTTGCCGTCGTTGAGCGCCGGGAGACCGCCGATGGACATGTTGACGATGTCGACGCCGCGGCCCGCGACGAGGTCGATCATGCCCTCGGTGAGCGCGACGTTGGTGCAGCCGCCGGTCCAGGTGCAGGCGCGGGAGGAGACGATCTTCGCGCCGGGGGCGGCGCCGTTCATCTTCCCGCCGAACAGACCGTTGGCGGAGGTGATGCCGGCGACGTGGGTGCCGTGCTCGGACTCGATGACACCGATGTTGACGAAGTCGGCCTTCTTGCCGACCCAGGACCCGCCGTACGGGTCCATCGGGACGTCCTTGCGGATCTGCACGACGAACGGCTGCCGCTCGACCACGTCGGTGGCCGGGTTGTCGGTGCCGAAGTAGCCGATCTGGTAGCCGTCCTTGTACGGCTTCATCGGCGTGTCGTCGGAGAAGTCGTAGTTGTTGTTCAGGTCGACGGTGACCGTGCCGGCCGCCGCGTCGTACAGGACGCCCCAGGAGTCGGTGGTGTCGCCGTCCCGGTTGGCGTCGCCCGCCGCGTCTCCGCCGGTGGTGTACGACTCCTTGAACGTGCTGATCTGGTACGACCCCGCGGGCGCCGTCCAGGTCCTGCCGCCGTAGCTGAAGCTCGGTCCGGACACGGCCGTCACCATCGGACGCCAGGTCTGGTCGCTGTCGACGATCGGGTCGGTCGCCGTCACCCAGTCGACGATCTTCCGCTCGCCGGTGGTGGTCTTCTGCAGCGCCGGGTGTCCGAGGTCGACGCCGGAGTCCAGGATGCCGATGGTGATGCCGCGGCCGTCCGCCTTCGGGTGCTCCTTGACGAAGTCGACCGCGCCGGTCTCGAAGGACGGGTTGTACGGGTTCGTGGCCGGGGTGTTCTTGCCCGGTGCCGGGTAGGCGGCCGCGGTCCCCGCGCTCCCCGCGCCCTTGGCGGTGTCCGCGCTCGGTGCCGGGTCGTCGAGCTGGATCTCCTGGCGCAGGTCGATGGCGTGCACCGAGGACAGCTTCGCGGCGGCGGCGATGGCCGCGTCGGCCCTGCCGGTCGGGACGGTGGCGCGGACATAGCCGAGCTTGTCGTACGTACGGCCCACCGAGCCGCCCTTGACCGCGTCCAGCTCCTGGGCGACCTGCTCGGTCCTGCCCGGGGCGGTCGCGATCATCATCGTGACGTTCTTGTCCCCGGCGGCCTTGGCCTCGGCGAGCAGGTCGGCGTCGTCCGAACCGAGCTTGTCGTGGGCGGACTTGACGCCGGGGTCGGCGGCCGCGGGCGGTGCGTCGGCGGAGAAGGCCATGGGTATCGGCCCTGCCGCGGAGAGAGCGGCCACCACGCCGACGGCCACGGCAATGCGGGCCAGGCGTCTCGGGCCGGGTATGGGTTCGCGCTCGGGGGTGTGGGTCATCGGCATCCCTTGTAGGTGGAGACTTCCGTGCCGGACGAGCGCACAGCTTTACCCAAGAGACGGAACTTTGGGGAGTGTTGACCGAATCGAAATTGATGTATGGGGAAAACCCGCTATCGGATGTGGGGGTTTAAATCCCGAATCGATCAGGTTTCTTCCTTGGAGCGGGCGTAATGCCGGGACGCCTTCGCGCGGTTGCCGCACGCGGCCATGGAGCACCAGCGGCGGGTGCCGTTCCTCGACGTGTCGAAGAAGTGCAGGACGCACGACTCATGGGCGCAGCCGCGGATCCGGTCGGGGGCGGCGCTGAGCAGTTCCAGATAGTCGCGGGCGGCGAGCCAGGCAGGCCCCCAGGCGGGATCGCTGAACTCGGCCCGCTCGCCCGGCCCGTCGGCGGTGAGCGTGGGCCGGATCCGGCCGTGCGCGAGGACCGCGTCGACGAGCGGCGCGCCTTCCTCGGGCGACCCGTCCACCACGGCCTGCAGCGCGTCCCGCGCCTGAAGAAGGTGACGCAGCACCTCCGCGTCGGCGGCGTACTCGCCCGCCAGCCCATTGCTCACCAGCCACACCGCCAGCCCCTCGGTGCCGGTGAGCAGGTCCTGGGCGACGCCGTCCCGGCTCCACCGCGTGTTGAGCAGATCGAGCGAGAGCGGCTCACCGGTGAGCGGACGGGGGTCGGGGCTGACGGACATCGGGCACTCACTCCTTCTCCACTAACCGCTCAAGGGTACGTGACCGGTTGGCGCCCTCGTCCCGCGCTCGCCCTCCGGCCGCAGGCCCGGGGGCGTGGCTGCTGAGCGCGGGTGCGGCGGACTCCGCGACCAACAGGGTCTGGAGCCTCGCCCCTGACCGGCACCCCGGGGTTCGCCCGGGGCACGGGCCCCGGCGGTTCTCCGCCGCGGGCGGGCGGCCCCGGCGCCTCGCGCGCGACGGCCCTCGCCGCGCCGGGTGCCCCCGTCGGCACCATCGCGCTCGACCCGCACACCCGCCGCCGAGCATGCGCCTGAGCCGCCGGCTCCGGCCCGCCCCCGGATACTCGCCTGCCAATCCCGAGCGGGCGCGTTAACGTCCCTCCGTGCGCGAGAAGTTGAGGGTGGCGGCCTACGCCGTGTGCGTTCGTGACGGACAGATCCTGCTTGCCCGCTCCCCGGCTCCCGACGGCACCCCCGAGTGGGTGCTGCCCGGTGGTGGCATGGAGCACGGTGAGGATCCCTACGACACCGTTCGCCGGGAGGTGACCGAGGAGACCGGCTATCGCATCGAGGTGACCGGTCTTCTCGGCGTGGATTCGTTCCGCCACCTGCGCGGGCGCCGGGGGCCGCGCTTCGCCACGGACCACCACGGCGTACGGATCATCTACGAGGGCGAGGTCGTCGGCGGTGAACTCCGCAACGAGATCGACGGCTCCACCGACCTGGCCGCCTGGCAGGACCTGTCCGCGGTGCCCGGACTCACCCGGGTGCGCCTGGTCGACATCGCCCTGCGGCTGTGGCGCGAGCGACCGGCGCAGGGGCGGGTGGAATCCGTCTGACGGGGGGTGGGAAGAGGCTTCGCCCGCCGTGGGTCCGGGGTCCGTCCCCTACCCCGTGAGATGAACACTGAGTGACCGCCCCCGGGCCACCCGAAATCCACTCCATGACCGCCCCCGTACGGCGTGATCCACGTACGGTGATCGGCGCTGCCCGTTGCCGCCGCGTTCACGCGCAGGTCATCCCCGCTGCCAACGATCCAAAGTGAGCGGGATGTTCGCGACAGCGATCGCCCGCGACCACAGCCGACGCGTTCGTACTCGGGGAGATCGCGCCATGTCGCGCATACGCTCTGTCGCCACCTCCGCGCTGGGGGTCAACCGCCGTACCGTCCTCGCCGCCGCCGGAGCGGTGTCCGTCTCCGCGGGCATCGGCTACGCCCTGCGCCCCACCGACAGCCAGGCCGCCACCACGACCCAGACGCCGGTCGCCTCCTCCCGCAGGGCCCCGGCGGCCCCCCTCGCCCCCTACACCAAGGGCACCACCCTCGCCACGGTCGCCGCACCCCGCACCAGCTCCGGATACCGTCGCCTGGGCGACGGCGCCGGCTGGAAGCGCGTCGTGCGCAGCGAGCTCGCCGCCCCCAAGTCCGGCCGCGCGGGCCGCCGTACGCCCCTCGCCGCCTTCGTGCAGTTCACCGATCTGCACCTGATGGACGTCCAGCACCCGCTGCGCCTGGAGTTCCTGCGCTCCACGGACCCGCACGCCTGGCGCCCGCAGGAGGCGCTGACCGTGCAGGGCGCCATCTCGCTCGTCGAGCGGGTCAACGCGCTGCGGGGCGCCCCGGTCACCGGCTCCCCGCTGCACTTCGTCATGACCACCGGCGACAACACCGACAACAACGCCCACTCCGAACTGGAGTGGTTCATGAAGGTCATGAGCGGCGGTCGGATCACCCCCGACTCCGGTGACGCGCGGCACTACGAGGGCGTGCAGAACAGCGGTCTCAAGCTGTACTGGCAGCCGGACTCCACGCTCCGCGACGGCGACAAGGCCCTTGGATTCCCGCACCTCAAGGGCTTCTTGGCGGCCGCCGTCCGGGAGGTCCGCAGCCCCGGTCTCAACCTGCCCTGGTACTCCACCGTCGGCAACCACGACGCGCTGCCCCTCGGCTGCTACGGCTCCCACGGCGACCCCTACCTCGCCGAGGCGGCCATCGGCGGCAAGAAGCTGATGAACGTGTCCGCCGCCGAGGCCAAGAAGCTCCAGGACGCCATCAAGAACGCCAAGGACCCCAAGGGCGTCGGCTACCGGGACTTCCTCAAGGCCCACGCGCGGTCCATGCGCTCGGTCACCCCGGACGAAAAGCGTGCCCCGTACACCTCCGCCGACTATCTGAAGGCCCATCTGGACCCGGCCCACCAGGGCATCGGACCGGTCGGCCACGGCTACTCCTCCGCCAACCTGGCTGCGGGCACCCAGTACTACACCTTCCGCATCGCCGACGACGTGATCGGCATCAGCCTCGACACCACCGACGCCGGCGGCCACTACGAGGGCTCCATCGGCACCGCCCAGCTGAAGTGGCTGGACAGGACGCTGCGGGACAACAAGGACTCGTACGCCGTCGTCTTCAGCCACCACACCAGCAAGACGATGACCAACACCCGCCCGGACCCGGCCCACCCCGGTGAGCGCCGGCACAACGGTGCCGAGGTCGTGTCCCTCCTCAGCAGCCACGCCAATGTGCTGGCCTGGGTGAACGGCCACATCCACAAGAACGTGGTCACCCCGCACGCCGCGTCCGGCGGCCGCTCCTTCTGGGAGATCTCCACCGCCTCGCACGTCGACCATCCGCAGCTCGCCCGGGTGATCGAGCTGGTCGACAACAAGGACGGCACGCTGTCGATCTTCACCACGCTCATCGAGTCGGCCGCCCCCCACCGGACGAACTTCGCCGACCTCAGCCAGACGGGCCTGGCCGCCCTCTACCGCGAGCTCTCCTTCAACGCCCCCGGCGCCGGCAAGACCCTCGCGGGCGACGCGAACGACCGGAACACGGAACTGGTGCTGAAGAAGGGCTGAAAGTCACTCAACCGGTTCCCCGGCAGGCAACCCGCGCCGATCTTTGCGGGTCCCTCCCCCCGACCGAGCTCGACGGCGAAGTTGGGGGAAGACATGTCCGTACGTACGACACTGGTGGGCGCCACGACCCTGGTCCTGTCGGCCGCGCTGGCGGGACCGGCCCTGGCCGCGGGCCCGGCCGGAGCCGGCGCCGAGCACTCCGCCACCCGCCGGGCCGTCGAGGCGGCGGTCCAGGCGGGCGTGCCCGGCGTCACCGCGACCGCCAAGGACGCCCACGGCACCTGGTCGGCCACGGCCGGCGTCGGCAACCTCCGCACGGGCGCCGCGCGTTCGGCGGACGACCGCTACCGCGTCGGCAGCATCACCAAGACGTTCGTGGCGACGGTCCTCCTCCAACTGGAGGCGGAGGGACGGCTGTCCCTGGACGACACGGTGGAGAAGTGGCTGCCGGGCGTGGTGCACGGCCACGGCCACGACGGCCGCGGGATCACGATCCGCCAACTCCTCAACCACACCAGCGGCATCTACAACTACACGGCGGACGAAGACTTCGGCCGCACGTACTTCCTGGCGGAAGGCTTCCTCCAGCACCGCTACGACACGCTGACCCCGGCCCAGCTCGTCGCGGTCGCGATGAAGCACAAGCCGGACTTCGCGCCGGGCACGTCCTGGAACTACTCCAACACCAACTACATACTCGCCGGAATGGTGATCAAGAGCGTCACGGGCCACTCGTACGCCCAGGAGATCACCCACCGCATCATCGGCCCGCTGCACCTGAGGGCGACCTCCCTGCCCGGCACCCGGGCCACGGTCCCCTACCCCAGCAGCCGCGCCTACTCCAAGCTCGCGCAGACGGCCACGGGCCCGACGTACGACGTCACGAAGCTGAACCCCTCCCTGGCGTCGTCCGCGGGCGAGATGATCTCTGACTCCGCCGACCTCGACCGCTTCTACCGTGCCCTCCTGCGCGGCGACCTCCTCCCGCCGGAGCAGCTGAAGGAGATGAAGACCACGGTGAAGATCGAGGGCGCCCCGAACACCGGCTACGGCCTCGGCCTCATGGACCGCACCCTCTCCTGCGGAGTCCACGTCTGGGGCCACGACGGCGGAATCCACGGCTCCACATCCTCCGCGACAACCACGGCCGACGGCCGCCACGCGCTGGCGTTCAACTTCAACGGCGACTGGACGGGGGACAGCGACGCGGTGGTGGAGGGCGAGTTCTGCGGCAGGTGATCCGCGCCCGGCGAGGCCGCGTCACGATCGATGAACTTCAGTCGGTGCTCAGGGGTGCCCGCGTGATGATCAACCGCAGGTCGGATTCTTCATGGCCGGGCCGATCGGGATGCGGGCCGTCACTCAGGCGGCTGGTGCGGGTATCGGGTACGGGCGGTTCGGGGGTGTGAAGCCCACGCGGGTGATCGCACGGCTGCCTCAGGGGACGAGGATCGGGCCGCTTTCCGGTACGTGGGCGAAGACGGAGCCGGCCGGGGAGCGGCTCTGGGTGCACAAGGAGCGGCACGGTGACGCGGCCGCGTTCGAGGCGGCGCGGCTCCGCTGGGGGGCGTCCCGGTCTCCGCCGTCGAGCCCCGGAATCAGTCACTCAAGGTCACCCGATCGGACTTCGACGTGAGACCTTGTGTTCATCTGTGCGAAATGTCCGTGCCGCCTTATATCGGCTAACCCGCTGTTGACGGGGATGGCTCGATTTTGTGCAAGGCGGGTGGTCGTGTGCGCGCGAGGCACGGACTGCGTGTGCTCTCGGTCTACGAGGGATTCTTCTCCGGCGGAGCCCGGATCGTTCACAGTGATGTGGTGCTGGGGCTGGCCGAGGGCGGCCAGCAACGTCATCGGGTGCTGAGCATCCATGGCGAGGTGCACCGCGAGGCCACCCGGCAGCGGATGGAGGACGACACCTGTTACCGCTCGCTCACGGCGGGTGGCGTCGACGTCACCTCCCTGGGGCGCAGCGCGGGGCTGGTCGACGGCTCCGTCGCGGCGTCCGTTTTCAGCGGACCCGAGCTGGCCGAGACAGCCCGTGCCATGGCCGGGGCCGACGTCATCCTCTCCCTCAAGGAGCAGCCGCTCGCCCTGCTGAACCAGGCCGGGCTGCCGCGGCGGCCAGTGGTCGTCTCTCTGCACCGGTCCGACCCCGAGAACCAGGGCCCGGCCCTGGACGAGCTCAAGGCCGCCATCGCCGACGGCACGGTCGTCGCCTGCGTGTGCTGCGCCGAGTCCACCCGGGACGCCTACCAGGCCGCCGGGATTCCGGCCGACCTGCTGCACGTGATTCCGAATGGGGTCGATCTGCTGCGGTTCCGGCCCGATCCCGCGGTGCGGGTCGCGTTCCGCGCCTCACTCGGGATCCCGGCCTCCTCACCCGTGGTCGTCTTCGCCGCCCGGTACGCCGCCATGAAGAACGTCCCCCTCTTCCTGCGCGCCGCGCGCGAGTGGCTGGCCCGCGAGGGCGGCGGACACGTGGTGATGTGCGGCGCAGGGATGACCGAGGACAACCCCGCCCTGTGGGCGGACATCGCCGTCGCCTTCGGGCCCGACGAGCAGGCGTTCCGCGAGCGCGTGCACCTGCTCGGGGTACGGCGCGACATGGAGGCCGTCTACGCCGGCGCCGATGTCGTCGCCCTCACCTCGATCTCCGGGGAGGCGGCCCCGCTCTGCCTCATCGAGGGCATGATGTGCGGCGCGGTGCCGGTCACGACGGATGTCGGCGACAGCGCGTCCATAGTCGCCGGGCACGGCTTCGTCACGCCTCCGGACCCGGGCGCCATCGCTCTGGCCTGGACCGGCGCGATCGCCGGGCGTGCCGCCTTCGCGCCGATCCTGGCCCGCAGCCGTGAGCGGTTCAGCCGTACGCGGATGATCGCGGCGTACGCTGCGCTGCTCGACCGCGTTCACGCCTCATATGTCGGTGACGTGCGTGAGGACTGCCTGCCACACCTTGCCGGGGAGCCGGAGGGCGGGGCCGTTGGGCTTCTTGGAGTCGCGGATGGCGATGTCGGGGTTTAGAGGGGACGGTTCAGGCGAGGCCGACGTCGTCGCGCAGCACGCTGTAGGAGACGCCGTCGCGCCACTGTCCGTCGCGGAAGACGATGCTGCGGAGCACACCCTCCCGGGTGAAGCCGGCCTTCTCCAGCGCGCGCTGCTCCGCGATGTTCTCCGCCTCGGTGTCCGCCTCGATCCTGACCACGGGAGTGTGCGCGAACAGATAGCGGACCAGGAGCCGTTGGGCCCGGGTGCCGACTCCGCGGCCGCAGGCGTGCGGCGCCAGCTGGATCCCCATGTTCCAGCAGTACGAGGCGGGCCCGGTGACGACCTTCCGCCAGGCCACGAATCCGAGCCGGTCGCTGTCGGTCGCCACCATCAACTGGCCGCCGTCGTCCCCCAGCAGGCCGTTCTCGTCCCAGCGGCGCCTGAAGCGCCCCGGGTCCGCCCAGCCGTACCACTGGAAGGGGCCGGTGGCCTCGGGGTCCGTCAGGAACCGCTCCAGCATCGGCAGGTCGTCCTCGCGGACGGGGCGCAGTGTCACGGGTTCGTCGGTCATCACACTCAGACTACGGGCAGGGGCCGCCACCGGTTCCGCGTACGACGAGGAGGGGCCCCGGCAGTTGCCCGTGGCCCCTCCTCTCCCCTCCTGTTGCCCCTGGTCCGTCCCTATCGGGGCAGTACCAGGACATACGCGGCCGGCTCGCGGTCGGTCGAGGCCATCAGGGCCGTGCGCACCACCGCCGCCTGCTGTTCCAGGGAGTGCCTGAGCTTCCTGGGGGTGATGTGGACGACCGTGATGCCCAGGCGCTCCAGGTGCTCGCGCTTGCGGGCGTACTCCGACCACAGGGCGTCGTCGTCCTGGCGCGGGGCCCGGGTGTCCAGTTCCACCGCGACCGCCTGCTCCGGCCAGTAGGCGTCCAGGCCGCCGAGGTGGGGGCCGCCCGGGAGCCTCAGGTCCACGTTCCAGACCGGGTCGGGCAGGCCGTGCTCGCGCACCATCCGGTACAGGCGCTCCTCCGCCATCGCCCTGCCCTCGGCCACGAGCGAGTCCACCGCGTCCACCACGTGCGGCCGGCTCAGCAGCTTCGCCTGGGTCAACTCCCGTACGACCGCTGCCGGTTCGCAGTGACCGGCGCGTACCGCCTCGGTCAGCAGCCGGCGTACGGCGCCTCCCTCGGTCAGTTCCGCCACCGCGTCGGCCAGGGCGCGCGCCACCGGGGCGACCGGGAGCCCGGTGACCTGGCGGGGGGTGGGCAGGGCCGGGGTGCGCAGGATGCGGACGTAGCCCGTCGTGCGCAGCCGGCGCAGCCGCGGGACCAGTACGTCGATGCGGTCCAGCGAGGTGAGCGGGGGAGCGGAGGCGAAGCCGTAGAGGGCCAGGGCCGCCAGGCCCGTGATCATCGCCTCCTTGTACACCGGGCGGTGCGGTTCGTCCGCGCTCGGCTGGGACGGCACCCCCGGCATCCCCGCCGCCGACTCGCGCGCCGCGTACAGCAGCGCCGCGTGCAGACGCTCCTCGCTCGTGGGCGGACCGGGGTGGAGCAGGACGATGCCGGGGAGGACCTGCCGCCAGGGGCCGCCGGGGCGGCACTGCTCGTTGAGTTCGGCCGTCGAGATGCCGTGGGCGCGCAGACGGGCCGTCGACATCACCCGGCGGCCCACCTCGGAGAGGCGGCGTACGGGGCGGGGGGAGAGCGGGGTGTTGTGCGTCATGCCGTCGAGATTCCCGCGCCCCGTCCGCCCCTTAACCGCTGTTACACGCCCGTTGATGAATACGGACAAGGTGGTACTAAAGGACGCGTGTTCGGGTGCCGAATAGGCACGGAAAACCCCTGGTCCGTTCGGGTGTGGACCAGGGGTTACGGCTGTTATTGCCTGAATTCCGTAACGGTCACGGACGGGCCGGGCTTTGGCCAGAGGTCGCCGCGTCGCACGCCTGTCCATGCAGCGCCCGAGCGAGGTCGTCCCTCGCCTCGACCACCAGCCGGCGCAGCGCCGGAGCCGCGTCCTGGTGGGACTCCAGCCACGCGTCCGTCGTGTCCAGCGTCTCCGGCGAGTCCTGGAAGGACGGGAACAGGCCCCGGACCACATCCATGCCGATCTGGATCGACCGCTCCGTCCACACCCGCTCGATCGCGGCGAAGTACTTCTGTGTGTACGGCGCCGTCAGCTCCCGTTGCGACGGCTGCACGAAGCCCGCGATCGTCGCCTCGACCAGCGCGTTGGACAGCGCGTCCGACTCCACCACCTGCGCCCACGCCTGCGCCTTCACCGCGGCCGAGGGGCGGGCGGCGAGGCAGCGGACCTGGTGACGCTTGCCGGAGGCGGTGTCGTCCCGGGCCAACTCGGCCGCCAGGACCGACTCGTCCGCGACCCCATGGGCCGCGAGCGGCTCCAGGAACGACCAGCGCAGCTCCTGGTCCACCTCCAGCCCGTCGATCTTGTCGGTGCCCTCCAGCAGGCCCCGGAGCAGCTGGAGATCGGCCTCGCCCGACGCCACCGTCGCGAAGAACCGCGCCCACGCCAGCTGATGCTCACTGCCCGGCTCGGCCTCCCGCAGCTCCGCGAGCGCCCCGTCCGCCAGCAGGCGCTCGCCCGTGGCCCGCCACTCGGGCGCCGCGTAGTGCACCAGCGCCGAGTTCGCCCAGGCGTGCAGCATCTGCAGGACGCCGATGTCCGACTCGCGGGCCGCGTGCCGGAGCACCAGGTCCACGAACTCCCGGGCCGGCAGCAGCGCGTCCCGCGTCATGTTCCACAGCGCCGACCAGCACAGCGCCCGGGCCAGCGGATCGGTCACCGCTCCCAGGTGGTCGCGCAGGGCCGAGAGCGAGGTCTCGTCCAGCCGGATCTTGCAGTACGTCAGGTCGTCGTCGTTGACCAGGACCAGTTCCGGTGCCTCGGCGCCCGCAAGGCCCGGCACGACCGTGCGCGCACCCTCGACGTCCGCCTCGACGCGCGCATACCGCTCCAGCGCCCCCTCGGGCGTACGGCGGTACAGGCCCACCGCGACCCGGTGCGGACGCAGCTCGGGATGCGACTCCGGTGCCTCCTGGAGCACCGCCAGCTCGGTCACTCGGCCCTCCGTGTCCAGCAGCACCTGCGGGGTCAGCGAGTTGACCCCGGCCGTCTGGAGCCAGGAGCGGGCCCAGGCCGCCATGTCCCGGCCGCTCGTCTCCTCCAGCGCCGACAGCAGGTCGCCCAGGCGCGTGTTGCCGTACGCGTTCCGCTTGAAGTAGCGCCGCGCGCCCTCCAGGAACGCGTCCTGGCCGACGTACGCCACCAGCTGCTTCAGCACACTCGCGCCCTTGGCGTAGGTGATGCCGTCGAAGTTCAGCTTGGCGTCCTGCAGGTCGCGGATGTCCGCCGTGATCGGGTGCGTGGAGGGCAGCTGGTCCGCGCGGTACGCCCAGGCCTTGCGGCGGTTCGCGAAGGTGACCCAGGCGTTGGTGAACCGGGTCGCGCCGACGTTCGCGAAGGTGCCCATGAAGTCCGCGAAGGACTCCTTGAGCCACAGGTCGTCCCACCACTCCATGGTGACCAGGTCGCCGAACCACATGTGCGCCATCTCGTGCAGGATGACGTTGGCCCGCGCCTCGTACGAGGCCTGGGTCACCTTCCCGCGGAAGATGTACTCCTCGCGGAAGGTCACCAGACCCGGGTTCTCCATCGCGCCCAGGTTGTACTCGGGCACGAAGGCCTGGTCGTACTTCCCGAACGGGTACGGGTAGTCGAAGTGGTCGTGGAAGAAGTCCAGGCCCTGCTTGGTGATCAGGAAGACGTCGTCGGCCTCGAAGTAGGGCGCGAGGCCCTTGCGGCACATGGCGCCGAGGGGGATCTCCAGACGTGTGCCGTCCTCGAAGACCCGCTCGTAGGAGTCGGTCACATAGTGGTACGGGCCCGCCACCACGCAGGTGATGTACGTCGAGATCGGCTTCGTCTTTGCGAACCGCCAGACCCCGTCGGCGAGTTCGCCCGCGCCGTTGGACCACACCCTCCAGCCCTGAGGCGCCCGCACCTCGAAGTGGAACGGGGCCTTGAGATCCGGCTGCTCGAAGTTCGCGAAGACACGGCGGGCGTCGGCCGGCTCGTACTGGGTGTAGAGGTAGACCTCGCCGTCCTCGGGGTCGACGAAGCGGTGCATGCCCTCGCCGGTGCGGGAGTAGGCGCAGCGGGCGTCGACGATCAGCTCGTTCTCGGCGGCCAGGTCCTCCAGGGCGACCCGGGAGCCGTCGAAGACCTCGCTCGGGTCGAGGTCCTTGCCGTTCAGCGAGACGGCGGTCACGCTCGGCGCGATCAGGTCCGCGAAGCTCGACGCGCCAGGCTCGTTGCAGCGGAAGCGGATCGTGGTGACCGAGCGGAACGTGCGCGGGTCGCCGTCCCCTTCGCCGACGGCGGAGCGCAGGTCGAGGGACACCTCGTACCCCTCGACCGACAGCAGGGCGGCCCGCTCCCGGGCCTCGTCGCGGGACAGGTTCTCACCGGGCACAGGCGGCACTCCCTCTGGGGATTTGGACTTTTCGGACAAGTCTCGGGCGGGTCTCGGGCAGGCGGGACAGGACCGATCCTGCCATGCGCCCCTGACCCGGGGCACCAGGGAATGGGGCGCGGAAGGCGAATGTTGCCTGTTCAAGAGTCCGCATTCCGAGGAGAAGCATGTCCGCAACCGTGACGACCGCCGGTAAGACCCCCGTCGACTTCTGGTTCGACCCGCTCTGCCCGTGGGCGTGGATGACCTCCCGCTGGGTGCTGGAAGTGGAGAAGGTCCGGGACATCGAGGTCCGCTGGCACATCATGAGCCTGGGCGTACTCAACGAGAACAGGCTGGACGAGCTGCCCGAGTCGTACCGCGAGATGCTCGCCGTACAGGCCTGGAAGCCGGTGCGCGTGGTGACCGCGGCCTGGCAGAAGCACGGCGCCGACATTCTCGGCCCCCTCTACACCGCGCTCGGCACCCGTATCCACAACAAGGGTGAGGGCGCGACGATCGAGGCCATCGCCGGCGCGCTCGCGGACGTCGGTCTGCCCGCCGACCTGATCGACTACGCCGAGCAGGAGGACTTCGAGTTCGACGCCGAGCTGCGCGCCTCCCACAAGGAGGGCATCGACAAGGTCGGCCAGGAGGTCGGCACCCCGGTCATCTCCGTTCCCGGCCCCGCCGGGGAGGAGATCGCCTTCTTCGGCCCGGTCGTCACGCCCGCCCCCAAGGGCGAGGAGGCGGCCCGCCTCTGGGACGGCACCCTCGCGGTCGCCTCCGTCCCCGGCTTCTACGAGATCAAGCGGACCCGCACCAAGGGCCCCGACTTCAGCAACCTCTGATCCTCAGGCCGGCTCGGGAGGGGGAAGTATCCGCCGTCGTTCCACTTCAGCTTGCGCTGGTAACGACGGCACCCCTCCCGGGTGCAGCGGATGTACGCCTCCGGCGCGAAGTCCGGCTTCTCCTTGCGCACGTACTCCTTCTCCTCGTCGGGCACCGCTTGAACTCCATGTGCGCTCCCTACTTCCGTGCTCCCCGCACCCGGGCCAGCCGTGCCAGGTGCTCCTCGTATCCCTTCGCGTAGTAGGCGGTCCGCCCCGGGTCCGGTGCGACGACCGCCGTCGGGCCGGTCCAGGCGGCGGTGTCGAGGGTGATCCCGTACCGCTGAGCCGCCGCGAGGACCGCGCCCCGGGCGCCCACCTCGCCCTCCACCACCCGCAGCGGGCGGCCCAGCACATCCGCGAGCAGCCGCATCCAGGCGGGACTGCGGGTGCCCCCGCCGCACACCGCGAGCGTGCCCGTCAGACCCGCCGCCTCCAGACAGTGCCGGGCCGCGTAGCCGATGCCCTCGCAGGTCGCGCGGATCAGATCGGCGGGCGTCGACTCCAGGGAGACCCCGGTGAGTTCGGCGCGCAGAGCGGGGTCGACGAAGGGGGCGCGCTCGCCGGACGGCGCGAAGTACGGGAGCACGCGGACGCCGTGGGCGCCGGGCGGGGTGTCGGCCAGCAGGGCGTCGACCTCGTCGTGCCGGACGCGCGTCGTGGACAGCATCCAGTCCAGCGCCGCCGTGCCGACCATCGCGGGCATGGCACGCAGCCAGTGCCCGGGGCGGTCGGTGGAGATGTACAGACCGGCCGGCTCACCGGACAGATCCAGCTCGGTGGTGGCCACCAGGGCGGCCAGACAGGTGCCGACGATCAGCAGGCCGTCGCCGGGAGCGGTGACTGCGGCACCCAGCGCGCAGGCGGGCAGATCGTACGGGCCGTTCGCCAGCCGGGTGCCGGCGGGCAGGCCCGTGCCGCGTGCCTTGGCCGTCGCCACCGGATCGCTGATCGCGGGCAGCAGGCCCCGGCGGTGGGGCAGGCCCAGGAGCTCGACGACCCGGTTGTCGTACGACCGGGTGCGCGGGTCCAGGAACGGCATCGAGGCGTCCGACACATCCGTCGTGGCCCGTGCCCCTCCCGTCAGCCGCTGGAAGACCATGTCCTTGCAGTAGACGGCCGCGGCCGCCGCGTCCAGGGACTTCGGCTCGTAGCGGTCGAACCAGGCCAGCAGCGGGCCGGGGCAGCCCGGGAACATGGCACTGCCGGTCCGCCGGAACACCGTCTCGAACGTGCCGTCCGCCAGCCACTGGTCCAGCAGTTCGTGCGCCCGGCCGTCCATCCAGGACGCCGCCGCCCGCACCGGGCGCCCCTCGCCGTCGACCAGCCACACCCCGTCGCCCTGCCCGGTGAGCCCCGCCAGCTCCACCGGCTCCGGCACCCGCGCCGTCAGACCGTCCAGCACGGCGACGACCGCCGCGTACACCTCCTCCATGTCCTGCTCGACCGAGCCCTCGTGCAGATCGAGCCCCACCGGCCGTGCCTCGACGGCCAGTTCACGTCCGGAGCCGTCGAACGCGGCGGCCTTCACCATGGACGTGCCCACATCGATTCCCACGTACATGCGTCAATCTCCTCAGCTGCGAGGTGCTCAGGTCAGACAGTGCGCCAACGGCTCGCCGCGCACCCAGCGCCCCACCTCCGCGGCCGCGATCCGCGCGGCCTTCTCCGCCACCGCGCGGCTGGCCCCGCCCAGGTGCGGGGTGAGGACCACCCGTTCGGCGAGAGCGATCAGCCGTGAGCCGGACGGCAGCGGCTCATGGGCGTAGGTGTCCAGGGCCGCCGCCGACAGCCGGCCCGCCTCCAGCGCGTCGCACAGCGCGTCCTCGTCCAGCAGCGGACCGCGGGCCGCGTTCACCAGCACCGCGCCCGGCGGCAACAGCGCCAGTTCGCGGGCGCCGATCAGACCGCGTGTCTCGGGCGTGAGGCGGGCGTGCAGGGTGAGCACCCGGGAACGGCGCAGGAGTTCGTCGAGGGAGGCGACGCGCAGGCCGTGGATCTCACCGCGCACATACGGGTCGTACACCATCACCCGCGCCCCGAACGCGCACAGCGCCCGGGCGACGCGACTGCCCACCGCGCCGTACCCGACCAGGCCGACCGGCAGGTCCTCCAGCTCCAGGCCGCTGTGCTCATAGGTGTAGTAGGCGGCCCCGGCCCAGCTGCCCTTCTGGGCGAGGAGCCCGTGCGCCTGCGGGATGCGGCGCAGGGCCGCCAGCAGCAGGCCGACGGTGAACTCGGCGGTGGCGGCGGCATTGCGGCCGGGCGCGAAGCACACCCGTACGTCGTGCCGCTTCGCCGCGTCCAGGTTGACGTTGACCGGGCCGCCCCGGCACACGACGACCAGCCGCAGCTCCGGGCAGGCGCCCAGGACGCGCTCCGTCACCGGGCCCATCTGGGTGACCAGCACCCGAGCGCCCATGAGCGCGTCGATCAGCTCGTCCTCGGCGTCGCTCGCCTCCGTCACCTCGGCCACCGGGCCGAAGGGTTCGAGCGGCCAGCCGAGGGTCAGTTCCCGTACCTCACAAGGGTGTTCGCGAAGAACCGCCTCCCTGATCAGCGAGGGCAGGACGAAGTGGTCGCCGGCGGCCACGACACGCACGCTGGTCCCGAAGGTCATCGCAGGAAGTCTCCCGTCTCGGCGTCGAGGACAAGCGCGGGCCCGGCCGCCAGGTTCTCCGCCCGGCAGGTCTTGCACAGTTCACGTAACTCCGGCGCCGTCATCGCCCTCCTTCGGGTTCGTCTCGCACACCTCGTAACGCACCTTGTGCTCGTCCAGGTCACGCAGCGCCTCCGGTGATGCCTCGTCGTCGACCAGGAGCAGGTCGAAGCGGGAGAGGGGAGCCACCCGGTGCAGGGCGACCCGGCCCAGCTTGGTGTGATCGACCAGCAGGACGTTGCGGGCGGCCGAGTCGAGCATCGCCCGCTTCACCGAGACGATGTGCTGCTCCTGGTGGTAGGCGTAGCCGCCGTGCACGGCCGACGTCGAGGCGAAGCACACGTCCACCCGCAGTTGCTGCACCGCCTCCACGCAGGACACCCCGAGGAAGGAGGAGTGCAGTGGGTCGTAGTCGCCGCCCAGGGCCATCAGCTGGATGCCCCGCTGATCGGAGAGCAGGTTGATCGCCTCCAGGAAGTTGGTGACGACCGTGAGCGGGGTGATCTCGCCGAGCCGGAGCCTGCGCGCCAGCTCCAGGGCGGAGGTGGAGTCGTCGAGGAGGATCGCCATGCCGGGCTCTATCGACCGCAGCGCGTGCTCGGCGACGGCGGCCTTCTGCGCCCGCATCGTCTTCAGCCGGTACTGCACGTTCGACTCGAACACCCCGGACGGCTGGGCGGTCACCCCGCCCCGGAACTTCCGTACGATCCCCTGCCGTTCGAGTTCGTCGAGATCGCGGTGGACGGTCATCAGGCTCACCCCGAAACGCCCGGCGAGCTCGGCCGCGGTCGCCGAGCCGTCGGCCAGTACGAGTTCGGCCATGGCGGCCTGCCGGGCCGCGCGCCCCTGACGCTGTGCACTGCTGCTGCTCATCGCGCGCTCTTCCCGATCCGTCGTCCAGGGCCCGTGGGCCCGCCGGGTTAACACATCGAGTCGACTCGCTGACAGAGCGTGTAACGGCCGCGGAGGGGTGTCAATCCCTCGTTCAGGACGAAATATCGGTGCAGAGTGGGAAGTTCACAGCTCGCATCGCGATATGTGGGAGGTCCGGATGGGGTCCGAGGGCGCGGCATGGCTGGGGATCGACCTGGGGACACAGGGCGTCCGCGCGCTGCTCGTCACCACCGACGGCAGGGTCCTGGGCAGCGGCTCGGCCGTGCTGCGCGGGCGGCGTGAGGGGGTGCGGCACGAGCAGGATCCCGGGGAGTGGTGGGCCGGGGTGTGCCTCGCCGCCCGGGGCGCGTTGCGGGGCGGGCACCGGGTGGGCGGGGTCGCGGTGTGCGGGACCTCGGGGACCGTACTGCTGACGGATGCGAAGGGACGGCCGCTCGGCGCCGGGCTGATGTACGACGACGGGCGGGCCGGGGCGGAGGCGGCGCGGCTGCGGGAGGCGGGGCTCGCGGTGCAGGACACCTGGGCGCTGCCGAAGGCGCTGTGGCTGCTCGCCGCCCAGGGCTTCGGGCGGGTCACCCATCAGCCGGACGTGATCAACGCACGGCTGGTCGGGCATACGGTCCCCACCGATTCCAGCCATGCGCTCAAGACGGCGTACGACGTCGAGCGCGACGTCTGGCCGGACGGCACCGGTGTGCCGGCGGACGCGCTCCCCGAGGTCGTCCGGCCCGGCACCCGTCTCGGCGAGGTCTGTCCCTCCGCCGCCGAGGCCACCGGCATCCCGGCCGGCACGCCCGTCATCGCCGGTATGACCGACGGCTGCGCGGCACAGATCGCGTCGGGCGCGCTGAGCGAGGGTGCCTGGAACTCGGTGCTCGGCACGACGCTCGTCCTGAAGGGCGCCTCCTCGGTGCCCGTCCGCGACGAGGCGGGCGTGGTCTACAACCACCGTGCACCGGACGGGAGCTGGCTGCCGGGGGGCGCGTCCAGCGTCGGCGCCGGCGCCCTGACCGCCCGCTTCCCGGACGCCGACCCGGCCGCGCTGGATGCCGCGGCCGCCGCCTTCGAGCCGTCGGGCGCGCTCGCGTACCCCCTGGTGTCGCGGGGCGAACGCTTCCCCTTCCGGGCCCCCGACGCCACCGCGCTCCTGCTGGGCGAACCCGTGTCGGACGCCGACCACTGGGCCGCCCTCCTCCAGGGTGTGGCCCTGACCGAACGCCTCTGCCTGGACTATTTGCACCACCTCGGCGCCCCGCTCGACGGCCCCCTCGCCTTCACCGGCGGAGCCGCCCGCAGCGCCTACTGGAACCAGTTGCGCGCCGACGTCCTGGCCCGCCCGGCCCGCGTGCCCGAACAGACCGAACCGGCCCTGGGCATGGCCGCGTTGGCCGCCCACGGCACGGGCGCGGCCCGCACCCTCGCGGACGCCACGGACCGCATGGTCCGCATCCGTACCGTCGTCGAACCCCGCCCCGACCGCACGGCCCGCTTCACCGAGCCCTACGCCCGCTTCCTGGACGCACTGGAGTCGAGGGGCTGGCTGCCCGCACCGGTCGCGGCGCATGCGCGGAGCCGCATCGAAGCGGATACTGCACAGTCATGAGCGCCACCCTCCTCCTTGCCCGCCACGGCCAGACCGTCTGGCACGCCGAGAACCGCTACGCCGGGGTGAGCGACGTCGCCCTCACCGACACCGGGCGGGAACAGGCCGAGCGGCTGGGCCGGTGGGCGGCCGCGCACCCGGTCGACGCGATCTGGACCTCGACCGTCTCCCGGGCGATCGTCACCGCCGAGCCCGCCTGCCGTGCCCTGGGACTCACCGCGCGGCGCGAACCGGACCTGCGGGAGTGCGACTTCGGGGTGCTGGAGGGCCGTACCCTGGCCGAGTTCGCCGCCGATGACCCGGACGCCGCGGAGGCCTTCCGCACCGATCCGGTGACCCACCCCTTCCCCGGCGCCGAGGACCCCCGCTCCGCCGCGGCCCGGGGCACCGCGGCCCTGCGCCGTATCGCCGCCGCCCACCTCGGCGGGCGTGTCCTGGTCGTCGCCCACAACACCCTGCTGCGGCTGGTGCTGTGCTCGCTGCTGGGCATTCCCCTGGCCGGATACCGCCGGGTCTTCCCGCAGCTGCGCAACGCGGCGGTCAGCGAGATCCGCGTCGACGGGCAGTCCACTGCCCTGCTGTCGCTCAACGTCCCCTGCCCCTGACCAGGACCGGCCCCCTGACCAGGACCGGCCCCGCGAGCCACGTCCTCGCGGGGCCGGTCCCTTCGTCCGCCTGCCGTGCGTGAAGGGTGAGAAGACGATCACGAGGCAGGGCGTCTCAGGGTGCCAGGAGCAGGACGTCGGCGCGAGACCGCGCGGCCGCGTACCGCCGGGCCACGTCCTGCCGGTTCACCACCTGCCACATCGCCTCGACGAAGTCCGCCTTCTGGTTGCGGTACTGGAGGTGGAAGGCGTGCTCCCAGGCGTCGAACACCGGGATCGGGGTCGAGCCCTGGCCGTGTAGACGGGCATGGCCGGTGGTCCCCCCCGAACCTCTTGTTGCAAAGAACTTGCAACTACACGCTAGCAACAAAAAGGCCCCCACGGGTGCACCGCGGGGGTCTTTCGGGTGAGTGGCGAACGGACGCGAACGTCAGGCTCTGGCGCGCACCTTCTGCCACACGTAGCCCACGACCGCCAGAACCAGCGTCATCCCGCCGGTCGAGTACAGCTGCACGCGGGTGTCGGGCTCACGGGCCGTCAGGACGAAGATCGCCACCATGCCCGCCAGCGCCACCCAGGTCAGCACCGGGAACGCCCACATCCGCACGACCAGCTTCTCCGGAGCCTCGCGCTCCACGCGGCGGCGCAGCAGCAGCTGGGAGACCGCGATGAACATCCAGACGACGAGGATGACCGCGCCGATCATGTTCAGCAGCCAGGGGAAGACGTCGTTCGGCCGCCAGTAGCTGAGCAGCACGCACACGAAACCGAACACGCACGAGGTGAGCACCGCGATGCGCGGCACGCCGCCGGACACCCTGGCCAGTACCTTCGGGCCCTGGCCGCGCGCCACCAGCGAGTAGGCGATGCGCGAGGAGCCGTAGACGTTGGCGTTCATGGCGGACAGGAGGGCAACGAGGACGACCACGTTCATCAGCTGGCCGGCGCCGGGGATGCCGAGGTGGTCCAGGGCGGCGACGTACGGGCCCTTCTCGACGACCTCCTTGGAGTCCCACGGGACCAGGGTGACGATGACCGCCATGGAGCCGATGTAGAACAGCGCGATGCGCCACATCGCCGTGCGCACGGCGCTCGCCACGCCCCGCACCGGGTTCTCCGACTCGGCGGCCGCGATGGTGACCGTCTCCAGGCCGCCGTAGGCGAAGACCGAGGCCAGCAGGCCGATGACCAGGCCCTCGCTGCCGTGCGGGAGGAAGTCCGTCAGGTTCGAGGTGCCGGGCGAGTCCGTGCCCGGCAGCACCCCGGCGATGGCCAGCCCGCCGAGGATCAGGAACAGGCTGATCGCGCCGACCTTCAGTGCGGCGAACCAGAACTCGAACTCGCCGAAGTTCTTCACCGCGGTCAGGTTCGCGCCGCAGAAGACCACCATGAACAGCGCCACCCACGCCCACTCGGGCGTGCCGGGCAGCCAGCCCGTGACGATGTGCGCGGCGCCGATGCCCTCCAGCCCGACCGCGGTGCACAGCAGCACCCAGAACGACCAGCCCGCGGCGAAGCCCGCCCACGGGCCGATCGCCCGCTCGGCGTGCGCGGAGAAGGAGCCCGACGACGGGTAGGCGGCGGACATCTCGCCGAGCATCCGCATCACCAGCATCACCAGGAGGCCGGAGACGGCATAGGCGACGACGATCGACGGTCCGGCGGCGGTGATACCCGCGCCGGAGCCGACGAACAGACCGGCGCCGATCACCCCGCCGAGGGCGATCATCGACAGATGGCGCTGCTTGAGGCCGTGGGAGAGGGCGGCGCCGTCGCGCTGTTCCTGCGGCGGCGTCTCGACAGTGGTGCTGCTGGGCATGGGTGCGGCTCGTTCAGTGCAATAGGCGGGCAAAAACGCCCACAGTCTGGGCGGCCTCTCCGAGAGGCCGGAGAGACCGCCCAGTATCCGGACGCGCGCACTACGGTACGTGGCGTTCCGCTTACGCGGCGACGCTCGTGTAGTGCGAGGCGTCACCCTCGATCGAGTAGCTCTCCTTGCCCTCGATGCCGACCGGGACGTCACCGGCGACGGTCACCCGGTGCAGGCGGCGCGGCTGCCCGTCGTAGTTGTCGATGGCGTAGTGCTGGGTGATGCGGTTGTCGAACAGCACCAGCTGGTGCTCCGACCAGCGCCAGCGCAGGACGTTCTCCGGGCGGGTGACGTACGGCTGGAGCAGATCGAGGATCTTGCGGGACTCGCCCGTCGACAGGCCGACGATGCGCTGCGCGAACCCGCCGATGAACAGCCCGCGCTCGCCGGTCAGCGGGTGGACGCGGACCACCGGGTGGGCGGTGCGGTACGTGATCGACGTGAACTCGGCGCGCTGGGCGGCCTTCTCCTCGTCGACCTCCTCGTGCGGCACCGCGTAGTCGTAGTCGTTGGTGTGCTCGGCCCACAGGGTGTCGGCGAGCCGGCGCAGCGGCTCGGGCAGGTCGCGGTAGGCGGCGGCCGAACTGGCGATCAGGGTCTCGCCGCCGTACGGCGGGACCGTGATGCTGCGCAGGGTGCTGGCCTGCGGCGGGTTGAGGACGAAGGTGACGTCGGTGTGCCAGTGGTTGGCCCGGCCCCGCTCGCTGTCCACCGGCAGCACGTTCGGGGCGCCGTCCACGGCCCCCACCGTCGGGTGTGCGGTGGTCAGGTCGCCGAAGTGGCGGGCGAAGGCCTGCTGGCCCTCGTCGTCGAGGTGCACGTCGTCGAAGACCAGGGCCTTGTGGACGTTGAGCGCTTCGCGCAGGGCGGCGACGGTCTGCTGGCCGAGCGGCGCGGAGAGGTCCACGCCCGAGACCTGGGCGCCGATCTTCGCGGTGATCCTGCGGATCTCGATGGACATGTCTGGGGGTCCTTTCAGACGAGGAGGGCGGAGGAGGTGTGCTGGTTGGCGGGGCGAGGGAGGCCGTATCTCTCCCGGAGGGTGTGGCGGGGGCCGTAGTGCGTGCGCAGCAGCCCGCGGGTGCGCAGGATCGGGACGACGTGGTCGACGAAGGTCTCCAGGCCGGAGGGCAGGACGGCGGGCATGATGTTGAAGCCGTCGGCGGCGCCCTGGGTGAACCAGGTCTCGATGGCGTCGGCGACCTGCTCGGGCGTCCCGGCGAAGGTCAGATGCCCGCGCCCGCCGCCCAGCCGCCCGATCAGCCGGCGGACCGTGAGCCGCTCGCGCCGGGCCAGCTCGACCACGAGCGTGTAGCGGCTCTTGGCGCCCTCGACGGCGTCCTCGGACGGGAGATCGGCGGGCAGTTGGGCGTCCAGCTCCAGTGTTCCGGGGCTCAGCTGCAGCAGCCGCTCCAGATTGGCCACGCCGTGCCCGTGCACGATGTGGTCCTCCAGGAGCTGTTCGCCCGCCCGTGCCTCGGCCTCCGTCGAGCCGACCACCGGGACGATGCCGGGCAGCACCTTGATGTGCTCGGGGTCCCGCCCTGCCGCCGCCGTACGGGCCTTGAGGTCGGCGTAGAAGGCCCGCGCGTCCTCGATGGTCTGCTGGGCGGTGAACACCGCCTCCGCGTACCGGGCCGCGAACGCCCTGCCGTCCTCGCTCGACCCCGCCTGCACGAGAAGCGGGTAACCCTGCGGGCTGCGTGGCACGTTGAGGGCGCCCTCGACGCTGAAGTACGTCCCCCGGTGCCGGGGCGGATGGATCTTCGTGTCGTCGCCCCAGACGCCGGACGTCTTGTCGGCGACGATCGCGTCGTCCTCCCAGCTGTCCCACAGCTTCAGGGCCACGTCGAGGAATTCGGCGGCGCGGGCGTACCGCTCGGCGTGCGCGGGCTCGGCGTCCAGGCCGAAGTTGCGGGCGGCCTCGGCACCGGCGGTGGTGACGATGTTCCAGCCCGCCCGGCCACCGCTGACGATGTCCAGCGAGGCGAACCTGCGGGCCAGGTTGTAGGGGGAGTTGTAGGAGGTGGAGGCGGTGGCGATCAGACCGATGTGCTCGGTGGCCGTCGCCAGCGCGGTGAGCAGGGTGAGCGGTTCCAGGGCGCCGGCCGGGCGATGGGCCACCCTGCCCCACAGGTGCGGTCCGTCGGCCAGGAACAGCGAGTCGAAGGTGCCGCGTTCCGCGGTCCGGGCCAGGCCGACGTAGTGGGCGAGGTCGACGTGGGCGTACGGGTCGCTCTCCGGGAGCCGCCAGGAGGCTTCGTGGTGCCCGGTGTTCATCAGGAACGCGTTGAGGTGGAGCTTGCGGGTCATGCGTGGTCCTCCGTGACACCGAGCGCGGCCAGGAGCCGCTCGCGGTATTCGCCCAGTACCGGTTCGCGGTAGGAGCGGGGGTGGGGTCGGTCGATGGTCAGGTCGAGGCCGATACGGCCCCGGTCGAGGACGAGGACCCGGTCGGCGAGCACGATCGCCTCGTCCACGTCGTGGGTGACGAGCAGCACCGAGGGGCGGTGGCGCACCCACAGCGCGCGCAGCAGGTTGTGCATCTTGATGCGGGTGAGCGCGTCCAGGGCGCCGAACGGCTCGTCGGCGAGCAGGAGTTCGGGCTCCCGGACCAGCGAGCGGGCCAGTGCGGCGCGCTGTGCCTCGCCGCCGGACAGCTCGCCCGGCCAGGCCCGTTCGCGGCCCTTGAGGCCGACCTCCGCCAGGGCGGCCCGGCCGCGCTCCTCGGCGTCCTTGCCGTCCAGGCCGAGCAGGACGTTGTCCAGGACCCGGCGCCAGGGCAGCAGCCGGGAGTCCTGGAAGACCACCGACACCCGCTCCGCCGCGCTGAGCCGGCCGCCGCCCGCCACCCCGTGGTCGAGGCCGGCGACGGCCCGCAGCAGGGTGGACTTGCCCGAGCCGCTGTGCCCGAGCAGGGCCGTGAACTGCCCGGCGGGCAGGTCGAGATCGATGCCGTCGAGGACCGTACGCCCCTCGAACGAGCGGGTCAGACCGCGCAGTCGTACCGCCGGCCGGGTCAGCTGCTCAGTGTGCGGCGCCATGCCAGCACCCTCCGTTCGATCAGCCGGACCACGCTGTCGGAGATGAGGCCGAAGACGCCGTAGATCAGCAGGCCGACGAGGATGACATCGCTCTGGCCGTAGTTCTGGGCCTGGAACATCAAGTAGCCGAGGCCGCTGGTGGCGTTGATCTGCTCCAGGACCACCAGACCCAGCCAGGAGCCGGTCACACCGAGCCGGAGTCCCACGAAGAACCCGGGCAGCGCGCCGGGGACGACGATCTGCCGGACGAACCGGAACTTCGACAGCCCCTGCACCTCCGCCAGTTCCACGTACCGGCTGTCGATGCCGGACAGTGCGGCGTGCGTGTTCAGATAGATGGGGATGTAGACGACGATCGCGATGATGGCGATCTTGAAGGTCTCGCCGATGCCCAGCCACAGGATGAACAGCGGGATCAGACCCAGGGTCGGGATCGCCCGGTTGAGCTGCACGGTCCCGTCGATCAGCGCCTCCCCGACCCGGCTGAGCCCAGACGCCAGCGCGAGGACGACCCCGGCGGTGAGGCCGATCAGGAAGCCGTACGCGGCGCGCTCCAGCGAGGTGAGGACATCGGTGGGCAGTGTGCCGTCGGCCCACAGCCGCCCGGCGGTCCGCACGACCGTCCAGGGCGCCGGGATCGCCCCGGGGTCGAGCTGTCCGGCGGCGGAGGCGACGGCCCACAGGACGACGACCAGGACGGGACCGGCGAGTCGGGCCGCCGGCAGACGCCTGCCGGGGGAGAGCCGACGGCGCCTGCGGACCCGGTGGGTCTCGTCCTCGTCGGCGGCGACGGCGGCCGGGGTGGTCACGGTGGTGGTCATGGCGGTCACCTCCGGTACTCCGCCGGTACGGCCTTGGCCGCGATGTCCTCGAAGCGGTGGTCGAAGAGCGAGGAGACATCGAACTTCTTCACGAAGCCGCCCTCCGCGAGCAGATCCGCGGTCTCCTGCTCCCACTTGATCGCCTCGTCCCAACTCGGCGGGAAGAGCGGCTTGTTGGCGAGCACGCTGATCGACTTCGCCTGGCCGAGGGTCAGGTTCTGCGTCTTGACGTAGAACTCCTCGTTCCACACGTCCGGGTTCTCGTACTGCCACACCTGGCCCTTGGCCCACTGCGGTATGTACGCGGCGATCGCGGCCGCCTTCGCGGGGTCGTTCAGCACCGACTGCGGCGCCCACAGCAGATTGAGCAGGTCGACCACGTCGGTGGTGATGGTCCGGGCGCCCTTCGGCCCGTACTGCTTCAGATACGCCGGGGCCTGGCTGTTGGCGAGCGGGGCGATGTCGACCTGTCCGGACTGCAGGGCGGTGAGGAACTGGTTGCTGGTCAGCGGGACCAGCCGCACGTCGTCGTCCTTCAGTCCCGCCTGCTTCAGCGCCCGCAGCAGCACCACCCCCTGGGCCTGCCCCTGCGAGAAGGCCAGCTTCTTGCCCCTGAAGTCCGCCACCGTGCGGATGTCGCTGCCGGGCCGGGTGGCGAAGAGGTAGTTGGGCTTGCGGGTGATGCCGATCGCGACGATCTTCGCGTCGTAGCCCTGGAAATGCGCCTGGATCGGCGGGATGCCTGCGTTGTTGGCGAGGTCCAGGGACTTGGCGCGGAAGGCGATGATGACATCCGGACCAGCCCCGATGTTCACCCAGCTCGACACCGTGAACGGCAGCGCGGGCAGCCTCGCCAGCTTGAACTGCAGCTGCTGGGTGCCCAGATAGGAGGCGATCTTCAGGCTGGTGCCCGCCGGGACCCGGTCGGCGAGCGGGGCGGAGGAGGCGCCCTCGGAGTCGGCCGCGGCACTGCTGCCCGCGCAACCGCTCAGGCCGGCGGCAGCGGCGGTGACGCCGAGCAAAGAGGTGAGAAAGAGACGGCGGTCGAAGCCGGAGGCGGGCACGGAAGACATGGGAGAACCCCTTGAGTTCATAGGGCAGGAAGGCATGCGGAATTCCGGGCAGCGGAAGGCCGGGGAAGGGGAATTCACGCAGGGAGGACGCAGGGAGAACGCGGGAAAGACATGGGGAAGACGCGTTCACGACGCGTCGGTGAGAGATACGCGCTCCGGGCGCGTCAACGCGTCAGCAACAAAGGGTGCGACAGCTCATGAGCAGGATGTTCCCGGTCATCGGCGATCCCTGTCAACATTCGGAGTTTCTGAATTAAATAGCCTGAGGTGAAGCGTTCAGCGGATCCCGGTACAGCACGTCCAGAACCACCGAACCACCCGCCACGGCAAGCACGGAATCCGGAAAACCGGTCGGCACGACGGTGCCGGCGCGTTCGCCGCCCACCGCTTCCCGCAATGCCGTCAGGCAGTCCTCACGGTGAATGACGCCGGCCTCGGTCACCACGACCGTCTCCGGATTCAGCACGTCCAGCAGCAGTCCCACCGCCCGCCCGGTCCTCCGCGCCCGCTCCACCAGCAGCCGTACGGCCGTCTCGTCACCGGCCGCCGCCGCGGCGACCACGCGCATCGCGTCGGCGGAGTCGACGACCCCGGCCTCCCGGGCCCGCCGGCACAACGTCCGCTCGCCCAGCTCCGCCTGGAGGCAGCCGGTCCGCCCGCAGTCGCACGGCTCGGTGCCGCCCGGCACGGGGAGATGGGCGATCGCGCCCGCCTGGGAGCGGGGCCCGTGATGCACCTCGTCGTTGGTGGCGAACGCCGCGTCGACCACGTTGCCGACGAACAGGTGCAGCACGCTCCCGCTGCCCCTCGCCCGCCCGAACAGCCGCTCGCCGTTGACCAGCGCCCGCGCGTGTCCGTCGACATGGACGGGCAGCCCGGTGCGCGCGCCGAGCACCTCCCGCACCGGCACGTCACGCCAGCCCAGCAGCGCGTGTTCGACGATCGTCCCGCCGTCGCGGTCCACCCAGCCCCCGGCGGCCACCCCGACCCCCAGCGGCCGGCTGCCCGGCGTGTCGGCGAGCAGCGCCGCGAGCCCGTCCGCGGCCCTGGCCAGCACCCACCCGGGATCGGTGCGCTCATGCTTCAACTCCCGTTGCGCGAGCACCCGTCCGCGCAGATCGAGCAGCGCGACCGTGGTGTACGGCACAGCCACATGCACCGCGCCGACCACGAACCGCGAGTCGTCCAGGTCGACGGGGACATGCGGGCGGCCCACCCCGCCCGACCGCCGGGGCACCGCCGCCTCACGGATGAAGCCGAGTTCGGCGAACCGGGCGCAGTAGTCCGTCACGGACGCGGGGGACAGCCCGGTCAGCCGGGCGATGGTGCTGCGGGCCACCGGTCCGTGCTCCAGCACAGACCGCAGTACGACGCTGGCGCTGGTGCGCCGCCGGTCGCTGTCGGCGGCTCGGGGTATGGGGGAGCGGAGAAGGAGTGCCGTGGCACGGGGCATGGTTGACCGTCCTCGGGAACGGGGCCGACACGTCTCGGAAGTCGAGGCGCGTCGCAACCGCGCCTCAGACCGGACGGCGACAGGTGGCCGTGCCCTGGCGTCGCAGGTCGACATAGCGACGCGACGTGAAGTTCCGGGCCTGGGCAACCATGGCTGGAAGAGTAGGGCAGGAAAGGTGAATCCGACCAGAGCAGTAGGATTCCTTTGGCGGGAGCCCACAATCGGGCCCACGGCCTGCGAAGTGAGCCAGCAGTCCCCACCTCAGTGATCGGTATCACGCCGAACCCGGTGTGTCCGGCCCCCTTTGTGTGAAGCCCACCAAGCCCCCGTTCCCCCCTTTGTCGAGCGCTGACGGTGATCGACTCCGTCGCGGCGGGATAGCGTCACCGTGTCCCAACGTGCCAACACCCGCGGAGTCCCCATGAGCACCGCCACCGTCGCCGCCCGACCCGGCGCAGTCCTCGCCGACCTCCTGCCCGCGTCCCGCGTGCGCGATGTCGCCCTCGTGGTCGGCGGCGCCGCGCTCACCGGCCTCGCGGCCCAGATCTCCGTCCCGGTGCCCGGCTCCCCGGTGCCGGTGACCGGCCAGACCTTCGCCGCCCTGCTCGTCGGTACGTCCCTCGGCGCCGGACGCGGCTTCCTCTCCCTCGCGCTGTACGCGCTCGCGGGTGTCGTCGGCGTGCCGTGGTTCGCGAGCGGCACCTCCGGTGCGGGCGCCGTCTCCTTCGGCTACATCCTCGGCATGATCCTCGCCTCCACCGTCGTCGGAGCCCTGGCCCGCCGCGGCGCCGACCGCTCCGTACTGCGCATGGCGGGCACGATGCTGCTCGGTGAGGCCGTCATCTACGCCGTCGGCGTCCCCTACCTGGCCTACGCCGCCGACATGTCCGCCTCCACCGCGATCGCGAACGGCCTGACCCCGTTCCTCATCGGCGACGCCCTGAAGGCCGCCCTGGCGATGGGCCTGCTGCCCACGGCCTGGAAGTTCGCCAACAAGCGGTGAGTTGGTAGGACGAAGTTCCTCCTACTTGCGTGGCACGGCCGCATTGCCCGACAGACTCCGTCGGGCAATGCGGCCGTTCGCGTCAGCCCCGCTGCCGAGCGGCCCGCGGCAGCCGCTGCGACCACCACAGCCCTGCGGTGCCCGCCGCGATCAGCGCCGCGCCGGCCGCGCCGAGCGGCAGGACGTCACGGCCCACGCCGGTCTTGGGCAGCTGGTCGCCGCCCGGTGCCACCGGCTTGTTGTCGGTGCCGAGCAGCAGCGGGGTGGCCGGGGCGTTCGGCGACGGGTTCGTCGTACCGAAGGGCACCGGGCCCTGCTGCCAGAAGGTCTTCTTCCCGTCGGTGGTCTGGACGGGCAGACAGATCTTGCCCGTCTTGCCCAGGTCGTAAGTCGCCTCCACGTCATACGACTTGGACTTGCCCGCCGCGAGATTGCCGACCGGACAACTGAAACCGCTGTTCGAACCCGCGGGCAGATCCTTTTTGGCGATGGCGTCACAGCCCTGAACATCTGTCACCTTCAGGCCGTCGAAACCGACCACCAAAAGCCTGATGTCACCGCTGTCCTTGCTTCCGTCGTTCTTGACGGTGGCGGTAATCGCCGTCTTTTGCGAACTGTTGTCGACCGAGATCTTCTCGGGCAGCAGCGTGCTCAGCTTCACGCCCGCCGGTGCCTCGTCAACCGCCTTTCCCCCCTTGCTGCTTCCCGATCCCTGGTCATCGGCGGCGGCCGTGAACGGAAGGATCATCACGGCCGAGAAAGATGCCGTGACCAGCGATCCCACGACGACCGTCAAACGACGAGAACTCATGTTCGTCCCCCTTGCAACCCCCTGGACTGCGCCTGAATTCGCAGTACTTGAAGAGGTACCACAAGATTTCTCCGCACTATGCTGGTACGCCATGAAGTGTGACCATTGTGTTTCGGTTGGTACGGTCGGTCAGGGGGGTGGGTGGATTGCCGGGGAATGCGCGAAGCGTTGGTGTTCCAGGGTTACTGGTGACGGGGCGGTACCGGCTGGTCGAAAGCATCGGCCAGGGGGGAATGGGGCGTGTGTGGCGGGCCGCCGACGAAATGCTCGACCGGCAGGTCGCGGTCAAGGAAATGCGCATAGACGGGCTGGACGCGGAGGACACACGCACCCGCCGTGAGCGCACGCTGCGCGAGGCCAGGGCGACGGCCCGGATCGACCACCCCAACGTCGTGCGCGTGTACGACGTCGTCGACGAGGGCGAACGCCTGTGGATCGTCATGGAACTGGTCGCCGGGCGCTCGCTGGAACAGATCCTGGCGCAGGAGGGCCCGCTGGCTCCGCCCGAGACGGCGCGGATCGGGCTGGGGCTGGTGGCGGCGCTGCGGCAGGTGCACGCCGGGGGAGTGCTGCACCGGGACATCAAGCCCGGGAACGTTCTCGTCGAGCGCAGCGGCGGGCGTGTGGTGCTCACGGACTTCGGTATCGCTGCCATCCAGGACGCCAAGGCGCTCACCATGGTCGGCATGCTCGTCGGCTCCCCCGACTACATGGCCCCCGAGCGGGTGTCGGGAGACCCGCAGGGACCGCCGTCCGACATCTGGTCCCTGGGCGCCACCCTGTGCGCGGCGCTGGGCGGCCGCTCCCCGTTCTCGCGCGACACGACCCTCGCGACGCTGCACGCGGTGCTGTACGAGGAGCCTGTACTCCCTGCCGCGGCGGGCCCGTTGCGGGACATCCTGGCGGCACTCCTGGAGAAGGAGCCGACGGTCAGGGCGGGCCTCCCCGAGGTGGAGGACGCCCTGTGGCCGGTCGCGTATCCACCCCCGACGCCGACTCAAGGGGAAGAAGAGGAGTCGGAGGGGGCGGGGGGCGGCATCGACGCGTCGGGCGGGGGCGCCGGCGCGCGTGCGGCGGTTTCCACGGGTTCTGCGAGTGAGGCAGAACAGACGGGGCCGGCAGGGCCGGTGAGTGGGGCAGGGGACACTCCGGTGTTCCCCCGGGCGTCCAGGGAGTGGCCCACACCGGCGTTCGTGGAGCCGCCTCGTGGGCGTGCCGGGCGTGCCGGGCGTGACGCCGAGGAGGCCGAGCACGTACGCGGGCCGGAGTACCCGCCGCTCCCCGACCCCCGCGCGGAGCCCGAGCCGGTGCGCGACGCGGTGCCGCAGGCCGCCGCCTCGCCCCCCGCCGCACCGCTCGAAACACCTCCCGCACCCTTTGAAACCCCACCCGCACCCCCTGAAACCCCTCCCGCACCCCGCGAAACCCCACCCGCACCCCGCGAAGCCGCCTCCGAACTGCGCTCCGAAGCCCGTTCCGAGACGCCCTCCAGCAACTCCGCGGGACCGGCACCCGGCGCTCACCCCCGGCAGGGCGTCTCCCTCACCCGCGCCCAGGCGGAGACCCAGCTCAGCCCCGGCCACGGGCCGCCGGGCCCGCGCGGCCCCGGCACCGTCGGCATGCCGCGGGGCGAACCCCCGGACGCCGTCACCCCGTCACCCCGGCACCGCACCGGCATCCTCGCCGCCGTCGGCCTGGTCGCCGTCGCCGCCGTGGTCGCGGTCCTGCTCGCCACGTCGTCCGGCGGGCGGCGGGACGACACGCACGCCGGCTCCTCTCCGGCCTCTTCCGTCAGCAGCGACAGCAGCGGCAGTAACGGCACCACGAGTACGAGCACCCCGTCACCCACCGTCGAGGGCACCGCCCGGCCCCAGAGCCTGCCGCCGGGCGCGCACCGGGAGGCCGGGGGGTTCGCCTGGGCGACGCCCGAGGGCTGGCGGCGGGATGTGAAGACCGGTTCCGAGGTCCACTACACCTCCCCGGACGGCCGCCAGGAGCTCGTCGGCAAGTCGTCGCTCGCCCGCGGGGATCTGATGGACACCTGGCGCACCTCGGAACAGAACGCCCGCCAGGGCCAGGACTACGTCAAGATCCGGCTGGAGGAGACCACCTTCCAGGGCCACCCGGCGGTCGTCTGGGAGTACACCTTCACGCTCAAGGGCGACCACTGGCACGCCCAGCTGCTCGGCTTCGACGTGGAGGGGAAGTCGTACCAGATCAACACCTGGTACCAGCCGGAGATCGAGCCCCAGGCGCTGAAGACGTACGACAAGGTCAAGGAGAGCTTCACGGTGCTGTGAACGCGGGCGGGACCGCCCGAGGGGAGGGAACGCCCGAGGGGAGGGAACGCCCGAGGGGAGGGAACCCGGCGGGCTCCCTCCCCTCGTCAACGGCGACGGGGTCGCCCGCGTCAGCCGACAGGCACCTTGTCGGTCTTGTCGTCGGACTCCAGGGCCACCGTCGACCGGTCCCCGACGACCTTCTGCTTCACCACGGCGATCACGATCACGACCGCCGCGACCGTCAGCGACAGCAGCACGGTCGTACGTCCGCTGCTCTCACCCTCGGTGTCGGTCAGCATGTAGGCGAGCACGAACACGATCAGCGCGGCCGTCGCCCAGGTCAGGTACGGGTACAGCCACATCTTCACGACGAGCTTCTCCGGCGCCTCGCGCTGGATGATCTTCCGCATCCGCAGCTGCGAGAAGCAGATGACCAGCCACACGAACAGGGCCACCGCGCCACTGGAGTTGACCAGGAAGAGGAAGACCGAGTCCGGGAACTTGTAGTTGAAGAACACGGCCACGAAGCCGAAGACCACGGAGGCGATGATCGCCGCCATCGGCACACCACGGGAGGTGGTCTTCGCGAACGCCTTCGGCGCGTCACCGCGCTGGCCCAGAGAGAACGCCATGCGGGAGGCCGTGTACAGGCCGGAGTTGAGGCAGGACAGCACCGAGGTCAGCACGATGAAGTTCATGATCTCGCCGGCGTGCGCGATGCCGAGGGAGTCGAGGGCGGCGACGTACGAGCCCTTCTCCTTGATGGCCGGGTCGTTCCACGGCAGCAGGGAGACGACCACGAGGATCGAGCCGAGGTAGAAGACGCCGATACGCCAGATGATGCTGTTCGTCGACTTGGTGACGGCGCGCTGCGGGTTCTCCGACTCGCCGGCGGCCAGGGTGGCGATCTCGCTGCCCATGAAGGAGAAGACGACGAGCAGGACACCGGTGAGGATCGTGCCGGGACCGTTCGGCAGGAAGCCGCCGTGGTCGGTGAGGTTGCCGAGGCCTGCCTTGTCGCTGTGCACGCCGGGCAGCACGCCGAAGACGGCCAGCCCGCCGATCACGATGAAGGCGCCGATCGCCACGACCTTGATCCCGGCGAACCAGAACTCGAACTCACCGTAGGAGCCGACGGAGACGAGGTTGGTCGCGGTGAGCACGACCATCACGATGAGGGCCCAGCCCCACTGCGGGACGGCGGGGACCCACCCTTCGAGGATCTTGGCGCCTGCGGTGGCCTCCACGGCCAGCACCACCACCCAGAAGAACCAGTAGAGCCAGCCGATGGAGAACCCGGCCCAGCGGCCGAGGGCACGGTCGGCGTGCGCGGAGAACGAGCCGGAGGTCGGATTTGCGGCGGACATCTCGCCGAGCATGCGCATCACGAGGACGACGAGCGTGCCGACGAGGGCGTACGACAGGAGGATGCCGGGGCCTGCGGTGGCAATTCCCGAGCTGGAGCCGACGAAGAGACCGGCGCCGATCACACCGCCGATGGCGATCATCGACAGATGCCGGTTCTTGAGTCCTGCCTGAAGTCCGGAACCAGGGGTCATGGGCGGAATTCCTTTGCGCCTGTTGGGCTTACCCGTACGAGCGGTGTACGAGCCGGTCCAGTGAATCCGAGGCGAACGAATTCGGGAACCTTCGAATCCGGATTGTTACTTGAGGTTTCCTTGAGGTTCTATGGCGAGACTCACATTTCTCCTGGTCGGCACCCGGAGCTGCCGGCCCGCAACCGCCGTGTCACACTCGTCCCATGCGCGTGTATCTCGGCTCGGACCATGCGGGCTTCGAACTCAAGAACCACCTCGTCGAGTGGCTCAAGGCGGCGGGTCACGACCCCGTCGACTGCGGCCCCCACATCTACGACGCCCAGGACGACTACCCGCCCTTCTGTCTGCGCGCCGCGGAGAGGACGGCCGCGGACGCCGACGCCCTCGGCATCGTGATCGGCGGTTCGGGCAACGGCGAGCAGATCGCCGCGAACAAGGTCAAGGGCGTGCGGGCCGCGCTCGCCTGGAGCGAGGAGACGGCCTCCCTCGGCCGGCAGCACAACAACGCCAACGTCGTGGCCGTGGGTGCGCGCATGCACACGCAGGAGGAGGCGACGAAGTTCGTCGAGACCTTCCTCAACACGCCGTTCTCCGGTGACGAGCGCCACATCCGCCGCATCGACATGCTGTCGGAGTACGAGACCACAGGTGACCTGCCGCCGATCCCGGCGCACCACCCGCAGCAGGACTGACGCCGGACGGGGGGCTCAGCCCCCCGTTCGCGGGTGACTTCTCACGCGACCGAGAAGGGGTCCGGGGCGGAGCCCCGGGCGGCAGGAAAGGACACGGCACCCGTGCCAGAAGGGCACACGATCCACCGGCTGGCGCAGGACTACGCCGAGCGCTTCTCCGGCACCGCCCCGCGAGTCACCAGCCCCCAGGGCAAGTTCTCCGACGCCGCCGAACTGCTGACCGGAGCGGAGCTCACCCGGACGGAGGCCCACGGCAAGCACCTCTTCCTCGGCTTCCGTGACACCGACTGGGTCCATATCCACCTCGGCCTCTTCGGCAAGGTCGGCTTCGGTGACGCCCCGGCGCCCCCGCCCACCGACACGGTCCGCCTGCGCCTCGCGAACGACACCGCGTACGTCGACCTCCGCGGCCCCACCACCTGCGCCCTGATCACGGATCCCGAGAAGCGGGCGATACACGACCGCCTCGGCCCCGACCCCCTGCGCACCGACGCCGACCCGACGGCCGCCTACACCCGGGTGCGTCGCAGCCGTACGACGATCGCCGCCCTCCTCATGGACCAGAAGGTCATCGCGGGCGTCGGCAACGTCTACCGCGCCGAGGTCCTCTTCCGGCACGGCATCGACCCGTACCGCGCGGGCCGGGACATCACCCCCGCCGAGTGGGACACGATGTGGCGCGACCTCGTGGACCTCATGCGCGAGGGCGTCCGCAACAACCGCATCGACACCGTCCGGCCCGAACACGCCCCGGAAGCCATGGGCCGCCCGCCGCGCGTCGACGACCACGGCGGCGAGGTGTACGTCTACCGCCGGGCGAACCTGCCCTGCCACATCTGCGGCGGCGAGATCCGCACGGCGGGCCTCGCCGCCCGCAACCTCTTCTGGTGCCCGGCCTGCCAGAAACGCTGACCGGCCGCCGGGAGACCCGGACCGGCCGCCGGGAGACCCGGACCGGCCGCCGGGAGACCCGGACCGGCCGCCGGGAGACGGCGACCGGGCGTCAGAACCCGTGCGGCAGCCAGGGCGCCACCGCCGAGCCGAAGGCCGTCGACGCCTCCGCCAGCGCGCCCGGCCGCAGCTCCCGCACCCGTCCGGCCCCGGCCAGCGACAGCAGCGAGACGCCGCCGAGGTACGCGGCCCCCAACTCCCGTACGGACAGGGCGAGGTCGGCCGCCTCCTCGGTGCGTTCGCAGGACGCGCCCTTCATGTCCCCACAGAGCCGCCAACGCCCGCTGTTCCAGGGGCAGAAGGCGTCCTCGACCTCGAACACCACATCGACCGGGGCCTGGTAGGTCCGTGCCTCCAGCGCCGCGCCGACGTCCACGAGCCGTACGTACAGCGAGTCGCGCACCAGCACCCGGCACCGGCGGATGTCGGACACCAGGTACTGCCACGGCTCGTCCACCGGCCGCCGCCGCGCGTCGATCGTCGAGGTCAGGTCGATGCCGAACAGGAACTGCCACAGCGCGGCGTGCGCGGCCGCGTCTAGCGCCTCCAGGTCCTCCAGCACCACCGTGCCCTTGGGGCCGGCCGGTTCCCAGTCGGGCTTGATCCGGAAGCGCGCGAAGCCCACGCTCTCCCCGTCCCGCTCCGCCAGTACGCACAGCAGCGGCGACGCCCCGTGCCGCTCGCTCTCCGGGTCGAGCAGTCCGACCCGGTCCCAGCCGGGCAGCCGCTCCACCATGGCCGGCCGCAGCGGCACGTGCCGGGCGTAGAGCGCCTCGCACACGTCGAGCACATCGGCCGGTGCGGCGTACCGCAGTCGTACGGCGTCGGTACCGGCCGGCACCGACAGCCGTACGCGGTCCGTGTCGATCTCGGCGTTCACGTGATACGTCGCGGCGCCGTACCCGAATCGTCCGTAGATGACCGGCTCGGACGCCGTCAGGACCGCGAGCGGCCAGCCCCATGCCCGCACATCGTCCAGCTGCCGTCGCATCATCGAGGTCAGCACACCGCGCCGCCGGTGCGTGGCGGCCACGCTCACCATCGTGACGCCCGCGGCCGGCACCGGGGCGCCGCCCGGCACGGTGAGCCGGAAGGCGAAGGCCCCCGCCGTGCCGACCAGCTCGTCCCCGTCCCAGGCGCCGATGTACCGGTCCGGCTCGATGAGCGAGATCCACAGCTCCCTCTCCTCGGCCGACTCGGGGACCGCACCGAAGGCGCGGATCAAGTGGTCGTACCAGAGGCCGAGGTCTTCCCGGCGCAGTACGCGCAGTTCGGTGGTGCGGTCGCTCGCGAGGTCAGTGCCCATGAACCATGCGTACCAGGGCATTGCGGGACGAGCGAGTGAATTTCTCCCGGGCGGCCGTGTGACGGGCTTCTGTGAAGTTGAGCCTCGGACGAGGGATAAGTCGGACCTCGCGTGCCAAGCGGCTGGTCCGCTGGATAGGGTCCCGGACTAATGGCAGCAGGAGGAGAACGGCGCGCGAAGGCCGAGACGCTGACGGCCCGGTGGAGGATGCAGTGGCACCGGGTCCGGGTCGGTGTGCGCAGAAGTGCCGTGGACTACTTCCGCGGTGACGGCTCGGACTGGATCGCGCTCTTCGGACTGCTGCTGACGATCCCGGTCCTCGCGTCCATGACGCTCGCCAACTCGGTGTGGTGTTCACCGGCCACGCTGGTGCTGCCGATCGTCGCGGGCGGGCTGCTGCTGCGTCCGGCGAGTCTGCTCGGGCTGTACGCGGCGGCGGCGACGGCGCTGATCGTGGAGTCGGTGCGGCTGGGGCCGTACACGGAGGGGCCGTCCCGGGTCACCCCCGGCGTGGTCCTGGTGGTCGCCGCCTGTGGCTTCTTCGGGCTGCTCACGGCCCAGTTCCGCAGCCGGGTGGGGGTGCCCTGGCGGCGCGGCGGCACGATGCTGTTCGACCTGCGCGAGCGGATCCGGGTGCAGAGCAAGCTGCCGAAGCTGCCGCACGGCTGGCACCGGGAGATGGCGCTGCGGCCGGCGGGCGGCCAGTCCTTCTCGGGCGACTTCGTGGTCGCGGCCCGTACGAACAACGGCCGCACGATGGAGGTCGTCCTCACGGACGTGTCCGGCAAGGGCATGGACGCCGCGTCGCGGGCGCTGCTGCTGTCGGGGGCGTTCGGGGGCCTGCTGGGTTCGCTGCCGCCGCACGCGTTCCTTCCCGCGGCCAACGGCTATCTCCTGCGCCAGGACTGGGACGAGGGGTTCGCCACCTCGATCCATCTGGTCCTGGACCTCGACTCCGGGGACTACGAGCTGTTCTCGGCGGGACATCCGCCGGGACTGCAGCTGAGCGCCGGCAGCGGTCGCTGGGAGGAGAAGACTGCCGAAGGGCCGCTGCTCGGTGTGTACGGCGGCGCCCAATTCGACCCCGTGAAGGGGTCGCTCCGTCCCGGGGACGTGTTGATGCTGTTCACGGACGGTCTGGTGGAAACCTCCGACCGGGACATCGTCGAGGGCATAGACCGGCTGACGGGGGAGGCCGACCGGTATGTCGCCGGAGGCTTCCACGGTGCCGCCTGGCACCTCATCGAGGCGGTGGCCAAGGATGTCAACGACGACCGGGCACTGCTCCTGATCTGCCGGGACGCCGCGGCCGCGGCGGTCCGCTGACCCGCGCGCGGCCGGGAGAGGGCCGTACAACGGCCGTCGGCGCGGGGGACACTGGGGAAGTGACCGAAACGCATCGCATGCTCACCCTGGCCGAGGTCGAGGCCGTCGCCCGCGCCGCCCACGAGGGGCAGACGGACAAGGCCGGGCGGCCGTACGCGGAACACCTGAAGGCCGTCGCGGAGGGCGTGCACGCCCGGGGCGGGGACGACGAGCAGATCGCGGCGGGCTGGCTGCACGACTCCGTCGAGGACGACGCGCTGTCGCGCGAGTGGCTGAGCGGGGCCGCGCTGAGCCGGCGCACCAAGGACATCGTGCTCGCCGTCACCAAGCGGGCGGGGGAGGAGCCGGAGGTGTACGCCGAGCGCATTCTTCGGACGCCCGGCGCGCTGCTGGTGAAGGAGGCGGATCTGGCCCACAACGCGGACCCGGAGCGGCTCGCGGTCCTCGACGAACCCGTCCGGAAACGACTGACCGAGAAGTACGCGCGGATGCGGGCACTTCTCGGTCTGACGGACGACGGGCGAGACGGCTCGGCTACGCGCTGACCTTCTCGCGGGCGCCTTCCGCCTTCTGCCGTTCACGGGCCAGTTCGGCCGCGTCCCGCTTGAACGCCCACTCCATCTTCGGCTCCATGGCGAACCGGAAGACGCGCTGCACGGGCTTGGTGCACAGCACGGTGACGACGGCCGCCGCCAGGACGCTGACCAGGATCTCGCCGAGCGGGTGGTGCAGCGAGGGGTGGTCGAACCAGCCCCGGTAGTCGGCGAACTTGATCACGAAGCCGTGCAGCAGATAGCCGTACAGGGTGCCGGCGCCCAGCGCGGTGAACCACATCTTCCGGCGCGGCACCCAGGCGAAGAAGCAGGCGGTCAGCACCAGCGAGCAGCCGAACAGCGCCAGGACCATGAGCGGGCCGCACCACCAGGGCGCGCCGAACTCCTGGGCGGACTGGCGGTGGTAGAGCCACGCGGTGTTCATCCGCGGCACGCTCCACCAGCCGACCGCCAGCGCGGCCGCGAAGACCGGCACCGACGCGATGCGCACCCAGCGGCGGCGCACCAGCTGGAAGTGGTGCGGCTTCATGCACAGGCCCAGCACGAAGTACGGCAGGAACTGCAGGACGCGCTGGAGGTCGAGATCGTCACCGATGCTCGGGGTGACCGAGGCCAGCATGGCGAGGCCGATCGCCAGCGGGAGCGGCCATCGGACCAGCTTCCAGATGGGCGTGGTCAGCCGCCAGATGAACAGGGCGCACAGGAACCAGGTCAGATACCAGGGATCGAGGAGGCTGATCTCCTGGTCGGGGGCGTGGTCGACGAACCGCTTGAAGAGCGGATAGGCGGTCTCGAAGACGATGTACGGCACGGCGACGCCGGTGATGAGCCGTTTCAGCCGGTCCGGGCGCATGTCGAAACTGCGCGAGAAGAAGCCGGAGATGATGATGAACGCCGGCATGTGGAAGGCGTACACGACGGTGTACACGCCCTCCAGGATGCGGCTGTCGCCCTTCAGCGGTTCCCAGGAGTGACCGATCGCGACGAGCACGATCGCCAGGTATTTGGCGTTGTCGAAGAACGCGTCGCGCTGTTTGCCCGGTCTGTCCTGCTTCTGCGTACTCATCGGGGTACGCGGACTCGGCACTCCGTTCACCGGCGACTGTGCCGATGGGAGCGGCCTTCGGTGCTGGCCGGGGGACGAGGCGGCGTCAAACATCTGAGGCACCCTAGCGTCGTCTGTGGGATTTCGTAAAACCCCCAGTGTGTTTCCTTGTTATGGGGCTTCGGATGCCCCGGATTCACAGAAGTTGACGCCTCTGTCCACGTGACGGTCAGCACATTGCAGGCCGCTGTTCACCCTTGATGTCCCGATTCATACTGACTAATTGGGGCATAACGCAGTCCTTCGGCCAACAATTCGAATTAGCTGCGAACGGGATGTGTGGACAGCGAAACGAAGCCCTCAATTCCCTGTGTTCCGGGCGTGGGCGGGTTCCCGAATTGCTGTGCGCCGAGTCGCCCCGTTGCGGGCGGCCGTCCGACGATGCCTCACGCGCCGCATACGGTGGCCGGGTTGGTGGCACGATGGTTCTGGCGGGGGTGCGGGGATGTACCTCCGGGCCGGGAGAGCGGACCGACCGAGGGTGTGATCAGTGTGGCCATTTCACTGTCCGTGGTGCTGCTGTTGGCGATCATCCTTGTGGTGCTGATCCGAGGGGGGAGCATCAAGGCCGGCCCCGCCATCGTCGCGATCCTGTTCGGCTTCTTCCTCGCCTCGACCGGCATGGCCCCGTCGATCCAGCGGTTCCTCAACTCGATAGCCGAGACGATCAACTCGATCAGCTTCTGATGAGGCTTCCGGGCGAGGACGGTTCTGTACGTTACGTACAGATGTTGCGCTACGTACGCAGCCCCCGGAAATGATCAGGGCCAGGCGGAGGAATCGTCCTCCGGCCTGGCCCCGAGCCGTACAGAGCGGGCGACGGGAATCGAACCCGCGTAGCTAGTTTGGAAGACTAGGGCTCTACCATTGAGCTACGCCCGCACGGGACGCGCCGCAGGTCGTCGACCGCGGCACAGGAGGCATCGTAGCGGGTCGTATGCGCTCGCCGCACACCCATTGCGCGCCGCGCCACCGTGCGCCCGCGCGCTCTGCAAATGCGGCGGCCGTACTGCCTGCGGGCATGTACCCTACGTGTCGCACCAGACGGGGTGTGGCGCAGCTTGGTAGCGCGTCCGCTTTGGGAGCGGAAGGCCGTGGGTTCAAATCCCGCCACCCCGACCACCGGCCGAGATCATTCGTCGGCCACGCCCGATGATCGCCTTTTGGGGTGTTCAGCCGCTGCGGTTACTATGCAAGCTGCGCGCCCGTGTGTCCCGGCCCACTCGGCCTACGAACTCCTCCGGGCGGCTAAATCCGCCGGACCTGTCTGGCTCCGGCGAACCCCAAGAAGTCAGCCACAAGGAGACCGAACCGTGAAGAGCGCCGTGGAGACCCTGAACCCGACCCGGGTTCGGCTCACTGTCGAGGTGCCCTTCGAGGAGCTCAAGGACAGCCTCGACGCGGCGTACAAGAAGATCAACCAGCAGGTCACGGTGAAGGGCTTCCGCAAGGGCAAGATCCCGGCCCGCGTCATCGACCAGCGGTTCGGCCGTGGCGCCGTGCTGGAGGAGGCCGTCAACGACGCGCTGCCGAAGTTCTACACCGAGGCGGTCAACGAGGCCGAGCTCAGCCCGCTGGGCCAGCCCGAGGTCGACATCACCGAGCTGAAGGACGGCGAGACGCTGAACTTCACCGCCGAGGTCGACATCCGCCCGGCCCTGGAGATCCCGGACTACTCCGGCATCGAGGTCGAGGTCGACGCCGTCGAGGTGACCGACGAGGACATCGAGAAGTCGGTCGAGCAGCTCCGTGAGCGCTTCGCCTCCACCTCCCCGGTCGAGCGTGCCGCCGAGGACGGCGACGTCGTCACGATCGACCTGCAGGCCAAGGTCGAGGGCGAGGTCCTCGAGGACGGCGTGGCCGAGGGCGTCTCCTACACCATCGGCTCCGGCGAGCTGCTCGACGGCATCGACGACGCCGTGAAGGGCCTGGAGGCCGGTGGCGAGGCCACCTTCACCTCCGAGCTCAAGGGCGGCTCGGCGGCCGGCAAGGAGGCCGAGGTCACCGTCAAGGTCACCCAGGTCGCCGCCCGCGAACTGCCCGAGCTGGACGACGAGTTCGCTCAGCTCGCCTCCGAGTTCGACACCCTCGACGAGCTGAAGGCCGACAGCCGCAAGCGCCTCGAGAACATGAAGCAGTACGACCAGGCCACGCAGGCCCAGGAGCGCGTCCTGGAGAAGCTGCTCGAACTGGTCGAGGTCCCCGTCCCCGAGAAGCTGCTCGAGGAAGAGATCAACACCCGTAAGCACAACCTGGAGCACCACCAGCTCGGGCAGATGGGCCTCACCCTCGACAAGTACCTGGAGATCCAGGGCAAGACCGCCGAGGAGTTCGAGACCGAGACCCGCGAGGCCGCGGTCAAGGGCATCAAGACCCAGTTCGTCCTCGACGAGCTGGTCAAGTCGGAGAAGCTCAACGTCAACCAGGAGGAGCTCACCGAGCACCTCATGCGGCGTGCGGCCTCCTCCGGCATGTCCCCCGACCAGTTCGCCCAGGCCGTCGTCGAGGGCGGCCAGGTGCCCCTCCTCGTCGGCGAGGTCGCCCGCGGCAAGGCCCTGGCCGTCGTGGTCGAGGCCGCCACGGTGAAGGACACCAACGGCGAGATCGTCGACCTGGACGACGAGGACGAGGTCGAGGCGGCCACGGAGACGGTCGAGGCCGTCGAGGGCGCCACCGAGACCACGGACGAGGAGAAGGCCGAGGGCTGAGCCCTGCGGAGCTTCTGAAGGCCGTACGACGAAGGGCCCCGGGATGCACAGCGCCCCGGGGCCCTTCGTCATACGGTGGAACAGTGGCCCGTCTGCCGGAGGCGCCCGGCGCTACGCCCCCGGCGAACACCCCCTTCCACGGGATTCCCCGAAGGGACCAGCGCGTTAGGGTCCATGAATACGGGGGCAGGGGACTCACCTGAAACCCCCGGCAGGATTTCGCAGTACACGTGAGACGGCCCGGCGCCGTCGTAAGACGAGCAGGTGGATACGTGACGAATCTGATGCCCTCCGCCGCCGGCGAGCCTTCCATCGGTGGTGGCCTCGGCGACCAGGTCTACAACCGGCTGCTCGGCGAGCGGATCATCTTCCTCGGCCAGCAGGTCGACGATGACATCGCCAACAAGATCACCGCGCAGCTGCTGCTCCTCGCCGCGGACCCGAGCAAGGACGTCTACCTCTACATCAACAGCCCCGGTGGCTCGGTGACGGCCGGCATGGCGATCTACGACACCATGCAGTACATCCCGAACGACGTGGTCACGATCGCCATGGGCATGGCGGCCTCGATGGGCCAGTTCCTGCTCACCGGCGGTGCCGCGGGCAAGCGCTTCGCGCTGCCGCACGCGGACATCATGATGCACCAGGGCTCCGCGGGCCTCGGCGGCACGGTCTCGGACATCAAGATCCAGGCCGAGTACCTGATGCGCACCAAGAAGCGCATGTCCGAGCTGACCGCGCAGCACTCCGGCCAGACCGTCGAGACGATCATCCGCGACGGCGACCGCGACCGCTGGTTCACCCCGGAAGAGGCCAAGGAGTACGGTCTCATTGACGAGATCATCACGCATGCCTCCGGTGTTCCGGGAGGCGGCGGCACCGGTGCCTGACCGGCCCGGCCCCGCACGCTCCGCCGAGTACTCCAGCCCCCAGAACGCCACCAGGACGGTGAACACGCACATGAGCAACTTCCCCGGCGCCGCCAGCGGCCGCTACGACGGGCCGCGGCCCGAGAGCCGCTATGTCATTCCGCGCTTCGTCGAGCGCACCTCCCAGGGCATCCGCGAGTACGACCCGTACGCGAAGCTCTTCGAGGAGCGCGTCATCTTCCTCGGCGTCCAGATCGACGACGCCTCCGCCAACGACGTCATGGCGCAGCTGCTGTGCCTGGAGTCGATGGACCCCGACCGGGACATCTCGATCTACATCAACAGCCCGGGTGGCGACATGACCGCCCTCACGGCGATCTACGACACGATGCAGTTCGTGAAGCCCGACATCCAGACGGTGTGCATGGGCCAGGCGGCGTCCGCCGCGGCCATCCTGCTCGCCGCCGGTACGCCCGGCAAGCGCATGGCGCTGCCGAACTCCCGCGTCCTCATCCACCAGCCGGCCGGCTCCACCGGCCGCGGGCAGCTCTCCGACCTGGAGATCATCGCCAACGAGTTCACCCGGATGCGTACGCAGCTGGAGGAGATGCTCGCCAAGCACACCAACCGGCCGATCGAGAAGGTCCGCGAGGACATCGAGCGCGACAAGATCCTCACCGCCGAGGAAGCGCTCGAGTACGGCATCGTCGACCAGATCATCTCCACCCGGAAGATGAACAGCGCCGAGGTCCGCTGACGCGCAGGACCCGCCCTCTGTGGTCCTTGGCACGGTGCACGTCAAAGTGAACCGTGCCAAGGGGGGCCCGAACGGGGGGCCCGGCAAGGTACCGTCGGACATAAGGCAGCACCAGGAGCCGCTGGATTCGAAAGCGTCCAGGCGTCTCCCAGGCGAAGGGGAAGCACACCGTGGCACGCATCGGTGACGGCGGCGATCTGCTCAAGTGCTCGTTCTGCGGCAAGAGCCAGAAGCAGGTCAAGAAGCTCATCGCAGGGCCCGGTGTGTACATCTGCGACGAGTGCATCGATCTCTGCAACGAGATCATCGAGGAGGAGCTCGCCGAGACGAGCGAGGTGCGGTGGGAGGAACTCCCCAAGCCCCGCGAGATCTACGAGTTCCTGGAGGGCTATGTAGTCGGCCAAGAGGCCGCCAAGAAGGCTCTCTCAGTCGCGGTGTACAACCACTACAAGCGGGTTCAGGCGGGGGAGAACGGCGGCGCCCAAGGCCGCGACGACGCCATCGAGTTGGCGAAGTCCAACATTCTCCTGCTGGGCCCCACGGGCTCCGGCAAGACGCTCCTCGCGCAGACCCTGGCGCGCATGCTGAACGTCCCGTTCGCGATCGCGGACGCGACGGCGCTGACGGAGGCGGGTTATGTCGGCGAGGACGTCGAGAACATCCTCCTGAAGTTGATCCAGGCCGCGGACTACGACGTCAAGAAGGCCGAGACGGGGATCATCTACATCGACGAGATCGACAAGGTCGCGAGGAAGAGTGAAAACCCTTCCATCACCCGCGACGTGTCGGGCGAGGGTGTGCAGCAGGCCCTCCTCAAGATCCTCGAAGGCACCACGGCCTCGGTCCCGCCGCAGGGCGGCCGTAAGCACCCGCACCAGGAGTTCATCCAGATCGACACGACGAACGTGCTGTTCATCGTGGGCGGCGCGTTCTCCGGACTGGAAAAGATCATCGAGGCACGGGCCGGCGCGAAGGGCATCGGCTTCGGCGCGACGATCCGCTCCAAGCGTGAGCTGCAATCGAAGGACGTCTTCGAGGACGTCATGCCGGAGGACCTGGTCAAGTTCGGCATGATCCCCGAGTTCATCGGCCGTCTGCCGGTGATCACCTCGGTCCACAACCTCGACCGCGAGGCCCTGCTCAAGATCCTGGTGGAGCCCCGCAACGCCCTGGTGAAGCAGTACCAGCGCCTCTTCGAACTCGACGGCGTGGAACTGGACTTCGAGCGCGAGGCCCTGGAGGCCATCGCCGACCAGGCCATCCTCCGCCAGACCGGCGCGCGCGGTCTGCGCGCCATCATGGAGGAGGTCCTGATGTCGGTGATGTACGAGGTCCCGTCCCGAAAGGACGTGGCCCGAGTCGTCATCACGGCAGACGTCGTCCACTCGAACGTGAACCCGACCCTGATCCCACGCGACGCCCGCGGCCGCGGCCAGGGCGAACAGAAGACGGCGTAGCGACAGCCCCAAGCTCCAACGGATGCCCGGCACTTGCAAGGTGCCGGGCATCACTCATGTTCACGCCACGCGGCGGTGTCATCACGCCAGGTTCACCTCGCGCGTGCGGCGCGTGACCTGTTCTGTGATCGAGTGGACCCGACCAAATCGATTGCCAGTTCGTGTGATCGATGCTGGAAAACGGGAGGGATCCACATGAAACGGCTGAAGTCGAAGCGGCTCCTGGCTGCGGCGAGCGTGGTCGTCGCGGCGGGAGTCGTACCGCTGGTGACGGCGACACCGGCGAGCGCCGACCAGATCGACTGTATGAACTATGTGCGAAACCACGGCTACCGGGTCGGCCCGAAGGTACGGGAGGCGTGCAGCTACCGACATGTCGGTCCCGCTGCGCATCCGCTCTGTCAGGGGGCCTTCTCGTCCTTCACGTGGATGCCGACACCGCATGGGCCGCCTGCCTTCGTGCGTAAGGGCCAAGGGCGTTGAATGACTGACGGGGTGCCTCATCGACCTGATGAGGCACCCCGTCGGCGGATCCGGTGAGGATCAGGCCTTGACGCGTACTTCCTTACGGAGTTTGGCCGTCATCTCGGCCGCCTCCGCCGGGTCGGTGGACTTTCCGGCGACGATGTCCGAGTACTCCATGGGCATCACCATGCCGAGCGTGCTGTGGTCACCCCAGACGCAGAACGTGAACTTAATGGTCTTCGCCATGTCCGACGAGCCGCTCTCGGTGTTCTTGGCGCTGGCGGTCTGGCACTTGAGGATCGCGCCGTCCAGAGAGCTGGGCTTGTACTCCTTCGGGCTGCCCTCGAAGGTGACGTCGTCCTTCTTGGCGTCCTTCTTCGAGTAGGCAAAGAAACCGTCGACGGCCTTCTCCGGGTCGGCGATGGTGCCGTAGACGCCGCCAAAGGTGATCATCTTCCCGCCGAGCGGGTTGTCGTTGTCCTTCACCTCGTAGCCGGCGCTGACGTCCTTGGCGTCCTTCACCCCCCATGACTCGGCGTCCTTCAGGTCGTCGTTGGACATCGGACCACCGGCGTCGTTGCTCTTCTTGTACTCGCCGAGCACCACCGCCGGGGTGGTCAGCTTGTGCGGGCCGTCGTCCGCGACGTCGGAGCCGCCCGAGCTTCCCTTGCCCACCACGAAGAACACACCCACCGCAACGGCCGCCACCACGGCCACCGCCCCGATGATCAGGCCCGTCTTCTTCTTGCCGCCGCCCGGGGCCGGGGGCTGGGGGACGGCGTAGCCGGGCTGGCCGTAGGGGGGCGTCGGCTGGCCGTACGGGTTCGGCTGCTGGGGTGCGCCCTGCTGGGGGTAGCCGTAACCGGGCTGGGGCGGAGGGGCCTGCTGAGGGTAGCCGTAGCCGGGCTGGGGAGCCTGCGGCTGCTGGCCGTAGGGGCCCGGCTGGCCGTACGGTCCGGGCTGCTGGGGCTGCCCGCCGTACGGGCCCGGCTGGTTGTGACTCATTTCTGGGTTCCCCTCCAGATGCTTATGTGTTCCTGACATCCTGGCGCAGGCCCAGGAAGCCCACCGCAGCGGGGGTCGCACCGTTACAGAACAAACGCGTTTCGGGACTGGGTCGTGACACCTCTAAACTGACCCCCGTGACCGAGAACGCTCAGCAGCAGCCACCAGCGCCCGACACCGAACTGCCGACCCAGTACGCGCCGGCCGATGTAGAGGGGCCGCTGTACGAGCGCTGGGTAGAGCGGGGTTACTTCGAGGCGGACGCGAAGAGCGACAAGCCCGCGTACACCATCGTCATCCCCCCGCCGAACGTCACCGGCAGCCTGCACCTCGGGCACGCCTTCGAGCACACGCTCATCGACGCCCTGACGCGGCGCAAGCGCATGCAGGGTTACGAGACGCTGTGGCAGCCCGGCATGGACCACGCCGGCATCGCCACGCAGAACGTCGTCGAGCGCGAACTCGGCAAGGAAGGAAAGTCCCGGCACGACCTCGGCCGGGACGCCTTCGTCGAGCGCGTCTGGCAGTGGAAGGCCGAGTCCGGCGGGCAGATCAGCGGACAGATGCGCCGCCTCGGCGACGGCGTCGCCTGGTCGCGCGAGCGCTTCACCATGGACGAAGGACTGTCCCAGGCCGTCCAGACCATCTTCAAGCGGCTCTACGACGACGAACTGATCTACCGCGCCGAGCGCATCATCAACTGGTGCCCCCGCTGTCTGACGGCCATCTCGGACATCGAGGTCGAGTACCAGGACGACGACGGCGAACTCGTCTCCATGAAGTACGGCGACGGGGACGACACCATCGTCGTCGCCACCACCCGCGCCGAGACCATGCTCGGTGACACCGCCGTCGCCGTTCACCCCGACGACGAGCGCTACAGGCATCTCGTCGGCACGCTCATCAAGCTCCCGCTGACCGACCGCTCCATTCCGGTCGTCGCCGACACGCACGTCGACCCCGAGTTCGGCACCGGCGCCGTCAAGGTCACCCCGGCCCATGACCCGAACGACTTCGAGATCGGCCAGCGGCACGATCTGCCGTCCATCACGATCATGGACGAGCATGCCGTCATCACCGCCCACGGCCCCTTCCAGGGCCTGGACCGCCTGGAGGCCCGCTCGGCGATCGTCGCCGCGCTGCGCGCCGAGGGCCGGATCGTCGCCGAGAAGCGGCCGTACGTCCACTCCGTGGGCCACTGCTCGCGCTGCAAGACCACCATCGAGCCCAGGCTCTCCATGCAGTGGTGGGTCAAGGTCGGCCCGCTCGCCAAGGCCGCCGGCGACGCGGTCCGCGACGGCAAGGTCAAGATCCACCCCCAGGAGATGGAGAAGCGCTACTTCGACTGGGTCGACAACCTCCACGACTGGTGCATCTCACGGCAGTTGTGGTGGGGGCATCGGATTCCCGTCTGGTACGGCCCGGACGGGGAAGTCGTCTGCGTCGGCCCCGACGAGGAGCCGCCGAGCGGCGAGGGCTGGCGTCAGGACACCGACGTCCTCGACACCTGGTTCTCCTCCGGCCTGTGGCCCTTCTCCACCCTCGGCTGGCCCGAGCAAACCGAGTCGCTCGCGAAGTTCTACCCGAACTCCGTCCTGGTCACCGGCTACGACATCCTCTTCTTCTGGGTCGCCCGGATGATGATGTTCGGCCTGTACGCGATGGACGGCACCCCGCCGTTCCACACCATCGCCCTGCACGGCATGGTCCGCGACCAGTTCGGCAAGAAGATGTCGAAGTCCTTCGGCAACGCGGTCAACCCGCTGGACTGGATGGACAAGTACGGCTCCGACGCGCTCCGCTTCACCCTCGCGCGCGGCGCCAACCCGGGCGTCGACGTCCCGATCGGCGAGGACTGGGTCCAGGGCTCCCGCAACTTCGCCAACAAGATCTGGAACGCCACCCGCTTCGCGCTGATGAACGGCGCGACGGTGGACGGGCCGCTGCCGGACCCGGCGAAGATGTCCGCCACCGACCGCTGGATCCTCTCCCGCCTCAACTCCGTCGTCGCCGAAGTCGACGCGTTCTACGAGGACTTCCAGTTCGCGAAGCTCTCCGACGCCCTCTTCCACTTCGCGTGGGACGAGGTCTTCGACTGGTACGTCGAGCTGTCCAAGACGACGTTCCAGGCGGGCGGCGAGGCCGCCGAGGTCTCCAAGCGCGTCCTGGGCGAGGTCCTCGACGTCACCCTCCGGCTGCTCCACCCGGTCGTCCCGTTCGTCACGGAGACCCTGTGGACCACCCTCACGGGCGGCGAGTCGGTCGTCATCGCCGAATGGCCGGCCGACAGTGGCTTCCGTGACGCCGACGCCGAGCGGGAGATCGAGACCCTCCAGTCCGTCATCACCGAGGTCCGCCGCTTCCGCGCCGACCAGGGCCTGCAGCCCGGCCAGCGCGTCCCGGCCCGCCTCACCCTGGACGGCACGGCCCTCGCCCCGCACGAGGCGGCCATCCGCCAGCTGCTGCGGCTCCAGCCGGAGGGCGAGTCCTTCACGGCCACGGCCACCCTGCCGGTCGCCGACGCGGAGGTCGCCCTCGACCTCTCCGGCACGATCGACGTGGCCGCGGAGCGCAAGCGCCTCGCCAAGGACCTGGCCGCCGCCGAGAAGGAGAAGGCCCAGGCCACGGCCAAGCTCGGCAACGAGGCGTTCCTCGCGAAGGCCCCGGACCAGGTCGTGGACAAGATCCGCACGCGGCTCGCCAAGGCCGACGAGGACATCGCGCGGATCCAGGCCCAGCTGGACAAGCTGCCCCCGGCGTAACCGCCCGTACGGCACTGAAGGCCCCCGGAGCCACACGGCACCGGGGGCCTTCGCCCATGTCTGTCCGTGCCGCTCCGTAGACTGGTGTCGTGAGCGAAGCGCCCGGCACCAACGACCAGCCCGACCCCCTCGACTCCTTCGACGAGATGATCGCGGCGGAGACCGACCGCGACCCCGACCTCGCGGTGATCGAGGCCGGCAGCCGCACCCTGCGCACGCAGGGCGGGCCGGCGCAGGCGGACGTACCCGCGAGGCCCGAGGACCCCGAGGTCGACAAGGCCCTGCGCGAGGTCGAGGCCGAGCTGGCCACCCGCTGGGGCGAGACCAAGCTGGAGCCGTCCGTCAGCCGCATCGCCGCGCTCATGGACGTGCTGGGGGATCCGCAGCGGTCGTACCCCTCGATCCACATCACCGGGACGAACGGCAAGACGTCCACGGCCCGCATGATCGAGGCCCTGCTCGGCGCCTTCGAGCTGCGCACCGGCCGCTACACGTCCCCGCACGTGCAGTCGGTCACCGAGCGCATCAGCCTGGACGGCGCGCCGATCTCCGCCGAGCGGTTCATCGAGACGTACCAGGACATCAAGCCGTACATCGAGATGGTCGACGCCCTGCAGGAGTTCCGGCTGTCGTTCTTCGAGGTGCTCACCGGCATGGCGTACGCCGCCTTCGCGGACGCGCCGATCGACGTGGCCGTGGTCGAGGTCGGGATGGGCGGCAGCTGGGACGCGACGAACGTGATCGACGGCGACGTCGCCGTGGTCACCCCCATCGACCTGGACCACACGGACCGGCTCGGCGAGACCCCCGCCGAGATCGCCGCGGAGAAGGCCGGGATCGTCAAGCAGGACGCGACGGTCATCCTGGCCCAGCAGCCGGTGGACGCGGCGCAGGTGCTGCTGAAGAAGGCGGTCGAGGTCGACGCGACGGTGGCCCGGGAGGGCCTGGAGTTCGGCGTGGTGGACCGCCGGATCGCCGTGGGCGGCCAGCTCCTCACCCTGCGTGGCCTGGGCGGCGAGTACCCCGAGGTGTATCTCCCGCTGCACGGCGCCCACCAGGCGCACAACGCGGCCGTGGCGCTCGCCGCGGTGGAGGCGTTCTTCGGCGTCGGCGCGCAGCGCGCCCAGACGCTGGACATCGACACCGTCCGCAAGGCCTTCGCCGCGGTCTCCTCGCCCGGCCGCCTGGAGGTCGTACGGCACTCGCCGACGATCGTCCTGGACGCCGCGCACAACCCTGCGGGCGCGCGGGCGACGGCCGAGGCGATCGGCGAGGCCTTCGACTTCAGCCGGCTGATCGGGGTCGTGGGCGCGAGCGGCGACAAGAACGTGCGCGGGCTCCTGGAGGCCTTCGAGCCGATCTTCGCGGAGATCGTCGTCACGCAGAACTCCAGTCACCGTGCCATGGACGCGGACGAGCTGGCCGCGGTCGCCGTCGAGGTGTTCGGCGAGGAGCGGGTGCAGGTCGAGCCGCGGCTGCCCGACGCCCTGGAGGCCGCGATCACGCTGGCCGAGGAGGAGGGCGAGTTCGCGGGCGGCGGTGTGCTGGTCACCGGCTCGGTCATCACGGTGGGCGAGGCCCGTCTGCTGCTGGGCAAGGGCTGAGGAGGAATTTCATGCGTACGCTCTGCTCCTCGACCCTGATCGGCGAGTTCTTCGTCATCGGCTTCGCCGGGCTGGTGGCGATGAAGGACCCGGACCTGTCGACGACCACGGTGTGGACGGTCAGCGGGATCGCGATGTTCCTGTGTGTGGTGCTGTGCGGTGTGGTGACACGCCCCGGCGGAGTGGTCCTCGGCTGGGCCCTCCAGCTCGCGCTGATCGCCTCCGGGGTGTTCGTGCCCACGATGTACTTCATGGGGGTGCTGTTCGCGGCGCTGTGGTGGGCTTCCGTGCACTACGGAAGAAAGATCGACGAGGCGAAGGCCCGCTTCGCCGCGCAGGCCGGGTCGCCCACTACACCTGACGCTGCGTAACAGGTGCCCGGACACGCCCTGTAACCTCGTCCCACCGCACACGTCAGTCAGAAGGAGCCTTCCCGTGACCCAGCGCACCCTCGTCCTCCTCAAGCCCGACGCCGTTCGTCGCGGCCTGACCGGCGAGATCATCAGCCGTATCGAGCGCAAGGCCGGCTGGCAGATCACCGCGCTGGAGCTGCGTACGCTGGACCAGGAAACGCTGGAGCAGCACTACGGCGAGCACAAGGGCAAGCCCTTCTACGAGCCCCTGGTCGAGTTCATGGCCTCCGGCCCGGTCGTCGCCCTGATCGTCGAGGGCGAGCGCGTCATCGAGGGCCTGCGCGCCCTGGCCGGCCCCACCGACCCGATCGCCGCGGCGCCCGGCTCCATCCGCGGCGACTACGGCGTCATCGTCCGCGAGAACCTGATCCACGCCTCCGACTCGGAGGAGTCGGCGGAACGAGAGGTCAAGATCTTCTTCCCCGGCCACGCGTAACCCTCCGGGGGTTCGCGGCCCGGACACCGCCCGCCGTGACACCGTGTCGCCCCGGGGCTGCGGATCCCGGGTGACTCGGAGGTACGCGGGTTTGTGACTCGGGTGACCACCGGTCCGGCGAGCCGCATGCCCGGGCGTCCTGGCTGTTCGGGGCCTACTGGGTCGCGCACCGGGTGGTGCGCGGGTCTGAGACTCGGGTGGCCGTGCGGTCTGGTGAGCTGCCGGATCGGGTGGCTTGCCGGGTCCGGGGCCTGTCGGGCCGCGCTCGGGTGGTGCGCGGGTCTGGGGCTTGGCGGCCGCCCGGTTCGGTGAAGTGCCGGTTCGGGTGGTTGCCGGTCGGGTGGCTTCCCGGTCCGGCGGGCTGTTGGTCTCGATGTCTGTCGTCTCGCGGTTGTGGGTGCGCGTTGTCCGTCGTTCCGGCCGGCTTGGCGAGCCGGGGGCTCGGTGTCTTCTTCCCCGGCCACGCGTAACTCTCCGGGGGCGCGCGGCAGGAACACCCCCGACCGTCGGCCGACCCGTGGCCTGTCGGCCTGGGTGACTCGACGGTTCGGGGATCTATTGGGTCGCGCTCCGGGTGGTGCGTGGGTCTGGGGCTTGGCGGCCGCCCGGTTCGGTGAAGTGCCGGTTCGGGTGGTTGCCGGTCGGGTGGCTTCCCGGTCCGGCGGGCTGTTGGTCTCGA
>NZ_JBIAWG010000001.1:451552-627828 GCF_042895285.1 Streptomyces sp. NPDC001406
GACGCCTGTCGTCTCGCGGTTGTGGGTGCGCGTTGTCCGTCGTTCCGGCCGGCTTGGCGAGCCGGGAGCTCGGTGTCTTCTTCCCCGGCCACGCGTAACCCTCCGGGGGCTTGCCGGCACGGACTCACTGCCTAGGCCGTCGGCCGCCCACTGCCCGTCCGCTGCGGGCGGCGGCACTCTGTCGCCCCGCGGGTGGTAGCTGCCCGGTTCGGTGAAGTGCCGCTTCGGGTGGCTTCCCGGTCCGAAGGGCAAGGGCTGTCGGTCTCGATGCCTGTCGTCTCGCGGCTGTGGGTGCGTATTGTCCGTCGGTCCGGTCGGCTTGGCGCGTCGAGGACTTGGTGTGGCGGGAGCCGTGGGTCGGGGTGGCTTTTGCGCCGGGTGGTTGGGGTGGGTGTGGTTCGTTGCGGCGGGGGTGGAGTGCCGTGGCCTTGGGGGAGCTGTTTCGGCGGGTCGGGGTGGCAAATTTTCGGGGATTTTTTTGATGGCGTGTCAGTTCGGTCGGCCCGGCTGACCTGGGGCGGGGGTACGTTTTCGGCCTTCGCTTGGCATATGCGTGGCGATCGGGGGAACGAGTGCCCCCGATGGGCCGTCTCCAGGAGCGAGGCGGCGCACCGCATGCTGACAATGGCGAAGACCCTCGCGCAGTGTTCGTGCAGGCGCGTCTACGATGGAAGCCTTCACGTCACAGCACCCACCTCGCCAACCTGAAAAGCCCTCAAAAGCTCGTGGGAAGGCCAGACGAATCCTGATGGGGAACTCAATGTCGTTCATCGGCCGTGACATGGCTGTCGACCTCGGGACCGCCAACACGCTGGTGTACGTCAGGGGTCGCGGGATCGTACTCAACGAGCCGTCCGTCGTCGCGATCAACACCAACACCGGTGGCATCCTGGCGGTCGGCGCGGAAGCGAAGAAGATGATCGGGCGGACCCCCGGCAACATCGTTGCCGTACGGCCGCTGAAGGACGGCGTCATCGCCGACTTCGAGATCACCGAGCGGATGCTCCGCTACTTCATCCTGAAGATCCACAAGCGGCGGTATCTCGCCAGGCCGCGCGTCGTCGTCTGCGTGCCCTCCGGCATCACCGGCGTCGAGCGCCGCGCCGTCATCGAGGCGTCGTCCCAGGCCGGCGCCCGCCAGGTGCACATCATCGAGGAGCCCATGGCCGCGGCCATCGGCTCCGGCCTGCCGGTCCACGAGGCCACGGGCAACATGGTGGTGGACATCGGCGGCGGCACCACGGAGGTCGCGGTCATCTCGCTCGGCGGCATCGTCACCGCCCAGTCCATCCGCGTCGCGGGCGACGAACTGGACAACGCGATCATCCAGCACATCAAGAAGGAGTACTCCCTCCTGCTGGGTGAGCGGACGGCCGAGCAGATCAAGATCACGATCGGTTCGGCGTACGACCTCGATTCCGACGAGCACACCGAAATCCGTGGCCGGGACCTCGTCTCCGGGCTGCCCAAGACCGTCGTCATCTCCGCCGCCGAGGTGCGCAAGGCGATCGAGGAGCCCGTCAACGCCATCGTCGACGCCGTCAAGACGACGCTCGACAAGTGTCCGCCGGAGCTGTCCGGCGACATCATGGACCGAGGAATCGTTCTGACCGGCGGTGGCGCCCTGCTGCGCGGTCTCGACGAGCGGCTGCGCCGCGAGACCGGCATGCCGATCCATATCGCCGAGGACCCGCTGGACAGCGTCGCGCTCGGCTCCGGCAAGTGCGTCGAGGAGTTCGAGGCGCTCCAGCAGGTTCTGGACGCCCAGCCGCGCAGATGACGTAACTCTTCGATTCCGCCGTACGAGATGATCTCCTCTCGTACGGCGGATCGTTGATATAGAGGCATAAGCTCCCACAATCTCCATTCCAATAAGGAAGGGCACGGCCGCCGCACGTGAGGGACACGAAAGAGAGCCGGCTGCTCCTGGTGCTGTTGATCGCCATCGCGTTCGCACTGATCACGGTGGACATCCGCGGCGGCCAGAACTCCCCGGTCGACGGTGCCCGGCAGGCCGCGGCCGCGGTCTTCGGTCCGATCGAGAACGGGGTGTCGTCGGCGGTCGATCCCGTCGGCAACGCCGTCTCCGCCATCCGCAACTCGGGTGAACGGCACGACCGGCTGGCGAAACTGGAGAAGGAGAACGCGGCCCTCAAGGCGAAGCTCGGCAGCGACGACCGCAACCGCAGCCGCCTGGGACAGCTCGACAAGATGCTGAAGGTGGCCGGCGAGGGTCAGTACGGCATCAAGGGCGCCCAGGTCATCGCCATAGGGGCGGCCCAGGGTTTCTCCTGGACCATCACCATCGACGTCGGCGCCAACGACGGCATCAAGCGGGACATGACCGTGCTCAACGGCGACGGACTCGTCGGGCGCGTCACCACCGTAGGCCCGGACGCCTCCACGGTGTTGCTCGCCAACGACCCCGACTTCACCGTCGGCACCCGTATGGAGGGCAGCGACGAGCTCGGCTTCGCCTCCGGGCAGGGCGACCGCCCGCTGCGCGTCGAACTCCTCAACGGCAAGGCGGAGGTGAAGAAGGGCGACCGGCTCATCACCTTCGGCTCCCAGGCCGACAAGCCCTTCGTGCCCGGCGTCCCGGTCGGCATCGTCTCCAAGGTCGACCCCTCCGGCGGCGGCCTGACCCGTACCCTCTACGTCACGCCGTTCGTCGGCTTCACCAAGCTCGACATCGTCGGCGTCGTCGTCGAGGCCCCGAAGAAGGACCCGCGCGACGAGGTGCTCCCGGCCAAGCCCAAGCCGACCCCCACCCCGACGGTCACCGTCACCGTCACCCCGTCCGCCGACGCGACCGCCACCGACGAGCCGCAGCAGTAGGAGCTCAATCCCCATGCGTGTCAACCGGATCCTGCTCTCCACCGCCCTGGTGGTCGTCGCCCTGGTCGTCCAGGTCAGCGTGCTGTCCCGGCTCCACCTCCCGGGTGCCGTGCCCGACATACTGCTGCTCACCGTCCTGGGCCTGGCCATGGTGTACGGCCATGTGGGCGGCGCCCTCGTCGGCTTCGGCGCCGGACTGCTCGCCGACCTCGCCCCGCCCGCCGACCACGCCGCCGGCCGCTACGCCCTGGTGCTGTGCGTCATCGGCTACGGCGCGGGACTCATCAAGCCGGAGAACGGCCGGCTCAAGTCGGCCACCGGACCCATGGTCGTGGTGGTCGCCGCGGCGATCGGCTCGACCATGCTGTACGCGGGCGTGGGCGCCCTCGTCGGCGACACCGCCGCCCGCCATGTCGGCCTGGGCAGCCTGCTGCTCACGGCCGCCGTGTACGACCTGCTGCTCGCGCCGTTCGTCGTCCCCGGGATCATGGCCCTGGCCCGCCGTGCCGAGAACGACCCTCTCTCGGAGAGCGGTTCCGGCGCCAAGGCCACCGACCTCTCCTCCGGCTGGCTCTCCTCCGGCACGGGCCTGCGCATCGGCGGCCAGCGCGGCGGCCTCGGCAGCCTCAAGACCAAGGCCCGTACCCGCGCCACCCGCGTCGGCCGCATCAAGGGGGTCAAGCGGCTGTGAGGACACGCCTGTTGACCGGGGGCCGGGCGCACAGGTTCGTCGTATATGAGTCGTACACACACTGAGAGGGGGAGGCAGCCACAGTGACCGACGCCGACCCGTCTCCCACCACCACCCTTGAAGGAATGGGCTTCGCCCATGACTAACATTCCCGAGACCGGACGGACCCCAAGGGTCCAGACCCGGCTCGTCGTGATCCAGATCCTTGTCCTGTCCCTGCTCGGCACCCTCGGCGGTCGCCTGTGGTACCTGCAGATCCGGGAGGGCGCCGCCTACGCCAAGGAAGCGTCCGGCAACCACGTCCAGCAGGTCGTCCAGCCCGCCGTGCGCGGCTCGATCCTGGACGCGCGCGGGGTCCCGATCGCCGACAACGAGACCCGCCTCGTCGTCTCCGCGTCCCGTACCGACCTGCTCAAGCAGAAGGACGACGGCAAGGGGGTGCTCACCAAGCTCGCCGGGGTCCTCGGCATGGACCCCAAGGAGGTCATGCAGAAGGTCCGGCTGTGCGACGCCAAGACCCCGCAGCCGTGCTGGAACGGCTCGCCGTACCAGCCGATCCCGATCACCGACGAGGCCACCGCCAGGCAGGCCCTGCAGATCCGCGAGCGCTCCGAGGACTTCCCCGGCATCACCGCCGAGCCGGAGGCCGTGCGCCGCTACCCGGCCCCCGGCAAGTCCAACACCGCGCAGGTCCTCGGCTATCTCTCCCCGGTCACCGACGACGAGATCCAGCAGGCCAAGGACACCGACTCGCCGTATCTGCGCTCCGACATGGTCGGCCGCAGCGGTCTTGAGCGCCAGTACGACAAGGAACTGCGCGGCAAGGCCGGCGTCACCCGTTACGAGGTGGACAACCTCGGCCGGGTCATCGGCAAGGCCAAGTCGGACGGCGCCGAGCCCGGCTCCAACCTGGTCACCAGCATCGACTCCCGCGTCCAGCGGGTCGCCGAGTACGAGCTGAACGTGGCGATGGAGAAGGCCCGCCAGCAGTACGACAAGATCACCCAGGAGAACTACAAGGCCGACTCCGGCGCCGTCGTCGTGATGGAGGCCAAGACCGGCCGGATCGTCGCGATGGCGTCCGCGCCGAACTACGACCCGAACGTCTGGGTCGGCGGCATCTCCGCCAAGGACTACAAGAAGCTCACCGGCAAGAACTCCGACTACCCGCTGCTCAACAGGGCCATACAGGGTCAGGCGGCGCCGGGTTCGACGTTCAAGGTGGTCTCCACGGCCGCCGCGGTCCAGGCCGGTTACGTCTGGGACGGCGGCTATCCGTGCACCAGCTCGTACTCCGTCGGCGGCCAGGTCTTCAAGAACTTCGAGGGGGAGAACTTCGGCCCGATCTCGCTCGGCCGGGCGCTGGAGGTCTCCTGCGACACCGTCTTCTACGGCCTCGCCGACCGCGAGTGGAAGAGGGACGGCGGCATCAACCCCAAGAAGGGCGAGCCCAAGGACTGGTTCTTCAAGACCGCCCACCAGTTCGGCCTCGGCAAGGAGACCGGCGTCGACCTGCCCAACGAGGTCACCGGCCGCGTCCCGGACCGCCAGTGGAAGCTCGACTACTGGAAGGCCAACAAGGACGCCTGGTGCAAGTCCGGCAAGAAGGACGGCTCGTACGTCGAGAAGATCGCGTACGAGAACTGCCTCGAAGGCAACAAGATGCGCGAGGGTGACGAGATCAACTACTCCATCGGCCAGGGCGACACCCTCGTCACGCCGATCCAGGAGGCCGTGATCTACGGCGCCGTCGCCAACGGCGGCACCATGTACCAGCCGACCATCGGCAAGGCGGTCATCAGCGCCGACGGCAAGTCCGTCCAGGAGATCAAGCCCAGGAAGAACGGCAGGCTGCCGGTCAGCAAGGCCACCCTCAAGGGTATGAACGAGGCCTTCGCGGGCGTCATCACCCGCGGTACCGCCGCCTGGAAGTTCGGCGGCTGGCCGCAGGACAAGATCGCCCTGCACGCCAAGACCGGTACCGCCGAGGTCTACGGCAAGCAGACCACGTCCTGGCTGGCCACCTACTCCAAGGACTACACGGTCATCATGACCATCGCCCAGGCCGGTACGGGTTCCGGCGCCTCCGGTGAGGCCGTGCGCAACATCTACAGCGCGATGTACGGCGTCCAGCCGGACGGCTCCATCGACAACAAGAAGGCGCTGCTGCCCACGCCGGAGAAGAACCTGCCGAAGGTCCGCACGGACGGCACGATCAAGTCCCCGAAGGTGTCGAAGGACCCGGCCAAGGACGTGCAGGCCACCCCGTCGGGATCGCCCTCCCCGGACGCGTCGCAGCCCGCCGCGACCACCGCCTCGCCCGGGACCGGCAACAGCAACACCCGCAGGCGCCGTCGCCGCAGGGGAAGCCGGAGGATGCTCACATGACCGGCGCGAACAGCTTCTCCGTCTCCGGATACGGCCCCGCGCGCGCGGGCTGGACCCGTCTCTTCGCCCGCGATTCGCTGGCCCGCCGCCTGGACTGGCCGATAGTGCTGGCGGCGCTCGCCCTGTCCCTGCTCGGTTCGCTGCTGGTCTACTCCGCGACCCGCAACCGCACCGAGATCAACCAGGGCGACCCGTACTACTTCCTGCTCCGGCACGTCATGAACACCGGCATCGGGCTCGCCCTGATGGTCGGCACGATCTGGCTCGGCCACCGCACCCTGCGCACGGCCGTGCCGATCCTCTACGGCATCTCGGTGTTCGGCATCCTGCTGGTGCTCACACCGCTCGGCTCGACCGTCAACGGCGCGCACTCCTGGATCGTGCTCGGCGGCGGCTTCTCGCTCCAGCCCTCGGAGTTCGTCAAGATCACGATCATCCTGGGGATGGCGATGATACTGGCGGCCCGGGTGGACGCCGGTGACAAGAAGTACCCCGACCACCGCACGGTCCTTCAGGCCCTGGGCCTGGCCGCCGTACCGATCCTGATCGTGCTGCTCATGCCCGACCTCGGCTCGGTCATGGTCATGGTGATCATCATCCTGGGCGTGCTGCTCGCCTCGGGCGCCTCCAACCGCTGGGTCTTCGGCCTGCTCGGCGCGGGCGCGCTCGGCGCGATCGCCGTCTGGCAGCTGCACATCCTGGACGAGTACCAGCTCAACCGCTTCGCGGCCTTCGCCAACCCGGACCTCGACCCCGCGGGCGTCGGCTACAACACCAACCAGGCCCGCATCGCGATCGGCTCGGGCGGTCTGACCGGCGCGGGCCTCTTCCACGGCTCGCAGACCACCGGCCAGTTCGTCCCCGAACAGCAGACGGACTTCGTCTTCACGGTCGCGGGGGAGGAGCTGGGCTTCGTCGGCGCGGGCCTGATAATCCTCCTCCTCGGCGTCGTCCTGTGGCGCGCCTGCCGCATCGCCCGTGAGACGACCGAGCTGTACGGCACGATCGTCGCCGCCGGGATCGTCGCCTGGTTCGCCTTCCAGGCGTTCGAGAACATCGGCATGACCCTCGGCATCATGCCGGTCACCGGCCTGCCCCTGCCGTTCGTGTCGTACGGCGGCTCGTCGATGTTCGCGGTGTGGGTGGCCGTGGGCCTGCTCCAGTCGATCCGGGTGCAGCGCCCGATGTCGGCGTAGGGAGACGTAGCGGAACGTGGAGGAAGAGGGCAAGGGGCCACCTTTCCGGTGGCCCCTTGCCGCGAGCGTCGGCCACCTCCCGATTTCCTGGAGTTTGCCTGTGATTCACCCTGGGTGTGCTCTGCCATCGCGGCCCGCCTGCCACTAGATTCGATTCATGGCGGATGCGAAACGCGAGATCGAGCGCAAGTACGAATCCGACGAGAGTGGGCTGCCCGACCTGACCGGCGTCGGCGGGGTGGCGGCCGTCCTCGACAAAGGCGTTGTCGAGCTGGACGCCACCTACCACGACACGGCCGACGAACGCCTGGCGGCCGCCTCCATCACCCTGCGCCGTCGCACCGGCGGCTCCGACGCCGGCTGGCACCTCAAGTTCCCGGTGGCCCCCGGAGTGCGCGAGGAGATCCACGCCCCGCTCTCCGACAGCCTGCCCGAGGAGCTGGCCGCGCTGGTGCGCTCCCGGGTCCGGGACGCCGAGCTGATCCCCGTCGTCCGGCTCCGCTCCGCCCGCGACCTGCGCCATCTCGTCGACGCCACCGGCAGACTGCTCGCCGAGGCCAGCGTCGACGCGGTGACCGCCGAGCGGCTCACCGAGGGCGGAGGCACCGCCCAGTGGACCGAGATCGAGGTCGAGCTCGCCGAGGACGTGGACCCGGTCGTCCTCGACAAGGTGGAGAAACGGTTGCGCAGGGCGGGCGTACGGCCGTCGAAGGCACCGTCGAAGCTGGCCAGGGCGCTGGCCGACACCGCACCCGCCGGCAAGAAGGCCCGCCGCGGCCCGAAGAAGCCCGCCAAGCCCGCCAAACCCGTCACCGCCGGTGACCACATCCTCGCCTACGTCCGCGACCAACGGGACGCGATCGTCGAGCTCGACCCCGCCGTCCGCCGGGACGTGGAGGACTCCGTCCACAAGATGCGGGTCGCCACCCGCCGTATGCGCAGCACCTTCCGCTCCTTCGGCAAGGTCCTCGACCGCACCGTCACCGATCCGATCGGCGTGGAGCTGAAGTGGCTGGCGGCCGAGCTCGGCGTGGACCGCGACCGCGAGGTGCTCACCGAGCGCCTGACCGCCGCCCTCGACGCGGTCCCCGGTGAACTGGTCTCCGGCCCCGTCCACGAGCGGCTCCGGCTCTGGGCCGGCGCCAGCCACGGCGGAGCCCGCGGCCGTGTCATCGGCGTCCTGGACTCCCGGCGGTATCTGACACTGCTCGACACCCTGGACGCCCTGGTCGCCGGCCCGCCGCTGCTGGAGGCGGCCGCCGGGACGCCGGAAAAGGTGATCGCCAAAGCCGTACGCAAGGGCTTCGCGAGCGTCGCCGGCCTGGTCGAACACGCGCTGGACCTCGACCCCGGCCACGAGCGCGACCTCGGGCTGCACGAGGCCCGCAAGAAGGCCAAGCGGGCCCGCTACGCCGCCGAGGCCGCCACACCCGCCCTCGGCGACCCGGCCGCGGCCCTGACCAAGGACATGAAGTCCCTGCAGACCCTGCTCGGCGACCACCAGGACAGCGTCATGGCCCGCCAGACCCTGCGCGAGCTGGCCGCCGTGGCGCACGCGGCAGGAGAGAGCGCGTTCACCTACGGGCTGCTGTACGGGCGGGAGGAGCAGGGGGCGGCGGCCGTGGAGGCCGAGCTGCCCGGGGTCTGGAAGGGGATGAGGTCCGGGGCGTCCGTCTGAGCGTACGGGCCGGGTCCCCGAGCGGGTTAGGCTTGATGGTCACTCCTGTCCGCTCACGAAGGTTCGACGAGATGCCTGCCGAATCCGCCGAGACCGCCGAGACCGCCGAGTCTGTGTTCCCGCAGCTCGAAGCTCTGCTCCCGCATGTGCAGAAGCCGATCCAGTACGTCGGCGGGGAGCTGAACTCCACGGTCAAGCCGTGGGAGTCCTGCGACGTGCGCTGGGCGCTCATGTACCCGGACGCGTACGAGGTCGGACTGCCCAACCAGGGCGTCATGATCCTCTACGAGGTACTGAACGAGCAGGAGGGCGTCCTCGCCGAGCGCACCTACAGCGTGTGGCCGGACCTGGAGGCGCTGATGCGGGAGCACGGCGTCCCGCAGTTCACGGTGGACAGCCACCGCCCGGTGCAGGCCTTCGACGTGTTCGGCCTGTCGTTCTCCACGGAGCTCGGCTACACGAACATGCTCACGGCCCTGGACCTGGCCGGCATCCCCCTGGAGTCCAAGGACAGGGGGCTGGACGACCCGATCGTGCTGGCGGGCGGCCACGCGGCCTTCAACCCCGAGCCGATCGCCGACTTCATCGACGCGGCGATCATCGGCGACGGCGAGCAGGCCGTGCTCGACATGACCAGGATCATCCGCGAGTGGAAGGCGGAGGGCCGCCCCGGCGGCCGCGAGGAGGTCCTCTTCCGCCTGGCGCGCACCGGTGGCGTCTACATCCCGGCGTTCTACGACGTCGAGTACCTCGCCGACGGCCGTATCGCCCGCGTGGTCCCCAACAAGTCGGGCGTCCCGTGGCGCGTGTCCAAGCACACGGTGATGGACCTGGACGAGTGGCCCTACCCCAAGCAGCCGCTGGTCCCCCTGGCCGAGACGGTCCACGAGCGCATGTCGGTCGAGATCTTCCGCGGCTGCACCCGCGGCTGCCGCTTCTGCCAGGCGGGCATGATCACCCGCCCGGTCCGCGAGCGCTCGATCACGGGCATCGGCGACATGGTCGAAAAGGGCCTGAAGGCGACGGGCTTCGAGGAGGTAGGCCTGCTGTCCCTCTCCTCGGCAGACCACTCGGAGATCGGCGACATCGCGAAGGGCCTGGCCGACCGCTACGAGGAAGACAAGATCGGCCTCTCGCTCCCCTCCACCCGCGTCGACGCCTTCAACATCGACCTGGCGAACGAGCTGACGCGCAACGGCCGCCGCTCGGGTCTGACCTTCGCCCCCGAAGGCGGCTCGGAACGCATCCGCAAGATCATCAACAAGATGGTCTCGGAAGAGGACCTCATCCGTACGGTGGCGACGGCCTACGGCAACGGCTGGCGCCAGGTGAAGCTGTACTTCATGTGCGGCCTGCCGACGGAGACCGACGACGACGTCCTGCAGATCGCCGACATGGCGACGAAGGTCATTGCCAAGGGCCGCGAGGTCTCCCGCTCGAACGACATCCGCTGCACGGTCTCGATCGGCGGCTTCGTCCCCAAGCCCCACACGCCCTTCCAGTGGGCCCCGCAACTGTCGGCGGAGGAAACGGACGCACGCCTCGAAAAGCTCCGGGACAAGATCCGAGGCGACAAGAAGTACGGCCGCTCCATCGGCTTCCGCTACCACGACGGCAAGCCCGGCATCGTCGAGGGCCTGCTCTCCCGCGGCGACCGCCGCATCGGCGCGGTCATCCGCGCGGTCTACGACGACGGCGGCCGCTTCGACGGCTGGCGCGAACACTTCTCGTACGACCGCTGGATGGCCTGCGCCGACAAGGCCCTCACCCCCTTCGGCGTCGACGTCGACTGGTACACCACCCGCGAGCGCACCTACGAGGAGGTCCTCCCCTGGGACCACCTCGACTCCGGCCTCGACAAGGACTGGCTCTGGGAGGACTGGCAGGACGCCCTCGACGAGACGGAGGTCGAGGACTGCCGCTGGACGCCTTGCTTCGATTGCGGGGTGTGTCCCCAGATGGACACGGCCATACAAATCGGCCCGACCGGTAAGAAGTTGCTGCCGTTGACGGTCAAGAACGCTGGTCCGACGCCAGCTGCGAGTGGTCACGCGCACTGAGGTGAGCGAGGCGCTCGATCGGGTGGTTGAGGCGCTGGCGGGGGGGCGAGTGAGGGCGAGGTGATTGCTGCGCTGGCGGCCGTCGGAGCTTCAAGTTGTCGGCAGTCAGCCGCCCAGGACAGGCCTCGAACGCCTCTGCCGAACCCAGGAGGTCCCTCGGACATCCACTCAGAGGTGGAGTGGGTCTAAGCCGGTAGGTGCTTCTTGGCGCTTGGGACAGGGCGCCACTGGCCCGAACCGGTGAAATTGTGGTGTGCGCCCTCGTCATCGGGGACGCACACCATATGGCTGAGGAAGCATCCTCTGCCCCGGGCTCGGGGCGGCGACGAAGTATGCGGGAGATGGATTCCACCCTTCGGGCCACTGCGACCGCGGCCGTTGGTGGAACACTCGTCATCTGGTGGCCCGCTTTCACGTTGGGTGCGTACAACGCCGTCTTCTTCGACAATGTGCTGGCCCTCTGGGCGGTGGCCACTGCGGTGCTGCTCTCGGGTTCTCTCCTCCACAGCCGGGGTGCGCTGCCTTGGGGAGGCTGGGTCGCGCTGTCCCTTCCCTCGGTCTGGATCGTTGTGGCCATCGTGGCGCCGAGGGGCCACGGCTTCCCCTACCTTCACTACTTCGAAGTCGTCCTGACCCTCCTGGGCGCCCCGATGCTCACCTGGTTGCTCGCGCGCACGTTGGTAGCCGATTACGAGGCGCTGCCTGTGCTCCGGCGGCTGGGTGCCGTTGCCGTCACGGTCCTCGTCGGGGTGCTGGCTTTTCTGCTGGGGAAGTTCAATTACCTGTTCATCACGTGCGCCGACTTCGACGTGAGCGGCAACAACTCCCCGGCCGGCTGCGCCCATGGTCCAGCGTTCCATCGGCGCTGACGATTGACGTCGAATGCGAAGCGCGGTACGCCGTCATCCATGAGCCGCGACAGCTAATCGTGCAGATGTCGTGCGATATATCCCCTCCTGGGGTGTTCGATCTCCCGACAATGGCGCGGTGACAGCAAAGGGACGTCGGGTGTCCAATGCGGTGCCCCTTCTGGGTGAGGTACGGCGCTCTTCGTGGCGCGGTGTGCGGGGGGATCTCGTGGCCGGGTTCGCGGTCGCGGTGACGCTGGTGCCACAAGGCCTGGGCTACGGGCAGCTGGCGGGTCTGCATCCGGTCGCCGGCCTCTACACCGCAGTGGCGGCGATGGTGGTGTTCGCCCTGGTGACGTCCACGCGGCTGGTGGCGGTCGGCCCGTCCTCGACCATGGCGATCATGACGTACGCGGCGGTGAGCGGCCGGTCCGGCGACGACGCGCATCGGGCGGTGGCACTGACCGCGTGTCTGGCGCTGATCACCGGTGTTCTGCTGCTGCTCCCGGGGCGGCTACGGGGGCTCACGAACTTCATGTCGGGACCGGTGGTTCTCGGCTATCTGGCGGGCACGGCCGTACAGATCATGGCCGGACAGGTGGGCACGCTGCTCGGCGTCCCCACCCATGGCAATCGTCCGATGGTGAAGTTGTGGCAGGTGCTCACGCATCTGGATCAGATGCACGTGGTGACTGCCGTCGTCGGTGTGTCTTCATTGGTGGGGCTCATCGTGTTGAAGAAGGTTCTGCACGCCGTGCCCATGGTGCGTGCCGTGCCTCCGACGCCCGTCGTGTGTGCAGCAGCCATCGTCGTATCGGCAATGGGGGACCTGGCCGGTCACGGCGTGGCGCTGATCGGTGCCATCTCCGGCGGCCTGCCCGCCCCGACCTGGCCGGACGTGAGGGTCGGAGACGTGTGGGACCTGCTGCCCACTGCAGCCGGTATGGCCATGATTGCCTCGATCGAGGGCGTGGCCGTACTGCGCAGAACAGCGCCGTCGGAGGGACAGGTGTCCTTGGTAAGGGAGTCGGTTGCCATGGGGGCGGCCAGTGCGGGTTCCGGCTTCCTCGGTGGCTTCGCGCCGATGGCCAGCACGCAGCGCACCCTCTCTGCCAAGGGGGCCGGCGGGCGCTCTCAGCTGTACCAACTGGCATGCGCCGCCTTCGTGGTGACGGGCCTGCTGACCACCGGCCCGGTCATCGAGCTGCTGCCGAAGTCGGTGCTGGCCGCGGTCGTCATGGTGTCGGCCTCGCACCTCATCGACGTCATGGGGTTCGAGGAACTGTGGCAGGGCTGGCGCACGGAGGCCCTTCTCGCGCTGGCCACGATGATCGCCGTGCTGGGCCTCGGTGTGCTGCACGGGCTGCTGGTGGCCGTCATCCTCGCGTTGCTGCAACTGCTTCGCCGCGTGGCCTGGCCCCACGACGCGGTGCTCACCGTCAGCGGCGACGGGACGCCTCGTGAAGCCGCTCCCGACGAGTCCGACGACACGGGGGTGCTGATCTACCGGGTGGACGCTCCGCTGTTCTTCGCCAATGCCAACCGCGTCCACCAGCGGATCTTGAGTTTGACGGCGGCGCGGTCGCCCTATCCCCGGTGTGTGGTGCTGGATACCGAGGCCGTGTTCCATGTGGACGCCACGGCGGCGCAGGTCCTGGCTCAGCTCACCGCCGACCTGCGGGAACACCACTGCGAGCTGGTAGTCGCGCGCCCCCGAGAGACGGTCCTGGCCACCCTGCGCGCCAGCCCCTACGAAAAGGGCGCCACTCGGCGGCTGCGGGTGTTTCCCACCGTTCGAGAGGCGTGTGCCGCACTGCGGAGACCCTGACAACGGCTGCGGCTGTTGGTTGGCACGGTGCCGTGTCGGCGCAAGCGCCGGAGGCTTGCTGCTCCAGAATCGCGTGCAGAGCGAAACACGTTGCGTGTGGAGGCCGGATGACGTCTGACCGTGAGGTGCGTTCCGTCTGCTGCGGCCCTTCGCGGCCGGCGACGCCGGTATCTGAGTCGTCGACCGGAGCGGCGCGCGTGTGCGTTGGCGAAGGCAACCCCGACCGGGTGGGCATGGTGTTGCTGGAGGCGGCCACCTTTTTGATGGGCTCACACGACAAGTGGGCAGTTCAGGCAGACGGCGAAGGCCCGGTCCACGATGTGACTCTGGGTCCCTACTGGATCGACCGGTGCGCCGTCTCCAATGCCGACTTCGGCGCTTTCACGACCGCCACCGGGTACGTCACGGAGGCCGAGCGGTACGGTTGGTCGTTCGTCTTCGCCGGGCTGCTGCCCTCCGGCTTCCCCGACACCCGGGCGGCGGCTGCGGCCCCCTGGTGGCGTCAGGTGCACGGTTCCTGCTGGAGCCACCCCGAGGGGCCGGGCTCCGACCTCACCGATCGTGCCGACCACCCCGTGGTGCACGTGTCCTGGAAGGATGCCTCCGCATACGCCGCCTGGGCCGGTAAGCGCCTGCCCACCGAGGCGGAGTGGGAGTACGCCGCACGCGGCGGCCTGGAGCAGGCCACATTTCCCTGGGGAGACGATCTGGAGCCGGGCGGCGAGCGCCGGATGAATGTGTGGCAGGGCCGCTTCCCCGACCACCACACACGGCCTGACGGCTGGTACGGCACGGCTCCGGTGACCGCCTATCCGCCCGGCGGCCACGGTCTGTACAACGCGTGCGGCAACGTGTGGGAGTGGTGCGCCGACTGGTACGCGCCGACCTACTACGCCCACTGCCCCTGCGAGAACCCCACCGGGCCCGGGTTCGGCACGGCCCGGGTGATCCGTGGCGGCTCGTATCTGTGCCACGCCTCCTACTGCCGCCGGTACCGGGTGGCCGCCCGCAGTTCCAGCACGCCGGACAGCAGCACCGGGCACCAGGGCTTCCGCTGTGCCGCGGACGAACGGACCCCTCGACCGTCGTTGAGGGACCCGACGCCCCCGGCCGCTGTCAGTCGCGGTGGAACATGCCGATGAGTTCCTTCTCCACGTCGGAGAAGGCTTCCCCGCTGACGTCGACCACCACCTGACGGATCGTGCCGCCGAGGAACTCGAACGGCGGGCCGTAGTCGCTGGAGACCGGCTGGCTGGCGTCGCGGCCGACCGCGAGGCCTTCTCCGACCAGGGAGAAGTTGCCGGGCTGGGTCTTGATGTCGGATCGGGCGACCTGGCGGTCGTCCACGTAGAGGGTGAGCGTGCCGTGAGTGCTGCCCTGCTGGTCACGTTCGCGTGCCTGGAACACCACCGAGAAGGTGTGGTCTCCGGGGCCGACCGGCTCCGGGGAGCTGACCTTCTGCTCCATACGGCCGAGCCAGTTGTAGACGTAATGCACATGCCCGTCCATGAGGTACAGGCTGTGCCCGCCGAAGCGCCCGCCGTGGGAGAAGAGCACCCCGCGGGCCTCGGGCGTGTCCAGGCGCACGTCGGCGACGATGGTGTACGACCGGCCGCGGATGTTGACGGCCGCGACCTCGGGGACGCCGGCGCAGCCGGGGTAGTAGACGTACCGGTCCCGGGGCTCGGCCAGCTGCGGCCGGGGCGTGTTCAGGATCTCCATGGGGCTGCGGTCGTCCAGCGGCAGCCCGTGGTACTTCACCGCCTCGGACGACCACAGGCGCTTCAGCTCCTCGAGTTTCTCGGGGTGCTGGGCGGCCAGGTCCCGGTTCTCGGAGCGGTCCTCACGCAGGTTGTACAGCTCCCACACGTCCTGCTCGAAGTGGCTCCAGTTGGACGGCGCCGGCGGATGCGCGGTCGCGGCGTGCCAGCCGTCGTGCCAGATGCCTCGTGTACCGAGCATCGTGTAGAACTGCGTCTGCCGCGGGTCGGGCGCCTGCGCGTCCTCGAGGACCTTGCGGAAGCTGGCGCCTTCGATCGGGCTCTGTTCGAAGCCCTTGACGACGGACGGGGGCTGGATGCCCAGCATGTCGTAGATCGTCGGGACGATGTCGATGGCGTGCACGTACTGGTGGCGGGTCTCGCCCTTCTGCTTGATGCCCTTGGGCCAGGCGACGATCATCGGGTCGGCGATGCCGCCCTCGTACGACACCCACCGCTTCCAGTACTTGAACGGGGCGTTGAACGCCCACGCCCACCCGCTCGGGTAGTGGTTGTAGGTCTTCGGACTGCCCATCTCGTCCAGGTGACGCAGATTCTCTTCCATGTCGTCGGGCACGCCGTTGAAGAAGTTCATCTCGTTCATCGAGCCGTTCGGCCCGCCCTCGGCGCTGGCACCGTTGTCCGATACCGCGACGATGATGGTGTTCTCCAGCTGCCCGGACCCTTCCAGATAGTCCAGCAGGCGACCGATCTGCGCGTCGGTGTAGGAGACGAAGCCGGCGAAGACCTCGGCCATCCGGGCGAACAAGCGCTTCTCGTCGTCGCTCAGCGACTCCCACGGGTGCACGAAGTCGGTGAGTGGCCACGGCTGTCCCTCGGGGCCGGTGGCCTCCGGTTCGCCGTGCGGGTTGATCGGGGTGAGCTCGGTACCCTCGGGCACGATCCCCAGCTCGATCTGCCGCTGCAACGTCATACGGCGATAGACCTCGTACCCGTCATCGAACTTCCCCGCGTACCGGTCGGCCCACTCCTTGAAGATGTGGTGTGGCGCATGGCCCGCGCCCGGGCAGAAGTACGTGAACCAGGGCTTCTCCGGGGCGATGACCTTGGCCTCCTGGATGAACTGGATGGCCCGGTCGGCCAAGTCCTTCGACAGGTGGTAGCCCTGCTCCGGGGTGGCCGGCGGTTCCACCGGGTGGTTGTCGTAGACCAGGTCGGGGTACCACTGGTCGGCCTCGCCGCCGAGGAAACCGTAGAAACGCTCGAAGCCGCGGCCGAGGGGCCAGTGCCGTTTCGAGGACGCCAGGGTGGCCTCGTCCGAGGGGACGAGGTGCCACTTGCCCAGGGCGTAGGTGTTCCAGCCGCGTTCGACCAGCACCTCGGCCAGACTCGCGTTCTCGAACGGGATCCTGCCGTTGGAACCGGGGAAGCCGCTCGTCATCTCGGCGACGCAGGCCATGCCGTTGCTGGTGGCGTTCCGCCCCGTCAGCAGGGACGAACGCGTTGGGGAGCACAGGGCTGTGGTGTGAAAGTTGGTGAACTTCACTCCCATCTCGGCGAGCCGCCGCATCGCCGGCACCTCCACCAACCCGCCGAAGATGTCGAAGGTACCGAAGCCGATGTCGTCCCACACCAGGTACAGCACATTCGGCGCACCGTCAGGAGCTTGCGGCTGCTTGTACGGCTCCCAGTCCGGCACCGACTGCCGGATGTCCTCTTGGATCACGCCCTTGAAAGGGATGGCCATCCTCGGGGTCTCCTTCGCGATTCCTGGCGCCGTACGGCGACGGCCTTACCGAGGAGAAACGTCCCCACTCAGGTATGCCAGACAGACCATGCCGACATCAGGTCATCCCATCGGCCGCACCCGCGATGTATGCCATCGGGCACGGGGTGACGATCACACGAGGGAAGCGCCCTGAACGATCATGCGCGCCTCGCATCGGCATCGGAAGGAGCCGAGACAGGTGACCTACCAGCTCCGCCCCGAGGACCTCGGCTTTCTCGACCGTGCCCGCTTCCGGCAGACCTGCATCCGAGAGCTGCGTGCTCCTGCCAGTGCGATCTTCGAGCAGCTCGCCGAACGCCCGGAGAACTGGCCCCGCTGGTTCGCCCCTGCCAACGACGTCCACTTCGAGGGCTCACCCCCCTATGGCGTCGGCTCCACACGCTTCTTCCGCCTCTACGGCGCCATCCGGGCCCGCGAACGGATCATCGCCTGGGACCCGGGCCGACGCTTCGCCTACTGCGCCTACGAAGCCAACGCGCCGGGCGTCGCGGCGTTGGTGGAACAGTGGACCTTGGCGTCCACAGCCGACACTTCCACGACCGTCACCTGGAACCTCGCCATCGACTCCAACACCTGCGTACACCAGCTCCTGAGAGCCGGCCGACGACACATCGACAAGCTTTTCCGGGAGGGGATGCAGCGACTGGAGGTCTTGAGCCACGGCTGGTGACGACCACGCGTCGGCACGTAGTGGGGTGGTCTCAGGTGTCTCCTCCGACGGGCGAGGACGCGAAGCACCGGCCGCAGCCAACGCAGCGGCCACCTCGCCCCCGCTCGCCCCGGCCAGCGCCTCAACCACCGCCGCTGGTGTCTTCTCGGACACTGCTGCCAGCCCCTGGAAGTGCCCCGAACGTCGTCTTTGAGGTGGAGTGGTTCTGAGGGCCGTTCCAGGCTTGTGCGTGACTGCGTGCCACCCCGAGCCCCCTCTCCTGATGGGAGGGGGCTCGTTGGCGTGCGGTGGCGTGTGAGTCCGTGGGCTTGGCGCGGTGCTCTTCTTGCCGCTCGCACACCGCCAGGGCGTGAACTTCCAGCCTGCGCATACGGCTTCAAGGCACCCGGCTGCGCTGCTGCTCCGCCGGGCGCTTCCCGGCTCCGCTCCGCGCTGGGCTCCTGCCTTCGGCCCGCTCCGCGCACGCTGTGCCGACGCGCGCCCACAGTGGACAGGGCCGGAGGCCACGAGTCGAGCACCGCATGGCGCGGCCCACGGTCAAAGCAATGCCTCCGGCGGGGGATCGGCCGGCACCGGGATGGAGGGGCCGCCGTTCTCGACTGCGGGCCCATAGTGGCGAACGCGGCAGCTCCCATCCCGTCCGCCATCGAACCAGGCAGAGCCGAGCGGCGGATCCGACGGACGCCCGCCCTGACCGTGAGGCCCAGCACTTCCGATCCTCCCGATTCGACTGCGGAGCGCCGCGGGCCATGGCCCTGGTTGTGTTGTTCGGGGAGGTGGCTGGGCGACGGTCCGCGACCACCGTCGTCGGCCGACGGCCCCACTCGTCCGTTCCAGCACCGTCCATAGGCCGCTTCAGTCATCCGTAGCGGCCATTGGATGGACGTCACGACCGTCGCCGGTACGACCGCCTCGCGGCAGGAGATCGATCGTGGTGGAGCGCGCACACGCCGCTCTTCTACCTCACACCTTCTATCAAGGAGGCGTACATGCGAATGCGGCGTACATTCACCGCGCTCGCGACGATGCTGGCCCTCGGGGTCGGCATCCCGACAGCCATCGCCGACAGCCCACACTTTGTCGGCAATCTCGGGTGCGACACCGACAACAAAAACAACGTTGGCCTGATTTGCAGCGGCAAGGTGGCCGGGCTGGGCAGCACCACCACCTTTGTCTTCCTGACGGCGGACCAGGTGACAGCCACCTTCGAGTGCGTCAACAGGGGTGGCAACGTCGCGCCTGGTCAGCCCGTCGTTGAAGAAGACGTGATTGGTCCGATCAGCACGTTCCCCAACCCTCGTAACGGCCAGATCACCTTCAGCGTGGCGATCCCTCCGCCGCCCCCTCCGAACCCGCGCCAAGCATGCCCCAATGGCAACTGGACGGTGCGCCAGACCGGGCTGAACTTCGTGAACGTCGTGCTGCACGTCCAGCAGCCCCCGGGGACGCCGCCGGATGCGAATGAAGTCCTGACGCACCAGTTCGGCAACCTTGACCCGTGACCCCGTCCTTCAAGGCAACCGCCGAAGAGAGCCGCACTCGCGGCTCTCTTCGGTTGTCGCCGCAGCTGGGCATCGTCTGAGCCACTCCATCGACCTCTGGACCGCTCCGTCCGCTTCCGCATCAATCTCATGCAGGAACAGGGTCGTGATCGACCTCAACTCGCTGGGGTCGACGCCGGCATCCGGGAACCGGGTCAGCTCCGCCAGGTCATCATGCTCCACCGTCAGCTGCGCCGGAGTCATGGGCTCGTGCGCCACATCCCCACGTCTCATAACCGTGCCCCAGCACAGCAGCGACGTACAACGACCACCCGCGACCGCAGTAGTTCGCGTCGAGAAGGTCGGCCCGTGCCACAGCCGCGCCAGCTGGAGCGGGGAGCCACGGGAATCCCAGAGCCTGACGGCGTCTCAGGCAGAGACCTTCACAAGGCGATGATGTCGCGGGTCGGCCGGGGTGTGGCCCCACCTCGCTCCCAAAGCGGTGGTGGGCGAGGAGCCACGTGCACTGAGCTTCGTGTCCTCGCCCGTCGGCGCCCCTGTGGATCGGGGACGCCGACGGGCGAAGTGATGCGTGCGGGCTGGATTGTTGACTCCAACCCTGATACATCAACTTGTCATGACCATGAGCGCGATTGAACTGCACAGTATCAATCGTTGGGAGGCGTCCTTCCTGCGCGAGGAGGTGGGCGGCTACTTCACCCACGGCGTCGAGTGCGCGCCTGGCGCGACGGTGCTCGACGTGGGTGCCAACATCGGTGTGTTCTCGGCGGCCGTCTATGAGCGGCTGGACGGGGACGTGCGGATCTACGCCTTCGAGCCGGTGCCGCCACTCCATGCGACACTCGAACGCAATGCTCGCGAGTTCTTCAACGGACGTCTGACCGTGCTCCCTTACGGCCTGGCGTCCCGTGAGGACGAGCTCGATTTCAGCTACGTTCCGGCCGCCACGATCTTCTCGTCCTCCTCGCGGGATCAGGGGAACATCGAGGCCGAGCGGCGGAGGGTCACCGCCAGCGTTGTCGAAATGATCCGCCAGGGCGGCCTGGGACCGGTCCTGCGCCGCGTACCCGCTCCCGTCCTCACTCTTCTCGTCGGCCGCAAGCTCCGGGTGATGCGGCGGCTCGAGACGCACCGGGTGAAGGTCAGGTCCCTGTCCTCAGTGCTCGACGAGCAGGGCATCGACCGCATCGACCTGCTCAAGGTCGATGTGGAAGGCGCCGAACTCGAAGTGCTCAGCGGCATCGAGGAACGGCATTGGCCGCTGGTCCGCCAGGCCGTCGTCGAGGTGGAGCGCTGGCAGCAGAACCGCGACACGGTCCGCGAGGTCCTCCTCGCGCACGGCTTCACGGTCAGCACCGAGCAGGACCCGGTGCAGCAGGCCGGCGACATCGGCATGGTGTTCGCGGTCAGGCCCTGACCTGCGCTGCGAGTGGCCGCGCGCACAGCAGCGTGATCAAATTGGGCATGGCATCGTCCTGGACCGGTCATCGGGTTCGCCTACGCGCCATCGAGCCCGACGACTGGACAGCGTTCATGCGGTTCGCCGGCGACGACGGGCGGCGAGGGAGCCGGCTGGAGCTGCCGAGGTCCGCCGAGAGCTACCGTGCCTGGGCGAAGGAGCAAGCCGTTGCCACGTGCGATGACGACCGCTTCCGGTTGGCAGTCGTCACGACGGCCACGGGTGACCTGGTCGGTACGGTCGGTTCATGTCGCACCGGGCCTCGTTCAGGCTGGTTCGAGTGTGATGTCACGATCGGTGCCGACCACCGGCGCAAGGGCTACGCGACAGAAGCGGTAGTGCTGCTGCTGCGCTTCATGTTTGCCGAGCGGCGCTATCACAAATGCCTGGCAGCGATCTTCGCCCACAACGCGGCATCGCTGGCACTCTTTCGTCGGCTCGGCTTCACCGAGGAGGGGCGCCTGCGGGAACACGTCTTCTTCGCCGGTCGGTACCAAGACCTCGTCATGATGGGCATGCTCGCCGACGAGTTCGACCAGCGACACACGATGAGCGAACCATGAGCCGTCCGTCCGGGCGTGCCCTCAGCCGCGCACGGTGGCACGCAGGCGCAAGCCGACAGTTGCGAGACCTTCGAAGGTGGCGACCTGGTAGCCGGGTTCCGGTCCGGGCGGCTCGCTCAAGTGGTAGCGGCGGGCGGTCTGCGCGGTCAGGAGCGTCAGCATCGCCATGGCCAGAGCGGCTCCCTCGCAGCCGTGCGGGCCGGTACCGAAGGAGAGGAAGACCCCGGGTTTCGTCGGCGAGTCCGAATCTTCGAGCCAGCGCTCGGGCTGGAACTCGTCCGGCTCGGTGTGTTCCCGTGCGTCGCGGTGGGCGGTGTAGGGGCAGACGAGAACGGTGGATCCGGCGTTGATGGTGTAGTCGGCGAGCTCGGTCTGTCGCGTGGCGCGCCGGGTCAGCAGCCAGCTCGGGGGGTACAGCCGGAGCACCTCGCGTACCAGTGCCTCGGTGTAGTGCAGGCTGTCGAGGTGGGCGCTGGTCGTCGCGGCCGGGTCCGCGGGCAGCAGGGCGGCTTCGGCGGCGACGCGGCTCGCTGCCTGGGGGTACCGGGCCAGGTGGAGCAGGATCCATCCGGCCGCCCGGGACGGTGTCTCGAAGGTGGCGACCGTGATTGCGGGGAGAGTGTCGAGGACGGCCTCTTCCGGCAGCAGGCCGTAGTGGGGGGAGGGCTGGAGCATCTGTCCCAGCACGTCGTCACCGAGTCGGCCCGATGAACGGCGCCGGCGGACGATGGGCCGCAGAGCGTCGGTGAAGGCGACTTGCTGCTGTGTGCGGAACCGCCGTGCCGGTGTGGGGATCCAGCGTGGCCATGCCCAGCGTGAGGGGCGTACGAGCACCTCCCGGGCCAGGAAGAGCTGTGCGGCGAAGGGCAGCAGGGTGGGAGCGTCCTCGGAGTAGAGATAGCTCACGCCGATCTCTGCCAGGGCGTGCCGGACCGGGGGCAGAATCTCGATGTCCTGGTCCGTGGGCCACTGGTCGGCAAATCGAGCGGTCCTGGGCGCGATCTCCCCGACCCGGGCCGCAACCGCCTGCGGTCGCAGTCCGCGCATGCGGGCGGCGTGAGCGTGGGAACGCTCCTCGGGCGTCGGTGCTCCGCTCGACCGTTTCAATGGCGGGAAGAGCGGCGAGGGTGCCTTGGGGAAGTCCTTCGCGCGGTGCAGGACCGCTTCACACGGCCCGGCCGTAGCGGCTACGTAGACACCCGGCTCCAGCTGCCAGACGTCCCCGCACTCCTCAGCGCCACGGCGCGCTACTGCCAGCCGGTCGCGGCTCCAGGCGGCGAAGCTGCCTTCGGGCAACCGCGGCGGCTCATTCGTTCGGCCCATGAGATCGTCCCTGGCTCTCGTACCTGTCCAGGCTTTCGTACCTGTCCAGGCCGATGTCGTCGGGAGCGTGGGTGGGAGTCGGCGGGCGCCCGTCGGCGCCCGCCGGTAGTGCGGTCAGTCCCCGTCGTCGCCGGCGTAGGCATCCCACTCGTGGGCCCCGTACGCACCGTAGTGGCGGGTGAAGGACAGCTTGCAGAGCAGCTTGGCGATCATGATGCTCTCCTCTCGTCTGTCTTCAGCACGAAACGCCACACATGCAATGTTGCCACATTCGGCGTATATGTGATATGGGGCATCGGTCGCAGACATTCAACCCTGGATCACCGCATTCGGGACCCTCGGCCGACCAGCCTCGATGACTGGCCGGCGGCGGCCGGTGTCCTGATGTTGGCCGGCTGGACTCGCTCGTCGAGCGATCCTGATCACGGGCCTTGGCGGGCCATGAGAGACGAAAGGCCACTCATGCCTCGATCCATGCGCGCGCTCGTGGCCGTAAGGGCCGGCGAGCCCACCGATGTCCTGCGGCTGGAATCCCGGCCTGTTCCCACGCCGAAGGCCGGTCAGGCGCTGATCCGTGTGAAGGCGACTCCGATTCACGCCAGTGATCTGCACGTGCTGCGCGGCCGCTACGGTTTCTCCCCCGAGTTTCCCGCTGTCGGGGGCCAGATGGAATGCGTGGGCCGTATTGCGGCCCTGGGCCCGCACACCGAGGGACTCAAGGCCGGCGAGCGCGTGGTGGCCGCTGCGGTCCCGGCGGTACCCGGGCCGCCTGTGGCCGGCACCTGGCAGGAATACCTCGTTGCCGACACGCGAAGGCTTCTGCCGGTCCCCGACCATCTGAGCGACTCCAGCGCCTGTCAGCTCGCCGTCAACCCGTTGACCGCGCTGCTCCTCGTGACGCGCGAACTCGACGTACAGCCGGGCGAATGGCTGCTGCAGACGGCCGCGGGCTCCACCGTCGGCCGGCTCGTCATTCAGCTGGCCCGGCATCTGGGTGTGCGCACGATCAACGTCGTGCGGCGGCGCGCTGCCGTCGAGGAGATCAAAGCGCTCGGTGGTGACGAGGTCATTTGCACCGAGGACGAGGACCTGTTGCAGCGTGTGGCCGAGACAGCGGGGCCGGCCGGCGTGCGGAAGGCCGTCGACTGTGTCGCGGGCCCCGTGAGCGCCCAGGTGTCCCAGGCACTGGCTCCGGGAGGGGAACTCGTGGTCTACGGCGCACTCTCGACCCATCGGCAGACCGACCCCGCTGCGCTGACGATCCCGCTGCAGGCACGCTCGGTCATCTACGAGACCAAAGCGGTCCGTGGCTTCTGGCTGAACCGCTGGTTCGGCGCTGCCTCACCCGAGGATGCGCTGCGCGCGCTGTCCCAGGTTCGCGGTCTCGTCGCCGATGAGGTGCTGAGCATCCCCCGGGGGCAGCCGTTCCCGCTCGAACGTTTCGCTGAAGCCGTCTCGCTCGCCGAAGCACCCGCGCACGGCACCAAACCACTCTTCGTCTTCGAAGACGGCCGGGACGAGGACGACAGGTAGGAAGCGGCGCCCTGCAGTCGACCGAGCCCCCTCCCTGGGCGGGGAGGGGGCTCGGTCGGTCAGCAGGACGCGGGCGGGATGCTCTGCTCGTACTGGAAGACGTTGTGCGGGTCGTACTTCGCCTTGATCTTGCGCAGCCGGTCGAAGTTGTCCCGCCAGTACGCGGTTTCCCAGTCCTGCTGCCCGATGTTCGGCACGTTGACGTACGCGCCGTTCACGTACGGCCGCAGCGCCTGGCTGAACTCGGCGATCCACGCCTGCGCCTGCGGGGTGAGCGGGTCGCAGACGCCCGGCTGGTCCCCACGCTTGCCCCAGCCGACGCCGGGCTCCGAGTAGAAGAGCGCGTCGCGATGCGCGAACGCGGTGCCGCCGCGGGGGCTCCTCCTGGCCGCCCCGCCGAAGGCCTGGGTGAAGAAGTTGCTGTCATCCGTCGGGGCGTCGGCCATGAACGCTGCGATCACGTCGATCGCTTCGGTCGGGAACGGGTTTCTGGTGAACTGCGAGAAGAACTTCCAGTTCGCGGGTTCGTCCGCGGTCGGAATCTGGAATCCCGCATATACGTCGCCCCAGTTGCCTTCCTGCACCGTGATCTGGGGGTTGCCGACCGACAGGATCGGGGCCAGCAACTCCTTTGCCTCGTCCGGCGTTCCTTCGGCGAGAACCGCGAACAGCAGGATCTGGGGTTTGTGGACCTCGAGCTGGGTGCCGAGGCGGTCCTCGCTGACCGGAGCCGTACGCTGCCATGCGTCGAAGACCCCGTGCAGATCCCCGAGGCCGTCCCACGTCGCCTGCAAATAACTGACGCTCTTCAGCGGAGCCACTTTGTAGGTGAGCGACGTGACGATTCCGAAGTTTCCGTTTCCCGCCCCGCGCAGTGCCCAGAGCAGGTCCGAGTTGTTCTTCAGATCCGCGTTGATCACCTTGGCGCATTCGCTGCCGGACGGTACGACGATCTCTGCCCCCACCAGGCTGTCGCAGGCCAGTCCGAGCCAGCGGGTGAGGAAGCCGAAGCCGCCGCCGAGCGTGGCGCCGGCCAGGCCTACGCTGCCCTCCGTTCCGGTGGTCACCGCGAGGTCCTGCTGTGCGAGCGTGGTCACGGCTTCCAGCTGGTTGAGCCCGGAACCGACCCTCGCGATACGAGAGGCGGTGTCGATGTGGACCGACTTCAGCTCGCTGATGTCGATCACGAGGCCGTTGTCCACGTTCGACCAGCCCTCAAGGCTGTGGCGGCCGCTGCGCACTCGCAGCGCGACGTCGTTCTGCCGCGCCCAGGTGAGGGCGTTGACCACGTCCTGGGTGTTCTGGGCGAAGACGATGACCAGCGGATAGTGCGAGAAGAGCTGGTCCCAGCCGAGCCGCGCATCCGTGTACGAGGGGTCGTTGGGACGGACGATGCGGCCGGTCAGCTCGGCCGGCGCGCACCTGCCACCCCCGGGCCCCTCGCTCAAGGTGCTCGCGGCCGTGGCTTCCGCGGCCGTCATGCCCGGGACGATGACCGCGCCGGCGCCGGCGGCCGCCGTTGCCTTGAGCAGTCCGCGACGAGAAAAGTCCTGCATGGTCGGTATCCTCTCGACCGCCGTTCGGCGTGGTTCGATCCTTTGTGGACGATTTCAGCGAGGCGCACATTAACAAGGGCGACCATGGCGATATTGCCCGACACGCTAATTGAGCTGGATGGCGACTTCTTGGCGGGTGATAAACGTTGACGCCGGAAATAGAAAAATGAGTATCTAGTCCAAGAGCAGAACCTCGTGGGCGGCCCGTTCGCCGGAACGCACCGCGCCTTCCATCAGTCCGTGCATCGCGGTGGCGGATTCCGTTCCCGCCCAGTGGATACGGCCCACCGGCCGGCGCAGTGCGCTGCCGTAGGTGGTGAGAACACCGGGGGCGAAGTGGGCCATCATCCCGCCGAGCGACCAGAGTTCGGCCGACCAGTCCGTTTCCAGATAGTCGGTGGGCGTCAGCGCCTGCGGGCCGAAGCGTTCGGCGAGCGCCGCCAGCCACAGCTCGCGCCGCTGCTCGGCGCCCAGTCGGCCCAGGTGCAGGGCGCTGGGGCCGAACGCGTAGCTGCTGAGCACACCCGGCCGTCCCGAGCGCGGGGTCTGGTCGATGGTGACGGCCACCGGTGACTGGGGCGCCAGGGTCTGCCCGGAGAGCTGCTGGCCGCGCCAGAACGGTTCGGGGTGGACGGTGTGCACCCGGATGACGGCGCCGGGCACCAGCCGTTGCAGCAGATGGCTGTGGACGGCGGGCAGGGGCGGGTCGTAGACGATCCGTGCCGCCGTCGCGGGCGGGGTCGCCACGATCACCCGCCGGGCCCGTACGGTGAGCCCGTCGCCGGTCACCTGGGCGTCGTCGCCGTTCTGGGTGATGCGCGCGACGGGACAGGAGAGCCGTACCGCCTCGCCCAGGCCCTGGGCCATCCGCACGGCGAGTTCCGGTACGCCGCCGTCGACCAGGTGGGTCTCGGTGCGCCGGCTGTCGATGTAGTACGTGAACCCGCCGCCGCCACGGGCCAGTACGAGCGAGCCCAGCAGCGAGACCTCGGCCGGGTCGGCGCAGAACAGGAGGCTCATCGTCGCCGCGGCCAGTCTGCGGGCCGTGGCCGAGGGCAGGTTGACGGGGGAGGAGAGCCACTGCGCGAGCGTGCGGGCGTCCATCGCCCGGGCACCGCGGGCCTGCCAGGGGGTGTCGACGGGGAGGCGGCGCGCCTTCCGGTCCAGGCGGGCGAAGGCCACAGCGAGGGAGGCGACGGCTCCCGCGCCGACCTTGGGGATGGTGCCGCGGTAGCGGTGGTTGGCGCCGTCGAGGCGGACGATCTGGTCGCCCTCCTCGTGCTGGGGATACACCGGCAGGTCGTACTCCCGGCAGAGCGCGAACATCCGCTCCTGGCCCTTGCCCAGCCAGGTCCCGCCCACCGACACCACCGTGCCGCCGGGCATCCGCCGGTTCCAGACGCGCCCGCCCACCCGGTCCCGGGCCTCCAGGACCATCACCCGGCGGCCGGCTCGCGCCAGTTGCCGCGCGGCGGCCAGACCCGCGAACCCCGCGCCGATCACGCACACATCCGCATCGCGGCTTTCCATGGTCCACCTCTACGGCGCCGCACGCCGCCGTGCCGTCGCGCCGCGCCCACGGCCGTCGGGCGGTGGCCCGATGACACCTGTCCGGACGATCGGCCCGGGTCCGGACGGTCGCCGAGTGGGGTCAGGGCAGCAGGACGGCCTTGCCGCGGTTGCGGTGGGCCTCCAGGTCCGTGTGGGCCTGTGCCGCTTCGGCCAGGGGGTAGGTGCGCCAGATCGGTACGGTGAGCTTGCCGGCGGCGGCCAGCCGCACCAGCTCCGGCAGGGGCTCCTCGGCCTGGTCGGAGTCACCGGCGCTGAAGCGGACGCCGTGCTCCGCGGCGGACATGTCGGCGATGGTGATGACGTGTGCGCTGTCCCCGGTCAGAGCGACGGAGTCGGCGAGCACGCCGGCGCCGGAGGCGTCGAGGACGAAGTCGACTCCCCGGGGAGCCAGCGCCTTCACCCGCTCCACCCAGCCGTCGCCGTAGCGGACGGCGGTGGCTCCGAGTGAGGTGACGCGCTGGATGTCGTGCTCGCCGACCGTTCCGACGACGGTGATGCCGTCGGCGACGGCCAACTGCACCGCGACGGTGCCGACGCCGCCGGCGGCGCCATGGACGAGCAGGGTCTGGCCCGCCTGCACGCCCAGCTGGCGCAGCACACGGAACGCGGTCCGGCCGACCGTGACCAGCGAGGCGGCGGCCTCCCACGACAGGGCCTGGGGCTTGGCCACCGGCCGGTCGAGCAGGGCGTACTCGCCGTAGCTGCCGCCGGCGGTGGCACCGAGGACCTCGTCGCCCACGGCGGCCTCGGCTCCCTCGCCGACGGCATCGACGACACCGGCCGCGTCCAGGCCGGGGACCACGGGAAAGCGGGCGGGGACGCTGCCGGCCATCAGACCGGACCGGAACTTCAGGTCGAAGGGGTTCACGGAGGCGGCCCGCACCCGGATCCGGACCTGGCCCGGTCCGGGCTCCGGCGTGGTGACCTGCGACAGCCGCAGCACCTCGGGCGCGCCGTACTCGGAGAAGGTGATCGCTTTGGACATCAGGAACTCCCAGCTGGAGGCCGTTCAGGAGGTGAGGGTGGCCAGGAACAGCGCCTCATGGACGATCATGTCCGCGGTCCCGTCCTCGATCAGCTTCAGCGCGTCCGGGCCGGTGACGTCGGGGTGGGCGGCCCGACGCGAACGCCTCCGGCTGCGGCGATCGGGAAGCCGGGAGAGGATGACTGACATGGCTGACATAGCTGACATATCACAATCGTCGAAGACACATTCTCCGTGGCGTACGCCGGGCGACATGGCGGGCGCGGCCGTCGCGGCGGCACGGACGGCCGGGCGTGCGGTTGCCCACCCCAAGGCCACGCTGGAGCGCGCCCGCCGGCTGACCGATGTCCTGCCCGCGCTGCGTCAGGCGTTGACGCCGATCCTGACCGGGCGGGTGGACGACTGGCGCGGGGAGTACGCCTACACGCTGGGCGAGCAGGCCTACGTCTACGGATTCCCGTACCTCTACAACGCCCAGCTGCGCCACCAGTGGGTCACGCAGGAACGCGACCCGGAGACCGTTCCGTACGCGGCCGTCAACCATTTCTGGCACGCGCGGCGGCTGATGGACGCCTCCTATCGGGACGGCGGGTGCCCCAACAACGACACCCTGTACTCGCTCGCCTGGGTCGATGTGAGCGCGGAGCCGGTCGTCCTGTCGCATCCGGACATGGGCGACAGGTACTTCACGTTCGAACTGGCCGGGATCACGTCGGACAACTTCGACTACGTCGGCCAGCGCACCACCGGCTCACAGGCGGGGCACTTCGCCATCACGGGACCGGGGTGGGAGGGCCAACTGCCCGACGGAGTGCAGCGCACGGCACAGGCACCCAGCCCTTGGGTTCTGGTGCTGGGCCGGACGCTCGTCGCCGGTGAGGAGGACGTGCCCGAGGTCCGCGCGCTGCAGGAGCGGTACCGGCTCACCCCGCTGAGCCTGTTCGGGAAGGAAGGGCACACGCTCCCGGCACGTCGTGACGTACTGGAGCCCGCGGACCCGGCCAAGGACCCCCTCGCTCCCTGGAAGACCCTGAACGCGATGCTGGCCGAGAACCCGCCGCCCGCGCACCACGAGGTGCTGCTGAGGCAGTTCGCCGAGATCGGTGTCGGGCCCGGGCTCGACGTCGAGCTGCAGCCCGAGATCGTCAAGCGGTCCCTGATCCGGGCCGCCGCCACGGGGATGCCGCTGCTCAAGCAGCAGATGCTCAGCGGCGACTGGGCGCGTCTGGTCAACGGCTGGCGTTATCCGCCGCCTGAGATAGGGCGCTTCGGCGACGACTTCCTCAAGCGCGCGGCAGACCAGTCACTGGTCGGGATCACCGCCAACGACCCCGCCGAGGCGGTCTATCTGCTCTGCTACGACGACGCCGACGGCGCGAAGCTGTCCACCGGCCGCTACCGGTTGCGCTTCGAGCCCGGCAACCTCCCGCCGGTGGAGGGGTTCTGGTCCCTGACCGCCTACGGCGAGGACATGAACCTGATCGCCAACGACATGCGCCGTTACTCGATCGGCGACCGGACCCCCGGGCTCGTCCATGACTCCGAGGGCGGGCTGACCCTGCATCTGCAGGCGCAGTCGCCGGGCCGGGACCGGGAGGCCAACTGGCTGCCCACACCCGAGCAGGGCCTCTGGTTCGTCATCCTGCGCATGTACCGGCCCCGTCCCTGGGTCGTGGACGCGACGTGGGAATGCCCTCCGCTCGAACGCCTCACCTAGAGGCGCGCAAGGGGGATTCCGGCGAACGACGGGACAAGGCCCCGACGAAGGAGCAGACATGTCTCAGACGACTCCGACGGCCGCCCACCTCGGCGATCTGCGCGATGTCCGATACGGCGAGATCCTCCTCATCTCCCCGGGTGACGACGGCAGTCTGGAAGCCGCCGTCTACAACACCATCGGCCTCAACGACTGTCCCCTCGATCGGTGGAGGGCCCTGGATCCCGAGTCGCTGGCCCAGCAGTTCGCGGTGCCGGTGGTCTATCTCAACGGCCCCCGCTTCTGGCTGTTCGACGAACTCAGCGCCTTCGTCGTCGGCGAGGTCGCCACGTTCGGCGGCATCGAGGCCAGACGGGTCGCCAAGGTCCGTATCCCCGCGGGACTCGAACTGACGCACGGCCCGGGGAAGGAGGCCTACGTCGACATCGTGGTGGAACGGGACACCGAGTACCGGTTCCTGGCCGACAGGCCCGTGCACAGCCTGCTCACCCCGGACGGCAAGACCTACGTCATGCAGGCCTACTCCCAGATCGTGGACCCGGGCCAGACGATCGGTTCGCTCGCGGGCCTCGGCGAGCGGCTGAGCCTTCCGCAGGGCTGGCGATACCAGGTCGACACCCCCACCGAGGACCTGCTCATGCGCCCGGTGGCCGGCGAGGCCCACGTGCTGCAGGACGAACTCGAGAACACCTACATGCTCCTCGCCCACTGAGCGGCGGCGCGCGATGGATCGTCTTCGCGATGACGCGCGATGCCCGTTTCCCCGCGCACCGGCTGATGCGGCGGGTCGGTCCCCGCGGTGATCTACGGCGCGACGATCGCCCCGCACCCGGCCGTGTTCCGGACGACTGGGCCGCAAGAAAAGGGCGTTCGGCCTGGGGCGCTTTGAACCGGCGGTCGCCAATTGCGCGTCGGTGTGGTCGCCGGGGCGCCCTGCGCGCGGTGCGTTTTCGTTGTGCGCGCAGGGCACGGCCCGTTCCTGTCGCCTGCCGAGGGCGAATTACTTGCTGATGGCGAAGCGCATCAGGGCGTGTTCGTCGCCCTGCTTGATCTTCCCCGTCACATTGATCACTTCGAGCTTCCAGTTGCCGGCGACCCGTACGGCCTTCGCCACGGCGCAGCCGTTGTCCTGGGTGAGCAGGCTCGGCCAGATGTCGGCGACCTGCTGGGAGCTGCCCCCGGTCGCGTCGTACACCTTGAAGCTGATGTTGCGGGCCTTCTGGAAGGAGCTGCCCTTCTTGAAGGCGGCGGCGATGAACACGATGGACGTGATCTGCGGCGGTATACGGGCGAACTCGACCGTCACCGTCTCGTCGTCGCCGTCCCCGCGTCCGGTCTGGTTGTCGCCGCTGTGGACCAGGGAGCCGTTGCCCATGGGGTCGAGGGAGTCGAGTCCGGCGAGCCGCACCGGGTCTCTGTCCTGCATGGCGACGGCGATCAGGTCGAGGTCGGTGCCGGTCTTGCGGCGGAGCATTCCCACCACGCCACCGCTGGAGCCGGCGGTGGGGTCCCAGGACACACCGATGGACAGGTGGGTCACTCCGTCCAGATCCGCCGGGCCGTCTTCTTTCTTGAGCGTGATCATGCGTGGTTCATCCTCTGGGTAAGGGGACTGCGACAGGCAAAGTGTGCCTGGAGTCTTCGGCGTTGGGCCGACTGGGCCCCCTGCGCCGAGCCGGCGCCCCGAGGGACCGCACCGCTGCTACAAGCGGATCGATGATTCCGGTTCTCTATCAGGAATTCATACTGCCTGCGCGTAAATCTGGTCATCGGAGGCCGGGACAACTCTTCCGGGTGACGCAATTACCCGAATGCCACACGCCTCGCCTCCGGTGGTACTCGTTAAGTGACCGTGACAGGGAGAGAAGGGTGTGGAGCCGTGAACCAGTCGCCTTACGTCAAGGGCCACACGCTGGCGGGCGCTGCTGCGGGGCTCGGTTACTACTCCGATCTTTTGGATGATTTTCTGGATGAGATCAGGAAGTTGGAAAGTGAATATATGAGAGCGATGCGGGATCGGTGCGGCGGCGCCGGCGCCGTACCGGTCATGATCGGATCCCGTGCTCTGGACCGTACTTCCTGAACCTGGGCGCGGAGGGCTTTCGAATGGACAGGAATTATGATGAAGCCGGTCTGTATGATCTTCACTACGCCCTGAGAACCGACCATGACACGCTGAACCAGCCTGTCTACGACCTGAGCCAGCCTGTCTACGACGCGGTCTCGTACCCCCAGCAGTCCTGGACCAACCCAGTACAGCCGGACATGACGCAAAAGGCCTGGGACCTGGACGAAGAGCTGGCCCAGATGCTGTCCACCGCGACCAGCCAGGAATCCACGCACATCCCGCCGGACCGACCGCACCGCAGGAGCAATCGGCGGCGGCTCCGGGCGGACTCCCACTTCCTCGACGGCGGCCAGCGGGTCACGCACGTGACGATCCTGATCGCGGCGATCCTGGTGTGCGCGGCGTGCATGCTCGGGTGGTCCATCGCCTACTCGTACGGCCAACTGCACGGCATCGCCTTGTCCGTGCTGCCCCCGAAGCTGGCGCGCTGGTGGCCGCTCATGGTCTACGGACCGTGGTTCGTGGCGGCCCTGTCCATCGTGCGGGCCACGGTTCAGCGGCGGGACACCCGGCGGTCCTGGTGCGTCATGCTGGCCGCGTCCGCCATGGCCGTGGCGCTCTCCATCAGCCATTCCTCGCGTTCCCACCTGGCGTTCGTGATGGTCGGACTGCCGCCGGTCACCGCGCTGGTGTGCTTCTGGGAACTGGTCGGCCAGGTCTCGTCCGGATGCCGGCCCCGGCATGCCGCGCATGCACAGCGGCGCACCAAGCCCTGAGCCCCACCCGGACTTCTCGGCCCTCTCCCGGCAAGGGAGAGGGCCGAGTTGCGTGTGGGGCTCAGTGCGCTGTCGTGCCCGCGGTCAGTGCCTCGCGCAGCCACAAATCCGCCGCGCCGAGGGTCGGGTGGGGCGTGAGCTCTCCCGCCAGTTGCCAGTAGCGGGACATCACCGGGTGGTCCGCGGCGGCCAGCCGGACGGTGAGGGCGCGGCGGAAGCCGGGGGTGTCCCGGGTGTCCAAGGCGCGGGCGTGGGCGGCGACGTAGCAGTCCAGGGCCTCGCCCGGACCGGGGGAGCGGTCGGCCCGCAGGGCTGTCTCCACCAACTGGTAGGCCTCGTACAGGCCGTCGTAGAGCAGATCAGGGTGTGCGGCGGGGGCGGGCCGGTGGGACGTGAGGCAGTGGTCGGTGGCGTCCTTCGCCAGGGCGTGCAGCCGGGCGAAGGCGAGGACCTGCTCCGGAGTCGGGTCGCAGGGCGGCTGCGGTACGGCCGCCTCGGTGACCGCGGAGCGCAGCCGGGCCGAGAGACGCACCGGCAGCAGACGGCGCCAGTAGTGCGCGAGCGCGGAGGTGCTCGGCGGGACGCTGACCGCCCCTATCAGCTCCAGGCGTTCCGCCAGTTGTTCCGGGGCGCCCTCGTGCAGGGCCCGCAGGGCGGCCTCGCGCCAGCGCAGGGCGGCCAGTTCGGTGCCGAGGTCGTCCAGCCGGCGCGCAACCACCGCCTCCAGACCGTCCCAGGAGTCGCTGTCCCCGGAGTCGAGAGCGCGCCCGATCTCGGGAACGGGCACGCCGAGGGAGCGCAGTGACCGGATGGTGCGCAGCCGGGAAAGCGCCTCGAGGCCGTAGCGGCGGTGGCCTCCGGTGCTCCGGGTGGCCTCGGGCAGCAGGCCCCGGTCCGAGTAGAAGCGGACCGTCTTGACCGTGGTTCCCGCCCGCGAGGCGAGTTCGCCGATGCTCAGGGTGCCGTCTGCGGACAAGAGTTGAACCTCCCTCAGGGGGAGTTCCTAGGTTACCCGCGACGAACCCGCCCCTGGAGGTGCTGATGTCCGTATTCATCCTGGTCTCCGGCCCGTTCACCAACGAACGGATCTGGAGCGAAGTGACCGGCCCGCTGCGTGAGTCCGGCGCCGAGGCGCACCCCGTGACGCTGAGCATGCGGCCCGAGGCCGACGTGGAGACCCATGTCGAGGACGTGGTCCGGCTGATCGACTCCCTCGACGCGCCCCGACTGGTGCTGGTCGGCCACGACTACGCCATCCACCCGGTGCTCGGCGCGGCGGACCGCCGCCCGGACCGGGTCGCCCGCATCGTCTACCTGGACGCCGGGCTGCCGGAGGACGGCGACCGGGCGCTGACCCTGGTGCCCGACCCCACGGTGCACCACCTGCTCGGCGCGGACGGCGACCCCGGGCCGGTCCCGGCGCCAAAGCCGCGGGAGTGGCCGCGATGGGGCAGCACGGAAGGGCTGTCCCCGCGGCGGCTGGCGCTGCTGAGCGACCTGGCCGCCCCACAGCCGCCACGGACGCTCACGCAGCCCCTGCGCCTGACCGGCGCCGCCGCGGATGTGCCGACCACCGGAATCCTGTGCACGGCGGGCGGCACGACGATCGAGACGGTCCAGGCGCTGGTGCGCACCGGTCCGCCGCAGTTCCGGAAGCTGGCCGTCCCACAGGTGGGATTCTTCGAACTGGCCACCGGCCACTGGCCGATGCTCTCCTGCCCGGACGAACTGGCCGAGGTGCTGCTGCGCGCTGCGGCGGGCGAAGGACGCAGGCTGACCGCACCCGAGGACGAGTCGCCGTACCTGAGTCCCTTCCTGCTCGACGTCCCGGAGGCGCCGCGGGTACGGAACGGGCGACTGGACCTGCATCTGCCGCAGCCCGCCGCGATGGGGCCGCGGCCCGCCGTTCTGTTCGTGCACGGCGGCCCGGTGCCGCGCGACCGCGACCCCGGGCTGCGCGACACGCCGTTCTACGTCGGCTACGGCCGTCTCGCGGCAAGCCGGGGAGCGGTGGGCGCGGTCGTGGGACACCGCCTGCACGGCATCGCCGAGTACCCGCAGGCCGCGGACGACGTGGCCGAGGGCGTCGAACTGCTGCGGGCCGACCCCCGTGTGGACCCGGACCGGATCGCCCTGTGGTTCTTCTCCGGGGCGGGACTGCTCGCCGCGGACTGGATCGCCGCCCCGCCCGCGTGGCTGCGCTGCCTTGCGCTCACCTATCCGATCCTGGAACCGCTTCCGGGCTGGGGCGCGGTCGGCGACCGGTTCCACCCGGTCGACGCGCTCCCGGCCGACGGTGGGGCGCTGCCGCCCCTGGTGCTGACCCGCGCGGGTCTGGAGACACCGCAGATCGGCGACACGGTCGAGAAGTTCGTGAGCGCGGCGGAGGAGAAGAAGGCTCCCGTCGAGATCATCGACGTCCCGCACGGCATCCACGGCTTCGAGATCCACAACCGCACCGACGAGTCCCGCGAGGCCGTGACCCGGGCCCTGCGCACGGTGCTCGGACACCTGGGGATGTGACGACAGGACCTAGGGATGCCCGACCGAGGCCAGGCGGGTGTCCAGCCAGTCGAAGACGCGCTGCTCGAACACCGCGCGGCCGATCGGCTCGCAGTGCAGGTGCGCGCCCTCCTCCTCGGTGAAGCGGACCAGGTGCTTCGGGCCGGGAAGCGCGTCGTACAGGCGCTGCGAGGCACCCGGCCAGAAGTGCTCGCCGTCCGGGTCGGTGATCAGCAGCGGGGTGGTGATCCGGCCGACGAACGGCATGACGTCGTACTTGGACACCTCGGTCAGCAGGTCGAAGGGGGAGTCGATGCCGTACGGCTTGGCCCGCCAACGCCACATCGCGGCCAGTGCCGGGTCCCTGCCCAACACCTCCGTCATGATCTGGTCGAAGGCCGTGCGGTCGCCGGACTCCCACAGGGCACGCAGTTCGGGGCCGAGGTGGTGCCACCAGCTGTCCGCGACCGCGACGACGCCCGGGTCGGCGACCGCGGCGGCGATCCGGTGCTCGAACGCGAGTGCTCGGGGGACCCAGTAGCCGGCCTGGCTGATGCCGGCCAGGACGATCCGCCGGGGGTCGACGTCGCCGCGGGCGAGGAGGAAGTCCACGATCGGGGTGATGACCTTCTCCCAGTCGGGCCGGAAGGTGACCCCGCGTTCGAACAGCATGGACTGCTGGCCGGGGCCGTCGAACAGCAGGACCCGGTACTCACGGGCCACCGCCGGCGCCCCGAGCATGGTCCAGGCCATGCTGATCGGGCCGTCGCTGCCGTTGTTGACGATCACCGTGGGCAGCGGCCCCAGATCCCCCGGCGGGCCGACGAGGTACCCGGGAAGCGACCCTCCCTCGTAGGGGATCGAGACCCGTTCCGCGGGCGGGTCGCAGGCCTGCAGGAACCGGTCGAAGCAGTCGCGGTGCGCCGCGAACACCTCGGCCAGGTTCGCCTCTGGGTCCGCCAGCCCGTCGACGGCCACCAGGGCGGTGCCCAAGTACCCGGCCGCCCGCAGATACGCGTCCCGGGCGCTCACCGTATGCTCCTCGGCCGCGCTCCTCTCGGCCTGCGCACGGACTGTGCGGGCCAGCGCGGTCCAGGCCGAGAACCAGGTCTCCGCGTGGCCGTCCGCCGCGACGGAGGTGGTGGCCAGTACCTCGCCGATGTCGGCGCCCTGCCGCCACGCCGAGCCCAGGGCGAGCAGGATCTCGTAGTTGTACTGGTCGTTCTTGCTGAACCGGTAGGTCATCGCTGCCTCCCGCTACGCCGTACGGCCGCCCCGGAGGACGCCCCCTGGAAGGCCCGGACCACCTCTCTCACCGTAGGAGCCCGCTCCCCGCGACGCACTCCGGAGTGGGAGGGCCGACGGCATGCGCGCGGCCCGCGCCCGCGGCAGGCTGGAAAAGCGGGGCGTGAGTCCCGGCGGGCGACGGGAGGAACTCCCATGGGCGAGCAGTCGACGCGGTCTACGACGGACACCCCGGCCAAGAAGCCCGTCGGTACCGGCGGGGCGTTCCTGTCGTTCGCGCCGTGGATCGTCTTCGGCGTGGTCGCGAGCCCCAGCACCTGGGAGTACGCGGCGCTGGCCGCGCTGATCGCCGTGATCGTCCTGTCGGGGCGGGACATCCTCCGGGGCAGGTTCTACATCCTGGACATGGTCGGCATCGTGTTCTTCGCCGTGATCACGGTCCTCGCGCTCGCCCTGGACCGCTCGCAGCTCCTGTGGCTGGAGACGTACGCCCTGGTCATCTCCAACGGGGTGGTGGCCGCCGTGGCGCTGGGATCGCTGTTCGTCGATCCCTTCACCGCCCAGTACGCCCGCGAGTCGACGCCCCGCGAGGTGTGGGACTCGCCCGTCTTCAAGCACATCAACCAGGTGCTGACCGCGGCATGGGGTGTGGTCTTCGCCCTCATCGCCCTCTCGACCTGGCTGGCCATCCGCTTCCCGTCGATGGACGACTGGTTCAACTGGGTCGTCCCCGTGGTCCTGCTGGTCGCGGTCGTCAAATTCACGGAGCGCTATCCCGAGGCCTACAAGCAGCGGGCGCTCGCGACCTAGCCGCGACGAGATCGCGACGAGAAGAGACGAGATCGCGATAAGAGGCGGAGAAATCGCGCCACTGGATCCGTACGGGCGGCTGCGGCGTCTTCGTGGGTATGGAGTTCGAAAAGTCGCCCGAGCCGCGGCGGCAGGAACCCGAAGGGTGCCTGGTCGTCGCCCTCCGCATCCCCATACGCATCGTCGTGCTCGTCCTCGTCGTACCGATCCGGATGGCCTGGGACGGCCTCGTCGTGGCCGGACGGTTCCTGACCGACACCGTGCTGCGACCGCTCGGGCGGGCGCTGCTGTGGATCGGCCGGGCCGTCTTCGTCTGGCCGTGGGTGGCGCTGTGGCGGTACGTCGTCGTACCGGTCGCGAAGGCGCTGGCCTGGGTCGGGCACGTGCTCGTGGTGGTACCGCTCGGCTGGCTGTACCGGTATGTGCTCACCCCGGTCGGGCATGCCCTCGCCTGGATCGGACGCGGAATCGGCGCCGGCCTGGAGTGGCTGTACGCGCGCGTGCTCACGCCGATCGGCCGCGGCATCGCCCGGCTGCTGAAGGGCGTCGGGATCGTGCTCGGCGCCGTCGGGCTGGGCGTGTACACCGCCGTCGCCTGGCTGGTGCGGTATCTGCTCGTCGTACCCGCCCAATGGCTGTACGAGTGGGTCCTCGCACCCGTCGGACGGGCACTGGTGTGGCTCGGCAACGCCGTCGTCACCGGCATCGGCGCCGTCCTGTACTGGACGACGCGTGTCGTTGTCGTCCTGCCCGCCCTCGCCCTGTGGCGCTGGGTGCTCGTGCCCGTCGGCCGCGTCCTCGCCGTCGTCGCGCGGGAGATCGGGGAGGCGCTCGGCCACGCCTGGCGGATCGCCGGGCGGATCTCGCTCGTCGTCGGGCGGTTCCTCGGGACCCTCTTCCGGTGGATGTTCGTGGAGCCGGTGAAGTGGGTGTACCGGACCGTCCTCACCCCGGTCGGGCACGTCGTCCGGGACGTCCTGCTGCGCCCCGCCGCCGAGGCCGGGCGCGCGGTGGGGCGGGCCACCCGGCAGGCCCTGGCCTCCGCCCGCGAGACGATGCGGCAGGCACGGGCCGACGTCCGGCGGATGCTGTTCGGCGAGCAGCGGCGCCCGGAGCCGGTGGCCCGGCGGGAACCCACGGGGCGTGAGACACGTACTCTTGGTAGCAGTACGACCGCTCTCACGAAGGACTGAACGACACTGGGCAAGCGACAGCCCGAAGGCCCGCCGCCCGCACCCGCGGTGCAGCGCATCCGACTGCGCTACACCAAGCGCGGCCGCCTCCGGTTCACCAGCCACCGTGACTTCCAGCGCGCCTTCGAGCGTGCGCTGCGCCGTGCCGAGGTGCCGATGGCGTACTCGGCGGGGTTCACGCCGCATCCGAAGGTGTCGTACGCCAATGCCGCACCCACCGGCACGGGCAGTGAGGCGGAGTATCTGGAGATCGCGCTCGCCGCGGCCCGCGACCCGGAGACGCTGCGCGTCCTCCTCGACGAGTCCCTGCCCACCGGGCTCGACATCGTCGACGCGGTCGAGGCAAGGACGACCGGGCTCGCCGACCGGCTGACGGCTTCCGTGTGGGAGCTGCGGCTGGACGGTGTCGACCCGGCCGACGCCGAGCACGCGGTCGAGGCCTTCATGAAGGCCGAGACCGTCGAAGTGCAGCGCACGACCAAGAACGGCGTCCGCACCTTCGACGCCCGTTCCGCGGTCGTGAGCCTGGAGAGCCTGCGGATCGCGGAAACGCACAGTTCGCAGGCTGATAGGCCGACCGACCAGCCCTGTGCGATACTGCGGCTGGTTGTTCGGCACGTGACGCCTGCCGTACGACCCGACGACGTCCTGTCCGGTCTCCGCGCCGTGGCCGACCTGGCGCCGCCGGTCCCCGCAGCGGTGACCAGGCTGGCGCAGGGGCTGTTCGATGAAGAGACCGGCACGGTGACCGACCCGCTCGCGCCCGACCGCGAGGCAGCAGCGACCGAGCCGCACCCGGCCGCCGCGACTGCCGCCGCGAAGGCGCCGGCGTAAGGAAGGTTCCGCGTAAGGACGGACGTCGTAGCGCCGCCCTCGTACTCGGGAGCCACCTGGGTCGGGCAGCGCACCGACCAGAAGACTTTCGCCAGGCCGTACGTGACATGGCGTACGGAACCGACGAGACAGGACACGGAGAGCTCCCGTGTGGCGCCCGCGCCCCGGACGGCGGCCATCGCGCATCGCGCGGGCCGCGGACGTCAACGGCGGTCGATCGATCCGATCGACGCCGGACCAGGCGCGGCGCCCGGGAGCCTGACGGGAGAAACGCCCGCATGCTCGAACCGACCGAACCCAACGAGGGTTCCGAACTGAACACCCCCAGCGACACCCTGCCGCCGCGGAGGCGGCGCCGTGCCGCATCCCGCCCGGCGGGACCGCCCGCCGAGGCAGAGACCGTGACCGAGGTCGTCACGCCGGCCATACCGGCCGCCGAGACCACCGAACTCGCGGAGACCGAGGAGAAGGCCGAGGTCGAGGTCGTCGAGGCGCCTGCCGCCGTCGAGGAGGCCGCGCCGGTCGCTCGTACGCGTCGTCGTGCGACGCGTCGTGCTTCTGCGCCTGCTGGTGCGCCTGCTGGTGCGCCTGCGTCTGCTGAGGCGGTCGAGGCTGTCGTGCCTGCCGTTGAGGAGAAGGCGGAGGCCGAGGTGGTCGAGGAGGCTGCACCGGTGGCGCGTACGCGTCGTCGTGCCTCTCGCCGTGCCTCCGCGCCTGCTGGTGCGCCTGCGTCTGCTGAGGCGGTCGAGGCTGTCGTGCCTGCCGCTGAGGAGAAGGCGGAGGCTGAGGCCGAGGTGGTCGAGGAGGCTGCACCGGTGGCGCGTACGCGTCGTCGTGCCTCTCGCCGTGCCTCCGCGCCTGCCGGTGCGCCTGCGTCTGCTGAGGCGGTCGAGGCCGTGGTGCCCGCCACCGGGGAGAAGGCCGAGGCCGAAGTGGTCGAGGCGGCAGCCGAAGAGGCCGCGCCGGTCGCCCGTACGCGTCGTCGTGCCGCCCGTCGTGCCTCCGCGCCCGCCGGTGTTCCCGTCGTCGAGGAGGCCGCCGTGGCCCCCGTCGCCGAGTCCGCCGAGCACGCCGAGAGCGCTGTGCCCGCGACGGTCGCCGTCGAGGCCCCCGCCGCCGAAGCGGCCGCCGAGGACGCCGCGCCGCGCCGTTCCCGGCGCCGGGTCGTGCGGCAGGCCGCGTCCGGGTTCTCCGAGCCCGCGCCGCAGCCCGCCCAGGCGGTCGCCGCCGAGCCCGCCGAGTCCGCCGAGCCCAAGTCGCGCCGTCCGGCGCGGCCCGCGGTGGCCGTGTTCCAGGCGCCCGTGTTCACCGAACCGAAGTTCCAGACCCCGGAGCGGGCCGCCGCCGAAGCCGCCGCCGAGGCGGCCGGGACCGAGGAGACCGAGGAGCTCACGGAGGAGCAGGCCGGCCCGCGCCGCCGTCGCCGCCGCCGGGGCGCCGGCTACGGCGAGGAGACCGAGGCCCAGGCCGTCGAGACCCCCGCCGAGACCCCCGCCGAGACCCCCGTCGAGGACGAGACCGAGGAGGCCGAGGAGCCGGAGGACTCGGTCGAGGACGCCGCCGAGGGCGACGAGGCCGAGGAGACCGGTGCGCGCCGTCGCCGCCGGCGTGGTGGCCGCCGTCGCCGCCGCGGCGAGGCCGGTGAGGGCGCGGACGCCGAGTCCGACGAGCTCGCCGCCGAGCAGGCCGCGCAGGACGCCGAGGACACCGCCGAGCAGGAGGAAGAGGACGACGAGGAGGCGCACGCCGAAGAGGGCGGCTCCGCCGGCAGCCGTCGCCGCCGCCGGCGCCGTCGTCGCGCCGGTGACACCTCCGCCGACACCGAGCCCGGCGAGGGCGACCCGGAGCGCACGGTCGTCAAGGTCCGCGAGCCCCGCAAGCCCGCCGAGCCGTCCGACGAGGTGCAGTCCATCAAGGGCTCGACCCGTCTGGAGGCCAAGAAGCAGCGCCGCCGGGAAGGCCGTGAGCAGGGCCGCCGCCGCGTTCCGATCATCACCGAGGCGGAGTTCCTGGCCCGCCGCGAGGCCGTCGAGCGCGTGATGGTCGTCCGGCAGAGCGGCGAGCGCACGCAGATCGGCGTCCTGGAGGACGGCGTGCTCGTCGAGCACTACGTCAACAAGGAGCAGTCGACCTCGTACGTCGGCAACGTCTACCTGGGCAAGGTCCAGAACGTGCTGCCGTCGATGGAGGCCGCCTTCATCGACATCGGCAAGGGCCGCAACGCGGTGCTCTACGCCGGTGAGGTCAACTTCGAGGCGCTGGGCATGGCGAACGGCCCGCGGCGCATCGAGTCCGCCCTGAAGTCCGGCCAGTCCGTCCTCGTCCAGGTGACGAAGGACCCGATCGGCCACAAGGGCGCCCGTCTGACCAGCCAGGTCTCCCTCCCGGGCCGGTACCTCGTGTACGTCCCCGAGGGCTCGATGACCGGCATCAGCCGCAAGCTGCCCGACACCGAGCGCGCCCGGCTGAAGACCATCCTCAAGAAGATCGTCCCCGAGGACGCGGGCGTCATCGTGCGCACCGCCGCCGAGGGCGCGAGCGAGGACGAGCTGCGCCGGGACGTCGAGCGGCTGCAGGCGCAGTGGGAGGACATCCGGAAGAAGGCCAAGAACGGCGGCAGCTCAAGTGCGCCTTCGCTGCTGTACGGCGAGCCGGACATGACCGTCCGGGTCGTGCGCGACATCTTCAACGAGGACTTCTCCAAGGTCGTCGTCAGCGGTGACGACGCCTGGGAGACCATCCACGGGTACGTCTCGCACGTCGCCCCGGACCTCGCCGAGCGGCTGTCGAAGTGGACCTCCGAGGTCGACGCCTTCGCCACCTACCGGATCGACGAGCAGCTCGCCAAGGCGCTGGACCGCAAGGTCTGGCTGCCCAGCGGCGGTTCGCTGGTGATCGACCGGACCGAGGCGATGGTCGTCGTCGACGTCAACACCGGCAAGTTCACCGGCCAGGGCGGCAACCTCGAGGAGACCGTCACCAGGAACAACCTGGAGGCGGCCGAGGAGATCGTCCGCCAGCTGCGGCTGCGCGACCTCGGCGGCATCATCGTCATCGACTTCATCGACATGGTGCTGGAGTCCAACCGGGATCTCGTCCTGCGGCGTCTGCTGGAGTGCCTGGGCCGGGACCGTACGAAGCACCAGGTGGCCGAGGTGACCTCGCTGGGCCTCGTCCAGATGACCCGCAAGCGGGTCGGGCAGGGGCTGCTGGAGTCCTTCTCGGAGACCTGCGTCCACTGCAACGGCCGTGGAGTGATCGTCCACATGGAGCAGCCGACCTCCGTCGGAGGCGGCGGCAAGCGCAAGAAGCGCGGCCGTGGCGGTGACGGACATGTGCACGAGCACGAGACCTTCGTCACGGAGGCAGCCGAGACCGCCGAGCAGGAGGCCGAGAGCGAGGCGGAGGCCATGGCCGAGGTCGTGGCCGAGGTCGCCGAGCCCGTCGCGCTGCCCGCCCCGGACATGGCGCCGGACGAGGAGCTGTACAGCAGCGTCGCCGAGGCGGAGGCCGCGGCCACCCGTGGCCGTACGCGCCGTCGGGCCGGCCGCCGGGCCTCGGCTCCGGCGGGCGCGCCCCGGAAGCAGTCGGCGAAGGCTGAGGCCCCGTCGGGCGACGCCGTGAAGGCGGAGGCCGAGGCGGAGGTCGCCGAGGTGCCCACCGCCCAGGCCGTCCCGGCCGCGGCGGAGGCCGCGCGTCCGGTGCAGCCGGAGCCGGCCGCCGAGGCGCTCGCCGAGCCCGCCGCCGTCGAGGACGCGGTGGTCGCCGCGGCGCCGGCCGAGGAGGCCGCGCCCAAGGGCCGTACGCGCCGTCGTGCGACCCGGAAGGTGTCGGCGCCCGCCGGTTCCCCCGCGGGTGCCGAGGCGGCCGTGGTGACGGTCGCCGAGGCCGCGCCCGCGGCCGAGGTTCCGGCCGCTCCCGTGGAGCAGGCTCCGGCCGTGGCTCCGGCCGAGGAGGCGCCCGTGGAGAGCGCCGCCCCGGTCCGCCCGCGCCGCCGTGCGGTGCGCAAGGCCACCGCGCCCACCGCGTCCGAGGAGACGGCCGTCGTGGTCGTCCCGTCGGCGGAGGCGCAGGAGCCCGCTGCCGCCGAGGCGGAGACCGAGGAAGCCGCTCCGGCCAAGAAGGCGGCTGCCCGCAAGACCGCCAAGAAGGCGACCGCGAAGAAGGCCGCCACCAAGAAGACCGCGGCCAAGAAGACGGTCGCGGCCAAGAAGACGACGGCCAAGAAGGCGGCCAAGACCGCCAAGACGGCCGCCGCCAAGTCGACGGCGAAGAAGACCACGGTCGCCGCCGACGAGGCCTGACAAGGCCCGAAGCGAGGTCTGCGGCCGGTCCCGGTGACCGGCCGCGGTCCCCCAAGCTCTCAGCTTCGTTCGAGCAGGGGGACCCCCACCGGGACCCGGCCGGTTTGACCCCCTCGGCCACGGCCCCGTAACCTTGACCGTCGGCGTGTCCACTGAACACGCCACATCCCCGTAAACCTCTTCCTCCCGGGCACACGGTTGGCCGGGAGAGGTTGCCCGTGACCATGCTGGGCGGCTGGCCTGCGGGGGTGCCGTTTCCGAGCGAGAGAGAGATCCGCGTGTACGCCATCGTGCGCAGCGGTGGTCGCCAGCACAAGGTTGCTGTCGGCGACATCGTTGAGGTTGACAAGATTTCCACTGCCAAGGTTGGCGACACGGTCGAGCTCTCGACCCTGCTCGTTGTCGACGGCGACGCTGTGACCAGCGACCCGTGGGTGCTGGCCGGCATCAAGGTCCAGGCCGAGGTCGTGGACCACCACAAGGGCCAGAAGATCGACATTCTGCGCTACAAGAACAAGACCGGCTACCGTCGTCGCCAGGGCCACCGCCAGCAGTACACGGCGATCAAGGTCACCGCGATCCCCGCGGCTGCGAAGTAAGGACTGAGGAGACATGGCACACAAGAAGGGCGCATCGTCCACCCGGAACGGTCGCGACTCCAATGCCCAGCGGCTCGGCGTGAAGCGCTTCGGCGGTCAGGTCGTCAACGCGGGTGAGATCCTGGTCCGCCAGCGCGGCACCCACTTCCACCCGGGCGCCGGCGTCGGCCGTGGCGGCGACGACACGCTGTTCGCGCTGCAGGCCGGTGCGGTGGAGTTCGGTACCCACCGTGGCCGCAAGGTCGTGAACATCGTTCCGGTCGCCTGAGCTCAGGCCTGACCCGAACGCTTTCGCGAGGCGGACCTCACTTCCCGGTCGGGAAGGCGGGTCCGCCTTTCGCGTGTTACCCAAAGAGATACCCCGTACGTTTCTGGAGGCACTGACCATGACCACCTTCGTGGACCGCGTCGATCTGCATGTCGCCGCGGGTAACGGAGGTCACGGCTGTGCCTCCGTCCACCGAGAGAAGTTCAAGCCGCTGGGCGGACCCGACGGCGGCAACGGCGGGCGCGGCGGCGATGTGATCCTCACCGTCGACCAGTCGGTCACCACGCTTCTCGACTACCACCACTCCCCGCACCGCAAGGCCACCAACGGCAAGCCGGGCGAGGGCGGCAACCGCTCCGGCAAGGACGGCCAGGACCTGGTCCTGCCGGTGCCGGACGGCACGGTCGTCCTGGACAGGGCGGGCAATGTGCTCGCCGACCTGATCGGGCACGGCACCTCGTACGTCGCCGCGCAGGGCGGCCGGGGCGGCCTCGGCAACGCGGCGCTGGCGTCGGCCCGCCGCAAGGCGCCCGGCTTCGCGCTGCTCGGTGAGCCGGGGGACCTCCAGGACATCGTCCTGGAGCTGAAGACGGTCGCCGACGTGGCGCTGGTCGGCTACCCGAGCGCGGGCAAGTCCTCGCTGATCTCGGTGCTCAGCGCGGCCAAGCCGAAGATCGCGGACTACCCCTTCACGACCCTCGTGCCGAACCTGGGCGTGGTGACCGCGGGCGCGACCGTGTACACCATCGCCGATGTGCCGGGACTGATCCCGGGCGCCAGCCAGGGCAAGGGCCTCGGCCTGGAGTTCCTGCGCCACGTCGAGCGGTGCAGCGTGCTGGTGCACGTCCTGGACACGGCGACCCTGGAGTCCGACCGCGACCCGGTCTCCGACCTCGACATCATCGAGGAGGAGCTGAAGCAGTACGGCGGCCTCGACAACCGGCCCCGGATCGTCGTCCTGAACAAGGTCGACGTGCCGGACGGCAAGGACCTGGCCGAGATGGTCCGGCCCGACCTGGAGGAGCGCGGCTACCGCGTCTTCGAGGTGTCGGCGGTGGCCCACATCGGTCTGAAGGAGCTGTCGTACGGCCTCGGCGACCTGGTCGCCAGGGCGCGCGCCGCGAAGCCGAAGGAGGAGGCGACCCGGATCGTCATCCGGCCCAAGGCCGTGGACGACGCGGGCTTCACCGTGACGCGCGAGGAGGTCGGCGGCGAGGAGCTGTTCCGGGTGCGCGGCGAGAAGCCCGAACGCTGGGTGCGCCAGACCGACTTCAACAACGACGAGGCCGTGGGCTACCTCGCCGACCGCCTCAACCGCCTCGGTGTCGAGGAGGAGTTGATGAAGGCGGGCGCCCGCTCCGGCGACGGCGTCGCCATCGGCCCCGAGGAGAACGCGGTCGTCTTCGACTGGGAGCCGTCGGTCATGGCCGGCGCGGAGATGCTCGGCCGGCGCGGCGAGGACCACCGGCTGGAGGAGCAGCGCCCCGCGGCCCAGCGCCGCCGCGACCGACAGGCCGAGCGGGACGAGGCCTTCCAGGAGTTCGACAGCTTCGATCCGTTCGAGTGACGTACCCGGACCCGGGCCACTGCTGAAGCCTTGAACGCCACCGCCGTGGCGGCCATCGCCCTGCTCGCCGCGACGGCCCCCCTGGCGCCAGGGCCCTGAAGCTGGACTTCGACGGCGACGGCTACGAGAACCTGGCCGTCGCCGGCCGGTCCGCGACCGTGGGCGGTTCCCGGCCGGCCGCGGCCGGCCCGGACGGGGACGGGGTTCGCGGACCTGCTCGTGGAGTCCGGGGCCGAGCAGTGGCAACAGGACGGCGCAGACCACCAGGCCGATCGGACCGTGCTGCGGGGAGGGCCCGCCGGGTTCGTCTCGGGCAAGGCGCTGCCCGCCGAGGGCACCGGCCGCAACCAGGCCCCGCTGGCCGTGACCGGCGACTTCAACGGCGACGGGCACCAGGACCTGGCCCGCAACGGCCCTGTGCTGTTCGGGCCCTTCGGGCGGGACGGGCTCGGCGACCTCGACGGCGGCGGCCGCGCGGACCTCGTCCTGGGCGAGGAATCCCTCCGGATCGTCCACGCCGGCACCTTTGCCGTCGTACCCGGCGGGCCGTTCGGGCCGACCAGCGTCGGCACCACGGTGTTCGGCCAGAACACCGTGAGTGTGCCGGGCACCGCGGAGAAGGGTGACTTCTTCGAGCCGGCCCTGCATCTGGCTTCGGCTTCGCCTACTGAGTCCGCGTCGTATTCCGATCTACCGTCAGACCCGTTGTGGCACAAGGGTGTTACGTGCCGCGACGGGTCTTCCGTTGTCTGCTTGTTTGTCATGCACGCGAAGGCTCCCGTTCAGCGGACGGGCCGTCCGGCCGTGGGAGCTTCCGAAGGTCCGAAGAGGTCACTGTGGCAAGGGAGTCAGCGAATGACCGCATCATCGCCCGACCGACGCCGCTTCATCACCGCGGGTGCCGCCGTCCTGGGCGCCGCGGCCTCGGCCCAGCTGTGGCTGCCGGCCACCGCCCGCGCGGCCGAAACACCGTTGCCCGACGGTGTGTTCAGCCTCGGCATCGCCTCCGGCGACCCGCTGCCCGACGGCATCGTGCTGTGGACCAGGCTCGCTCCCGACCCGCTGGGCGGCGGCGGTATGCCCGACGCCGTGGTGCCGGTGCAGTGGGAGATCGCCGAGGACGAGGGCTGCAGAAAGACCGTGCGCCGGGGCGTCGCCGAGGCCAGACCCGAGTACGGGCACAGCGTTCACGTGGACGTACGGGGCCTGCGCCCGGGGCGCACCTACTGGTACCGCTTCCGCACCGGCGGCCAGATCTCGCCCACCGGCCGTACCCGCACCGCGCCCCACCCGCACAGCAGGGGCGGCTCGCTGCGCATGGCGCTGGCCTCCTGCCAGAACTGGCAGCACGGCTACTTCACCCCGTACGCCGACATGCTGGCCCAGGACCCCGACTTCGTCCTCTTCGTCGGCGACTACATCTACGAGTCGTCGCCCTCGTCGACGGGCGTGCGCCGGCACGAGGGCAAGGGGGAGCCGTACACCCTGGTCCAGTACCGCAACCGCTACGCCCAGTACCGCACCGACCCGGACCTCCAGGCGATGCACGCGAGCGCGCCCTGGGTGGTCACCTTCGACGACCACGAGGTCGACAACGACTTCGCCGGCGAGATCCCGCAGGACCCCGGCAAGCAGTCGCACGACGCGTTCGTGGCCCGGCTGACGGCGGCCTACCAGGCGTACTACGAGCACATGCCCGTCCGCGCCACCGCCGTCCCGGACGGACCGCACATCCAGATGTACCGACGCCTGGAGTTCGGCCGCCTGGCCCGCGTCAACGTCCTGGACACCCGGCAGTTCCGCAGCGACCAGGCCACCGGTCAGGCCGGGGCCGAGGACCCGTCGATGACGATGCTCGGGGCCGCGCAGAAGGAGTGGCTGCTCGACGGGCTGCGGGACTCCCCGGCCCGCTGGAACCTGATCGCCTCCCAGATCATGATGGCCGAGACCGATCTGCTGCCCGGCGAGGGCAAGCTCTGGTTCTACGACGCCTGGGACGGCTACCAGGCCGAACGCAACGCGCTCCTGGAGGATTTCCAGGACGTCCGCAACCCGGTCGTGCTCAGCGGTGACCGGCACCTGACGATGATCAGCGATCTGAAGCGGGACTTCGCCGACCCGGACTCCGACGTCGTCGGCGCCGAGTTCGTCGGCACCTCCATCTCCAGCAACGGCGACCAGGACCAGGCCGCCTTCCACGCCCAGTGGGACCCGCTGAAGGCGGACAACCCGCACTGGAAGGTGATCGACGCCCACCGCGGCTACCACCTCTTCGACATCCGTCGCGACGGCATCGACGCCCAGGTCCGGGTCGTGGACACGGTGGTGAAGCCGCAGGCCACCGCGAGCACACTGGCGCGGCTGCGGGTGGAGTCGGACGAACCGGGTGTGAACCTGGTCTGAGGCGCCCGGGAAGGCCTCCGACGCTCTCGGCAGGGCCCTGGACCCCTGTACTCACAGCAGTCCCAGGGCCCTCTCAGGTGAGTCTCAGGTAAGTCTCTTACCGTCCGTTGACCATGGAGACGGACTGTTCGAGACACGTCCCCGCCCCGCTGCCGCCCGGCACCCGCCTGCTGCACATCGGCCCGCACAAGACCGGGACCACCGCCATCCAGGGCGCGCTGTTCGCCGCGAAGGAGACGATGGCGCGGCACGGCGTCGATTTCCCGGCCCACAGCAGGCATCCGATGGAGGCCGCGCTGGCCGCCTGCGCCCGGCCCGCGATGATGGGCGACCCCCGGCCCACCGACCGGCACTGGACACGGCTGCTGAAGCAGGTCGAGGCCACCGGGAGACACACCTCGGTGATCAGCAGCGAATTCTTCGGGCTACGAGGACTGGCTGGAGCACATGCTCCGCAGGGCCCCGTACGAGAAGCTCAACCCCAGCTTCTGGCGCCGGCACCGGCACGACCGGCTGGTCGAGCGCTGGGCGCGGGCGGTCGGTGCGGAGCGGGTCACCGTCGTGGTGGTCGACGACCGCGACCGGGACGGACTCCTGCGCACCTTCGAGACGGGACTGCCCCGGAATCTTCTGAGGCCGTTTCCGGACACCGCGAATCGTTCCCTCACCCTGGCCGAGACCGAAATGCTGCGGAATCTTAATGTGGAATTCCGCGGCAATGGACTGCCCGACGAGCTGTATTCCAAGCTCGTGCGCAACGGCGCGGTCATGCATATGAAGAACGCGTGCAGTCCCACCCCGCAGGACGTGAAGATTGCCACGCCCCGGTGGGCGGTCGAGGCCGCCGCGGAGATCGGCGCCGGGATGAGCGAGCGGATCGCGGCGCTCGGTGTGCGCGTTCTCGGCGATCCGGCACTGCTGTCCGCCGTACCGAAGCAGTCGGAATCCGGCCACGCGCTCTTCGACGAGGCGCGGATCTCACCAAAAGTGGCCGCGCGGGCGTTGTACGGGGCCCTCGCCGCGGCCGCCTCGGTGCCCGCCCGCCCGGACCGGGTCCGCACGGTGCACCAGACGTCGTCGAAGGAACTCGTCCGGGTACTCGGCCATCGCTGCCTCCAGCGACTGCGGCGCCGCTGACAAGCGACTGCTGCCCCGCCGGGAGTGGACTTACTCACAGCAAATTCACGGGGACTTCCGGGACCCCCGTGAGGACGGCGGCCATCACCAGGAGTGCAAGGTGAATGAGAGGTTGCGGCCACATATGCAGCGAAGGACGCTCACCTTGCACTGCGGTAACCCGAAGTGGGACCATTTCGAGGTTCCCTGACGCCCCAAGGTAGGTCACCTGTGTCCCAGCACATAGCCAAGCCCCGTACCACCGCAGTGATCCTGGCCGGTGGAACCGGTCAGCGCGTGGGTCTGTCGATCCCCAAGCAGTTGCTGAAGATCGCCGGCAAGGCAGTCATCGAGCACACCCTGACCACCTTCGAGAACGCCGACTCGATCGACGACGTCATCGTGCTGATGGCGCCGGGCTATGTCCCCGACATCGAGAAGATCGTCGCCAAGGCCGGGTTCCGCAAGGTCAAGAAGATCATCGAGGGTGGCTCCACCCGGAACGAGACCACCGAGCGCGCCATCGCCGCCCTCGGTGAGGGCCTGGCCGAGGGCGAGGACCTCAACGTCCTCTTCCACGACGCGGTACGCCCGCTGCTGTCGCAGCGTGTCATCGACGACTGCGTCGTCGCGCTGGAGCGCTACCAGGCGGTCGACGTCGCCATCCCGTCCGCGGACACGATCATCGTGACCCGTACACACGGCGAGGACGGCGAGTTCATCACCGAGATCCCGGACCGCTCCCGGCTGCGCCGCGGCCAGACGCCGCAGGCCTTCAAGCTGTCCACGGTCAAGCGGGCCTACGAGGTCGCGGCCGGCGACCCCAACTTCCAGGCCACGGACGACTGCTCCGTCGTGCTCAAGTACCTGCCGGACGTGCCGATCCACGTCGTCGCGGGTGACGAGTACAACATGAAGGTGACCCAGCCGGTCGACGTCTTCATCGCCGACAAGCTCTTCCAGCTCGCCTCCACGGCGGCCCCGGAGCAGAACGGCGAGGAGGCCTACCGCGAGCTCCTCACCGGCAAGACCGTCGTGATCTTCGGTGGTTCGTACGGCATCGGCAAGGACATCGCCGAACTCGCCGAGTCCTACGGCGCCTCCGTGTACGCGCTGGGCCGCTCCACCACCGGCACCCACGTGGAGAACCCGGAGGAGGTCGACGACGCGCTGTCCAAGGCGTACGCGGAGACCGGCCGGATCGACTACGTCGTCAACACCGCGGGCGTGCTGCGCATCGGCAAGCTCGCCGAGACCGACAACGCCACCATCGAGGAGGCGCTGAAGGTCAACTACCTGGCCCCGGTGCAGATCGCCCGCTCCTCGTACAAGTACCTGGCCGAGACCAAGGGCCAGCTGCTGCTCTACACCTCCAGCAGCTACACCCGCGGCCGCGCCGAGTACAGCCTCTACTCCTCGACCAAGGCCGCCATGGTGAATCTCACCCAGGCCCTGTCCGACGAGTGGGCCGGCGACGGCATCCGCGTCAACTGCATCAACCCGGAGCGCACCGCCACCCCGATGCGCACCAAGGCGTTCGGCCAGGAGCCCGCGGGCACCCTGCTCTCCTCCGAGGCCGTGGCCCGCACCTCGCTCGACGTCCTGCTGTCCGAGCTGACCGGCCATGTCATCGACGTCCGCCAGCAGGACCCGACGGCGGCGGCCGGCCAGGCCTCCGGCTTCGAGCAGGCCCTCGCCAGTGTCCTGGACCGTCAGGACGGCGTGGCATAATCGACATCAAATAGGCATCTGAAATTCAGGCCTCTGTGACTACGCGATTGCGGAGCATTCACAGAGGCCTGAATCCGTAAAGCTCACAGACCCTTCGCAAATTGTCCGCAAGGTCTTATTTCGGCCTTTTTGTCAGCAAAAGGTTATCCGTGATATCCACCGCTATACGCGTCGCCCGGGTGGGCAGCGCGGCCGAGCTGGCCGCGGCGGCCCTCGTGCTGCTGGGCTTCCCGGCGCTCATGCTGGCCGCGCTCGTCCCGAGCGTCTACGCCTTCGTGGCAGCGGCCGCCGTGACGTACCTCGCGGACCACTATCTGCACCGCAGGGGCAGCTACCTGATCAACCGCCTCAGCAAGGTGCGAGCCGGTCTGTCGATCCGCTTCCTGATCCGGCAGCTGCTGCTGATCCTGCTGCTGGCACGGCTGTCCCTCTCGGACAACCTGATCTTCTACGGCGCCATCGCCTGCTTCATCGCGTTCTACGGCCTCCAGGCCCCGCACGGCGCGCTGGTCACCCTGATCCGCAACCGCCGCCGGATGCCGGTCGCCACCCGCAACATCGACCTGAAGTCGCGCATCCGCATCCCGGACGCCCCGAGGCGCGGTCTGCTGCACCGCTCCGCGGAGAAGATGCTCCACCTCGACCTCGCGGCCGTCGCCGGTCTGCTGGTCTCCGCGGCCACGGACTCGGCCGTCGCCGGATTCATCGGCATCGGCATCACGATCGGCCTGGGCTCCCTGTACGTCCTCGCGCTCATGCCGTACGTCCGCGGCCGCAAGATCCCGCCGAACGCCGAGAAGGTGCTGGCCGCCGTCGACGACTGGCTGGCCGTCTACAAGCCGGAGACGGTGCTCTACTTCTCCGGCTCCAAGGACTCCGCGTACCAGGTCAACATGTGGCTGGAGACGATGGAGCGGCTGGAGTCGCGGCCGCTGATCATCCTCCGCGAGCGCGTCATCCTGAACAGCCTGGCCCCGACCACGGTGCCCGTCATCTGTGTGCCCGGAGGCGTGCACCTGATGAACCTGGACCTGTCCACCGTGCGCGTCGCCCTCTACGCGGCGAACGTCGGCAAGAACATCCACCTGCTGCGCGTCCCGACCATGAAGCACGTCTTCATCGGCCACGGCGACAGCGACAAGCTGGCCAGCGTCAACCCGTTCAGCAAGGTGTACGACGAGGTGTGGACCGCCGGCCGCGCGGGCCGCGACCGCTATGCCATCGCCGACGTCGGCGTCCGCGACGACGACATCGTGGAGGTCGGCCGCCCGCAGCTGGCGCCGATCCGGACGTGGCAGGGCGTGCCGAAGGGCCCCCGCGGCGGAGCCGCTGATGGATACTGCCCGACGGTTCTCTACGCGCCGACCTGGGAGGGCTGGGACGGCAACCCCGGCAACACCTCGATCGTGCTCGCCGGCGAAAACATCGTGAAGAAGCTGGTGAAGGCCGACCCGCCGGTCCGTGTCCTGTACAAGCCGCACCCCTTCACCGGCACGGTCAGCGCCGAGGCGGGCGCCGCGCACCGGAGGATCACGGCCCTGGTCGAGAAGGCCGCCGCCGAGCGCGCCGCCGACTCCCGCTTCACCGCCGACGCGGCCGCCCAGGCGCGGGCCACGGCCGAGCTGACCCGTATCGAGGCCCGTATCGCCGAGCTGTCCGGCACCGTCGGCGACAAGGGCGACGAGGCCGAGGCCAGCCGTGACGGCGTGGTCGACGTCAAGAAGCACGAGGAGATCGCCCGGCTGCGCGCCGAGTGGGACACCGCGTACTGGCGCTCGTTCCCCGCGTACGAGCACCGGGTCATCACCGGCGCCGAGCCGCGGCTGTACGACTGCTTCAACGTCTCCGACGCGATGGTCTCCGACATCTCGTCCGTGGTCTCCGACTTCATCGCGAGCGGTAAGCCCTACGCCGTCACGGACTCCGCCGAGCTCGGCGTGGAGGAGTTCAAGCGGCAGAACACGGCCGTGCGCGCCGCGGTGATCCTCTCCAACAGCGCGGGCGAGCTGGGCGGGCTGCTGGACGCGGTCCGCGACCCCTCGGCCGATCCGCTGGCGGCGGACCGGGGGGAGCTCAAGCGCTATCTGCTGGGTCCGGACGAGCCGAAGTCCATCGACCAGTTCAACGCGGCGGTGGCGGACCTCGCCCGCAAGGCCGAGACCCGCAACGTGGGCCAGGAGGCCCGCGCCGCGGCCGGTGCCGCGGAGGAGATCGAACTCGCGGATGTGCTGCCGGGCCAGCGGCTGTCGTCCACGGGTGACCCGGACGGTGTGACCGCGGGCTGACGCCCGGACCGGAAGACACCCGGACCGGAAGAGAAGAAGGGGCCCCGGCCCCGAGGAGCGATCCTCGGGGCCGGGGCCCCTTCTTGCCACGTGCGTGGATGCCGCCCTGACCTGCGGATTCAGGTCTCTTACCGTTCCCTCTTACTCCCGTTTCGCCTTGGTGGTGAGTAACTCTTACCGGCTGTCCGTACTGTCCGATGTCACCCGCCAGAGCCCCTGTCGATCCGTTCGCCGTGTGACGTAGGCCACTGATTGTGCGCGGTGAGGCAACCGCTTCACCCTGTCCACCGTCTAACAAGTTGCGATTAAGGCGATTCGGGGGAGATGTTCCATTGACAAGGGGGAACCGTGACCGTCGTGACGCAGCCTGATGTGACCGTGATCATCGGGGCGTACGAAGCGATGCCGTACCTGGTCGAGTGCCTGGCGTCCGTCGAGGCGCAGACCATCGACCCGAGACGTCTCGAGGTCATAGCGGTCGACGACGGCTCCACGGACGGCACGGGGGAGTACCTGGAGGAGTTCGCGGCCCGGGCGCCCATGACGGTCACCGTGATCCGGCAGGAGAACTCCGGCGGCCCGAGCGGGCCGCGCAACGTCGGCCTCGGCAAGGCTTCCGGGCGGTACGTGTTCTTTCTCGACGCCGACGACCGGCTCGGCCCCGAGGCGCTGGTGCGCATGGTCGCCATGGCCGACAAGAACGGCACCGATGTGGTCCTGGGCAAGGTCGAGGGGATCAACCGGACCCCGCCGAAGTCGATGTGGGGCAAGACCCTCGACCGTACCGACGTCTTCTCGTCCAACATCAAGTTCACCCTGAGCGCCCAGAAGCTCTTCCGCCGCGAGCTGCTCGAACGGCACGGGATGCGGTTCGACGAGTCCCTGTGGACCGGCGAGGACGCGCTGTTCACGATGGAGGCGTATCTGCGGGCCGACGGGGTCTCCGTGGTCGCCGACTACCCGTGCTACTACCTGGTGGGCCGCGAGGACGGCAAGCACGTCACGAAGAGCGGCAGCTACACGCTTCGCTTCGACTCCGCGCGGGCCCTGATGAACCTGATCGCCGAGATGGTCCCCGCGGGCCCCAAGCGCGACACGCTCATGATCCGGCCCTTCCTGATCACCCTGTTGCCGCAGTTCGGCCCCAAGTACCTCAAGGACAGCGAGGAGGTCAGGCGGCACAAGTTCGAGCTGGCCAAGCCGCTGATGGACGCCTACTGGACTCCGGAGGTCGCCCGCCGGCTCCGCGTCCACGAGCGCCTGCGGCTGCACCTCGTGGCCATCGGCCGACCCGAACTCCTCAAGGACGTCGTGGAGTTCGTCAAGGCGAAGAGACAGGCCGCCGCCGTCCTGGAGAAGCGCGGCACCCGCGTCTATCTCGTCTACCCGCACTTCCGCTCCCGCGAGGCGGGCCTCCCCGACTCCCTCTACCTCGCCGAACCCCGAGAGGCCCGAGCCTTCGAGGGCTATCGCGAGGCCTCGGCGAACTCCTTCTTCCGCCGGGCGATACGCAAGGTACGCCGCTCACTGCCGACGGGGGGCTTCCCGGCGGCGGCGTGACGCCACCGACGCCTGCGGCTGCCTCGGCCGACAGGGATCGGGGCAGGCCGCCCCTGACGGCCTCACAACCTTCGGCCGGCCCACCGCACGCTCCCGAGCGCCGCACAGTCGGTCCACCTGACCGCGCGCTGCGGCCCCGGGAGGTCCACTCGGCGGGGCTCTGCGGCGTCACGGTGGGTTCACCCTGGGAGCGGGCGATCGGCCCGTCCACACGTCGGGTCGGCGAGGTCCGCGGAGCGGCCGGCTCCTAATCCCGGCCCGACTGCAGTGCCCTGCGGATCGGTCTGCCCACTGCTCGTCTGGCGCGGCGGTAGACCGAGGGTGTCGGGGTGGCCGGGGTCAGTTTTGCCGTGGCCTTGGTGCCGGTTCGGGTGCGGGCCAGGTCTCGTTTCAACTGGGCGTTGTCCACCGACAGTTCGTTGATGCGGGTGTGCAGCCAGGTGAAGCGGGAGGTCAGCGAGGCCATGTCCGTGTCGTTCCAGGGGCGCACCCCGGCCGGGAACGACAGCGAACGCATCCGCTCCTCGAAGGCCGCGCCGCCGTCCCCATGGGTGAAGGTGTTCTCCAGCCCGTTCTTGTCCAGGAACGAGGTGAACCGCTCGAAGCGTTCCGCATGCCCGCCCACCAACTTGGTGAAGTCGGCGTCCTCGTACAGCCGCGCCGGATCCGCGCTCTCCGGGTCCTTGACGACCTTGTCCAGCCGCCGGTGCGGAATGTCGAAGTACCGGCACAGCTCCAGCGTCCGGGAGTCCCCGCACAGCACCGTCGCCGGCGTACCGGCCAGCAGCGCCGCGATGTTGCCGTGGATGCGCGAGCCGAAGGAGAAGTCGAAGGAGCGCAGGTCGTCGATCCAGGTGGCGGGGTCGACGTAGACGCGGACCTTGTCCTCCCGGTACATCGGGTGGTCGGGATGCGTCGGCATCGCGGTCACCTGGGCGTTCGGGTCCGACAGATCCCGCCAGTGCAACTGCCGCGCGTCGCTGAGGTTCTGCCCGATGAAGCGCAGCCGCGGATACCGCTCGTGCGTGCGGTCGATGATCCGGTCCAGGCCCTGCGTCCGCACCGCGCTGTGCGAACCGTTGATCGCGATCCGGGACTCCGGCGTCAGCGCCACCGCCCGCTTGTGCACGGCGAGTTGACGCCCGTACATGAACAGCGACGGGCAGCCGATCACCTCGACGTCCCGGAACCCCATGTCCTTCAGATACTGCTCGGTGAACTCGCCCCGCACCCCGATCGAGGCGCTGCGGTCCAGCACCGCCGAGACGAACCCCCGTACCGCCGGTTCGATCCGCTGCAGCCGCGTGGGGTTGTAGCTCACCCCGGTCTGCGCGCCGACCCCCAGCACCACCACCGGGATCCTCAGCCTGGTGATGAGCCGGGTCAGCCGCCGCAGCCCGCTCTCGAAGGAGGGCCGGAACGCATTGGCGAGCGGCACGACGAAGGCGTCGTACTCCTCGTTGATCCGGCCCGCCGCCGCCACCTCGGCGCTGATCCCGTTGGAGACCACCTCCGTGCCCTGAGTCTGAAGGATCTTGTGGGCGGCGTCGCTGAAGATCAGGTTGCCGGAGTTGGTGGCGATGACGTCCCGATGGAGGGCGTCTTCGACAGAGACGACGTCGTAGGGACTCTTCCCCGATCTCAGGAGGATGCGCTTCGCGCCGCGATCTTTTGATGACACAAAGTTCAAATTAAGTTTGGACTGTCTTTAATTTCTATAGGCAACCAATGCAACCTTTTTGCCGTACGCGAAGCGTGAGCGGGCGATCACGCGAGGTCTGTCCGGAGCGTGGACCGACGCGCGACGCACCATCCCGTTCGCGTAGATTGCCAGGCGGGCAGCCGTATCGTGACGCGAGGGGACGGACCGTAAGTGGCAAGGGCAAGGCAGGCCGTGGGCGAGGCCCGCAGGATCGTCGTCAAGATCGGCTCCTCGTCGCTGACCACCGCGTCCGGCGGCCTGGACGCCGACCGTGTCGACGCGCTCGTCGACGTCCTCGCCAAGAGCCGCAGCGGGGGAGAGAAGGAGATCGTCCTCGTCTCCTCCGGCGCCATCGCCGCGGGCCTCGCCCCGCTGGGCCTGCTCCGCCGCCCCAAGGACCTGGCCCGCCAGCAGGCCGCCGCCAGCGTCGGCCAGGGCCTGCTCGTGGCCCGCTACACCGCCTCCTTCGCCCGCTACGGCGTCCGCGTCGGCCAAGTCCTGCTCACCTCCGACGACATGAGCCGCCGCGCCCACCACCGCAACGCCTCCCGCACCCTCGACAAGCTGCTCGCGATGGGCGCGTTCCCGATCGTGAACGAGAACGACACCGTCGCCACCGACGAGATCCGCTTCGGCGACAACGACCGCCTCGCCGCCCTGGTCGCCCACCTCGTCCATGCCGACCTGCTGGTCCTGCTCTCGGACGTCGACGGCGTGTACGACGGCGACCCCAGCAAGCCCGGGACCTCGCGGATAGCGGAAGTACGGGGGCCCGAGGACCTCGCCCACGTCGAGATCGGCAGCGCAGGCAAGGCCGGTGTCGGCACCGGCGGCATGGTCACCAAGGTCGAGGCCGCCCGGATCGCGGCCGCCGCCGGCATCCCCGTGGTGCTCACGAGCGCGATCCACGCGGCCGACGCCCTCTCCGGCGGGGACACCGGCACCTACTTCCACCCCACCGGCAAGCGCTCCGCCGACCGCCTGCTGTGGCTGCAGCACGCCTCCACCCCGCAGGGCCACCTCACGCTCGACGACGGTGCGGTGCGCGCGGTCGTGAAGGGCCGCAAGTCGCTGCTGCCCGCCGGAATCGCCGCCGTCGAGGGCGAGTTCGGCGCCGGCGACCCGGTCGAGCTGCGCGACGGCGAGGGGCACGCGGTGGCCCGCGGGCTCGTCAACTTCGACGCCAAGGAGATCCCCCAGCTGATCGGACGTTCGACACGGGAACTGGCTCGGGAACTGGGGCCGGCGTACGAACGCGAGGTCGTACACAGGGACGACCTGGTGATCCTCCACCCGTAAACCGGGGCGTAACGACCGCCCCCGGTGGGGGACGTTCCGTAAAACCGCCCCGCGGAGCCGTGCGGCCTGCTCAACTTTCTCTCAGGAACACGTTCCCGAGTCGCTGCGTGAAGGAGGCCGTCGTGAGACGAGTGCGCCCTGGGGCGGCGGCGTCCCGTGGTGCTCTGACGAGCGTCGCGGCCGGGGACACCTACGAGGAGCCCAAGGACCTGCCGCGCCTGTGGCATGTCACCCTCAGCGTCTCCGGGGGCGAGGTCCCGCTGAAGGACCTGCGGCGCGCCCTGGAACAGCTCGCCCATGACCACCCCTTCCTGCTCACCAGCCGGTACGCCCACGACCACGCGGAGATCCGCTACTGGGAGGAGGCGCGCGACCTGCACGACGCTGCCGCCGTCGCGCTGCGCCTGTGGGGCGAGCACCGCCAGACCGCCGGGCTCCCCGCCTGGGAGATCGTCGGCCTGGAGGTCATCGACCGCGAGACCTACCACCAGCGCGTCGCCGAGGGCTACGGCCCGCCGCCCGCGACCCCGGTGGGGATTCACCCCTTCTGATCCCTTGCGGGCGCCTTCCGTGCCCTTGTGGGGCCATTTCGCTCGCTTAGGCACGTTTCACCCGCTTTGATCCCGTCTCGCGGTGTGGAACAACCGCTGGACCGCCCAGGCGGGCGCACTACCCTTCCCTCATGACGACGCTCTCGCCGTACGACGCCATGTCCCCGGTCACCCAGGCCGCCTACCGCGCCAAGGCCGCCGCCGCCGACCTCGCGCCGCTGCCGCGTGCCGTGAAGGACGACGCGCTGCTGGCCATCGCGGACGCCCTGGAGGTCCGTACGAGCGAGATCGTCGAGGCCAACGCCAAGGACATCGCCAAGGCCCGGGAGGCCGGCACCAGCGAGGCCATCGTCGACCGGCTCACCCTCACGCCCGAGCGGGTCCGCGCCATCGCCTCCGACGTGCGGGACGTCGCGGGGCTGCCCGACCCGGTCGGCGAGGTCGTCCGCGGCTCCACCCTCCCCAACGGCATCGACCTGCGTCAGGTCCGCGTCCCGCTCGGCGTCGTCGGCATCATCTACGAGGCCCGCCCGAACGTCACCGTCGACGCCGCCGCCCTGTGCCTGAAGTCCGGCAACGCCGTCCTGCTGCGCGGCTCGGCCTCCGCCTACGAGTCGAACACCGCCCTCGTCCGGGTGATCCGCGACGCCGTGGGCGGCGCCGGGCTGCCCGCCGACGCCGTGCAGCTCGTGCCGGGGGAGAGCCGCGAGAGCGTGCGCGAGCTGATGCGCGCCCGCGGCCTGGTCGACGTGCTGATCCCGCGCGGTGGCGCCTCGCTGATCCAGACGGTCGTCTCCGAGTCCATCGTCCCGGTGATCGAGACCGGCACCGGCAACTGCCACGTCTACGTCGACGCCCGGGCCGACATCGACATGGCCGTCGAGATCCTGATCAACTCCAAGGCCCAGCGGGTCAGCGTCTGCAACGCCGCCGAGACCCTCCTGGTCCACCAGGACATCGCCGCCGAGTTCCTGCCGCGCGCCCTGGACGCCCTCGCCGAGGCCGGGGTGACCGTGCACGCCGACGAACGCGTCCTGGCGTACGCCAAGGACTCCAAGGCGACCGTCGTGGAGGCGACCCCGGAGGACTGGGAGACCGAGTACCTCTCGTACGACATCGCCGCCGCCGTCGTCGACTCCCTCGACAAGGCCGTCGAGCACATCCGGCTGTGGACCTCCGGCCACACCGAGGCGATCGTCACCACCTCCCAGCAGGCCGCCCGCCGCTTCACCCAGCTGGTCGACTCCACGACGGTGGCGGTGAACGCGTCCACCCGCTTCACCGACGGAGGCCAGTTCGGCTTCGGCGCGGAGATCGGCATCTCCACGCAGAAGCTGCACGCCCGCGGTCCGATGGGCCTGCCGGAGCTGACCAGCACCAAGTACATCGTCACCGGCGACGGCCACGTCCGCCGCTGACGGATGCCGCCCTCGCGGGCACGTGAGAGGCGTCTCACCAGACGGATGAATTTCCATACCGTCTGCCCAAATTGACCCCCCAGGTCTACTCTGGATCCGTGCCGGAGGACGTGGGGGGCACGCCGTTCCCGGACGGCTGGGAGCCCGACGACGACCACGACCACGGGGTGTCGGACGAAGAGTTCGCCTCCGTGGTCTTCGATGAGGCCTTCGTACGCGCGGCCGTGGTGCACGAGCCGACCGCAGTCGAGCGCCTCCTGGCCGCCGCCCAGGCAAGAGCCGAGGCCTCCGAGGCCGAGGCGCGCCGGGCACACGCCGCCGGCGAACGCTTCGACGACGGGTACGGCCCCGACGGACACGATTTCGGCCGCGACCGCGACTTCGACGACCTGGACGACACCGAGGTCCTCGACGACGGCTACGGCGCCCCCGGGACCTACGGCAGACAGGTCCGCTGGCACCGCCCCGTCGCCTGGGTGCTCGCCCTGGTGATGGGCATCGGCATGGTCGCGCTGGCCTTCGCGGCCGTCTACCGCAGCGCCTCCTCGGGCGACCGGGACCAGGTCCCGCCCCCCGCCTCGACCGGCCTGGAACAGGGCACCGCGGCGGCTCCCTCCGTGTCCGCCGACACCTCCCAGCCGGCCGTCTCGGCGATCCCGCGCTCGCCCTGAGCTGCCTGTCGTCCTCCTGGTGAGAACCTGTCAGAACTTGTCGTGTACCAGGGCGTTTACCCGAGCCTCTCCAGACCTACTCTGAAAGTATGGGCGGGCCTGGAGACCCACCTGAGGGGACACCCGAGGGCGGCCCCGTGGGTGGTGAGGACGAGTACCGATCCGTCGTCTTCGACGAGTCGTTCGTCCGTGCTGCCCGGCTTCAGGAGTACTCCGCGCAGGAGCGCATGGCCGACCACGCGCCCGCCGTACGCCGTCGCCCGCCCCTGCACCGGGGGCTGACCCGGCAGGCGCTGATCCTCATCCTGCTGATCGCCGTCGCCTTCGGCACCGCGATCTACATGGGCGTGCGTCACCCGTACAGCTCCCCGCAGGCCCGGCAGCCCGTCGAGCCCCTGCGGATGACCGTCATCCCGCTCTCCCCACAGGGCAAGGTGCCCGGCTCGGCCGACGCCGAGTACCTGTACACGCAGAGCCCCGCCGCGCAGTACGCCGTCGGCGCCGAGGGGATTCCGCTGCCCGCCTCCCGGCGCACCGTCCACTTCTCGGACAGCGACGTCGTGACCGCTCTGAGCACGGCGAAGGACTACATAGTCCGCTCCGCGCTCTACCCCGAGGTGCTCAACAGCAGCCAGACCCACCCCGCGCGCGTCCTGGTCGACCCCGACCAACTCGACCAGTTCGACCAGAGCTTCGAGCACCCCGCCGCGGACGGCCGGCACGCGCCCACCGGCTGGCTGGTTCGCTTCGACCCCTCCCACGCACAGCTGGCAGACCGCAAGATCCGCGTCCAGGGCACGCTGCAGGCCGCCGAGACCAACTCGTCCACCCTTGAGGTCACCGCGGACCACACCTTCGTGTACGCGCTGCGGCCGGCCGGCGCCGACGCCAAGGCCCTGGTGTCCCTGTTCACCGTCCGCCGCGAGCTGACATTCCGCTTCGACCGCGACGACCTGCGCACCCACCAGACCCAGCTGGTCGTCTCCTATGTGCAGGCGGGCCCTCTCTCCTGCGCCGAGGACTCCACCAAGTACCTGCACCCGCTCCTGGCCGGCCAGACCGCCAAGGCAGGCGGCCCGGCGGGCACCAACCCCTACGCCACGGGCAGCGCAACGGCCCTCTGCGGAACCCTGGCCACCGGGGCCGAACCGACGACGTGAGAGGGGCTGCTCGAGGCGGCGGGGGCGGGCCGGACCGGGCCGGCCCGGACTGGGCGGGCCCGGACTGGGCGGGCCGGGACCGGGGCGGAGCCGGCGCCCGTGCCCGGCCATTGCCGCCGGTGATGGCGGTGGTGGCGGTGTCGGAGAAGGTGCCTGTCCCCGTGCCGGGTCCTGCGTCAGCAGGCGGCGGAGCTTGCGGCCGCAGCTTTGCCCCATGCCCTGCGCGCGTCTTGGCCGCGCCTGTCCTGGCCGTGCCGGTCCTCGTCCGTGCCCGTGCCTGCCCCTGCGGTGTGGGCCTCCCCGGCGCACCAGCGCGCTGCCGTGATGGCGCGGAGCGACCGTGCCGGAGCTGATCCGTGCCCGCTCGGCCCGCGCCCGGGGTCGGCCGACCCCGCCGTCACTCCTCGTCCTGCGGCGGAGCCTTCGGCGGGGGCTGGCTCGTGAAGCCGTCGAAGCCCCGCCGGACCCGGCCGCCCAGGTGCCCGGCCCCGCCCGCGAGGTCGGTGACCAGCTTCATCAGCGGGTCCTTGGAGGTCTTCACATCACTGGCGTAGCTCTGCGCCGACTCACGGAACGAGTCGCTGACCGAGGTGTCCTTGTCCTCGCTGCGCCGCGGGTAGTGCCCGTCCATGATCCGCTGGTGGTCGCGGCTCTCGGCCCACTTCTTCAGCTCGGCCGCCCGCACCGCGGTGAAGGGGTGGGAGCGCGGCAGCACGTTGAGGATCTTCAGCACGGAGTCGCGCAGGTCGCCCCCCGCCTCGTACTCCTCGGCCTGCTGCAGGAACGCGTCCACGTTCATCTCGTGCAGATGGTTGCCGCCCGCGATCTTCATCAGGCCGCGCATCGAGGCCTGCAGATCCTGGCCGACGAGCAGCCCCGCCCGGTCGGCGGACAGCTCCGACTTGCGGAACCACTCCCGCAGCGCCGTCACGATCGCCATGATCGCGAGGTTGCCCATCGGTATCCAGGCGATCCTGAGCGCGAGGTTCGTCAGGAACAGCAGGATCGTGCGGTACACCGCGTGACCGGACAGCGCGTGCCCCACCTCGTGGCCGACGACCGCCCGCATCTCCTCCTCGTCGAGCAGCTCGACGAGGCCCGTGCTGACGACGATGATCGGCTCGTCCAGGCCGATGCACATCGCGTTCGGCTGCGGGTCCTGCGTGACGTACATCGGCGGGACCTTCTCCAGGTCCAGGATGTAACAGGCGTCCCGCAGCATGTCGTTCAGATGAGAGAACTGCTGGTCCGACACGCGTACCGAGTCGGACAGGAACAGCAGCCGCAGGCTCCGCTCCGGCAGCAGCCCGCTGAGCGCCTTGAAGACGGTGTCGAAGCCGCTCAGCTTCCGCAGTGCCACCAGCGCGGAGCGGTCGGCCGGGTGCTCGTAGGCACGCGAGGAGATCCCCGGGAAGCGCCGGCGCTGCCTGCTGGGTACGCGCTCGTTCCCGTTCTGCTCGTGACCGTCGCTGGACATGTCATCCCCCATGTGCGTCTGTGTGCCCTATGTGCCCCCAAGGCAGAGCCCAGCCTAGGCGGAGATACCGTGGACGGGCAGTACAGCCGAAGGAGCCACGTCATGGAGCACCACCCCGCAGCCGCCTGGCTGACCGAGGCCGCGAGCGCCGCCCAGCAGCACGGGGCGGGCAATCTGCTCCGGATCGTCCTGATCGTGATGTTCTTCGGTTGTGCACTGACCGGCTGGTTCCTGCTGCGCGGGTACAAACAGAAGGACGACTGAGCCGCCGCGAACGTTCCCCGCTCGTCCCCAACGGCGGAGTCGGCGCGAGGGGCGCAGGGCCGCCCGCTTACGATGAGCCGACATCTTTATCCCGCCCACACCGGATAGGCCTGCCGAAGATGAGCTTCCACAGCACCGCTGCCCAGTTGGTCACCCTCGCCGCCGAGGGCGAAGAGGGCGGCAACCACAACAGCCTCAACCCTCTCGTCACCGGCGGAGGCGCCTTCATCATCCTCCTGCTCCTGCTGTGGATCACCACCCGCTTCAACCGCGACCGCTGAGCGCGGACACCCGTCGCCGGGCCGTCCCCCGAGGTCTGACGGACGAGGCCCGTAGGCCGGGCCGGTAGGGTCTGCACGCATGGAGGAGCAGGACATGCCTACCGGTCCGGCGAACGACATGGCGAACGACATGGTGAACGGCCCCGAGCGCGGGCCCGGCAACGGCCCCGTGAACACGGGCAAGCGCCGTCTCGGCGTCATGGGCGGTACGTTCGACCCGATCCACCACGGGCACCTCGTGGCGGCCAGCGAGGTCGCCGCGCAGTTCCACCTGGACGAGGTCGTGTTCGTCCCCACGGGCCAGCCCTGGCAGAAGACCCACCGCAAGGTCTCCCCGGCCGAGGACCGCTATCTGATGACGGTCATCGCGACCGCGGAGAACCCGCAGTTCTCGGTGAGCCGTATCGACATCGACCGGGGCGGCCCCACCTACACCGTGGACACCCTGCGCGACCTGCGCGCGCTCAACCCCGACACCGACCTCTTCTTCATCACCGGTGCGGACGCCCTCGCCCAGCTTCTGACCTGGCGCGACACCGAGGAACTGTTCTCCCTGGCGCACTTCATCGGGGTCACCCGTCCGGGTCATCACCTCTCCGACGCCGGACTCCCGGAGGGCGGGGTCTCGCTCGTTGAGGTTCCCGCGCTGGCCATCTCTTCCACAGACTGCCGTGCGAGAGTCGCCAAGGGCGACCCCATCTGGTACATGGTGCCGGACGGGGTCGTGCGTTATATCGACAAGCGCGAGCTGTACCGCGGCGAGTGAACCGAGAGGGGCACCGGTGAACGACCGATACGACGCGGGATACGGCGGCGATCAGTACGAACTCGTCGGCTACGACGAGTACGGGCAGCCGGTCTACCGCCAGATCCCGGCGCAGCAGGCTCCGCAGGCTCCGCGGCAGACGTACGACACGTACGCGCAGCAGGGCTACGGGTACGACCCGTACGCCACCGGGCAGCAGCAGCCCGTGCCGCCGTACGACGCCTACGACACCGGGCAGCGGCCGACGGTGTCCTACGACCCGTACGGCACGGGCGCCCCCGGCGGCGGCCAGGCACCCCCGTACGACCCCTACGGGCAGAACGCGGCAACCGGCCGGCAGCCCCGGGCCGCCGGGCAGACCGCCCACATTCCGCAGCAGCCCGGGCCCGCCGAGGAGCCGGAACCGCAGGCCCCGGCGGCCCGTGAACGGGACTACCGCACCGAGCAGTTCGCGTTCGTCGAGGAGCCGGACGGCAACTCCGAGGACGTCATCGACTGGCTGAAGTTCACCGAGAACCGCACCGAGCGCCGTGAGGAGGCCCGCCGCCGCGCCCGCAGCCGGGTCGTCGCCCTCGTCGTCGTCCTCGCGCTGGTCGCCGTCGGCGGTGTGGGCTACCTCTGGTACGCCGGGAAGCTGCCCGGTCTGTCCTCCTCCGGCTCCAAGGCCGGCACGACGACGTCCGCGGCCGCCCAGAACCGCGACGTGATCGTCGTCCATCTGCACAACACCGGCAAGGGCGGCACCTCCACCGCGCTGCTGGTCGACAACACCACCACCAAGCAGGGCACGACCGTCCTGCTGCCCAACTCCCTCGCCCTGACCGACGACGCCGGCAGTACCACGACCCTCGCCAAGTCGGTCGACGACGACGGCTCCTCCGGGACCCGGGACCAGCTCGACACCGTCCTCGGCACCAACATCGAGGGCACCTGGCGCCTGGACACCCCCTATCTGCAGAACCTCGTCGAGCTGGTCGGCAACATCGACATCGACACCAACGCCGACGTGCCCGACCCGGCCGCGAAGAAGAAGGGCGACGGGCCCCTCGTCCACAAGGGCAAGGGCCAGACCCTCAGCGGCAAGATGGCCGTCGCCTACGCCACCTACCGTGCCCCCGGCGAGGCCCAGAACGCACAGCTGGAGCGGTTCGGCCAGGTCATGCAGGGGGTGCTGCGCAAGTTGTCCTCCGACGCCTCGGCGGCCACGCTCACGGTGCAGACCCTCGCGCAGATCCTCGACCCCTCCCTGACCGACAAGGACCTGGGCACCTTCCTCGCCAAGCTCTCCGACCTCGCCAAGGGCGGCGACTACAAGACGGCCCTGCTGCCCGTCCAGACCGACGGCACGCTGAGCGCCCAGACCAGCTCCAGCGTGGTCAAGGACATCCTCGGCGGCACCGCCAAGAGCCCCGACGCGGGCTCCGCGGTCCGGGTCTCCGTGCAGAACGCCACCGGAGTCAAGGACAACACCGAGAAGGCCCGTGTGGTCCTCCTCAACGGCGGCTTCACCTTCCTGGAGGGCGGTACGGCGTCCACCACCCGGGCGACCTCGAAGGTGATCTACTCCTCCGCCGCCGACAAGGAGAACGCCACCGAGGTCGCCAAGACCCTGGGGCTGCCGGCCAGCTCCGTGACGAAGGGCACGGTCAGCTCCAACGCCAGCGTCTCGGTGGTCCTCGGCCAGAACTACACGCCCTCCTCCTCCTGAGGACGACCCCGGGGCACCCCTCGTGATCCGATAATCACGTGGGGTGCCCTCGGTGGTCCGTGAGACCCTTGATGTCAAGTGACCGCCGACGGAAAGCCACGCAGTGACCGCCACCGACCGTTCCATCGAGCTCATCAACACCGCCGCCCAGGCGGCCGCCGACAAGCTCGCCCATGACGTCATCGCCTACGACGTCAGCGATGTGCTCTCGATCACGGATGCCTTCCTGCTGGCGTCCGCCCCCAACGACCGCCAGGTCAAGTCGATCGTCGACGAGATCGAGGAGCGGCTCCTGAAGGAGCTCGGCGCCAAGCCGGTGCGCCGCGAGGGCGACCGCGAGGCCCGTTGGGTCCTGCTCGACTACGTCGACATCGTCGTCCACGTGCAGCACAGCGAGGAGCGCGTCTTCTACGCCCTGGAGCGGCTGTGGAAGGACTGCCCCGAGCTCGAGCTGCCCGCCGACGCCAAGGCCACCCGCGGCAAGGCCGAGGAGCACGCCAAGCTGCAGGCCGCCGAGGACGCGGCCGAACTGGACGGGGAGTGGTGATGAGCCCCACGGGTGAGGTGACCGACCGGAAGGACCGGGGCCGCCGGATCATCCTGTGGCGGCACGGGCAGACCGCCTGGAACGTGGAGCGCCGCTTCCAGGGCTCCACGGACGTCGAGCTCACCGAGACCGGCGTCGGCCAGGCCCGGCGCGCGGCGCGGCTGCTCGCCTCCCTGAAGCCCGATGTGATCGTCTGCTCGGACCTCCAACGCGCCGTGCACACGGCCGCCGAGCTCGCCGAGCTCACCGGTCTGGAGGTCGCCCGCGACGAGGCCCTGCGCGAGACCTACGCGGGCGTCTGGCAGGGCCTGACGCACGAGGAGATCATCGCCCGGTACGGCAAGGAGTACGCGGCGTGGAAGCGCGGCGAGCCGGTCCGCCGCGGCGGCGGTGAACTGGAGACCGAGGTCGCCGACCGTGCGGCTCCCGTCGTGCTGCGGCACGCCGAGAAGCTGCCGGAGGACGGCACCCTCGTGGTGGTCAGCCACGGTGGCACCATCCGCACGACCATCGGGCGGCTGCTCGGCCTGGAGGCCAACCACTGGGAGAGTCTCGGAGGCCTCTCCAACTGCTGCTGGTCCGTCCTCGGCGAGGGCGTACGCGGCTGGCGCCTCCTGGAGCACAACGCGGGCACCCTCCCGGAGCCCGTCCTCGGCGACGACGACTGAGCGTCCTTCGCGCCCCGGACCCCGGATTTCGCTTTCCGGCAGGTCGCAGGCTAAAGTTCTTCTTGTTCGCCCGCCGAGCGGGAGGAACGTACGGGGCTATAGCTCAGTTGGTAGAGCGCCTGCATGGCATGCAGGAGGTCAGGAGTTCAATTCTCCTTAGCTCCACGGATCGACACTCTCTTGAGTTGTCAAAGATCGGTGATGAGGATCCCGTCCCCTCAGGGGGCGGGATCTTCTGCGTTCCACCTACGGAGCATTCCGGCCGCCTCGCCGTCCGGAGGCGGCCACAGCCGATGTCTGCGCTCCCGGAGCAACACGAGCTTGTCGCGGGCCCCTTCGTCCTCCGGTGTGTAGACCACGATCCGGCACTCCGGCATCCCGTCCACCGACAGCGACTGCGAGGTCATGCGCAGTTCTCCCACCGCCTCGTGACGGAACGTCTTCACCCGTGGCCCCGGTTGCGTCACCGCACCGCTCGCCCACAGCTCGGCGAAGTACGGGCTGGCCGCCGACAGCGCGCGTATGTGGTTCTCCCAGGCCGGCTCGCCGACATGTCTGCCGTACGAGGACCGCAAAGTGGCCACCATCACCGGCAGTTCGTGCTCCAGGTGCACCACTGGGCAGGCCTCCTCCGGCACCGTGCACAGCAACCACAGCACGTTCGGCACGCCGGTCCTGAGGGGCGGCGGCACCGCGAACAGATCCCGGTAGGGCGAATTGGCGGCGAGGATGTCGTACCGCGCGTTGTAGACCACCGCCAGGAGCGGGTCGAGGGCGTCGATGATGCCCTGCACCTCCGGCCCGACCGTCCGCGACGGCACCTCCGGAACCGCGTCGAACGGCACCTCCGCCAGGCGGTACAGATGCTCCCGCTCCGGCGGATCCAGCCGCAGGGTGCGCGCAACGGCGTCCAGGACCTGCGCGGACGCGTTGATCGGACGGCCCTGCTCCAGCCATGTGTACCAGGTCACCCCCACGCCCGAGAGCTGGGCGACCTCTTCCCTGCGCAGCCCCGGTGTGCGCCTGCGCAGCCCCGGTGGCATACCGACGTCGGCCGGTGTCACCCGGGCGCGCCTGCTGCGCAGGAAGGCGGCCAGCTCCGGCCGGCGGCGCTGTGTCGTCCTCATCGTCACGTCCCCCGTCGTCACGTTTTCATCGTCGGTGCCCGGTCCATCCCCTGCCAGGTGCTGTCAGTACCAGCATCGGCGGGCTCTCGGCACCCGTATCGGCGCGCCGCCAGGCTCGACCGCATGACGACGACATTCCGAACGGGACCGGGTCCCACGCCCGCTCCGGGCCCTGCGATCAGTGAAACACCCGGCACTGACAACCGGCCCCGGCTGCTGCTCGCGCTCGTGCTCACGGCACAGTTCATGGCGGTCCTCGACGTCTTCATCGTGAACGTCGCGGCCCCCACCATCGGTTCCGAACTCCACGCCTCCGGCGCCGACTTGCAGCTGGTGATCGCCGGATACGCCATCACCTACTCCGTGCTGCTGATCACCGGCGCACGCCTCGGCGACCGGTTCGGCCACGGTCGCGTCCACCTCGTCGGCCTCGCCCTGTTCACCGCCGCCTCGCTCGCCTGCGGCCTGGCCCGGGGCTCCACCGAGCTGATCGTGTTCCGGCTGGTGCAGGGCGCCGGGTCGGCGGTGATGATCCCGCAGGTGCTCAGCCTGATCCAGCGCACCTTCACCGGCGAGGCCCGGGTGCGGGCGCTCGGCGCGTACTCGGCGGTCCTCGCCGTGGGCGCCGCGGCCGGGCAGACCATCGGCGGCCTGCTGGTCAGCGCCGACCTCCTCGGCACCGGCTGGCGGCCGGTCTTCCTGGTGAACGTGCCGGTGGGCGCCGTACTGCTGCTGCTCGGCAGGCGTGTCCTGCCGAGGGGCGGCGCGGCCGGGCCCGGCGCGGCGCGGGGCCTGGACCTGCCGGGGCTGGTGCTGCTCGGTGCCTCTGTCTCGCTGCTGACGGTGCCTCTGGTGCTCGGGCAGGAGGAGGACTGGCCGCTGTGGACCTGGCTGTCGCTGGTGGCCGCCGTGGTCCTCTTCGCGCTGTTCTGCGGCTACGAGGCACGGCTGGCCCGGCGCGGCGGCGCCCCGCTGATCGCGCCCCGGGTGCTGCGGCACCCCGGGATGGGCCTGGCCGTCTTCCGCATCCTGGCCGTCATGGCGGTCAACGCCGGATTCCTGTTCGCGCTCACGCTGCACCTCCAGGGCGGCCTCGGGCACAGCGCGCTGCGTGCCGGTCTCGGCTTCGCGCCGACCGCGGTGGTCTTCGGCGCGGTCGGGCTGACCTGGCGGCGCCTGCCTGCCTCCTGGCAGCGGGCACTGGCCCCGGCCGGCTTCGCGCTCACCGCCGTGTCGGTGGCCGGAGTCGGGCTCGCGCTCCGCGGCGGCGGCGACGGCGGAGCCGGGCTGTACGTCGCGTTCGTCGGCCTGGGCGCCGGGCTCGCGCTCGCCTTCGGCCCGACCTTGACCGGGGCGCTGGCGGCGGTGCGGCCCAAGGACGCGGCGGACGCGAGCGGGCTGCTCGCGACGGTCACCCAGCTCGGTCAGCTGATCGGTGTTGCGGCGTTCGGCACACTGTTCTTGAACCGCCTTGAGTCACTCGGGGCCCCAGCGGCGTATACCTCTGCGGAGGCGCTTTCTGCGTGCATGTGGGCACTGGCCGGCACCGCCTCGGTGGGTGCCGTGTCCGGACTGGTACTGAGGCGTCGCTGACCGTATTGGCCCGGCCGTGGCAGAATCAAACGGCCGGAAGGGGGCGCCGCCCGACGGGAGGGAGTAGCGATGCCTGCGAGCATCCTCGGGGAGGTGGGCCACCTCTTCGCTGCGACGTTGATACGGGACACGGCCACCCGTCTCAGCTGCCCTTCCTGCGGTTCCGGCCATGTGGCCCAAGTACTCGGCGACAACGGCGGGATCTCATACGTGTGCACGGCCTGCGGCCACAGCTGGAGCTGATCTATGGGTGCACACAGGCGAAAGTGCGACTGGTGCGGGAGCGGAACGCCGATCGTCCGGGACATGGAGCCGATCAACCCCGACTACCAGTACTGGTGCGAGGAATGCGCGCGGGCGCTGATCATAAAAGGCGACCCGATCGAGACGTACCGCGAGCTGGAGGGCGAGCCGATCTACGGCCGGCTCCTCGAGGAGCACTGCACGCTCAAGCGGTTCTACTCGTTCGTCACGGCCTGACTCCGGCCGGGCCTCGGCAACGATGTCCGGCCAGTGTCAGGAAGACGAGTCCGGCCCCTGCGTAGAGGCCGGACAGCGCCAACGCGACGCCCCCCTGGTGCAGTTCGGGCCGTGCCGGCCCGTGGGGCACCCACCACAGGGCGTACGAGCAGAAGACCAGCACGGTGCCCAGGGCGGCCGCCCGGTGCCCTCGCGTCCACAGCAGCAGTACCAGTGGCACACACCACACCCAGTGGTGCGACCATGAAACCGGGCTGATCAACAGCGCCGTCACCGCGCAGGCGGCCACCGCCCACGCCCGCCGGTCCCGCAGCTCCGCCAGGACCGCCACCGAGAGCCCTGTCACGGCCACCAGAGCCGCCAGGGCGGCCCAGAGGGCTCCCGGGACCGGTGTGTGCAGCAGACGCGCCAGAACGCCGCGCAGGGCCTGATTGGCGGTCTCCTCGGCATGCCCCACCCGGTTCATGCGGAAGACCATGCGCGTCCAGAACCGCCACGAGTCGTACGGCAGGACGGCCGCCGCCAGCAGCGTGGCCCCGGCGAACGCGGCGGCCGCCCCGCGCGCGTGCCGCAGCCAGGGCCGTCCGTCGCCGCCCCTGAGGCGCGCCACGCAGCCGGTGACGAGCAGGAACACCGCGAACAGCGCGGGCGTCAGCTTGACCGCCGCGGCGAGCCCCAGGCCGGCTCCGGCCCAGCGGGCCGGGCCGTCGCCCGGACGGCGAGACAGATCCCACAGCACCAGGACGGCGAGCAACAGGTTGACCTGTCCGTAGCGCAGAGTCGTCCACACCGGCTCGCACCACACGGCCGCCGCCGCGACCCACCAGACGCTCTCCACGCGCGCGTGCCCCACGAGTTTCAGCGACAGCCGCACGAACCCCACCAGCAGGGCGAGGTTCGCGGCCGTCGCCGTCGCGCGCAGGAGCGGGACGTCCAGGAGCGTCAGCGGAGTGAACAGCAGGGCCGCGAACGGCGGGTAGGTGGTGGGCAGATGCTCGGGGGTCGCCCGCAGCGCGTAGAGGTCGCCGCCCGCGCGGACGGTCGCTCCCTCGGCCCGGTACACCATCAGGTCGATCATCGACACGTCCGCGGCCCGCTGTGCGACCCAGAACGCGGCGAAGGAGAAGAGGCACGCGCCCAGGGCGACCGATGCGCTGCGGCGGGCTTCAGGGATCGCGATCACGGACACGAAGCGCGACACTAGCGCCCGAATCCGTACAGAACGGAAACGATTTGGTGGTGCACCCCTTCGACCGTGTAATGTTGGCGTCGCCGCCGGGGCAACCGGGCGACACGGTGAACATGTGGTTCCACCGCATGGCCGCACGGGGCTATAGCTCAGTTGGTAGAGCGCCTGCATGGCATGCAGGAGGTCAGGAGTTCAATTCTCCTTAGCTCCACAGAAATCGAAGGCGGGTCATCCGATCGGATGACCCGCCTTCGTCGTGTACGGAGGTGGTCGGGGCACGACGGGGGCGGGCCACCCGAGCCGGGTGACCCGCCGTTCGTGTGCTCAGCGGCCGAGGGCGCGGCGGCCGCGGCCCTGGGAGAGGACCGGAAGGTTGCGGGACGGCGCCTGCGAGCGCGTGTCCTCCTCGATGCGCAGCGCCAGCGCCGGGCAGCGGCGCACCGCGCGCAGGGCCTTCGCCTCCGCGTACTGCGGCACCTTCGCCTGGGCGACGGTCGGGAAGCCGTCGGCGCCGAGCTGGAAGACCTCCGGGAGGATGTCCGCGCACAGGCCGTGGCCCCGGCACAGCGTCCAGTCCACGTAGATCTTCTGGCGGCTGCCTCCGCTCTCCTCCGGCTCTCCGCCGCCCGTGATGCCCGACGGGGCCATGCCTCCCTCGAAGAGCGGCAGAACGCCCTCCACGGGCCTTCCGCAGCCGTTTCCGAGGACATGGGCGGCGAGGTCGTCGGTGAACGCCTTGATGGTCGACTCCAGGAACATCGCCGAGCCGTCCGGGTGCGAGCACGCGCCGCGCCGCTTCACGTTCTTGGCGACCTGCTTGAGAGCCTCCAGGGCGGCCGGTCCGCCGCCGTTGAGGATGTCCTCCATGCCGCGCGCGGCGGCGGGCAGCCCGAGGTAGCAGGGACCGCACTGTCCCGCGCTCTCCTCGGCCAGCCACTGGGCCACCCGCAGCGACTCGCCCAGCGGGCACGTCTCCTGAGTGATCGGCAGAATGGCGCCGGCCCCGAGCGCGCCGCCCACCGCGTCCAGGGAGTTGCGGGAGACGATCGCCTCGTTGACCGTCGCCGCGTCGATCCACTTGCCGTGGTAGCCGCCGGTCAGCACGCCCTGCGGCACCGGCGGGGCCCCGGCCAGCTGGAGGACGTAGCGCAGCGGCACGCCGGTGGGCACCTCGATCACCATCGGGCGGGCGACCGCGCCGGAGACCGTCAGCATGACGGTGCCCGGCTCGTCGTACAGGCCGGTGTTGCCGTAGCGCTCCGGGCCGATGCGGGCCGCGATCGCCAGCTGGGCGAACGTCTCGGCGTTCGACAGCAGTGTGGGCGCGCCGCCGACGCCGTTCTGCGAGGCGCTGGTCTTGCGGCCGGGCGGGATCGCCGGGCCGCCGTCGATCGAGCGGATCAGCGACGCGGCGGCGCCGGTGACCATGCGGACGGGGTTGCGCTGGACGAACGCCTTGAGCGCCGACCGGCGGCCGTTGGACAGGCCGCGTTCGGCGAGCGCGGCCTCCATGGAGCGCTGGGTCGACTCACGGGTGACCCCCACCACGAGCGTGCGCGCACCCAGGGCCTCGGCGCACAGCAGCGCGCCGTCCAGGATCAGGTGCGGGGCACGGTTGATCAGCACCGTGTCCTTGCGGCAGGCCGGTTCGTCCTCGCTTCCGTTGACGACGACGACCGGCCGTACGCCGCGCTTGATCGCCGCTTCGGCGACCGAGCGCAGCTTCTTGTGGAAGGGGAAGCCCGCGCCGCCGCGGCCCTTCAGGTTGATCCGTTCGGCGAGCTGCGCGAGCTGCTCGCCGCCCAGGGGTTCAAGCGGCCCGTGCACCTTCAGGTGCATGGGCAGATCGAGCCTTTCGACAAGGTCGAAGCCCGACGTGAGCTGAGGAAGTCCGACCACGCGGACTTCTGGTACGTCGGGCAGGGCCTCGTTCACCTATAGCCTCCGGAAGGCGTGTTCCAAGGTTCGCCCGAACCCGGCGTGTCGTACGACGTGCCGGGGGATGGTTCATTGGCGGGACCGCTGTTGTACGTGTCGTTCGAGTTGTACGTGCCGTAGAGGTTGTTCGTCTCACCGGTGTCGTACACGTCACTTCCGCGATACCCGGCACCGCCCGAATTGCCATAGACCGGAATGTTGTATCCGGTGTCCTGGAGCGGGTCGTACGCCGACGGCGGCGCCTCGCCCACCGGCGGCGGAGAGGGGATCGGCCAGCTGCCCGAGGTGCTGGAGGGGCCGTCCATGCGCGGCATCGCCGAAGTGGCCTGCATGTCCAGCGGCAGGTCCATGCGCGCGGTCTGGCCGGCGGCGAAGCCCTGCTCGGCTCGTGAGGGAGTCTTCACGGCCCGGTAGGCGGCCGCGAAGCCGGACGCGGGCTCGGGGGTCGCGGCGGCGCCGTAGGCGGCTGCCGCGGGAGCTGCCGCCGTGTCCGGGAACGACGGCCTGGCCGGACGCTCGTTCTCGTATCCCGGCAGTCCGGACGAGGCCTCCGCCGTCCGGGCCCGGCTCGCGTCCAGCCCCTCGAGGCCGGAGCGCTCCTCGTTGCCGATGATCGCGACGATCCGGTCGGCGACCTTGCGCTTGAAACTGCGCGGCGCGGCGCGCAGGGCGAGGGCCGCCATCACTCCGACCAGGCACAGCTCGTACGACACCATGAAGAACGTCTTGGCCGGACGTCCCGCGAACAGGCCGTGGATGAGAGCCGTGCACAGGGCCGGGTAGGCCAGCATGTGCATGGCGCGCCAGCGCGCGGCCACCGGTGCCGGCGACGCGAACTGGTTGCGCAGCGCGCCGGTGACACCCACGAAGATCATGAGCAGACCGGCCAGGGAACCGAGGCCGATGAGCCCGCCGCTGCCCGAGACACCGAGGCTGAAGGGGATCAGCGCGGCGATCAGGACGGTGTGCTCAAGCGCCAGCTTGATCGTGATGTGCACCAGGAGGAACGCGATCGAGGCGACCGCGGTCACCCGGTGGATGCCTTGGGCAATGATCCGCTGGCGCGTGTCGAGGATGAGCCGGTCCTGGGCGATCAGGCCCCAGATCACCGAGCAGGTGAGGCAGACGAGCGACAGGACGCCCGCACCGAAGTTGAGGAAGTCCTGGAGCCAGCTGCCGCCGTTCAGTACCACCACGGGTATGAGCAGCAGGACGACAGCCGACGCCACCCCATAGGCCGACCGGCCGGGCTTGGGGAGCGAGCTGTTACTACGACGAGGGTTCATGGGGGCAACTCCGAGCAGTTCGGGAAAGCGGTCCCGCTGCCGAACTCTAAGCGGCGCCATACCGATCAGTACGAGGTTTGAGTTATTGCGTTGTTATCAAAGGACAATGCGACTGATGCGATGTCCCTTAGTGCGGTGTTACGCGAAGTAAGCTTTGACCTTGGTTCAGACCTTGCTGCCGTGTTCGTTGTGTCAGCCAGGCATACGGAAGCGCGTCGCGACTTGCTCAACGCCTGCGGTACCCTGACGCCATGCGTGCCGTACGCCTTCTGCTTAGCGGGCCGCGCTGATCAGTCCCGACCGCCGGGTGAACCGGGCGGCCGGCATCGGCGCGGCATCCCCTCCTGCGTGAGGGGATTTTTCGTTTCTAGGACGACACGCCGCAGGCAGAGACGACCGATGGAGCTTTGAGGATCATGAGCGAGACGAACCCCGCTGCCGCCGCTGCTACGTCAGCGGAGGCCGCGCCGCACCGCTACACGGCCGCCATGGCGGCCGAGATCGAGGCACGCTGGCAGGACTTCTGGGACACCGACGGCACCTACGCCGCTCCGAACCCGAAGGGCGACCTGGCCGGCGACCCCGAGCTGGCCGCCAAGCCCAAGAAGTTCATCATGGACATGTTCCCGTACCCCTCGGGTGCGGGCCTGCACGTCGGTCACCCCCTGGGCTACATCGCCACCGATGTCTACGCCCGCTTCCAGCGCATGACCGGCCACAACGTCCTGCACACCCTGGGCTTCGACGCCTTCGGCCTGCCCGCTGAGCAGTACGCCGTGCAGACCGGCACGCACCCGCGCGTGTCCACCGAGGCCAACATCGAGAACATGAAGGCCCAGCTGCGCCGGCTGGGTCTGGGCCACGACAAGCGCCGGTCGTTCGCGACGATCGACCCGGACTACTACAAGTGGACCCAGTGGATCTTCCTGCAGATCTTCAACTCCTGGTACGACGACGAGGCGGACAAGGCCCGCCCGATCTCCGAGCTGATCGCCCAGTTCGAGAGCGGCGAGCGCGCCGTACCCGGTGACCACGGGCGCGCGTGGAACCAGCTGACCGCCACCGAGCGCGCCGACGTCCTGGGCGAGTACCGGCTGGCCTACGCCTCCGACGCCCCGGTCAACTGGTGCCCCGGCCTGGGTACCGTGCTGGCCAACGAGGAGGTCACCGCCGACGGCCGCTCCGAGCGCGGCAACTTCCCGGTCTTCAAGGCCAAGCTGCGCCAGTGGAACATGCGCATCACCGCCTACGCCGACCGGCTGCTGGCGGACCTGGAGGAGCTGGACTGGCCCGAGGCCATCAAGCTGCAGCAGCGCAACTGGATCGGCCGTTCCGAGGGCGCCCGCGTCGACTTCCCGATCGACGGCGAGCACATCACGGTCTTCACCACGCGCCCGGACACCCTGTTCGGCGCGACCTACATGGTGCTGGCCCCCGAGCACCCGCTGGTCGAGAAGTTCACCCCTCAGGCCTGGCCCGAGGGCACCCACGCGGTGTGGACCGGCGGCCACGCGACCCCGGCCGAGGCCGTCGCCGCGTACCGCGCACAGGCCGGCGCCAAGTCCGACGTGGAGCGGCAGGCCGAGGCCAAGGACAAGACCGGCGTCTTCACCGGCGCGTACGCCACCAACCCGGTCAACGGCGAGCAGGTCCCCGTCTTCATCGCCGACTACGTGCTGATGGGCTACGGCACCGGCGCGATCATGGCAGTCCCGGCGGGCGACCAGCGCGACTTCGAGTTCGCGCGCGCCTTCGAACTGCCGATCCACTGCATCGTCGAGCCGACCGACGGGCGCGGCACCGACACGTCCACGTGGGAGGACGCCTTCTCGTCGTACGACGCGAAGATCATCAACTCCTCCAACGACGACATCAAGCTGGACGGCCTGGGCGTCGCCGACGCCAAGGCGCGCATCACGGAGTGGCTGGAGCGCCGGGGCATCGGCCGGGGCACCGTCAACTTCCGCCTGCGCGACTGGCTGTTCAGCCGCCAGCGCTACTGGGGCGAGCCCTTCCCCATCGTCTACGACGAGGACGGCATCGCCCACTCGCTGCCCGAGTCGATGCTGCCGCTGGAACTGCCCGAGGTCGAGGACTACTCGCCGCGCACCTTCGACCCGGACGACGCCGACACCCAGCCCGAGACCCCGCTGTCCCGCAACGAGGACTGGGTCAACGTCACCCTGGACCTGGGCGACGGACCGAAGAAGTACCGCCGCGAGACCAACACCATGCCCAACTGGGCCGGTTCGTGCTGGTACGAGCTGCGCTACCTGGACCCGCACAACAGCGAGAAGCTGGTCGACCCCGAGATCGAGCAGTACTGGATGGGCCCGCGCGAGGGTCAGCCGCACGGCGGTGTCGACCTGTACGTCGGCGGTGCCGAGCACGCCGTGCTGCACCTGCTGTACGCCCGCTTCTGGTCCAAGGTCCTGTACGACCTGGGGTACGTCTCCTCCGCCGAGCCGTTCCACAAGCTGTTCAACCAGGGCATGATCCAGGCCTATGTCTACCGCGACAGCCGTGGCATCGCGGTGCCGGCCGCCGAGGTGGAGGAGCGCGACGGCGCCTACTACTACGAAGGCGAGAAGGTCTCCCGTCTGCTGGGCAAGATGGGCAAGTCCCTGAAGAACGCGGTGACTCCGGACGAGATCGCCGCCGAGTACGGCGCCGACACGCTGCGCCTGTACGAGATGGCGATGGGCCCGCTGGACGTCTCCCGGCCGTGGGACACGCGCGCGGTGGTGGGCCAGTTCCGGCTGCTGCAGCGGCTGTGGCGCAACATCGTCGACGAGGCGACCGGCGAGGTCACCGTCTCCGACGCCGAGCCAGACGAGGAGACCCTGCGTGCCCTGCACAAGGCGATCGACGGCGTGCGCCAGGACCTGGAGGGCCTGCGCTTCAACACCGCCATCGCCAAGGTCACCGAGCTGAACAACCACCTGACCAAGGCGGGCGGCACCCTGCCGCGCCCGGTCGCCGAGGCACTGGTGCTGATGGCCGCGCCGCTGGCTCCGCACATCGCCGAGGAGCTGTGGCGCCGGCTGGGCCACACCGACTCGGTCGTCCACCAGGACTTCCCGGTCGCCGACCCGCGGTACGTGGTGGACGAGACCGTGACCTGCGTCGTGCAGATCAAGGGCAAGGTCAGGGCCCGCCTGGAGGTCCCGCCGGCCATCTCCGACGAGGAGCTGGAGAAGGCGGCGCTGGCCGACGAGAACGTTGTGCGGGCGCTGGGCGGCGCGGGGATCCGCAAGGTGATCGTGCGGGCGCCGAAGCTGGTGAACATCGTCCCGGCCTGAGCGGCCGGCGCCTCGGGGTAGTCCCCTACGGGCAGGTTCGGGGTTCTTCCGGAACTCCGGACCTGCCTGCTGCGTTTACCGTGGAGAAGCACGAAGAGCGGCGCGGCGCGTGCCGCGAGGGGTCTGAGGAGGAGCGTCGTGGAAGCATTCTTCACCGTCTTCGCCCTGCTCTTCCTGCTCTTCGTGGTCCTGGGTACCTTCGCGGTGGTCAAGGCGATCGGCGCCGCCAAGCGAGGCGTCGACCGCACGATCACCCAGGCGCGCCGCACGGTCGAGGACCACACCCTGCGCGCCAAGTCCTTCACCCAGACCGGCCCGGCGGGCGAGATCGCCCAGCTCCGGCTCACCCTGCGCACCTCGATGCGCGCCACCCAGGACGCGCTGCACGCGGGCGTGGCCGAGGACGAGTCGCTCAGGGAGTCCTTGGGCCTCTTCCAGCGGCTGAGCGTGCACGGACACGAACTGGACGAAGAGCTCAAGCGCATGGAGTCCGAGCCGGACCGGGCCACGCTCGCGGCCCGGCTGCCCGAGCTGCGCAAGCGCACCGAGCGCATCACCCGGTCCGCCGACTCCCTGCGCTGGGCGGTCCGCGACCGGGCCCAGCGCTTCGCCGACGACGATCTGGACGCACTCAGCACCCAGATCGACGTCGAGACCGGCGCGCTGCGGCACTGGACCCGCTCGGACACCGAGGACACGCCCCCTCCGTGGCCCGAGGCTCCGGCCGACGCCGACGCCGACGCCCGCACCGCGCAGCAGACCTGGCCCGAGACCCCGGGGTCCGGCACCGCCGACGAGCCGACCCGGACCGCCATCACCCCGCCCGGCGCACGCCCTTCCTATCCTTGGCAGAAGAAGCCCCGCCCCGAGAGCACCACTTGATCCGGCCGGTCCCGGCCCAGGTGAGAGGGGCCGGGCTGCCGTTCGGCCACTACGCCAGGTAACCTCCAGCTCATGTCCCGCCATGTCGCGATCGTCACCGATTCAACGGCCTACCTGCCGCCGCGGACGATGGAGCGCCACGGCATCACCGCGGTGCCCCTGACCGTGGTCCTTGGCGACCAGGCGCTCGAAGAGGGCACCGAGATCTCGACGCGCTCCCTCGCCCAGGCACTGCAGAAGCGGCGCCCGGTCACCACGTCCCGTCCCGGCCCACAGGTGTTCGCGGAGACCTACCGCAGGGTTGCAGAGTCCGGGGCCAGCGGCATCGTCTCGCTCCACCTCTCCGCCGAGCTGTCCGGCACCTACGACGCGGCGGTCGTCGCCGCGCGCGAGGCGCCGGTGCCGGTGCGCGTGGTGGACACCGGGATGGTCGCGATGGCCCTCGGCTTCTGCGCGCTGGCCGCCGCCGAGGTGGCCGAGGCGGGCGGCACCGTGGACGAGGCCGTCACCGCCGCCGAGAAGCGGGCCGCGGGCACCTCCGCGTACTTCTACGTCGACACGCTCGACTATCTGCGCCGCGGCGGCCGCATCGGCGCCGCCCAGGCCCTGCTGGGCTCCGCGCTCGCCGTGAAACCGCTGCTGCAGCTGGACGGCGGCCGCATCGAACTCCTCGAAAAGGTGCGTACGGCGTCCAAGGCGATCGCCCGGCTGGAGGAGATCGTGGCCGACCGGGCCGGCACCGCCGAGGTCGACATCGCCGTCCACCATCTCGCCGCCCCCGACCGGGCGTCGGCTCTCGCCGACCGGCTGCGGACCCGGGTGCCCGGACTGGCCGACCTGCATGTGAGCGAGGTCGGGGCGGTGATCGGGGCGCACACCGGACCCGGACTGCTGGGCGCCGTCGTCTCCCCGCGATGACGGCTGCATCACCCGTGCGAGTGCCGGAGTTTTCCACAATGGGTCGCTGATCCACGGAAATTGAGCAAGATCATCGTGAATCGGCGGGATGTCCGATCCTCGTCGTATGGCACTTCGATCACGCACCCGCATCTCGTCCGCGACCAGCGGTCCGGGCCGCGCTCCCGCCTCCGACGGCCGCACCCGCCACCGCCGTTCACCGGCCCGCCACGACACCCGCCCCCGAGCCCGGCACCGCTCCGCACCGGCGGAGGAACTGCGCCGCCGCGCGGCACTGCTCTTCGGCGAACACGCCGTGCAGTGGCGGGAGTCGGGGAACGCGCCGCCCGGGCGGGGGGTGTGCGCGGACACGGTGAGGGTGACGGGTACGGCGCCGGGGTTGAGCCCCGTGCAAAAGGCGAGCCCGGTGCACAGGGTGAGCCCGGACGAGGACGGCACCGTCCTGTCCGACACCGACACCGACACCGACACCGACACCGACACCGACTCCGACGCTGACGACGAACGCGTGGTGCCGGACTGGAGGGAGCGTGCCGGGCTCGCCCTGCGTGAGCGGATGCCGATGTGGCTGCAGGCCAGGTGCGGCCTGGAACGGCGGGGCGTGGTCGCGCTCGCGGTGCTCCTCGTCGTTGCCGCGGTGTTCGCCGTGCAGCACTTCTGGGCCGGCCGTGCCCAGCCCGTCAGCGCGCCCCAGGTGGTACGGGCGGAGGCGCCGTACCGGAAGGAGGACAAGAGCGAGGGGAACGGGCAGGCCGGGCAGACCGGGCAGGCAGGTAGCTCCGGGCCCGGGGGCACCGGCGGCGGCGCTCCGGGTGCCGCCGGGACGGACATCGTGGTGGACGTCAGTGGCAAGGTCCGCGCCCCGGGGATCCAGCGCCTGCCCGCCGGTTCACGGGTGGCCGACGCGCTGCGGGCGGCGGGCGGAGTGCGCCCCGGCACCAGCACCGAGGGCCTCAACCGCGCGCGCTTCCTCGTGGACGGCGAACAGGTCGTCGTCGGCGGTCCCGCACCGGCCGCGGGGCCCGGCACAGGCGGCGTCACCGGCTCCGGGCCGGCCGGCTCCACAGCGGGCGCGCAAGGACCCTCGGCCCCGATCTCCCTCAACACGGCCACCACGGACCAGCTCGACACCCTGCCCGGTGTCGGCCCCGTGCTCGCTCAGCACATCGTCGACTATCGCACCCAGCACGGCGGCTTCCGCTCGGTCGACGAATTGCGCCAGGTCAACGGCATCGGCGACCACCGCTTCGCCGATCTGCGGAATCTGGTGCGGCCATGAGCCAGGTGTCCGGCGACGGCGTCACCACCGGCCGGGCGGACGTGCACGCCGCCTCCGGAAAACGGCTGGGCGCCGCGCATCCGCGGCAGGAAGGCCCGACGGACCTGCGCCTGGTACCGCCCGCGCTCGCGGCCTGGGCGACGGCGGCACTGACGCTCGACACACCGCCTGCACGGACAGCCGCCATCGCGGCCGTATGCCTGATCACAGCGTGCCTCGTCCTGGCGTCAGGAAGACGCGGACGACCAGGTGGACGACGCCGTTCGGACGACGGGGCGGCTGCCCTGCGCGCACCGACGAGGGCATGGTCCGCCTGGGCGGGGCCTCTGCCGCGTGCCGCGTCGGCCGCCGTATTGCTCTGCGTCGCCGCGGCCGCCGTCTCCGCCGGGCTGCATGGAGCGGATCTGCGTCGCGGGCCCGTGCCCGTGCTGGCCCGGCAGTACGCCGCCGTGACCGTCGAGGTCGAACTCGGCTCCGATCCCTGGCTGAGCAGGCCCCGGGTGAGAGGGGATCACGCGGCTCCGGTAGCCGTCCTGATCCACGCGGAGGTGCGGAGCGTCGAGGAGACGGACGGGACGACCGTGGCGACGCGGACACCGGTGCTGATGATTGTCGACGGCGATGTCCCGGCACCGGAGCCGGCGGCGCGAGCCGCCTCGGCCCGGCCCTCGGGGCGTTCGGCCTGGCTCGGGCTGTTGCCCACGACCCGGCTGCGGGTGAGCGCGCGACTGGCTCCTGTGATGACGGGCGGGGACCGGACCGCGGCCGTGCTGCGGGTCACGGCGCGGCAGGTGCCGGAGATCGTGGCGGGGCCGAGCGGGCCGCAGCGGCTGGCGGGACGGTTGCGGGCGGGGCTGCGCGAGGCCACCGACGGGCTGTCGGCGGATGCCCGTGCGCTGCTTCCGGGGCTGGTCGTCGGGGACACCTCACGGATCACGCCCGAGCTGGACGAGGCGTTCAAGGAGACGGACCTGGCGCACACGCTCGCCGTCTCCGGCAGCAACCTCACGATCCTGCTCGCGTTGCTGCTCGGGCCGCCCGGTCTGGCCCAGCGCGTGGAGCGCCGCGGGCTCGCCCCGCGCCTCGGCATCTCGCTGCGGAGCACCGCGCTCCTCGCGGCGGCGCTCACGACCGCGTTCGTCGTCGTGTGCCGACCGGACCCGAGCGTGCTGCGGGCCGCGGCCTGCGGATCGGTGGCGCTGCTCGCCCTGGCGACGGGACGCCGCAGATCGCTCGTCCCGGCGCTGGCGACGGCCGTCCTGCTGCTGGTGCTGTACGACCCGTGGCTGGCCCGTAGTTACGGGTTCCTGCTCTCGGTGCTGGCCACCGGCTCGCTGCTGGTGCTCGCGCCGGGTTGGAGCGTGGCGCTGCGGCGGCGCCGGCTGCCCGGGCGGTTGGCCGAGGCGCTGGCGGCGGCTGCCGCGGCGCAGGCTGTGTGCGCGCCGGTCGTCGCCGTGCTGTCGGCGCGGGTGAGCCTGGTGGCGGTGCCCTGCAATCTGCTCGCCGAGGCGGCGGTGGCGCCGGCCACGGTGCTCGGGTTCGCGGCGCTCGGGTCGGCACCGGTGGCGATACCGGTGGCCAAGGCGCTGGCCTGGTGCGCGAGTTGGCCTGCCGGATGGATCGCGCAGGTGGCCCGGACCGGGTCCGCGCTGCCGGGCGCGGGGGTGGACTGGCCGGGCAGTTGGACGGGGGCGCTGTTGCTCGCCGTGGTCACGGTGTTCCTTGTCTCCGCCGGTCGGCGGCTGCTGCGGCACCCGTGGTGGTGCGCCGTCTGCGGGGCGCTGCTCCTGCTCGTGGTGGTGCGGCCGGCGCCGCTGACCCGGGTGATCACGGGCTGGCCGCCACCGGGCTGGCGGTTCGCGATGTGCGACGTGGGGCAGGGGGACGCGACGGTGCTGGCGGCGGGGGAGGGCACCGGGGTGGTCGTGGACGCCGGACCCGATCCGGCGCTGGTCGACCACTGCCTGCGGGAGCTCGGCATCACCCGCATCCCGCTCGTGGTGCTGACCCACTTCCACGCGGATCACGTCACGGGGCTGCCCGGTGTGCTGAGGGGGCGCTCGGTGGGCGTGATCGAGACGACCGGCTTCGAGGAGCCCGCGGACCAGGCCGAGTTCGTACGGAAGGAGGCGGCGCGGCGGCACATTCGGCTCACCAGTGCCGTCGCGGGGGAGGAGGGGCGCACCGGTGCGCTGTCCTGGCAGGTGCTGTGGCCGCCCCCGAGCCCGGCGGTCCCTGGTCCCGACGGCCCCAACGACGCGAGCGTGGCGCTGCTCGTGCGCTCGGCCGGGTTGCGGCTGCTCCTCCTGGGGGACCTCGAACCCCCGGCCCAGCAGGCGCTGTTGAGATCGCCGACGGCAGCTGAGCTGGCCGGTGTGGATGTGCTCAAGGTCGCCCACCACGGCTCGGCCTATCAGGATCCGGATCTGATACGTCTGGTGGCCCCGCGGGTGGCGCTGATCTCGTGCGGTGCGGACAACCCGTACGGCCATCCGGCGCCCGGCACGGTGGCGGCGCTGCGTGCCGGAGGGGCGGTGGTCCTGCGTACGGACCGGGACGGGGCGCTTGCGGTCGTCGGGGCGGGCGGAGCGGACGGAGGGCTGCGGGTGGCGCGAGACTGAGGGCATGAATACAGCACAGGTCGATGCCTATCTCCGCCGTCTGGGGGCCGAGCGCCCGGAGCGGCCCACCGTCGAGGTTCTGCGGGACCTGCATGTGCGTCATCTGCGGGCCGTGCCCTTCGAGAACCTGTCGATCCACCTCGGCGAGGAGATCGTGCTGGAGGAGAAGCGGCTGCTGGACAAGCTGCTGGGGGCGCGAAGGGGCGGGTTCTGCTACGAACTGAACGGCTCCTTCGGGGCGTTGCTCGCCGCGCTGGGCTTCGACGTCGTCCTGCTCGCGGGGCGGGTGTACGGGGACGAGGGGCGACTGGGGATTCCGTACGACCATCTCGCGCTGCGGGTGCGGGCGGTGGACGGGAGCGAGTGGCTGGCCGATGTGGGATTCGGGGCGCACAGCCATGGTCCGCTGGCCTTCGCGGAGCGCGGGGAGCAGCGCGATCCCGGCGGAACCTTTCGGATCGCCCCGGCCGGGCCGGATGCCGCGGGGGTGGAGGGCGCGGGCGAGGTGGCCGGTGCCGGGGACCTGGACGTGACGCGTGACGGGAAGCTCCAGTACCGCCTGGAGACCAGGCCCCGGGTGCTCGGCGACTTCGCGGCCGGGGCGTGGTGGCACAGCACCTCGCCGGTGTCGCACTTCACGCGGTCGCTGGTGTGTTCGCGGGTGACGGAGGACGGAGGGAGGATCACGATCAGCGGGCGCGCGCTGACGGTGACGGGGGCCGACGGGACGAAGGAGGTGCGTGAACTGGGCACGGACGAGGAGGTTCTCGGGGTGTACCGGGAGCGGTTCGGGATCGAACTCGACTCGGTGCCGACCGTGCGGAAGCGGAGTCGGGACGACTGACTCAGGCACGGTTCGGGTGCCGGAGAATGACTTCGTGAGCGATGTGAGACACGTATTGGTGCTGCCCGACCGCGACGCGGCCGAGGAAGCGGTGGAGGCGCTCGTGGAGCGCTTCGGACTCGATGAGGAACCGCACCTCGTCCGCGATGCGCTGGCCGGTGAGGACGACGCCGAGGACGCGCAGTGGCTCGTGGTCCTGCGGGACGAGGACGAGCGGCTGGACCCCGCGGAGCTGAACGCGTTCGCGGGGGAGTGGGACGGCTGGCGCGAGGAGCCGTAGGCCGAGGAGCCGCAGGGCCTGGGAGGCCCCCGCGGGCCGGCGGCGGGGTCCATTGTCAGTGGCGCGTGGGATGCTTGTCCCGATGGCCAGGAAGACTGCGAATGACGACCCTCTCGCCCCGGTGACGCTCGCCGTGGGCCAGGAGGACCTCCTGCTCGACCGTGCCGTGCAGGAGGTGGTGGCCGCCGCCAGGGCCGCCGACGCCGACACGGATGTACGTGACCTGACCCCGGACCAGCTGCAGCCCGGCACGCTCGCCGAGCTGACCAGCCCGTCGCTCTTCGCGGAGCGCAAGGTCGTGGTCGTACGCAATGCGCAGGACCTGTCGGCCGACACGGTCAAGGACGTGAAGGCGTATCTCGGGGCGCCCGCGGAGGAGATCACCCTCGTGCTGCTGCACGCGGGCGGGGCCAAGGGCAAGGGGCTGCTCGACGCGGCGCGCAAGGCGGGCGCGCGGGAGGTGGCCTGCCCGAAGATGACCAAGCCGGCGGACCGTCTCGCCTTCGTGCGGAGCGAGTTCCGCGGGCTCGGCCGGTCGGCCACGCCCGAGGCGTGCCAGGCGCTCGTCGACGCGATCGGGAGCGATCTGCGGGAGTTGGCGTCCGCGGTGACTCAGCTCGTCGCGGACGTCGAGGGGACGATCGACGAGGCCGTCGTCGGGCGGTACTACACCGGGCGTGCCGAGGCCTCCAGCTTCACGGTCGCCGACCGGGCGGTCGAGGGGCGTACGGCGGAGGCGCTGGAGGCGCTGCGGTGGTCGCTGGCCACCGGGGTCGCGCCGGTGCTGATCACCAGCGCGCTGGCCCAGGGCGTGCGGGCGATCGGGAAGCTGTCCTCCGCGCGAGGTGGCCGGCCCGCCGATCTCGCGCGAGAGCTGGGGATGCCGCCGTGGAAGATCGACCGGGTGCGGCAGCAGATGCGCGGGTGGACACCGGACGGTGTCGCGCTCGCGCTGCGAGCGGTGGCCGAGGCCGACGCGGGCGTGAAGGGCGGCGGGGACGACCCCGAGTACGCGCTGGAGAAGGCGGTCGTGACGATCGCGAGGGCGGCCCGCTCCCGGGGACGCTGACGGCGGGCGCACGCACTGCCTCGGCACGCGCCACCTCGGCACGTGGTGCCTCTCCGGCCCATTCGCCGTGCCCGCTCACGGAGGCGCAGCCCGGGGGACGCCCCGGAGATGCCGCCGGCGGGGCGCACGGCCCCTCTGCCCCACTCCCGAGCCACCCGTCGACGTCGCGCGAGCGATCCCGTCCCACCCCGCGAATGCTGAAGGAAAGACACCCCGGGGCGCCCGGGGAACGCCCCGGAGAGCCCGCCCGGCGGAGGCACCCCGGACATGCCGAAGGCCCCGCCGTCCGCCCCGGGGAAGGGCGAGGTGGCAGGGCCTCGGATCAAGCTGGTGAGCTCATACCCGCGTGGCGAACGCAGGCCGCGTATGAGCTCGGGCTGCCGGTCGGGAGCGGATGAGAGAGGGCCCGCTCTGGGTCCGTCCGGCGGTCAAGTCGGAGTTGACTCAGCCCTTGAGGGAAGCGACCTTGGAAGCCAGAGCCGACTTCTTGTTGGCGGCCTGGTTCTTGTGGATGACGCCCTTCGAGACGGCCTTGTCGAGCTGACGCGCGGCAGCGCGCTGGTACTCGGTGGCCTTCTCGACGTCACCCGCGGCAGTGGCCTCGCGGGCCTTGCGGATCGCGGTCTTCAGGGAGGACTTGACAGCCTTGTTGCGCAGCCGAGCCTTCTCGTTGGTCTTGATCCGCTTGATCTGGGACTTGATGTTCGCCACGAATGAGCCTTTTCAGGTTCTGGTACGGGGCCGCACGGGTCCCGCACCGATGATTTCTTGAAGATGCGCCTCGCGCTGAGAGGGCATGAGGCACAGCCACCCAGGCTACCAGCGGCCCCCCGAGCGGCCCAAACCGGTCTCCGGTCCGCGCCCGTGGGACCATGGAGACTACGTATCGATCCGACCCGAGGCATAAGGCGCCTCAAGAGACAGGACCCTGCGTGCCCGCGACCCCTAAGAATGTGCCCGAGCCGAGCCGTACCGACCCGGCTCTGATCCGCAATTTCTGCATCATCGCGCACATCGACCACGGCAAGTCCACGCTAGCCGACCGGATGCTCCAGCTGACCGGTGTGGTCGAGCAGCGGCAGATGCGTGCTCAGTACCTCGACCGGATGGACATCGAGCGCGAGCGCGGCATCACGATCAAGTCCCAGGCCGTGCGTCTGCCCTGGGCCCCGACCGAGGGCCCCGACCAGGGCACGACCCACATCCTCAACATGATCGACACCCCGGGGCACGTCGACTTCACGTATGAGGTCTCGCGGTCGCTCGCGGCCTGTGAGGGGACCGTCCTCCTCGTTGACGCCGCCCAGGGGATCGAGGCCCAGACCCTCGCCAACCTCTACCTGGCGATGGAGAACGACCTCACGATCATCCCCGTACTGAACAAGATCGATCTGCCGGCCGCACAGCCCGAGAAGTTCGCCGAGGAGCTGGCCAACCTGGTCGGCTGCGACCCCGACGACGTGCTGCGGGTCTCCGCCAAGACCGGTCTCGGTGTCGACGCGCTGCTCGACAGGGTGGTCCGGGACATCCCGGCGCCGGTCGGGGTCAAGGACGCGCCCGCCCGAGCGATGATCTTCGACTCCGTGTACGACTCGTACCGGGGCGTGGTCACGTACGTCCGTGTCATCGACGGTCAGCTCAACAAGCGCGAGCGGATCAAGATGATGTCCACGGGCGCCACGCACGAGCTGCTGGAGATCGGCACCAACTCGCCCGAGATGCTGTCGGCCGACGGCCTCGGCGTCGGCGAGGTGGGCTATCTGATCACGGGTGTGAAGGACGTCCGCCAGTCCAAGGTCGGTGACACCGTCACCAGCCAGGTCAAGGGTGCCACCGAGGCCCTGGGCGGGTACAAGGACCCCAAGCCCATGGTCTTCTCCGGCCTGTATCCGCTGGACGGCTCCGACTACCCCGAGCTGCGCGAGGCCCTGGACAAGCTGCAGCTCAACGACGCCGCGCTGGTGTACGAGCCGGAGACCTCGGCGGCCCTCGGCTTCGGCTTCCGCGTCGGTTTCCTCGGTCTGCTGCACCTCGATGTGATCCGCGAGCGACTGGAGCGCGAGTTCGGGCTCGATCTGATCGCCACCGCGCCCAACGTGGTCTACCGCGTGGTGATGGAGGACGGCAGCGAACACATCGTCACCAACCCGAGCGAATTCCCCGAAGGCAAGATCGGCGAGGTGTACGAGCCGGTCGTGCGGGCCACGATCCTGGCGCCGACCGAGTTCATCGGCTCGATCATGGAGCTGTGCCAGACCAGGCGCGGCACCCTCCTCGGCATGGACTACCTCTCCGAGGACCGGGTCGAGATCCGCTACACCCTCCCGCTCGCCGAGATCGTCTTCGACTTCTTCGACCAGCTGAAGTCGAAGACGCGGGGTTACGCGTCGCTGGACTACGAGCCCACCGGCGAGCAGACCTCCAGCCTGGTCAAGGTCGACATCCTGCTGCACGGCGACAAGGTGGACGCCTTCTCGGCGATCACCCACAAGGACGCCGCGTATGCGTACGGGGTGCGGCTCGTCGCCAAGCTGCGCGAACTCATCCCGCGGCAGGCCTTCGAGGTGCCCATCCAGGCCGCCATCGGCTCCCGGGTCATCGCCCGCGAGACCATCCGCGCCATCCGCAAGGACGTCCTCGCCAAGTGCTACGGCGGTGACATCTCCCGTAAGCGGAAGCTGCTGGAGAAGCAGAAGGAAGGCAAGAAGCGGATGAAGATGGTGGGTTCCGTGGAGGTTCCGCAGGAGGCCTTCATCGCCGTGCTCTCCAGCGATGACAGCGCGGGGTCGGCCAAGGGCAAGAAGTAATCGCGGTTACCCGCAGTAAGCGCCGGTCGCCCCGGCAAATGGGGCGCAAGGGGGGCCCGTCGCACCAAAGTGCGGCGGGCCCCTTCGCATGCGCGCGGTCACTCTCTGGAGGAAGTGACAGGCCGCCGCCCCTTACGAACCGGCCGGTCGGGCCTTACTCTGATCTCTGCTCGATAGTTACTCGCGAGTTAAACAACGGCGCGAAACCACACCCGTGAGTTAACCCAGCCGCACTGAGCCAGCCGCACTGTCGCGGGCCCCGGAGGATGTCGTGAGCGACACACAGACCCTGATCGAGAACCGTCCGCCGTCCGTGGCGACGCTGTTCCTGGACCGCGTGGCGGCCACACCGGACGCAGAGGCCTACCGCTACCCGGTGCCGGCCTCGTCCGGCCAGGGCCCGGACGACTGGAAGTCGCTGAGCTGGGGACAGGCCGCCGAGCGGGTCTACGCGATCGCGGCCGGTCTCATCGAGCTGGGCGTGCAGTCCGAGCAGCGCGTCGCGCTCGCCTCCTCGACCCGCGTCGAGTGGATCCTCGCCGACCTCGGCATCCTGTGCGCCGGTGCGGCCACCACGACCGTCTACCCGCAGACCAACGCCGACGAGTCCGCGTTCATCCTCTCCGACTCCGCGAGCCGGGTACTGATCGCGGAGGACGCGGCCCAGCTCGCCAAGGCCGTGGAGAAGCGTCGTGAGCTGCCCGAGCTGACCCATGTGGTCGTCATCGACCCGGCCGGCGTCGAGACCGGCGACTGGGTGCTCACCCTCGCCGAGCTGGAGCAGCGCGGTGCCGCCTATCTGGAGAAGCACCCCGAGCTGATCAAGGAGCGGGTGGCGGCGATCACGAAGGACCAGCTCGCCACCCTCATCTACACCTCCGGCACCACGGGCCGCCCCAAGGGCGTGCGGCTCCCGCAGGACAACTGGTCGTACATGGCGAAGGCGATCGCCGCGACCGGGCTGGTCGGCAGCGAGGACGTGCAGTACCTGTGGCTGCCGCTGGCGCACGTCTTCGGCAAGGTGCTCACCTCCGGCCAGATCGAGGTCGGGCACGTCACCGCGGTCGACGGCCGGGTCGACAAGATCATCGAGAATCTGCCGGTGGTCCAGCCGACGTACATGGCGGCCGTGCCGCGCATCTTCGAAAAGGTCTACAACGGCGTCGCGGCCAAGGCCCGTGCGGGCGGCGCCGCCAAGTACAAGATCTTCCAGTGGGCGGCCGGGGTCGCCCGCGAGTACGCCAAGGTCAGCCAGGACAACTTCCGGCACACCGGTGCGCACTCCGTGCCCTTCGGGCTCGGCGCCAAGCACAAGGTCGCGGACGCCCTCGTCTACTCCAAGCTGCGCGAGGCCTTCGGCGGCCAGCTGCGGGCCTGTGTCTCCGGCTCCGCCGCGCTCGCCCCCGAGATCGGCTACTTCTTCGCCGGCGCCGGTGTGCACATCCTGGAGGGCTATGGCCTCACCGAGTCCTCCGCGGCCTCCTTCGTCAACCCCGGCGAGGCCTACCGCACCGGCACGGTCGGCAAGCCGCTGCCCGGCTGCGAGGTGCGCATCGCGGACGACGGCGAGATCCTGCTGCGCGGCCCCGGCATCATGCAGGGCTACCACGGGCTGCCGGAGAAGACCGCCGAGGTCCTGGAGTCGGACGGCTGGTTCCACACCGGCGACATCGGCGAGCTGTCCCCCGACGGCTATCTGCGCATCACCGACCGCAAGAAGGACCTGATCAAGACGTCCGGCGGCAAGTACATCGCGCCGGCCGAGGTCGAGGGCCAGTTCAAGGCCGTGTGCCCGTACGTCTCCAACATCCTGGTGCACGGCGCCGACCGGAACTTCTGCACCGCGCTCATCGCCCTCGACGAGATCGCCATCCTCGACTGGGCCAAGGAGAACGGCCTGGCGGGCAAGTCGTACGCCGAGGTCGTCGCCGCCCCCGCCACGGTCGAGCTGGTCGAGAGCTACGTCAAGCAGCTCAACGAGGGCCTCCAGCGCTGGCAGACCATCAAGAAGTTCCGCCTCCTCCCGCGCGACCTGGACGTGGAACACGGCGAAATCACCCCGAGCCTCAAGCTCAAGCGCCCGGTGGTGGAGCGCGAGTACAAGCACCTGATCGACGAGATGTACGCGGGAACGCGCGAGGGCTGACCGGTTCCTCGGCGGGGGGCGGAGTCCTGACGGACCCCGCCCCCCGCTCTTTGGCGGCCCCGCCCCCGCTGTCTAGCGGGCCCGCCCCGGCCCCCGTTGCCGGATCGACTCCACCAGCTCCTGCACCCGCTGCACCTGCGTCCGGGCCTCGCGGAGGTTCACCGGGTCTGCTGCCAGCAGTTTTTCCAGGGTGTTCAGGTGGGTGGTCACCTGGGCGCAGTGGGACTGTTCCTGGGCGAGCAGGTGTTCCAGTTGGCGGTTCTTGCGGTGGAGGTCCAGGAACACGGAGACCTTGGCGCGCAGTACCCAGGGGTCGAACGGCTTCGTCAGGTAGTCGGCGGCGCCCGTGGCGTAGCCGCGGAAGGCGTAGCCCGCGTCGTCGTCCGCGCCGGTCAGGAAGATGATCGGGATGTCCTTGGTCTGGTCGAGCCGCTTGATGTTCGCGGCCGTCTCGAAGCCGTCCATGCCCGGCATCCGGATGTCCATGAGGACCAGGGCGAACTGCCGGCGCAGCAGTGCCTTCATCGCCTCCTCGCCCGACCGCGCCCGCACGAGCGGCTGGTTGAGGGAGCCCAGGACGGCCTCCAGCGCGATCAGGTTGTCCTCCATGTCGTCCACGAGGAGGATCCCGGCCCGCTCGCCGGTCGTTGCCTCAGCGCTCATGGTGACGTTGCCTCACTCGGTCCGTTCCTCGGCGGCCGGCTCGTCGTCGTGTTCACCGGCGCCCCCCTCCGGCTCCTCGCCCTGTGTGCTCTCGGGGTCCAGGAGCGCGCACACGACGGTCAGCAGCCGGTCGACGTCCACCGGCTTGGGTACGTAGTCGTTGGCGCCCCGCGCGATCGACTTCTCCCGGTCTCCGGGCATCGCCTTGGCCGTCAGCGCGACGATCGGCAGCCCGGCCCAGCGCGGGGTGCGGCGGATGGAGGAGATGGTCTCGTAGCCGTCCATCTCCGGCATCATGATGTCCATCAGGACCAGCTCGACGTCCGGGTTGCGCTCCAGGGTCTCGATGCCCTCCCGGCCGTTCTCCGCGTAGAGCACCGGCATGCCGACGCGGCCCAGGACATGGGTGAGCGCGAACACGTTGCGGATGTCGTCGTCCACGATCAGCACGCGCCGGCCGGGCAGCACCTGTCCCGCCCGGCCCGTCTTCCACGCCTCCAGCTTGGTGGGCGCGGGCCAGGAGTCCTCCGTGTCGTGGGCCGCGGGGAAGGGCTCGGCGGCCGGCTGCGCGGGGAGCGGCAGGGTCGTACGGTCCTCGGGCACCGGCCCCGTCGCGCTGTGACCGGGGCTCACGACCGGGACGTAGAGCGTGAAGGTGGAGCCCTTGCCCGGCTCGCTCTCCGCGACGATACGGCCGCCCAGCAGGCCCGCGATCTCCCTGCTGATGGACAGGCCCAGGCCGGTGCCGCCGTACTTGCGGTTGGTCGTGCCGTCGGCCTGCTGGAACGCCTCGAAGATCACCGGGAGTTTCTCGGCGGCGATCCCGATGCCCGTGTCGGAGACCGCGAAGGCGACCACCTCGTCGCTGTCGCGGACGTAGTGGTGCTCGGGGTCCTTCAGCCGGCTCACCCGCAGCTCCACCCGGCCCGTCGCGGTGAACTTGGTTGCGTTGGACAGCAGATTGCGCAGGATCTGCTGGAGGCGCTGCTCGTCGGAGTACATCAACCGCGGCACGTCCTCGCCGACCGCCACCTCGAAGGCGAGCCCCCGGTCCAGGGTCAGTGGACGGAAGGTCGCGTGGACATAGTCCAGCAGCTTGATGAGCGGCAGCCGTTTCGGGCGTACGTCCATCCGGCCGGCCTCGATCTTCGACAGGTCCAGGATGTCGTTGATCAGCTGGAGCAGGTCCGAGCCCGAGCGGTGGATCGTCGTCGCGAACTGCACCTCCTGCTCGGAGAGATGGCCGTCCGGGTTGTCGGAGAGCAGCCGCGCCAGGATCAGCAGCGAGTTGAGCGGCGTACGCAGCTCGTGCGACATGTTCGCCAGGAACTCCGACTTGTACTGGGACGACGTGGCCAGCAGGGCCGCCTTCTCCTCCAGTTCCGCGTTGGAGTGCTGCAACTCCGCCTGCTGTTTCTGGAGTTCGTCCGAGCGTTCCTGGAGCTGCATCGCCAGCCGCTGGGACTCGCCGAGCAGGGACTCGGTGCGGGAGTTGGCGATGATCGTGTTGATGGCGACGCCGATGGTGTTCACGAACTGGTCGAAGAACGCCAGGTGCACATCGGAGAAGCGGGAGAAGGAGGCCAGCTCGATCACGCCGAGCAGCTTGTCCTCGAACAGGATCGGGATGATGACGATCGTCGTGGGCGCCGCCTCCCCGAGCCCGCTGTTGATCTTGATGTAGTCGGGCGGGGCCTCCTCCACCAGGATCCGCTTCTTCTCCCGGGCCGCCTGGCGGACCAGACCGTGCACCGGGAAGCCGCCCGTCTCGACCGTGGCGCCCTGCGCCGAGCCGTAGCCGGCGATGAAGGCCAGCCCCTTCGCCGGGACGGCCGTCGGGAGTGAGGAACCGTCCTCGTCGGGGTCGGCCAGGAAGAACGCGCCGTACTGGGCGTTCACCAGCGGCGTCAGCTCGCGCAGGATCAGATCGGCGACCTCCATCAGGTCGCGGTGGCCCTGCATCAGGGCCGCGAGTCGGGCCAGGTTGGACTCCAGCCAGTCCTTCGCGCGGGTCGTCTCGCGCAGGTTGGCCACCATCAGATTGATGTTGTCCTTCAGCTCGGCGACCTCGCCGCGCGCCTCCACGGTGATCGAGCGGGACATGTCGCCCTGCGCCACGGCGGAGGCGACCTCGGCGATCGCACGGACCTGGGTGGTCAGGTTCAGGGCGAGTTCGTTCACGTTCGTCGTCAGGCGCTTCCAGGTGCCGTACACGCCCTCGACCCGGGCCTGCCCGCCGAGCTGCCCCTCGCTGCCCACCTCGCGGGCCACGCGCGTCACCTCGGAGGAGAAGGAGGACAGCGTGTCCACCATCGTGTTGATGGTGGTCTTCAGCTCCAGGATCTCGCCGCGCGCGTCCACGTCGATCTTCTTCGACAGGTCGCCCGATGCCACCGCCGTCGCCACCTGGGCGATGTTCCGCACCTGTGAAGTGAGGTTGTCCGCCATGTAGTTGACGTTGTCCGTCAGATCCCGCCAGACGCCGGAGACCCCCAGCACCTGGGCCCGCCCGCCGAGCCGGCCGTCGGTGCCGACCTCGCGGGCCACGCGCGTGACCTCGTCGGCGAAGGCGCGCAGCTGCTCCACCATCGTGTTGACGGTGTCCTTCAGCTCCAGGATCTCACCGCGCGCGTCTACCGTGATCTTCTTGGACAGGTTGCCGTTGGCCACGGCCGTCGTCACCTGGGCGATGTTGCGGACCTGCGAAGTCAGGTTCAGCGCCATGAAGTTGACGTTGTCGGTGAGGTCCTTCCAGACTCCGCTGGCGCCCCGCACCTGGGCCTGACCGCCGAGGTTGCCCTCGGTGCCGACCTCGCGGGCCACGCGGGTGACCTCGTCGGCGAAGGCGGACAGCTGGTCCACCATCGTGTTGATCGTGGACTTCAGCTCCAGGATCTCGCCCTTCGCCTCCACCGTGATCTTCTTGCCGAGGTCGCCCTGGGCCACGGCCGTCGAGACGAGGGCGATATTGCGGACCTGCGAAGTCAGGTTGTCCGCCATGAAGTTGACGTTGTCGGTGAGGTCCTTCCAGACCCCGGAGACGCCCCGCACCTGAGCGCGCCCGCCGAGGTTGCCCTCGGTGCCGACCTCGCGGGCCACGCGGGTGACCTCGTCGGCGAAGGCGGACAGCTGGTCCACCATCGTGTTGATGGTCGACTTCAGCTCCAGGATCTCGCCCTTCGCGTCGACCGTGATCTTCTGGCTCAGATCGCCGTTGGCCACGGCCGTCGTCACCTGGGCGATGTTGCGCACCTGCGAAGTCAGGTTCGACGCCATGAAGTTGACGTTGTCGGTGAGGTCCTTCCAGACCCCGGACACGCCCCGCACCTGAGCGCGCCCGCCCAGCTGCCCCTCGGTGCCGACCTCCCGGGCCACGCGCGTGACCTCGTCGGCGAAGGCGGACAGCTGGTCCACCATCGTGTTGACGGTGAGCTTCAGCTCCAGCAGCTCACCGGTCGCCTCCACCGTCACCGTACGGGTCAGATCGCCGCGGGCCACCGCCGTGGTCACCACGGCGATGTCGCGGACCTGGGCGGTCAGCCGGGACGCCATCGTGTTGACCGCCTCGGTCACGGCTCGCCAACTGCCCGACAGACCCTGCACCTTGGCCCGCCCGCCGAGCCGGCCCTCGGTGCCGACCTCGCGGGCCACCCGGGTCACCTCGCCGGTGAACAGGGAGAGCTGGTCGACCATCTTGTTCACGGCGGTGCCGAGCCGCCGCAGGTCACCGCGCAACTGCCGGGTTCCGTCGTGCAGGTCGACCCGCTGGGTCAGATCGCCCCCGGCCACCGCGTCCAGGACCCGCGTGGCATTGGCCACCGGGGCCACCAGGGCGTCCAGTATCTGGTTCACGTCAGTGACCCGGGACGTCCACGAGCCCTGGCCCGGGCTGGCCGAGAGCCGCTCGTCGAGCCGGCCGTGCCGCGCCAGCTCCCGCTTCACGCGCCGCAGTTCGGAGTTGAAGTGCAGGCTCCGGTCGACGATCTGGTTGAAGACCGCGGCGAGTTCGGCGTCGATGCCGTGCCCGGTCTCCGGCACCCTGGCGAAGTCGCCGTCCCGCAGTGCGGTCATCGCGGCGAGCAGAGGACGCAGTGCGGATGCTCCGAGTTGTTCCGTTTTCTGTCCTTCTTCGAGCACACGCGTAGCACTGTTCTCACTCATGGCGGCCCACTTCGGTAACTCGGCGCTTATGGGCGCAGTCAGTCTGTCACTCTGTCCGCATCGACCGAGGCGTATTCGTCCGAACTGCTCCAGGAGCCGTAGATGGGGGCCATACCGACGCAACGGGAGACCATTGCCCGTGGCCGTGGTGCGCCTGTGCATCCGAGCGCGGGGGAGCACACGAGCCCGGAGGACCGTACGGATGCCGGGGCGCGTACGGATGCCGAGGAGCGTACAGAGGTGCGCACCATCCTGCCCGGAAGCCCCCTCGCCCCGGGCACCGCCCGCGGACTGATGCGCTCGGCCCTCACCGAGTGGACCGAGCTGGGGCTCGTGCGCTCCGAGCGGCTCGCCGACGACGCCATGGTCGCGGTCAGCGAACTCGTCACCAACGCCGTCGTGCACGCGGGCACCGACGTCGAACTCACCTGCTGGCTGGACGACTCCGGGGCGCTCGTCATCGAGGTCTGCGACCACCACCCCTCACGCGCGCCCCGCGAGCACGGAGGCGACTCGCCGTACGAGACACCGGAGTACGGCCGCGGCCTGCGCCTCGTCGCCACCCTCGCCGAGTCCTGGGGCGTCAGCTATCGCACCGGCGCCAAGACGGTGTGGGCACGGCTGCCCGCCGAGGGGAGCGCGGCCGCCGACGAGATCGAGGCGTACGCCGAGGAGCGCGCCCTGGAACGCGGGCTGAAGGTCGCCGAGATCCTGGCGCCCGAGCCGCAGCGGGCCGAGCGGGACCGGGACTGGCTCGGCCGTGGCGCCCTGTCCTTCCTCGCCGAGGCCTCCGACCTGCTCGCCGGACAGCTCGACGAGACCCTGGTCGCCGCGCTCACCGGACAGCTGATCGTGCCGCGGCTCGCCGACTGGTGCGCGGTGTGGCTGGAGGACGAGTCGACCGGGCGTTGGGGGTCACCCAGCTGGAGCGGAGCCGGAAGCGGGGGAGGCTGGGCGGACGGCACCGGCGCGGCGGGACCACGGCTCGCCCGGGTCTGGCACAGCAGCGAGAACCGCATCGAGGAGCTGCGCCGGGCACTGGAGAAGGACCCGCCCCGCCCCCGCGACGGGCTGCGGTCCGGGCCCGAGCCGTACCCCTGGCCCGGTGACGCGCTCGGTCCGCGGGGCATCGACGGCACGGCGCTCGCCTACCGGCTGATCGCGGGCGGCCGCCCGCTGGGCACGCTGGTCATCGGGCGGTGCGGGCTGCCGCGCTTCCCGGACGAGATCACCGGGCTCGTCGAGGACCTCGGCCGCCGGGTGGCCCTCGCCATCGGCGCCGCCCGCCAGTACGCCCGCCAGGCCACCATCAGCGCCGTCCTGCAGCGCGGGCTGCTGCCGGGCGCGGTCGCCGAGATCCCCGGGCTGCGCAGCGCGCTGGTCTACGAGCCGTGCGACAAGGGCGGCCCGAGCGGCGACTTCTACGACCTGTTCCCGGCGAGCGACGGCCGCTGGTGCTTCGCCGTCGGCGATGTACAGGGCAAGGGCCCCGAGGCCGCGGTCGTGATCGGGCTGGCCCGCCCCTGGCTGCGGCTCCTCGCCCGCGAGGGCTACCGCGTCGCCGACGTCCTCGACCGCCTCAACCAGCTCCTCCTCGACGACGCCACGGAGGCCGCCGACGCCGCGGCCCGCGCGCTGGCGGCCGCCGGGGGCCGCCCCATGGCCCCCGGGGACGGCCCGCAGACCCGCTTTCTCTCCCTCCTCTACGGCGAACTCGTCCCCTTCGCCGGCGGTGTCCGCTGCACCCTCGCCTCCGCCGGACACCCGCTGCCGCTGCATCTCGGGCCGGACGGGGAGGTGCGTACGGCCGCGCAGCCGCAGACCCTCCTCGGGGTCGTCGAGGACGCCACGTACACCAGCGAGACCATCGAGCTGCGCTCCGGCGACACCCTGCTGTGCGTCACCGACGGGGTGACCGAGCGACGCTCCGGCACGCGCCAGTTCGACGACGGCGACGGGCTCGCGCAGGCTCTGTCCGGCTGCGTGGGGCTGAGCGCCGAGCTGATCGCGGAGCGGATCAGACGTCTGGTGCACGAGTTCGGCGGCGGGGCGCCGGAGGACGATCTGGCGCTGCTGGTGCTCCAGGCGGAGTGACCGTCGTCGTACGGGACAGCCGTCGGACGGGACACGGGACAGTCGTCGTACGGGACAATGGAGGACATGCCTTCCGCACTCCCCGACGGCGAGCCCGTCCCCGCCGACGGTGCGCTGCCCGCGTCCGCGCTCGCCGGGGCCGCCGACCGGCCCCTCGGCTTCTACCTGCACGTTCCGTACTGCGCGACGCGCTGCGGCTACTGCGACTTCAACACCTACACCGCGACCGAACTGCGTGGCACGGGCGGCGTCCTCGCCTCCCGCGACAACTACGCGGACACGCTGATCGACGAGATCCGCCTGGCCCGCAAGGTGCTGGGCGACGACCCGCGCGCGGTCCGCACGGTGTTCGTCGGGGGCGGTACGCCTACGCTGCTGGCCGCGGACGACCTCGTACGGATGCTGGGGGCGATCCGCGACGAGTTCGGTCTGGCGGCCGACGCGGAGGTCACGACGGAGGCGAACCCGGAGTCGGTCGACCCGGCCTATCTGGCCGTGCTCCGCGCGGGCGGCTTCAACCGCGTCTCCTTCGGCATGCAGAGCGCGAAGCAGCACGTGCTGCGCGTGCTCGACCGGACGCACACCCCCGGACGCCCCGAGGCCTGCGTGGCGGAGGCCAAAGCCGTGGGCTTCGAGCATGTGAACATGGACCTGATCTACGGCACACCCGGCGAGTCGGACGACGACTGGCGGGCGTCGCTGGACGCGGCGATCGGCGCCGGGCCGGACCACGTCAGCGCCTACGCCCTGATCGTCGAGGAGGGCACGCAGCTGGCCCGTCGCATCCGCCGGGGCGAGGTCCCGATGACGGACGACGACGTCCACGCGGACCGCTATCTGATCGCCGAGGAGGCCCTGTCGGCGGCGGGCTTCGACTGGTACGAGGTGTCCAACTGGGCCACCTCGGAATCGGGCCGCTGCCTGCACAACGAGCTGTACTGGCGGGGGGCCGACTGGTGGGGCGCGGGCCCGGGCGCCCACAGCCACGTCGGAGGCGTCCGCTGGTGGAACGTGAAGCACCCGGGGGCGTACGCGGCGGCCCTGGCGTCGGGCCGGACACCGGGCGCGGGCCGGGAGCTCCTGTCGGACGAGGACCGCCGGGTGGAGCGGATCCTGCTGGAGCTGCGGCTGCGGGAGGGCGTGCCGCTGGAGCTGCTGCGCGAGGAGGGCCTCGCGGCTTCGCGCCGGGCACTGATGGACGGGCTGCTGCAGGAGGGGCCGTACGGGGAGGGGCGGGCGGTGCTGACGTTGCGGGGGAGGCTGCTGGCGGATGCGGTGGTCAGGGACCTGGTGGACTGATCACTCGGCGGGGTGAATCACTGCGGAACGCCGGTTCGGTCCCTAACCTGGTTCGTAGGCTGCCGCCGTAATTAACGGTGGCGGAAACCGGAGGGCTGCGGAGATGACCGCTGTGGACGACCGACCGATGACCACCGGCATCGTGAAGATCTTCGAGAACCTTGAGGTTCCCGAGGGCTTCAAAGTCGAGCTCCTCCGGGGGGTAATTGTGATGATGGCGGGGCCAGATGTGGCCCACAACGACATTGTGGAGGCGGTCCAGGACCAGGTCCCCCGGCGAGACTGGCGTCGACTCCAGACACAGGACATCGCCATCCTCGAGGAAACCAGCCAGCCACAGCCCGACCTTGTGGTAATCGAGCGAGGGGTCGGGCCCGAGCATGGAAGGCTGATGCCGTCCGAGGTCATCACCTTGCTGGTGGAAGTGGTCTCCAAGACGAGCGTGGACCGAGACTATGGGGTCAAGCGTTCGATCTACGCGGCGGCAAAAATCCCCGCCTATTTCATCATCGACCCCGTCATGGCCCAATGCGTACTGCTCACCGAGCCCGTGGGACGTGGAGAGGACGCGGACTACCGACGCCAGCGAATTACCAAGTTCGGCGACCGTACGCCATTGGAGCCTCTCGGCCTCGAACTGGACACCAGCGAATTCGCCACGTACGAGAACGTCAGGCCCCACCGCTACCCGTGACGAAGTCGATCAGCTCCTCCACCCTCCCCAGCAACTCCGGCTCCAGGTCCTTGTAGGACCGCACCCGCGACAGAATCCCCTGCCAAGCCGCCCCCGTGTTCTCCGGCCAGCCCAGCGCCCGGCACACGCCCGTCTTCCAGTCCTGGCCGTGCGGGATGCGCGGCCAGGCCGCGATGCCCAGGGACGCCGGCTTCACCGCCTCCCAGATGTCGATGTACGGGTGGCCCACCACCAGCGCGTGCTCGCTCGTCACCGACTCCGCGATCCGCCACTCCTTCGTACCCGGCACCAGGTGGTCCACGAGAACGCCCAGCCGCGCGTCCGGGCCCGGGGCGAAGTCCGCCACGATCGACGGCAGGTCGTCCACGCCCTCCAGGTACTCCACGACCACGCCCTCGATGCGCAGGTCGTCGCCCCACACCTTCTCGACCAGCTCCGCGTCGTGCCGGCCCTCGACGTAGATGCGGCCGGCGCGGGCGACACGCGCGCGTGCGCCGGGGACGGCGACCGAGCCGGAAGCGGTACGGGTGGGACGTACCGGCGCCGTCGAACGCCGCACCAGCGTCACCACCCTGCCCTCCAGCAGGAAGCCGCGCGGCTCCAGCGGGAACACCCGGTGCTTGCCGAAGCGGTCCTCCAGCGTCACCGTGCCCGCCTCGCAGCGGATCACCGCGCCGCAGAAGCCGGTGCCGGGCTCCTCCACCACCAGACCGGGGTCCGCCGGGACCTCCGGGACCGGCTTGGGCTTCTTCCAGGGCGGGGTCAGGTCCGGCGAGTACTGGCGCATTCGGATGACGATAGGAGAACCGCCGTACCCCCGCTCACGACACGCCGAAACGCGCCGCCAGCTCGTCGCGCTGCCGTCGGACGAAGCCCGCGTCGACCACCGCTCCGTGGCCGGGGACGTACAGCGCGTCCTCGCCGCCGAGGGCGAGCAGCCGGTCGAGGGCCGCGGGCCACCGCGACGGTACGGCGTCGGGGCCGGCCTGGGGCTCGCCGGACTCCTCGACGAGGTCGCCGCAGAACACCACCTCGGGGTCGCCCGGAACCAGGACCGCCAGGTCATGGGCGGTGTGTCCCGGTCCGACGTTCGCCAGCAGCACCTGGCGGCCCCCGCTCAGGTCCAGCGTCCACTCGCCGGAGACCGGATGACGGGGCAGGACAAGGGCATCGGCCGCTTCCTCCGCCTCCCGGGCGGGCAGCCCGTTGCGGATCGCGTCCCGGCGCAGTTCCTCCCGCTCGTACGCGAACACCGCGTCCGTGCCGACCGCGGCGAACACCTCCGCGCCCGCGAACGCCGCCGCACCGAAGACATGGTCGAAGTGGGGGTGGGTGAGCGCAAGATGGGTCACACGGTGACCGGCGAGCTGCTGCGCCCGCGCGCGCAACCACGCGCCCTCCCCGAGGCTCGACCCGGCGTCCACCACCAGCGCCGTACCCTCACCGAGAACCAGCCCCGCCGTGCAGTCCCAGCCAGGCAGTCGGCACCTGCCCACCCCGGCGGCCACCCGCTCCCACCCCAGCTCTTCCCAAGTCACCGTCATACGGCGACGCTATCCGTGACGGCCACCACGGGCACGAAGGCGCATGACCGGCCTTGCCCGGGGCGTACCCCACCGCCGTACACTGGGCCGGGGAACTCTGGCACTCGGACGAGCAGAGTGCCAGGCAGAGCGTCAAGATCACGACATTTCTGGAGGTGTGCGCGAATGCTGAGCGAACGCAGGCTCCAAGTGCTGCGCGCCATCGTCCAGGACTATGTCGGCACGGAGGAGCCGGTCGGCTCCAAGGCGCTGACCGAGCGGCACAACCTCGGTGTGTCCCCGGCGACCGTCCGCAATGACATGGCGGCCCTGGAGGACGAGGGCTTCATCGCCCAGCCGCACACCAGCGCGGGGCGGATTCCGACGGACAAGGGCTATCGGCTGTTCGTCGACAAACTCGCCGGCGTCAAGCCGATGAGCGCCCCCGAACGGCGGGCGATCCAGAACTTCCTCGACGGCGCCGTCGACCTGGACGACGTCGTGGCACGCACGGTCCGGCTGCTCGCCCAGCTCACCCGGCAGGTCGCCGTCGTGCAGTACCCCTCCCTGACCCGGTCGACCGTGCGGCACGTGGAGCTGCTGTCGCTCGCGCCCGCGCGGGTGATGCTCGTGCTGATCACGGACACCGGCCGGGTCGAGCAGCGGATGGTCGACTGCCCGGCACCCTTCGGGGAATCGTCCCTGGCGGATCTGCGGGCGCGGCTGAACAGCCGGGTCGCGGGCCGTCGTTTCACGGACGTGCCCCAGCTGGTCGAGGACCTGCCGGACGCCTTCGAGGTCGAGGACCGAGGCACGGTCTCGACGGTGCTCTCCACCCTGCTGGAGACGCTCGTCGAGGAGAACGAGGAGCGACTGATGATCGGCGGCACCGCCAATCTGACCCGCTTCGGACATGACTTTCCCCTCACGATCCGGCCCGTCCTGGAGGCACTGGAGGAGCAGGTCGTGCTCCTCAAGCTCCTCGGCGAGGCCAAGGATCCGGGTGTGATCGTGCGCATCGGGCACGAGATCGCCCATGAGGGACTCAACTCCACGTCCGTCGTGTCGGTCGGTTACGGTTCGGGCGGCGAGGCAGTCGCCAAGCTCGGCGTGGTCGGACCGACCCGCATGGATTACCCGGGAACGATGGGAGCGGTACGCGCAGTGGCACGTTACGTCGGACAGATCCTGGCGGAGTCGTAAGTGGCCACGGACTACTACGCCGTTCTCGGCGTGCGTCGCGACGCGTCGCAGGAAGAGATCAAGAAGGCCTTCCGCCGGCTCGCGCGCGAGCTGCACCCGGACGTGAACCCGGATCCGAAGACCCAGGAGCGGTTCAAGGAGATCAACGCCGCTTACGAGGTGCTGTCGGACCCGCAGAAGAAGCAGGTCTACGACCTCGGCGGCGACCCGCTCTCGCAGGCCGGCGGGGCCGGTGCGGGCGGCTTCGGGGCCGGTGGCTTCGGCAACTTCTCCGACATCATGGACGCGTTCTTCGGTACGGCGTCGCAGCGCGGGCCGCGCTCGCGTACCCGCCGGGGCCAGGACGCGATGATCCGTATCGAGGTCGAGCTGGACGAAGCGGCCTTCGGTACGACGAAGGACATCCAGGTCGACACGGCCGTCGTCTGCAACACCTGCAACGGTGAGGGCGCCGCGCCGGGCACCACCGCCCAGACGTGTGACATGTGCCGCGGCCGCGGTGAGGTGTCGCAGGTGACCCGGTCCTTCCTGGGCCAGGTCATGACGTCCCGCCCGTGCCCCCAGTGCCAGGGCTTCGGCACCGTGGTGCCCACCCCGTGCCCGGAGTGCGCCGGCGACGGCCGCGTGCGGTCCCGCCGCACCCTCACGGTCAAGATCCCGGCCGGTGTGGACAACGGCACGCGCATCCAGCTCGCCGGTGAGGGCGAGGTCGGCCCCGGCGGCGGTCCCGCCGGTGACCTGTACGTCGAGATCCACGAGCTGCCGCACGCCATGTTCCAGCGGCGCGGCGACGACCTGCACTGCACGGTGACGCTCCCGATGACGGCGGCGGCGCTCGGCACCAAGGTCCCGCTGGAGACCCTGGACGGCCTCGAAGAGGTCGACATCCGCCCGGGCACCCAGTCCGGCCAGTCGATCCCGCTGCACGGCCGGGGCGTCACGCATCTGCGCGGCGGCGGCCGGGGCGACCTCGTGGTCCACGTCGAGGTCCAGACCCCGAACAAGCTGGACCCCGAGCAGGAGCGCCTGCTGCGCGAGCTGGCCAAGCTGCGCGGCGAGGAACGGCCCCAGGGCCAGTTCCAGCCGGGGCAGCAGGGGCTGTTCTCTCGGCTGAAGGATGCCTTCAACGGTCGCTGACGGGTCGGGCGACGGTCGCCGATCCGGCCGCATGCCAATGGCGTATGCCAAGGGAAGGCCGGATTCGGACTTGATCGGAGGACGTGACAACATGCCGTCATGTCCTCCGCACTGACCGATCTCTTCCCTCATCCGATCGTGCAGGCCCCCATGGCGGGCGGTATCTCCGTCCCGCAGCTCGCGGCAGCCGTGTCCGATGCGGGCGGTCTCGGATTCCTCGCCGCCGGATACAAGACCGCCGACGGCCTGTACCAGGAGATCAAGCAGCTGCGCGGACTCACCAACCGCCCCTTCGGCGTGAACCTCTTCATGCCGCAGCCGGAGTACGCCGACCCGTCGGCCGTGGAGGTCTACGCCCACCAGCTGGCCGGCGAGGCCGCCTGGTACGAGATCGAGCTCGGCGACCCGGACAGCGGCCGCGACGACGGCTACGACGTCAAGCTCGCCGTGCTCCTCGACAACCCGGTGCCGGTGGTCTCCTTCCACTTCGGCGTCCCCACCCGTGAGGTGCTGGAGTCCTTCCGCCGCGCGGGCACCCTCACCCTGGTCACCGCGACCACCGCCGAGGAGGCCCTCGCCGTGCAGCGGGCCGGCGCCGACGCGGTGATCGCGCAGGGCGTGGAGGCCGGCGGACACCAGGGCACCCACCGCGACATCCCGGAGAGCGACTGCGCGGGCATCGGACTGCTCTCCCTCGTCGCGCAGATCCGCGAGACCGTGGACCTCCCGATCGTCGCGGCCGGCGGCATCATGCGCGGCGGTCAGATCGCCGCCGCCCTCGCGGCGGGCGCGAGCGCGGCCCAGCTCGGCACCGCGTTCCTCGCGACCCCCGAGTCCGGTGCGAACGCCCTGCACAAGCGGGCGCTGACCAGCCCGCTCTTCGCCCATACGGAGCTGACCCGCGCGTTCTCCGGCCGACCGGCCCGCGGCCTGGTCAACCGCTTCATGCGCGAGCACGGGCCGTATGCCCCCGCCGCCTACCCGGAGGTCCACCATCTGACCTCGCCGCTGCGCAAGGCGGCCGCCAAGGCCGGTGACGCGCAGGGCATGGCGCTGTGGGCGGGCCAGGGGCACCGGATGGCCCGGGACCTGCCGGCCGGGCAGCTGGTGGAGGCACTGGCGGCCGAACTCGCCGCGGCCGAGACAGCGTTGTCGACCAGGGGTGAGGCGCGATGACGGCACCGGTCTTCGTCGTCGAGCACTTCCGCGCGGGCGGCGGCGGGCAGTACGTCCTCGACGGCCCCGAGGGACGGCACGCGGTCTCCGTGAAGCGGCTCCAGCCCGGCGAGGAGGTCGTCCTCACCGACGGCGCCGGACGCTACGCGGTGTGCGAGGTGGTCGGCACCGAGGGCAAGGACCGGCTGATCGTCCATATGAGCACCGTGGACGAGGAGCCGGCGGACTCGCCCCGGATCACCGTCGTCCAGGCCCTGCCCAAGGGCGACCGTGGTGAGGTCGCCGTCGAGACCATGACCGAGGTCGGCGTCGACGCGATCGTGCCGTGGCAGGCCGCCCGCTGCATCACCCAGTGGAGGGGCGAGCGCGGGCTCAAGGCGCTCGGCAAGTGGCGGGCCACCGCCCGTGAGGCCGGCAAGCAGTCCCGCCGGGTCCGCTTCCCCGAGGTCGCGGACGCGGCGACGACCAAGCAGGTTGCCGCACTTCTCGCCAAAGCCGACTTCGCCGCCGTGCTCCACTCCGACTTCGAGCACCGCAGTGCACCGCTCGCCACCGCCGAACTCCCCGCCGAGGGCGAGATCGTGCTGGTCGTGGGGCCCGAAGGGGGCGTCTCCCGGGAGGAGTTGGCGCTCTTCGAGGAGGCGGGCGCCAAAGCGTACGTCCTGGGGCGTACCGTGCTGCGTACATCGACCGCCGGGACCGCCGCGGCGGCCCTCCTGCTGGGCCGTACCGGCCGCTGGTCCTGACACCAGGGGGAGACACCGTGGAACTCGCACAGGTCCGGCTGCTCGTCACCGACTTCGCCGCCTGCTACCGCTTCTACGCCGAAGTCCTCGGCCTCAAGCCGCAGTCCGGCGCGACCGGGGGCCCGTACGAGAAGTTCAGCCCGCACTCCGGCTCCGCCGGGATCGCACTGCAGGACCGCTCGATGATGGCCTCGGTGCTGGGCGAACTGGGCGAGACGGCCACCGGTCACCGCTCCATGGTGGTCCTGCGCGTCGACGACCTCGACGCCTACTGCGCCGACATCACCTCCCGCGGAGCCGTCCTGATCCACGGCCCCGCCCCCATGACCGACCGCATGCGCGTCGCCCACCTCAAGGACCCGGAGGGCAACCTGGTGGAACTCCAGGAGTGGCTGCTGCTGCGCGGCTGACCGCCACGGCGGCGTACAGCTCCCAGCCGTCCAGCTCCGCGGGGCCCGGCAGCGCCCCACGCCGCCGGGCCTCGTCGACGAAGGCGCGTACGACACCGGGTTCGTGCAGATTGAGCGGGTCGCCGCCGGCTTCGGCCACGCATCCCGAGCGCCAATACGCCCCTCGCCCGCCCGGAAGACGATCCGCGTGGGCATCGCTGCGCATCCGCTCAGGTTGGGCGAGCCGAATGCCACTCGACGGTGGCGTGCGCGAACACTTGAGTGGCCGTTTGTGCTCTTCCGTAGCGCCGGTGTCGGTGGGAGGCTGCCCTCCATGGGGGCATTGAGGAGGATTTGGCGTCGGCCGCGCGGGACGCGGGTGGTGGCCGTGGCAGGGCTCGCGGTGGTGGCTGTGGGCGGAGCCGTGGCCTGCCAGCCGGGTGATCTGAGCACGGCGTCGGTGGCGTACACCACCGACAGGACCGCGACCGCGGAGCTGGAACGGCAGCACGTCGACGTGCGCTGGCTCACCTGCACGGGCAACTACGGCAACCAGGGCTACACGCCCGGGAAGACGCCCTCGCCCAGCGAGTCCACCGTCGTCTCCGTCGACTGCCAGGGGCAGACGAAAGACGGACGGAAGATCACCGTCACCGGCAAGGTCACCAAGGCCGTCGACGGCGCGTGCGTGCGCGGAGACCTCGTCGCCAAGGTCGGCGGCAAGGAGTGGTTCCATGTCAAGGGACTCGGCAACTGCAACGCCAGGCCCGGACCGACCTACACCCCGCCCGTCACCTACCGGCCCTCGGGCGGACAGCAGCCCGGTCCCACCGTCACCGTCACCCGGACCATCTGGTGCAAGGGCGACCCGACCTGCTGGCCCGTCGAGGGCAAGTGATCGGAAAGGGATTCACCGACTCCGCCCGCTGCATATGGTGATCGGGTGACTGAGTCCACATCGACGGGTTCGGCGGGTTCGACACGATCGACAGGATCGGCAGGATCGGCACCTTCGTCTGCGTATCTCCGATTTCCCCACCTGCACGGCGACTTGGTCGCCTTCACCGCCGAGGACGACGTCTGGCTCGCGCCCCTCGACGGCGGCCGGGCGTGGCGCGTCGGCGCCGACAACGTGCCGGTGTCCCATCCGCGTATCTCGCCCGACGGTACGACCGTCGCCTGGACCTCGACCCGGGACGGCGCCCCCGAGGCACATATCGCCCCGGTCACCGGCGGTCCCGCCAAGCGGCTCACGCACTGGGGCAGTTGGCGGACCCAGGTGCGCGGCTGGACCCCCGACGGACAGGTCCTCGCGCTCACCACCCACGGCCAGTCCAGCCTGCGCCGCTCCTGGGCGCACGCCGTCCCGCTCGACGGCGGACCGGCCACCGCCCTGCCGTACGGGCCCGTCGGCGACGTCGCCTTCGGGCCGCGCACCGTGCTGCTGTCCGCGCCGATGGGCCGCGAGGCCGCCTGGTGGAAGCGGTACCGGGGCGGTACGGCGGGCAAGTTGTGGATCGACGCGGAGGGCACGGGCGAGTTCGCACGGCTGCACGAGGAGCTCGACGGGAACCTGGAGTACCCCTTGTGGGTGGGGGACCGGATCGCGTTCCTGTCCGACCACGAGGGCACCGGTGCGCTGTACTCCTCCCTCGCCGACGGCTCCGGGCTGCGGCGGCACACCCCGCTCGACGGCTTCTACGCCCGGCACGCCGCCACCGACGGCAGCCGGGTCGTCTACTCCAGCGCCGGTGAACTGTGGCTGCTCGACGACCTGGAGAGCGCCGAGCCACGCAGGCTGGACGTACGGCTGGGCGGGCCGCGCGTCGACCTGCAGCCGTACCCGGTGGACGCGTCCCGCTGGTTCGGGGCCGCGTCCCCCGACCACGGCGCGCGCGGCAGCGCCGTCTCCGTGCGCGGCGCGATCCACTGGATCACCCACCGCTCCGGTCCCGCCCGCGCGCTGGCGGCCAAGCCCGGCGTACGGGCCCGGCTGCCGCGCGCCTTCCGCGCCGACGGCGAGGAATGGGTGGTGTGGGTGACCGACGCCGAGGGCGACGACGCCCTGGAGTTCGCCCCGGCGACCGGACTCGCGCCCGGCGCGATCCCCAGACGGCTCGCCGCGGGACAGCTCGGCCGGGTCCTGGAGCTGGCCATGGCGCCCGACGGCAGCCGGGCCGCCGTCGCCGCGCACGACGGGCGACTGCTGCTCGTCGAACGGGAGACCGGCGAGGTGCGCGAGGTCGACCGCAGCGCCGACGGCGAGGTGTCCGGGCTGGCCTTCTCGCCCGACTCGGCCTGGCTCGCCTGGTCGCACCCCGGCCCGCGCCCCCTGTCCCAGCTCAAGCTCGCCCACACCACCGACCTGTCGGTCACCGAGGCGACCCCGCTGCGCTTCCAGGACTACGCCCCCGCCTTCACCCTCGACGGCAAGCACCTCGCCTTCCTGTCCAACCGCTCCTTCGACCCGGTCTACGACGAGCACGTCTTCGACCTGGCCTTCGTCGTCGGCGACCGCCCCCACCTGATCACCCTCGCCGCGACCACACCGTCCCCGTTCGGCCCGCAGCGGCACGGCCGCCCCTTCGAGACGCCCGACAAGGACGAGACCCCCGACAGCGAGGGCACCCCGACCACCCGCGTCGACCTCGAAGGACTCGCCGAACGGGTCGTCCCCTTCCCGGTCGAGGCCGCCCGCTACTCCAATCTGCGCGCGGCCAAGGACGGCGTGCTGTGGCTGCGCCACCCGGTGCAGGGCGTCCTGGGCGCCTCCCGGGCCACCCCCGACGCCCCCGAGCCCAAGACCGAGCTGGAGCGCTACGACCTCGCCCAGCGGCGCATCGAGCATCTCGCCGCCGACGCCGACCACTTCGAGGTGAGCGGCGACGGCAAGCGCGTCCTGCTGTGGAGCGACGGCCGGCTCCGGGTCGTACCCAGCGACCGGCGCGCCGCCCACGACGACGACGGCGACACCAGCGTCACGGTCGACCTCGCCCGGGTACGGCAGAGCGTCGACCCGGCCGCGGAGTGGCGCCAGATGTACGACGAGGCCGGGCGCATCATGCGCGACCACTTCTGGCGGCCCGATCTGAGCGGGGTGGACTGGGACGGCGTCCTCGACCGCTACCGCCCGCTGCTCGGCCGTATCGCCACCCACGACGACCTCGTCGACCTGCTGTGGGAGGTGCAGGGCGAACTCGGCACCTCGCACGCGTACGTCCAGCCGCGCGGCGGATACGGCGACGGGGCCCGGCAGGGCCTGCTCGGCGCCGACATCTCCCGGCATCCGGACGGCAGTTGGCGCATCGACCGGATCCTGCCCTCGGAGACCTCCGACCCCGAGGCCCACTCCCCGCTCGCCGCACCCGGCGTCGCCGTGCGCGCCGGGGACGCGGTCGTCGCCGTCGCCGGCCACCCGGTCGACCCGGTGACCGGGCCGGGGCCGCTGCTGGTCGGTACGGCGGGACAGCCGGTCGAGCTCACCATCTCGCCGTCGGGCGGCGGCGATCTGCGGCACGCGGTCGTGGTCCCCATCGCCGACGAGGAGCCGCTGCGCTACCACGACTGGGTCACCGGCCGGCGCGCCTACGTCCACGAGCGCTCCGGGGGCCGGCTCGGCTATCTGCACGTGCCCGACATGCAGGCCCCCGGCTGGGCCCAGATCCACCGTGACCTGCGCGTCGAGGTGGCCCGCGAGGGACTCGTCGTCGACGTCCGGGAGAACCGGGGCGGCCACACCTCCCAGCTCGTGGTGGAGAAGCTGGCCCGGCGGATCGTCGGCTGGGTCCTGCCGCGCGGCCTGCGGCCCTACAGCTACCCCCAGGACGCGCCCCGGGGACCGGTCGTCGCCGTCGCCAACGAGTTCTCCGGCTCCGACGGCGACATCGTCAACGCGGCGATCCGCGCCCTCGGCATCGGCCCGGTGGTCGGCACCCGCACCTGGGGCGGCGTGATCGGCATCGACAGCCGCTACCACCTGGTCGACGGCACGCTGATCACCCAGCCCAAGTACGCGTTCTGGCTGGAGGGTTACGGCTGGGGAGTGGAGAACCACGGGGTGGACCCGGACGTGGAGGTGGTCCAGCGGCCGCAGGACTGGGCGGCGGGCAGGGACCCTCAGCTGGACGAGGCGATCCGCCTGGCGCTGGCGGGACTGGAGGAGCGCCCGGCCAGGACTCCGCCGGGCCTGCCCGGCTGAGGCCGCGCGCGAGGCCACGGACGACCCGTCGGCCCGCGACGATACGATGCCCCCCGGTACCGCGACCACCGAACCCCGGAGGGAACCGCATGGCAGGGGAGCCGCAGGACGACTGCCTGTTCTGCAAGATCGTCGAAGGGCACATCCCGGCGACGATCGTCCGTGAGACGGAGACGACCGTCGCCTTCCGGGACATCAACCCCCAGGCACCCACCCACGTCCTGGTGATCCCCAGGGTGCACTACAAGAACGCGGCCGAGCTCGCCGCGGCCGAACCGGCCATCGCCGCGGACATACTGCGCGAGGCCCAGGTGGTCGCCGACGAGGACAAACTGGAGAGCTACCGCGTCGTCTTCAACACGGGCAGCGGTGCGGGCCAGACCGTCTGGCACGCCCACGCGCACGTCCTCGGCGGCCGCGGCATGCACTGGCCCCCCGGATAAGTCACCGTGTCCGTACGTGAATTGGTGGTCCTCGGCACCGCCAGCCAGGTCCCGACCCGGCACCGCAACCACAACGGCTATCTGCTGCGCTGGGACGGTGAGGGCATCCTGTTCGACCCCGGCGAGGGCACGCAGCGCCAGATGCTGCGTGCCGGGGTCGCCGCGCACGACCTGAACCGGATCTGCGTCACCCACTTCCACGGGGACCACTCGCTGGGCCTGGCCGGTGTCATCCAGCGGATCAACCTCGACAAGGTGCCGCACCCGGTCACCGCCCACTACCCGCGCTCCGGGCAGCGCTTCTTCACCCGGCTGCGGTACGCGACCGCCTACCGGGAGACGGTCGAGCTCACCGAGGCGCCGGTGGACGCCGACGGGCAACTCGCGGTGACCCCGTCGTACACGCTTCAGGCCCGGAAGCTGTCCCATCCCGTCGAGTCCTACGGCTACCGGCTCATCGAGCCCGACGGCCGCCGCATCCTGCCCGAGAAGCTCGCCGAGCACGGGATCAAGGGGCCGGACGTCGGCCGGATCCAGCGCGAGGGCGTCCTCGGGAGTGTGCGCCTCGACGAGGTCAGCGAGGTGCGGCGCGGGCAGCGGTTCGCGTTCGTCATGGACACGAGGCTGTGCGACGGGGTGCATGCGCTCGCCGAGGGCTGCGACATGCTCGTCATCGAGTCCACCTTCCTCGACGAGGACCTGGAACTCGCCGTCGAGCACGGCCATCTGACGGCCGGCCAGGCGGCGGGCGTGGCCCGGGCCGCGGGTGTGCGGCACCTCGTGCTCACCCACTTCAGCCAGCGCTACTCCGAACCGGAGGAGTTCGAGCGGCAGGCGCGGGCGGCCGGGTTCGAGGGCGAGCTGACGGTGGCGCACGATCTTCTGCGAGTGCCGGTCCCGAAGCGCCGATAGATCCCGCTTACGATGCTTCGATGCCCCTCCCGAAAGCAGAACTGCACCTCCACATCGAAGGCACCCTGGAGCCCGAGCTGGCGTTCCGGCTCGCCGGGCGCAACGGTGTCCGGCTGCCGTACGCGGACACGGACGAGCTGCGCAAGGCGTACCGGTTCGAGGATCTCCAGTCCTTCCTGAACCTGTACTACGAGCTCATGGCCGTGCTGCGCACCGAGCGGGACTTCGAGGACCTCGCGAACGAGTACCTCGCGCGGGCCGCCGCGCAGGGCGTGCGGCACGCGGAGATCTTCTTCGACCCGCAGGCGCACATCGCCCGGGGCGTCCCGATGGGCACGGTCGTCGAGGGGCTGTGGCGGGCGCTCGGGAAGAGCGAGGAGAACCATGGCGTGTCCACCCGGCTGATCATGTGCTTCCTGCGGGACGAGTCGGCCGACTCGGCGCTGGAGACGCTGGAGGCGGCCCGCCCCTACCTCGACCGCCTCACCGGTGTCGGCCTCGACTCGGCCGAGGTCGGTCACCCTCCGGTCAAGTTCCGCGAGGTGTACGAGGCCGCCGCCGAGCTGGGGCTGCGGCGCGTGGCGCACGCGGGCGAGGAGGGGCCGCCCGCGTACATCACCGAGGCCCTGGACGTGCTCGGTGTCGAGCGCGTCGACCACGGTCTGCGCTGCCTGGAGGACCCGGCGCTGGTGGAGCGGCTGGTGCGGGAGCGGATCCCGCTCACCCTCTGCCCGCTGTCCAACGTCCGGCTGCGGGCCGTCGACGTCCTGACGGAGCACCCGCTGCGCGCGATGATCGAGGCCGGGCTGCTGTGCACGGTCAACTCCGACGACCCCGCCTACTTCGGCGGCTACGTCGCCGACAACTACCATGCGGTGCGCGATGCCCTCGGGCTGACCAAGGAGCAGATGCGCGAGCTGGCCCGCAACTCCTTCCTCGCGTCCTTCCTGGAGGACGACGAGGAGCGGCGGGCGCGTTATATCGCCGCGGTGGAGGCGTACGAGTTCTCGTAGCCCGGGATCTCGATCTGCACGACCGCGTCTTCGAGAGCCGGACGGGCCGCGACGGGCCGGCGCCTGAGAGCCACGGCCGTCAGCGGTACGGCGATCACGAGCAGACCGGCGGCGAGGATCGCGCCCATGACCGGGAACCCCGCCCGCGCCGACAACACGCTCCCGGTCAGCGGTCCCGCCGCCGTGCCCAGTGACGCGGCCGAGCCGACCAGGACCGCCCAGCGGCCGCGCGGATCCAGGGAGGCGGCGAGGCCGATCATGTACGACAGCACGACCGGGTAGAGCACGTTCCAGGCGATCTCGCCCGCCGCGAAGGTCATCAGGTCGGTCGCGGACGCGCTGAGCGCGATGCAGACCGCGATGAGCGCCGTACCGGCACCGACGGGGGTCGCCAGACCCAGCCGCGGGCCGAGCGCCCCCGCACCCACCACCCCGATCAGCGCGGCGCCGAGCGCGACCGCGAAGACCGCGCCGACGGTGGCCTCCGTGAGGTGCGCCTGGGAGAGGCCGATCCGGCCGCTGACGCCCCACAGGGAGTTCTGCACGAGGGACCAGCACGGCATGGCGGCGACCAGGACCAGGCCGGAGCGCCGGTGGGGAAGCGGCAGCCTGCCGGGCAGGGTGCGCGCGGGCGCCGTACGGAGGGAGAGCCGGCCGGTGAACGGCCACGCGGCCAGCGCGGTGAGCGCGATCGCGGCCAGGGGCTGTCCATGGCCCGCGCCGAGGTGCGGCACCGTCAGATAGACGGCGCCCGCGAGCGCGGAGACGCCGAGCAGGCCCAGGATGGAGGCGCGGTGCGGGTCGCCCTGTGCGGCGATGCCGGTGGCCGCGACCGCGGTGACCGTACCCGAGCCGAACCCGCCGACGAGCGCGCCCACGACCACGGCCGGTACGACCGTGGTGAGGGCGGCCCCGCCGTAGCCGACGACCGCGAGCAGGAGTCCGGCGCGGGCGAGCGTGCGGGCCCCGATCCGGTCGACCCTGGACGCCAGCAGAAAGCCCGCCGCCGCCGAACTCAGCAGCAGGGCACTGCCGATGGCACCGGCCTGGGTGGGGGAGAGGGGAAGCCCCGTGTCGAGTCTGCCGACGGTGGTCGGCAGTAGATACGGAGCGAGGTACCCGGCCGTGAAAAGGGCGACGAGGGGCCAGGCAGTGGTGCGGGGGGCGGACACGGGCGTTCCCGGGGCATGCGAAAGGAGCGGTTCAGGAAGGGGAGTGGGCGACGACCGTCGACGGACAGGAACGCGCGAGCAAGTTGTATCAATCAGGCGGTTGGGGAAAAAAGGGCGTTGAGTGTGATGTGGGTCACCTTCTGTTTGGGGTGGGGGAAGGCGGGTAAAAGTGCGCGCCATCGCCGGTGCGGGGCGCCGATGGGCGGAGGGGGCGGCGGAGGGTGCCGTTGACGGCCGCTGTTCGCGTATCTAATCTCGGTTCTCATATATGGATGATGTCTACATGGGGAGATGGCGCCGGTGGCCGGTGACACGCGGACGGAGACCGTGGCGCGGAGGCTGCGGGACGGCATGGCGAACGGCGTGCTGTCCTTCCCGCTCACGGCCTTCCACGACGACGGCTCCCTCGACCCCGCAGGCTTCCGCGCCCATGTCGCGGGGCAGCTCGCCACGGCGCCCGGCGCCCTCTTCCCCGCCTGCGGCACCGGTGAGTTCTTCTCGCTCGACGAGGACGAGTACCGGCGGGTCGTCGAGATCGCCGTCGAGGAGGCGGCGGGCCGGGTGCCCGTCGTGGCCGGGACCGGGTACGGCTGGGCGCAGGCCGCCCGATTCGCCCGGATCGCCGAGCAGGCCGGCGCCGACGCGCTGCTCGTCCTCCCGCACTACCTCGTCGCCGCCCCGCAGGACGGCCTGGCTGCCCAGCTGGAGCAGCTGGCCGCCCGCACCCGGCTGCCGATCGTCGCCTATCAGCGCGGCCAAGTGGCGTACGGCGTAAGGGCGTTCAAGCGGATCGCGGAGATTCCCGGGGTGATCGGGCTCAAGGACGGCCACAGCGATCTGGACCGCCTCCAGCGGCTCACCCTGGCCGCCCCCGAGGGCTTCCTGTTCTTCAACGGCGCCGCCACCGCCGAGATCCAGGCCCGCTCCTACGCCGCCGTCGGCGTCCCCGCCTACTCCTCCGCCGTCCACGCCTTCGCCCCCGAGATCGCGAACGCCTTCTTCGCCGCCCTGCGGGACGGCGACCACGGCACGGTCGACAAGCTGCTGCGCGACTTCTACGTCCCCTTCGTCGAACTCCGCGACCGCGTGCCCGGATACGCGGTGTCCCTGGTGAAGGCGGCGGCCCGGCTGCGCGGGCGCCCGGTGGGCCCCGTCCGCGCCCCGCTCACCGAGCCGTCACCCGACGACCTCGCCGGCCTCAAGACCCTGCTCACCACCGGACTCGACCTCGTAGGAGCCGCCCTGTGACCCGCGACCTGACCATCACCGAGGTACGGCTGACGCCCATCCTGGTCGCCGACCCGCCGCTGCTGAACACCCAGGGCGTGCACCAGCCGTACACCCCCCGGCTGATCGTGGAGGTGGTGACGGCCGACGGGACCACCGGGCTCGGCGAGACCTACGGCGACACCAAGTACCTGGAGCTGGCCCGCTCGCTCGCCGACCGTCTGATCGGCCGCCAGGTCACGGATGTGAACGCTCTGTTCACCCTCGACGTCGCCGTCGACGACTCCCGGGTCGAGGACGCCGTCGACGTCGGCGGACTGCGCGGCGTCCAGACCGCCGACAAGCTCCGGCTCTCCGTCCTCTCCGCCTTCGAGGTCGCCTGCCTGGACGCCCAGGGCAGGGCGCTCGGCCTGCCGGTGCACGCGCTGCTCGGCGGCAAGGTGCGGGACTCGGTCGAGTACAGCGCCTACCTCTTCTACAAGTGGGCGGCCCACCCGCAGGGCGTGCCGGCCGAGGCGGACGACTGGGGCGCCGCGCTCGACCCGGCCGGAGTCGTCGAGCAGGCACGGAAGTTCAAGGACCGCCACGGCTTCACCTCCTTCAAGCTCAAGGGCGGTGTCTTCCCGCCCGACGAGGAGATCGCCGCCGTACGGGCGCTCGCCGAGGCGTTCCCCGGGCACCCCCTGCGCCTCGACCCCAACGGAGCCTGGTCCGTGACGACCTCGCTCAACGTCGCGAAGGAACTCGGGGACGTCCTGGAGTACCTGGAGGATCCGGCGCTCGGCACCCCGGCGATGGCCGAGGTGTCCGCGGGGACCGACGTCCCGCTCGCCACCAACATGTGCGTGACGACCTTCGCCGAGATCAGGGAGGCGTTCGCGCGGGACGCCGTGCAGGTGGTGCTCTGCGACCACCACTACTGGGGCGGGCTGCGCAACACCCAGCACCTCGCGGCGATCTGCGACACCTTCGGCGTCGGGGTGTCCATGCACTCCAACACCCACCTGGGGATCAGCCTGGCCGCGATGACCCACGTCGCGTCCACCGTGCCCCGGCTCCACCACGCCTGCGACTCCCACTACCCCTGGCAGTCGGAGGACGTGCTGACCGAGCGGCTCGCCTTCTCCGGCGGCCGGATCACCGTCTCCGACGCCCCCGGCCTCGGCGTCGAACTGGACCGCGATCGGCTGGAGGTCCTGCACCGCAGGTGGGCGCGGAACGACGGGTCGCTCAGGGACCGGGACGACGCGGCGGCGCTGCGGGTGGCCGAACCGGGGTGGGTGACGCCAACGATGCCGCGCTGGTAGGGGCGGCCGGTCTCCGTACGAGGGGCTCCGGCGCGAGAGCGGTCGTACTGTCCGTGACGTGGTGCACACTGGCCAGATCCGCACCAGTCAGGGAGCGCACCGTGACCGCGTCCAACGCGTTTGCCGGGGAGGAACCGGAGCACCTCGGAGACCCGCAGCACAGCCCGGCCCACTTCGATCCGCTGGCCGCCCTGCGCACGCCGGACGACCCGCCCTGGGACGTCTACCTCACGGGCACCGTCTTCCTGGACATCATCTTCACCGGCCTCGACTCGGCTCCCGTGCGCGGGACCGAGTCCTGGGCGCGGGGCATGGGTTCGAGCCCCGGCGGCGTGGCGAACATGGCGACGGCCCTGGCCCGCCTCGGCCTGAAAACGTCCCTCGCGGCGGCCTTCGGCGACGACCACTACGGCGACTACTGCTGGGACGCGCTCGCCCAGGGCGAGGGCATCGACCTGTCCCCGTCGCGCACGGTCCCCGGGTGGCACTCCCCGGTCACGGTCTCGATGGCGTACGAGGGGGAGCGCACGATGGTCTCCCACGGTCACGAGCCGCCCCCCGAGGAGCCCGCCCCGGACTGCCCGCCACGCGCGCGTGCCGCGGTCGCGTCCCTGACGCCCGGCAAGAGCGCCCTCTGGGTCGCGCAGGCCGCGAACGACGGTACGCGGATCTTCGCGGACGTCGGCTGGGACGACACGGGCGCCTGGGATCTGGCCGGCCTCGCCGACCTGGCGCACTGCGAGGCGTTCCTGCCGAACGCCGAGGAGGCCAAGCGCTACACGGGCGCCGACTGCCCGCGCGCGGCGGCCCACGCCCTCACCGAGTTCGTACCGCTGGCGGTGGTCACCCTCGGCGCGGAGGGCGCCTACGCCGTGGACCGGCGGACCGGGGAGGCCGCCGAGGTGCCCGCGATCGCCGTCGAGGCCCTCGACCCGACCGGCGCCGGGGACGTGTTCGTCGCGGGCTTCGTCACCGGAACCCTGGCCGGCTGGCCCCTCGCCGACCGCCTCGCCTTCGCCGGCCTGACGGCCGCGCTGTCCGTCCAGGAATTCGGCGGCTCGCTCTCGGCCCCCGGATGGTCGGAGATCGGCGCTTGGTGGCGCAGGGTCCAATCGGTGGAGGGCCAGAACCCGGCCGCACTGCGCCGCTACGCATTCCTGGAACACCTGGTCCCGGAGGAACACCTCACACCCTGGCCCCGCCGCAGAGCGGTCCCGACAATCGGCTTCCGCCGCCCGGCGTGAGCCCCGGCTGACGAGGCCGTCACGGCCCCGGCCTCGGGCTCTGGCCGAGCGCGGGGCGGCTGGGGTGGACAGGGGCCGGTCCGAGCGGGGGTGTCCGCCTGGGCACCGTTTCCTGGTGCCGGATCCCGGCGGTTTGTGTGCCCTGGTGGGGTGGTCCGGGTCGCCGGGGGGATGTTCCGCGTTGGCGTTCCGTCCAGGGCTCTGACCGAGAGCGGGGGCGGCTGTGGTGGGCGGGGGCCGGTCCGAGCGGGGGGTGTCCGCCTGGGCACCATTTCCCGGTTCCGGATCCTGGGCGGCTTCCGTGCGGCGGGGCCGAGTCTCCAGGGGCCTGTTCCGCCTCGGGCTCTCGCCAAGCGCGGGGCAGCCGTGGCGGCCGGGCACAGGTCCGGGGCAGGGATGCGCGTGCGAGCGGCCGCTCGGTTCCAGACTCCTTCGGCTTCCGCGCTGCCGTGAGCGGGCGGTGGCGTTGGGCGGGCTGTCGAGGGTGCTGGGCGCGCCGGAGCCGTCTCGGGCGCGGGTCGGGTCCCGCCCCTTCCGCGCCGCCGTGAGCCGGGGGCGGCGTGGGTGCTGAGCGCGCCGGGAGTCGTCCCCGGGCGCGGGTCGGTCCTGCCCGGACTGCGCTGTCGTGAGCGGGTGGTGGCGTGCGCCGGGATGTCGACGGGTGCCGAGCATGCCGAGCGTGCCGGCGGTCGTCTCGGGCGCGGGTCGGTCCTGCCCGGACTGCGCTGTCGTGAGCGGGTGGTGGCGTGCGCCGGGACGTCGAGGGCGCCGAGCATGCCGAGCGCGGCGGCGGTCGTGTCGGGTGTGGGTCGGTCCCGTCTGGGTTGTGCTGTTTGCCAGGCCCCGTCGATAGTGCGCCCCCCGGCGCAGATCAGTGGTCCGATGCCTGGGACAGGACCGTCGTGATCTCCTCCCGGAGAGCCTCTCGGGCCGGGTCCGGGAGGGCGTCCAGGGGGGTGTGGCTCAGGGCGTCGAGGAGTTGGGTGGGGGTCGCGTCGCGGGGCAGGGTTTCGGAGAGGACCTCGTAGCCGTCGCGGACGGCGACGCGGAGTTCCGTGGGGTGGGCGGCCGCCGCGACTATCAGGGGTGGCGCACCGCCCGGCTCGCCGGGCAGCTTGCGGTAGCCGCTGGCCAGGGGCGTGCGCCAGCGGAGCTTCAGCAGGACCGGGCGCTTCGCCAGGACCTCGGTGAGGTCGGTCTCGTACGTGCCGTCCGTCGCCAGCACCACGGCACGCGCGTCCAGCACCAGAGCCGCCGGCAGCAGATCGCGCAGCGTGCTGCCGACGAGGTTGCCACCGACCGTCGCGGTCCGGCGCACCGCACCCGTGCCCACCCCGGCCGCCGCCCGCCACAGTACCTCCGGCACCCGCTCGTCGACCTGGTGCAGCAGTACGGCCCCGCCCACCTCCTCGGCCCCGATCACCCGCGCCTCGGGCACCTTGCGCAGCGACACCGCCTGCTCGGGAAAGCCGTCCCGCTGCCAGGCGGCCCACACCAGCGTGGCGCCGCCGACGGGTGTCGCACCCTCGGCCAGACACCCCTGCGCTTCGGACACGGACGTGGGCAGACGCAGCAACATGGCGGCCGACCTGCTTCCTTCGGACAGGTGGCCCTGGGTGACGTGGCCCACGACCACGTGCGGCGTGACACGGCGCATTCTGCCCACACGCCCGGGAGCGCATGCAGGGCTCACGGCTGCACAGCCGGGTGCCGAAAAGCCCTACGGCGTTGTCAGTGCCCCGTCGTACCCTTGGAATCGCGAGGCCGCCCTCAGCTACGCGGCCGTGACGAGGAGGAACCGCAGGCCTACAGCGCCGGCCCATGACTCAGACACCGACAGCTCACACCCCCGCGCAGGGACAGGCGAGAGCACAGTTCACGGTCCCTGCCCAGCACCCGATGGTCACCGTGCTGGGTTCCGGCGACTCCCTCCTGCGCGTGATCGAGAAGGCCTTCCCGGGGGCCGACATCCATGTCCGGGGCAATGAGATCAGCGCGGTCGGCGACCCCGGTGAAGTCGCCCTCATCCAGCGCCTGTTCGACGAGATGATGCTGGTGCTCCGCACGGGGCAGCCGATGACGGAGGACGCAGTGGAACGCTCGATCGCGATGCTGCGGGCGAGCGAGAACGGGGAGGGCCCGGAGGAGACCCCGGCCCAGGTGCTGACACAGAACATCCTGTCCTCGCGCGGCCGCACGATCCGCCCCAAGACGCTCAACCAGAAGCGCTACGTCGACGCGATCGACAAGCACACGATCGTCTTCGGCATCGGCCCCGCCGGTACCGGCAAGACCTATCTCGCCATGGCCAAGGCGGTGCAGGCCCTGCAGTCCAAGCAGGTCAACCGCATCATCCTGACCCGGCCGGCCGTGGAGGCGGGCGAGCGGCTCGGCTTCCTGCCCGGCACGCTCTACGAGAAGATCGACCCCTATCTGCGCCCGCTGTACGACGCGCTGCACGACATGCTCGACCCGGACTCCATCCCCCGCCTGATGGCGGCCGGGACGATCGAGGTCGCGCCGCTCGCCTATATGCGCGGACGCACGCTCAACGACGCCTTCATCATCCTGGACGAGGCCCAGAACACGAGCCCCGAGCAGATGAAGATGTTCCTCACCCGCCTCGGCTTCGACTCGAAGATCGTGATCACCGGTGACGTGACGCAGGTCGACCTGCCGAACGGCACCAAGAGCGGTCTGCGCCAGGTGCAGGAGATCCTGGAGGGCCTGGACGACGTCCACTTCTCCCGGCTGTCCTCCCACGATGTCGTACGGCACAAGCTGGTGGGCCGTATCGTCGACGCGTACGAGTTGTACGACAGCAAGCACGGCACCGAGAACGGCACCCACAAGGGCGGCCGGGGCAGGTCCGGGCACAAGGGGAAGTAGAGACACGGCACCACCATGTCGATCGACGTCAACAACGAGTCCGGAACCGAGGTCGACGAGCAGGCGATCCTCGACATCGCCCGCTACGCGCTCGCGCGGATGCGCATCCACCCGCTCTCCGAGCTCTCGGTGATCGTCGTGGACGCCGACGCCATGGAGCAGCTCCACATCCAGTGGATGGACCTGCCCGGCCCGACCGATGTCATGTCCTTCCCGATGGACGAGCTGCGGCCGCCGGCCAAGGACGAGGAGGAGCCCCCGCAGGGACTCCTCGGCGACATCGTGCTCTGCCCCGAGGTCGCCGCCAAGCAGGGGGCCGAGGCGCCCACGCAGCACTCCATGGACGAGGAGCTCCAACTGCTCACCGTCCATGGCGTGCTGCACCTGCTCGGCTACGACCACGAGGAGCCCGACGAGAAGGCCGAGATGTTCGGCCTGCAGGCGGCCATCGTGGACGGCTGGCGCCATGAGAAGGGCCTGACCGGCCCGTCCCCGGCGCCGACGGTCTCGTAAGCGGCTCCGATGAGTCCGCAGATCGTCATCGGCGCGATCGCCCTCGTCGTCGTCGCCTGGCTCGCCGCCTGCGCCGAGGCCGGCATCGCGCGGGTCTCCAGCTTCCGCGCGGAGGAAGCGGTGAAGTCCGGGCGGCGCGGCAGCGCACGGCTCGCCCAGGTCGCCGCCGACCCGACCCGCTATCTCAATGTGGCGCTGCTGGTCCGCGTCACCTGCGAGATGGCGGCCGCGGCCCTGGTGACCTATGCCTGCCTCCAGGAGATCGAGGTCACCTGGCAGGCGCTGCTCGCCGCGATCGGCGTCATGGTCCTCGTGTCGTACGTCGCCGTCGGTGTCTCCCCGCGCACCATCGGCCGCCAGCACCCGCTGAACACGGCGACGGCGGCCGCGTACGTACTGCTGCCGCTGGCCAGGATCATGGGCCCGATCCCCTCGCTCCTGATCCTCATCGGCAACGCCCTGACCCCCGGCAAGGGCTTCCGCCGCGGTCCCTTCGCCTCCGAGGCGGAGCTGCGCGCGCTGGTCGACCTCGCCGAGCAGGAGTCCCTGATCGAGGACGAGGAGCGCCGCATGGTGCACTCCGTCTTCGAACTCGGCGACACGCTCGTACGGGAGGTCATGGTCCCCCGGACCGACCTGGTCGTCATCGAGCGCTACAAGACCATCCGCCAGGCCCTCACCCTCGCCCTGCGCTCGGGCTTCTCGCGCATCCCGGTCACCGGGGAGAGCGAGGACGACATCGTCGGGATCGTGTATCTGAAGGACCTGGTCCGCAAGACGCACATCAGCCGCGACGCCGAGAACGACCTGGTGTCCACGGCCATGCGGCCCGCGTTCTTCGTGCCCGACACCAAGAACGCCGGCGACCTGCTGCGCGAGATGCAGAAGGAACGCAATCACGTCGCGGTCGTCATCGACGAGTACGGCGGGACCGCGGGCATCGTCACCATCGAGGACATCCTGGAAGAGATCGTCGGCGAGATCACCGACGAGTACGACCGTGAACTCCCGCCCGTGGAGGAGCTGGGCGACGACCGCTACCGGGTCACCGCCCGCCTCGACATCACGGACCTCGGTGAGCTGTACGGCCTGGAGGAGTACGACGACGAGGACGTGGAGACCGTCGGCGGATTGCTGGCCAAGGCGCTGGGCCGGGTGCCGATCGCCGGTGCCTCGGCCGAGGTCGAGCTCCCCGACGGGCGGAAGCTGGGGCTGACGGCGGAGGCCGCCGCGGGCCGCCGGAACAAGATCGTGACCGTGCTGGTGGAGCCGGTGGGGCAGCCGGCGGAGCGGGACGAGGAGTCCGAGTGACACCCGAGGAGCTGCGCGCCTTCTGTCTGTCGTTCAACGCGGTGGTGGAGGACTTCCCGTTCAGCCCGGGGGTCTCGGTCTTCAAGGTCCTGGGCAAGATGTTCGCGCTGAGCTCGCTGGACGACCGGCCCCTCACGGTCAACCTCAAGTGCGACCCGGAGGACGCGGTCCGGCTGCGCGGTGAGTACGAGGGCCTGATCGTCCCCGGCTATCACATGAACAAGCGGCACTGGAACACGGTCACCGTCGACGGCGAACTCCCGGACCGCCTGGTCGGTGAGCTCATCGAGGATTCGTACGACCTGGTCGTGGCCGGACTACCACGCGCCGACCGCCTCCGCCTCGACCGCCCCTGAGGCACCGCGGCCGCGCAGCCCGAGCCAGACCAGCAGGGCGGCCGCCGCGGCCGATGGCCTTTGCACGGTCGTCGCGCTTCCAGGAACTGCTGGCGGAGCTGAAGGGCGCGAGCCCCGAGTTCGCGGCGATGCGGGCGGAGCGGGACATCGAGGACGCCGGGCAGATCCGCAGGGAGCTGGACCATCCGGTGCTCGGGCTGCTGGTGGTGGAGTCGACGGCGATGAAGGTGGCCGCCCGGCCCGACCTGACGATCGTGCTGCACCGATGTACCCCGTGGCGGGGTGAGCGGGGTCGCGCTCCGTATGCTCGGAGCATGACCGACAGCAACGCGCTTGACCCCGAGGACCACAAGATCGTCACCCTGGCCCGTTCCGCTCGGGCACGCAACGACGTGCCCGAGGGCGCGGCCGTACGGGACGAGACGGGGCGTACGTATGTCGCCGGGACCGTCGCTCTCGACTCGCTGAAGCTCAGTGCGCTGCGGACCGCGGTGGCGATGGCGGTGGCGTCCGGGGCGACGTCTCTCGAGGCGGCGGCGGTCGTGACGTCTGCGGACAGTGCATCGGCGGAGGATCTGGCGGCCGTACGGGACCTGGGCGGTGCCGGGACGCCGGTGCTGGTGGCCGCACCGGACGGCACGGTCCGTACCACGGTCCAGGCCGGCTGACTCCCGTACCGGAGTAGTCCGGAATTCATCCTTGCCGTCGCTTGCCTCTCGCGCATCAATGGAAACGTAAGTTCCGACGGACCGTCAGGTCCGAGCCTTTCAGTGTGTCCGCACCCACCTGAGACAGGCATCCCGTCCATCCCCACATGGCATTCCCACCAACGGGAAGGGAGCCGGATTCCCCATGAGAGGCAAGCGCTTAGGAACTGGTGCGGCACTGACGGTCGGGGCCCTCGCGGTCACCGGCCTCGCGTTCGCACCCACCGCGGTCGCCGTCACCCCCCAGTCGGCGACCATCACCGCGGACTGCGGTGTCTTCGGCGGCGGTGCGGCCACGCTCACCGCCACCCAGAGCGGCACCTCGGCCACCATCACCCTCACGTCCAGCGCGGTCACCGCACCACTCGCCGTGTCGGCCGACTCGATCACGTCCAAGCTCACCCTGGTGAAGGCGAGCGGCGGTACCACCGTCTTCAGCGGGAAGAAGAACCCGGCCATGGCCGCCGGGGACCCCGTCAGCGTCGGCCCGCTCAGCGGCACCGTGGCCTCCGGTGACAGCCTGGAGGCGCACGGCGGCTCGCTGCAGATGACCGTCTTCGGCATCACGATCACCTGCACGGCGACGGCGAACCAGTCGCCGGGTCCGTTCGTCTTCGACTGATTCGACTCATTCGACCGATTCGACTGAGCGGTTCGTTCCGGATGCCGCAGAAACTGATGAACCGTCAGTTTTCTGCGGCATCTCCATTGACTTCTCACGTGACCTGCACATCAATGGCCCCCTGTCGGCGCAGCCGAGCCGCTGCGCCCGCAACCCTCAGGAGGGGGCATCCCATGGGTTCGACAGTCCGAAGATCCCGACGGTGGCGCTGGGCGTCGCTGTTCGGGGCGACCGCGCTCGCGGTCACCGCGGGCGGAGCGCTGGCCTGCCCGGCCGGTGCCGCGGGCACGAACGTGGACTTCGCCACGCACTGCATCCCGCCCGCGGTCGCGGGCATCCCGCCGATCGACGGCACCACCACCGCAAGCGTCTCGGTGGACAACACGAGTCCCAAGGTGGGCGACACCGTCACCGTGACCTACACGGTCGTCACGCCCGCCGCCAGCAACCCCACCGACATCGCCCTGCCGGCCGACATCATGACCCCGACCGGCAAGGTCACCCTCGGCGGTGCGCAGACCGGTTCGGTCACGGTCGCCGGGCCCAAGAAGAACACCCCGGTGCCGGGGAAGGGCGCCTTCCCGTCGTTCTCCATGACCGGGACGTTCACCGTCACCACGCCCGGCGCGATCACCCTGTCGCCCGGCGACTACAACATCCACACCAGCTACATCCTGGAGCTGGACACCCCCTGCACGGTCATCACGCCGCCCGCCCCGGTGTCGGAGACCGTCACGGCGACCTCCGGAACACCCACCAACACCCGCGCGATCTCGCTGAGTTCGGCATCCGGCAACCCCGGCGCGGGTGTCACCGTCAGCGGCAGCAACTTCACGCCGGGCGCCACCGTCACCCTCGCCGGACGGTCCGGGGACACCCAGACCGCGGACACGGCGACCGCGACCGCCAATGCCCAGGGCTCCTTCAGCGCCCCGATCACCGTCAACGACAGGACGACGACCGGGATCGTGGCGTACGAGGGCGCCTCCTGGAACGCCGACAAGGGCGCCGGTCCCGCCGCCTACGTCGTGAACGACACCACGCCCGTCCCCGACGGCAGCCAGAAACTGACCACCACCGTCAAGGCGGGAACCCTGTCCATGTCCCAGGCCGGGGACGCCGTCGCGCTCTCGGCGGTCGACTTCGGCAAGGGCGGCGCCTCCACGGGCGCCCTGCGGACGGTGACCGTCAAGGACTTCCGCGGCGGGCCCGCGGGCTGGTCCCTGACCGGCAAGGTCACCGACTTCACCGGTCCCGGCGCCAAGATCGATGCCGGCAAGCTGAGCTGGACCCCCGCCTGCGCGACCAAGGCGGGCAGCCCGAGCACCTGCAAGGCCGGTTCCGCGGGCGCGGTGGGCGCTTCGGGAGCGACGCTGGCGTCGACCCCCGACGGCACGGTCACCGGCGGTGAGTTCACCGTGGATGCCGGACTCTCCCTGGACGTACCGGCGTTCACGCCTCCGGGCGCGTACTCCGCCGTCCTGACCCTCACCCTCACCTGATCCGCCCGCTCTCGGCGGCCGGGCGCCCGACCGCACCGGGCCGCACCCGCCCGACCGCCGTCCCGACTCCGCCCGTGGGGGGTTCCGCACCCATGCGCAAGCCGTATGTCCTCCTCCTGAGCCTCATCGGTCTGTTCTGCGGGCTGACGGCCGGGCCCGCGCACGCCGCCGACAACGGCAGCTGGTCCGTCTACCCCGTCGCCTCCCAGGTCGCCGCCCGGCCCTACTTCTATCTCTCCGCCGGCCCCGGACAGACGATCAACGACAAGGTGGCCGTCGCCAACAAGACCGGCAAGCCGCTCACCTTCCGCCTCTACGCGGCCGACGCCTACAACACCGCCCGCGACGGAGGCTTCGCCGTGCGGACGGTCAAGGAGCGGATGCGGGGCGTAGGAGCCTGGGCGAAGCCCGCGCGGTCCCGGGTCACCGTGCCGGGCCACAAGACGGTCACCGTGCCCTTCACCCTGCACGTCCCGCAGGGCGCCGAACCGGGCGACCACCCGGGCGCGATCGTGGCGCTGGACATGGGGGTACACCCTGCTCGAGCGAAGTCGAGAGCTTGGGGGAGGGCCGACCCCGGCTCGGGTTCACTCGCGCTCGGGGTGCAACGGGCCGTCGGCGCCCGGGTCTACCTGCGGGTGAGCGGGCCCACGGTCCCCGCGATCTCCGTCGAGAACATGCACGTCACCCACCACCAGCCGCTCGTCCCCGGCCTCGGCGACAGCACGGCCACGATCTCCTACACGCTGCACAACACCGGCAACGTCACCCTCGACCCCAAGGTGGAGCTGCGCGCCCGGGGACTGTTCGGCCGTACGCTCCTGACGCGCGACCTGAGCCGGATCCCCGCCGAGCTGCTGCCGGGGCAGCGCGTCCGGCTCACCGAGCAGTGGCGGGACGCGCCCCAGCTCGACTGGGGGGACATCACGCTCACCGCGAGCGCCACGGGCACCCACGAGTCGGCGAGCGCGTCGTTCTTCGCGCTGCCGTGGCTGGTGGTGGCGCTGGCCTTCGCCGCGGGGGCGGTCGGTGGGGCGCTGTTCGTCAGAGCGCGTCGGGGCCGCGCTCGCCCGTCCGAACCCGTACGACCGTCTCGACCGGCACGGCCCACACCTTCCCGTCCCCGATCTTCCCCGTCTGCGCGGCCTTGACGATCGCGTCGATGACGTCCTCCGCGGCGGCGTCCTCGACAACGACCTCGATGCGGACCTTGGGCACCAGGTCGACGCGGTACTCGGCGCCCCGGTACACCTCGGTGTGGCCGCGCTGGCGGCCGTACCCACTCGCCTCGGTCACGGTCAGGCCGTGCACGCCGAGCTCCTGGAGGGCGGTCTTGACCTCGTCGAGCCGGTACGGCTTGACGATCGCGGTGATGAGCTTCATGCCTGGGGGGTGACCTTCTGGGCGGTGGGGACGACGGAGTGGGCGACCGGGGCTCCATGGCCCAGGACCCCGTGATCGTAGGCCGTCTCGGCGTGCACCGTAAGGTCCAGGCCGGTGTGCTCCTGCTCCTCGCCCGCACGGAAGCCCATGAGCTTGTCGAGGGCCATACCGATGCCGTACGTCACGCCGAACGCGTACACGGCCACGACCACCACGGCCACCAGCTGCTTGCCCAGCTGGGCGAGCCCGCCGCCGTAGAGAAGGCCTTCCGTGCCGCCGGTCATCGCCCTCTCGGCGAAGACGCCGATCAGCAGGGTGCCGATGATGCCGCCGACCAGGTGGACGCCGACGACGTCGAGGGAGTCGTCGTAGTTCAGCCTGAACTTCCAGCTCACCGCGTAGGAGCAGACGCCACCGGCGGCGAGGCCGACGACCAGGGCGCCGAGCAGGGAGACCGAGCCGCAGGACGGGGTGATGGCGACCAGACCGGCCACGGCACCGGAGGCCGCGCCGAGCGTGGTCGGATGGCCGTCGCGCCGCTGCTCGACGAAGAGCCAGCCGAGCAGGCCGGTGCAGCCGGCGGCGAGGGTGTTGAGGAAGACGGCGGCCGCAAGCCCGTTGGCGCCCAGGGCCGAGCCCGCGTTGAAGCCGAACCAGCCGAACCAGAGCAGACCGGCGCCGAGGACGACCATGGGCAGGTTGTGCGGCCGCATCGCGTCCTTCTTGAACCCCAGCCGCGGGCCCAGCACCAGGCACAGCGCGAGCCCCGAGGCACCGGAGGTGATCTCGACGGGCAGGCCGCCCGCGAAGTCGAGGGCACCGAGGTGGTGCAGGATCCAGCCGCCGGGCCCCCAGACCCAGTGAGTGACGGGAACGTATACGAGCAGCGCCCAGACGGGTACGAAGATCAACCATGCGCCGAAGTTCGCCCGGTCGGCGATCGCACCGCTGATCAGCGCCGCCGTGACGATCGCGAAGGTGAGCTGGAAGGTGGCGAAGAGAAGGGTGGGGACCGTGCCCTGGACGCTGTCCGGGCCGAGACCGCTCATACCGGTGTGGTCGAGCCCGCCGATGAGTCCGCCGCCGATGTCGTCGCCGAAGGCGAGGGAGTAGCCGGCCGCCAGCCACACCACCGTGACCAGGGCGATCGACACGAAGCTCATCATCAGCATGTTGAGGACGCTCTTCGTGCGGACCATGCCGCCGTAGAAGAGGGCCAGGCCCGGGGTCATCAGCAGGACGAGGGCGGTGGCGGCGAGCAGCCAGGCGGTGTCACCCGTGTCTGCGTGCGCGGCGGCGAGGGTCACGTCGTCTCCAACGGTGTGGGGGCTCGTCAGAGATTCCTGCGTACGCGTTTCCGGTTGCGTACGGGTGTGTTTCCGTGACGTTTCGTTGCGAGGGGGTTTCCGGAACCTCACCGTGCACTCACCGTGCGGCGCGGCCTTGTGGATCAGGGAGAATGGGCGCCATGAGCGTTCGCACCCAGTCATCCGAGCAGTCGGCCGAGGCCGTCCACCGCGCAGGCTTCGCCTGCTTCGTGGGCCGCCCCAACGCGGGCAAGTCCACCCTCACGAACGCTCTGGTCGGGAAGAAGGTGGCGATCACCGCCAACCAGCCGCAGACGACGCGGCACACGGTACGCGGCATCGTGCACCGGCCCGACGCCCAGCTGATCCTGGTGGACACCCCCGGACTGCACAAGCCGCGCACACTGCTCGGCGAGCGCCTCAACGACGTGGTCCGCACCACGTGGGCCGAGGTCGACGTGATCGGCTTCTGCCTGCCGGCGAACGAGAAGATCGGCCCCGGTGACCGCTTCATCGCCAAGGAGCTGGCCGGGATCCGGAAGACCCCCAAGGTCGCCATCGTCACCAAGACCGACCTGGTGGACTCCAAGGCCCTCGCCGAGCAGCTGATCGCGATCGACCAGCTCGGCAAGGAGCTGGGCTTCGAGTGGGCGGAGATCGTCCCGGTGTCGGCCGTCGGCGACAAGCAGGTGGGCCTGCTGGCCGACCTGCTCGTCCCGCTGCTGCCGGAGGGCCCGGCGCTCTACCCCGAGGGCGACCTCACGGACGAGCCCGAGCAGGTCATGATCGCGGAACTGATCCGCGAGGCCGCCCTGGAGGGCGTCCGCGACGAGCTGCCGCACTCCATCGCGGTGGTCGTGGAGGAGATGCTCCCGCGCGAGGACCGCCCCGCGGACCGCCCCCTCCTCGACATCCACGCCAACCTCTACATCGAGCGCCCCAGCCAGAAGGGCATCATCATCGGCCCGAAGGGCAAGCGCCTGAAGGAGGTCGGCACGAAGTCCCGCAAACACATCGAGGCCCTGCTCGGCACGCCGGTCTTCCTGGACCTCCACGTCAAGGTCGCCAAGGACTGGCAGCGCGACCCGAAGCAGCTGCGGAGGCTCGGGTTCTAGTCCTGCCGCTCTGGGAACGGCCGGAGCCGGAGCTGGCACGACTGGCCGAGCACCGCCCCTCCGAGTTGTACGAAGCGGCGGAGCGGCTGTGCCGCGGGACGTCCGGTGCCGCGCTCCGGGGCGCCTTTCTGATCGCGGTCCTGCTGGCGACCGACACCGAGGCGGCCTGAGACGACGTCAGGGGCTCGGCACCCGGTGCTCCGGGCAGCGCTGCTCGCGCTCAATGGCCCGGATGCGTCTCGTCCCGGCCGACCGCGAGGTGCGCACCCTCCAGGAGCAGTGGGAGGCGCGGTCGGGCGAGCGCAGCTATGGACGCGGTCCGGCGACCACGGTTTCCCGCCAGTGGAGGTACGAGCGGCCTCGGGGCGGGGTGGACCCGGCGGGGCGGCTGTGCGGGTTGCGAGGGACTCTCAGTCGACCCCCCGTATCCGGTTCACGAGCCCCGCCCCGGCCAGTCCGATCACCGCTGCCACCAGGTACAGCACCCGGTAGCCGCCCAGGTAGGTCACGATCGGTGCGGCGAGGGCGGGGGCCGCTACCTGGGGGAGGGCGTTGGCCACGTTGATGACGCCCAGGTCCTTGCCCCGGTCCAGTGCCTTCGGCAGGACGTCCGTCATCAGTGCGAAGTCGACCGAGGTGAACACGCCGAAGCCGATGCCCAGGACCGCCGCCGCCACGATCGCGCCCGGCCAGGTCTGCCACCCCGACAGCAGTACCGTCGCCACCGCCATCAGCGCGCCCGACCAGAGCACGAACGGCTTGCGCCGGCCCACCCGGTCCGACCAGACCCCGCCGACCACGACCGTGCCCAGCAGGGTCAGGCCGTTCACCGCCGTCAGGATCAGCACGCCCTCGTCGGGGTCGGGGTAGTCGAGGCGGTCGCGCAGGTAGTACAGGAGGTAGAGCAGGACGAGGGAGTTGCTGAGGTTGATCAGGAAGCGGGTCAGCCAGGCCCAGCCGAGGTCGGGATGGCGGCGCGGACTCAGCCAGAAGCCCGTGAGGAAACCCCGCCAGTCCCAGGGCGGCCGGTCCGCGTCCGCCAGCCGCAGGTCCTCGTAGCGCAGGATGTACGGCAGCACGCCCGCGAGCGTGAACACCGCGCACGCTGCATACCCGGCCCCGATCCCGCCCGCCGCCGTCGCCAGGCCCGTCCCGCCGACCACGCCGAGGATCTGCGCCGCCCCCAACCAGCCGCCCACCGCGCCCCGTTGCAGCCTGGGCACCCGGTCCGGCACCGCCGCCGTGACCGCCGCGAAGGCCGCGTTGAGCGTCAGCTGGACCAGGCACCAGCCCAGCGTCATCGTCCACACCCCGCCCGCGCCCGCGAGCAGCAGCAGCGACAGCGCACCGCCCGCCGCGCCGGCCACGATCCACGGCGTGCGGCGGCCCCAGCGGGACGTGGTCCGGTCGGACAGCGCGCCGAAGACCGGGTTGGCGATCAGGGACACGACCGCGCCCGCGCCCGTGACCCACGCCAGCATCGTCTCCTTGGACATGCCGGAGCCGGGCGCGAAGTCCCCTGCCTGGGAGGCGAGCAGGATCTGCAGCGGCCCGAACCAGCCCACCCATATCGCCCCGTTGGCCAGCGAGAGCGCCGCCGTCCAGCCCCGGCCGACCCGCTCGACCGGCTCGGACAGTGCGGCCGGCGGACGGGTCGTCGTCATCCCCGCGTCCCCTGTCTCTGCGCCCGCAGCACCTCCTGGAACCAGCGGTACGAGGCCTTCGGGGTCCGTCGCTGCGTCTCGTAGTCGACGTGCACGAGACCGAACCGGCGCGCGTACCCCTCCGCCCACTCGAAGTTGTCGAGCAGCGACCAGACGAAGTAGCCGCGCACGTCCACCCCGGCCTCCACCGCCCGGTGCAGCGCCCGCACATGGCCGTCCAGGTAGGCGATCCTGTCCTGGTCGTCGATGCCCTCGTACGAGCAGCCGTTCTCGGTGATGACGACGGGAGGGAGCCGGTCGCCGTAGCGGTCGCGGAAGCCGGTGAGCAGCTCCGTGAGGCCCTCGGGGACGACCGGCCAGCCGAAGTCCGTCATCGGGCGCCCCTCGATCTCCCGGACGGAGAAGGGGAGTTCGGAGGGGATGGTCAGACCGCCGAACTCGGTGTCGGTGCCCTGCGGGGCGCCCACCTTTGTCGGGGCGTAGTAGTTGATGCCGTACCAGTCGACCGGCTCGGCGATCGCCTTCAGGTCCGACTGGACGTCACCGGGCATCAACTCACCCATCCCGTCCGGGTATTCGCCGAGGATGAGCGGCTCGGCGAACAGGCGGTTGAGCAGCAGGTCGTAGAAGCCCGCCGCCTCCAGGTCGGCCGGCTCCTGCGAGGCGGGCCAGGTCGGCCCGTGCGAGTTGGCGATGCCGATGTCCGTGGCCCCGGCCGCGCGCAGCGCCCGTACCGCGAGGCCGTGGGCCAGGAGCTGGTGGTGGGCGACGGGGAGCGCGTCGAAGACGAGCCGCTTGCCTGGGGCGTGGGCGCCGATGGCGTGGCCCAGCAGGGTGTGTTCCGCGGGTTCGTTGAGGGTGATCCACTTGGTGACGCGGTCGCCGAGCCGGGCGGCGACCACCGCGACGTACTCGGCGAAGCGCGCCGCGGTGTCCCGGTCCAGCCAGTCGTACTGAACCGGCAGGTCCCAGTGGAAGAGGGTCGGGACGGGGCGTACGCCCGCCGCGCACAGCTCGTCCACCAGGCGGTCGTAGAAGTCCAGGCCGTTCGGGGAGTTCACCCTCGGCCAGGAGATGGAGAAGCGGTACGCGTCCACGCCCAGGCCGGCCAGGAGCGCCACGTCCTCGCGGTAGCGGTGGTAGTGGTCGCAGGCCACCGCCGCCGTCGAGCCGTCCTTCACCCGTCCCGGCTCTGCCGTGAACGCGTCCCACACGGATGGCTCGCGCTCGTCCACCGCCCCCTCGATCTGATGGGCCGAGGTCGACACGCCCCACAGAAAACCGGCCGGGAACTGAGGTATCGGGTTCGTCGCCATGGGCGCGATCATCCTTACCGCTGGTAACGGAAGTCAACGCCCGGGCGCGAACCCGCAGTCAACGATCCCGGCGGGTCATGCCCCTTCCTTCAGTACCCATGTGATCAGCCTGCGCTGGTCCTGGGTCAGATGGGGATCCGCCGCGTACACGGTCCTGCCGTCGACCGTGATCTCGTAGCTGAAGCCGTCCGGCACCCCGAGGGGCGGTGTGCCCCGGCCGGCGGCGAGCGCCTGCCCGGCCAGGGCCTCCCACTCGGGTGCGTCGGGCCGCCCCGAGGTGTCCACCTCGGCATGCCGCTCGATGCCCGCGAATCCGCCCGTGCGACTCACCTGAATACGCATGGGTCTCTGTCTAGTACGGATCTAGAGCGTGCGCACCCCGACCTGCTCCCAGGCCTTGCTGACGGCGTCCGTCTCGTCGCCCGCGCCGTAGCGTGCCTTCGCCGCCGCGACGGTCAGCGTGGCGAAGTCCGCGAACAGCGCGTCCTTCTTCAACTGGCCGCCGGTCAGTGTGTCGTACCAGATCTGTCCGGCCCGCTCCCAGGCGTTGCCGCCGAGGGCCGTGGCGAGCAGGTAGAAGGCGTGGTTGGGGATGCCGGAGTTGATGTGGACGCCGCCGTTGTCGCGGCCGGTGCGCACGAAGTCGTCCATCGTCGCGGGCTGCGGGTCCTTGCCGAGGACGTCGTCGTCGTACGCCGTGCCCGGGGCCTTCATCGAGCGCAGCGCGGTGCCGGTGACGCGCGGGGCGAGCAGGCCCGCGCCGATCAGCCAGTCGGCCTCCGCGGCGGTCTGGCCCAGCGAGTACTGCTTGATCAGCGAGCCGAAGACATCGGAGAGCGACTCGTTGAGCGCGCCGGGCTGGCCGAAGTAGGTGAGGTTGGCCGTGTACTGGGTGACGCCGTGGGTGAGTTCGTGCCCGATGACGTCGATCGGGATGGTGAAGTCGAGGAAGATTTCGCCGTCCCCGTCGCCGAACACCATCTGCTCGCCGTTCCAGAAGGCGTTGTTGTAGTCCTTGTCGTAGTGGACGCTCGCGTCCAGCGGCAGACCGCTGCCGTCGATCGAGTCGCGCCCGTAGGCCTTCAGATACAGCTCGAACGTGGCGCCGAGCCCGGCGTAGGCGCGGTTGACGGTGGCGTCCTTGCCCGGGGCGTCGCCCTCCGAGCGGACCTTTGTGCCGGGCAGGTCGGTGCCGTGCCGGAGGTCGTAGATGGTGCGGTGCGGCTTCTCGGCCTCGGCGGTGGCGGGCGCGGCGACGGCCGGGGCGCCGATGACGGTGGTCAGGCGCCGGCGGGTGCGCTCAAGGGCGTCGCGCTCCAGGGTGCGGCGGGCGGGACGGGCGAGTGCGGGGTCCTCGGTCTGGGCGAGCCTGTCGAGGACGTGCGGTGGGACGATCGTGCAGAAAACGGGCTCGAAGCCCCCGTGGGTGGTCATGTCCGGCACCTTCGCACCGTGTTATGCCGCTGTCACTACCCGCAACCATGATTGGTGAAATACGCGGACAAGACCCCCAGTCGCCGTCACTGAGTGGTATGGCGCACGTTTTGTCCCATTTGCTTTTCGGGTCCCGCATACTGAAACAGGCCCGCGCACCCGGCCCGGCTCGGCTAGGCTGCGGAGCATCATGCGTTTCGGGCTGCTTCTCCTTAGCTGCCGCGGCGAGGGCCTGTAGTCAAAAGGCCGACTCCCTCCCCGCGGAGCTTGGCGTTGCGTCGTCGGCCGTCCTTCCGGACACCGGACACACCGGACTTCTCGAGGAGCCCACGCAATCATGGCGAACCGCCAGCAGCCCAGTTCCATGCCGATCCACAAGTACGGCCGGTACGAGCAGGTCGACATCCCGGACCGTACCTGGCCCGAGACGCGGATCACCGCCGCCCCCCGCTGGCTCTCCACCGACCTGCGCGACGGCAACCAGGCCCTGATCGACCCCATGTCGCCCGAGCGCAAGCGCCGGATGTTCGACCAGCTGGTCAAGATGGGCTACAAGGAGATCGAGGTCGGCTTCCCGGCCTCCGGCCAGACCGACTTCGACTTCGTGCGCTCGATCATCGAGGAAGAGGGCGCGATCCCGGACGACGTCACGATCTCCGTACTGACCCAGGCCCGCGAGGACCTGATCGAGCGCACGGTGGAGTCCCTGAAGGGCGCCAGGCGGGCCACGGTCCACCTGTACAACGCCACCGCCCCGGTCTTCCGCCGGGTCGTCTTCCGCGGCTCCAAGGACGACATCAAGCAGATCGCCGTCGACGGCACCCGCCTGGTGATGGAGTACGCCGAGAAGCTGCTGGGCCCGGAGACCGAGTTCGGCTACCAGTACTCGCCGGAGATCTTCACCGACACCGAGCTGGACTTCGCCCTGGAGGTCTGCGAGGCGGTCATGGACGTCTGGCAGCCCGGCCCGGGCCGCGAGATCATCCTGAACCTGCCCGCCACGGTCGAGCGCTCCACCCCCTCCACCCACGCCGACCGCTTCGAGTGGATGGGCCGCAACCTGTCCCGGCGCGAGCACGTCTGCCTGTCGATCCACCCGCACAACGACCGCGGTACGGCCGTCGCCGCCGCCGAGCTGGCCCTGATGGCCGGCGCCGACCGCGTCGAGGGCTGCCTGTTCGGGCAGGGCGAGCGCACCGGCAACGTCGACCTGGTCACCCTGGGCATGAACCTGTTCTCGCAGGGCGTCGACCCGCAGATCGACTTCTCCGACATCGACGAGATCCGTCGTACGTGGGAGTACTGCAACCAGATGGAGGTCCACCCGCGCCACCCGTACGTGGGCGACCTGGTCTACACGTCCTTCTCCGGCTCCCACCAGGACGCCATCAAGAAGGGCTTCGACGCCATGGAGGCCGACGCCGAGGCCAAGGGCGTCACCGTCGACGACATCGAGTGGGCGGTCCCGTACCTGCCGATCGACCCGAAGGACGTCGGCCGCTCCTACGAGGCCGTCATCCGGGTCAACTCGCAGTCCGGCAAGGGCGGTGTCGCGTACGTCCTGAAGAACGACCACAAGCTGGACCTGCCGCGCCGGATGCAGATCGAGTTCTCGAAGCTCATCCAGGCGAAGACGGACGCCGAGGGCGGCGAGGTCACGGCCGCCGACATCTGGTCGGTCTTCCAGGACGAGTACCTGCCGAACCCGGACAACCCCTGGGGCCGCATCCAGGTCCGCACCGGCCAGTCGACGACGGACACCGACGGCGTGGACAGCCTCACCGTCGAGGCGACGGTCGACGGCGAGGACACCGTCCTGACCGGTACCGGCAACGGTCCGATCTCGGCCTTCTTCGACGCCCTGCAGTCCATCGGCATCGACGTACGCCTGCTGGACTACCAGGAACACACGATGAGTGAGGGCGCCTCCGCGCAGGCCGCCTCGTACATCGAGTGCGCGATCGGCGACAAGGTTCTGTGGGGCATCGGCATCGACGCGAACACGACGCGTGCGTCGCTCAAGGCGGTCGTGTCCGCCGTGAACCGCGCGACCCGCTGACCCCGTCCGACCAGGCATTTCGCTGGCCCGACCGCTGTGCACGGCGGTCGGGCCGGCGTCGTTTCTCGGCCATGGGTACGAGGAGGTCACGGACAGGTCTCGTACTAGGTAATGACTCCACCTCGACAATGTGGCTAACATCACGCCAGCGCGGCGATGTTGCCGCGGCATTACGGAGGTGCGACGTGCTGCCAGTACGGGGACGAGACGACCGTGCCACCAGGCCTGTGCGCATTGTGGGTACCCGCACCGCGTGGACACCCGTGGGCGACGGCGAGTTCTTCTGTCCCGGCTGCGGAGGGGACCGCAACTACCAGCGGCTCACCGGCCGGCGCCGCTTCACCCTCCTCGGCGTGCCGGTGCTGCCGCGCGGGGCGACCGGACCGGTCGTCGAGTGCGCGGCCTGCCGCCGCCACTTCGGCACCGACGTCCTCGACCATCCGACCACCTCCCGCTTCTCCGCGATGCTGCGCGACGCCGTGCACACCGTCGCCCTGGCCGTCCTCGCCACGGGCGGCAGCTGCGCCCGTACGTCCCTGGAGGCCGCCGCGAGCACGGTCCGCGCCGCCGGCTTCGAGGACTGCACCGAGGACCAGCTCAGCGCGCTCGTCGAGGCCCTCGCCGCCGACACCGGGCGGCTCTACGACCAGCCGTGCGGTGCCGGCCTGGCCATAGAGCTGCACGAGTCCCTCGACCCGCTGGCCCCGCACCTCGCCCCCGCCGGCCGTGAGTCGGTCCTCCTCCAGGCCGCCCGCATCGCCCTCGCCGACGGCCCCTACACGCCCGCCGAGCGCGACGTCCTCACCACCATCGGCGGCGCCCTGACCATCTGCGCGGACGACGTCACCCGGCTCCTCGCGGCGGCGCGTACGCCCTCCTGATACTCCCCGGGGAGTAATCCGGCCCCCCGGTCACCCGTCGCAGTACCCCCGAACTCGCCCTCCCGCGCGACGAATCCCGCCCCCGGCGCCGGAAGTCTGGAGACCACACCCAGACATCCGCGCCGGAGGGAGAGCCCGTCACCATGGGGGCCGCAGAAACGACACGCACAAGACGACGCGCCATCCCCTGGCTGCTGATCGCGCTGTGGATCGGCGTCCTGGCCGTTGCCTCGCCGTTCGCCTCGAAACTCGCCGACGTCCAGCACAACCGGGTCACCGACTACCTGCCGGCGAACGCCGACTCCACCCAGGTCGCGAAGATCCAGGACCGCCTGCCCGGCGGCGAGAGCACCGAACTGGTCCTCGTCTACCACCGCGACGGCGGCCTCACCGCCGCCGACCGGGCCACGGCGGGCAGGCAGATCGCCACGATCGCCGGGCAGCACACGCTGACCGGCACCCCGAGGGGAATCCCGGCCAAGGACGGCACCACCCTCATGTACCCGGTGACCAGCAACGAGCCCGGCACCGACGAGAAGAAGCGCGACGCCCTGGTCGCGGACGTCCGCCGGGTCGCCCACGACCAGGACGGGCTGACCGTCGACGTCGGCGGCCCGAGCGCCCTGGCCACGGACGCGGGCAAGGTCTACGAGTCGCTCGGCGGACCGCTGCTCTACACCACGGTCGCCGTCGTCGCCGTCCTGCTGATCCTCATCTACCGCAGCCCGCTGCTGTGGCTGGTCCCGCTGGTCGTCGCCGGCACCGCCGACTTCCTGTCCATGGGGGTGGCCTACGGCCTCAACCAGGCCTTCGGCACCACCGTCTCCGGCCAGAGCCAGGGCGTGATGACCATCCTCGTCTTCGGCGCCGGCACCGACTACGCCCTGCTGCTGGTCTCCCGGTACCGGGAGGAGCTGCGGCGCCACGAGCGGCCGTACGACGCGATGCGGGCCGCGCTGCGCGGCTGCGGACCCGCCGTCCTCGCCTCCTCGGGCACGGTGGCCGCCGGACTGCTGTGCCTGCTCGCCGCCGACCTCAACTCCAGCCGTGGCATGGGCCCGCTGGGGACCGTCGGGGTGCTGTGCGCCCTCGCCGCCATGCTGACCCTCCTGCCCGCCGTCCTCGTCCTGCTGGGCCGCCGGGTGTTCTGGCCGCTGGTGCCCGCCTACGGCAGCACGCCCAAGGTCCGCCGGTCGCTGTTCGCCGCGATGGGCAGCTCCGCCGGGCGCCGCCCGCGCACCGTCCTGGCCGCGGGAGCCGTCCTGCTCGGCGCGCTCGCGCTGGGCACCCTGAACCTGCCCGGCACGGTCAAACAGGAGGACAGCTTCATCGACAAACCCGACTCCGTCGTCGCCATGGAGACCCTCGCCAAGGCCTACCCCGAGCGGTCCGCCCAGCCCATCGACGTCATCACCCCGGCGGACCGGGCGGACTCCACCCTGGCAGCGGTCCGCGACACGGACGGAGTCGTGAGCGCACAGCGCGGCCGCACCGGCGGGGGCTGGACCGAGATCTCCGTGATCGCCGCGGCGCCGCCCCAGTCCGCGGCCGAGACCGCCACCATCAAGGAGCTCCGGCACGCCCTCAAGGGCTCCTACGTCGGCGGACCCAGCGCCCAGCAGATCGACCTGGAGGACACCAACGCCCGCGACCGGCTGGTCGTCGTGCCGATCGTCCTCCTCTCCGTCCTGCTGATCCTCGTCGCCCTGCTGCGCTCCCTTGTCGCACCGCTGATCCTGGTGACCGCCGTGGTCGCGGTGTGGGGTGCGGCGCTCGGCATCGGCGGGCTGGTCTTCGAGCCGCTGTTCGGCCTCAACGGCACGGATCCCGGCCTCGGACTGCTGTCCTTCGTGTTCCTGGTCGCCCTCGGCGTCGACTACGGCATCTTCCTCATGCACCGCATGCGGGAGGAGTCGCTGAACGGCGCCGAACCGGCCGCTGCCGCGCTGACCGCGCTGCGCACCACCGGCGGGGTGATCGCCTCCGCGGGACTCGTCCTCGCGGCCACCTTCGCGGTGCTGACCAACATGGGCCTGGTCCCGCTCGTCGAGCTCGGCTTCGTCATCTCGGTCGGCGTGCTGCTGGACACCTTCCTCGTCCGGACCTATCTGGTGACCAGCGCGAGCGTGGCGCTGGGACGGCGGGTGTGGTGGCCGGGACGGCTGTCGCGGACACCGGACCCGGTACGGCCGCAAACCGCGCCGGAGCTGGTGAGCTGACGCACCGGAGTCGGTGAGCCGAAGAACCGGGCGCCCCTGCCTGCCGCGGGGGCGCCCGTCTAGCGGAAGATGAACCTCGTGCAGGCAACCCTCATCGACGCCCGGCCCGGTCCCGGCCGGCGGATCCGCGCGGCCCTCGGGTTCGCGCCCCGCGACACCCTGCGGCAGGACGCGAGCCTCGCGGCCGCCCTCGCCGTCGTCGCGTCCGTCCTCGCCGCCGCCGACCTCGGCAGCGGGCGGCACCCGGACGCGCTCGGCTGGACCCTGCTGCTCTCGGCCCATGTGCCGCTGGTGTGGCGGCGGCGGGCGCCGATGGCGGTGCTGTGCGTGGCGATCGCGCTGCTCGCGACGTACCACCAACTCGACTTCAACCACTCCGCGCCCACCGCCGCCTCGATGGCCGCGCTCTACACCGTGGCCGAGACCCGGAACCTGCGGCGCACGCTGCCGATCGGGGCCGGCGTCATCGGGCTCATGGTGGTCCTGAAGCTCAACGACGGCATGGCCGGGGTCGCCGAGAGCATGCGCATCACCGGGTGGGTCATCGCGATGCTGGTCATCGGCAGCTACCTCCGCGTCCACCGGGAGAACGTGGCCGCCGCCGTGGAGCGGGCCGAACGCGCCGAGCGCACCCGCGAGGAGGAGGCCCGCCGCCGGGTGGCCGAGGAGCGTCTGCGCATCGCCCGAGACCTGCACGACCTCCTCGCCCACAGCATCACTCTGATCGGCGTCCAGACCTCGGTCGCCGCGCATGTCCTCGCCGCCGACCCGACGCGTCTGGACCGCGAGGCCGTCGCCAAGGCCCTCGACGACATCGCCGAGACCTGTCGCACGGCCCGCGGTGAGATCCGTACGACCCTGGAGGTCCTCCGCGACGGCGACCACGCCTCGCCGGACACCCGCGGCCCCCTGCCCGGCCTGCACGGCCTGCCGGACCTCGCGGTGACGGCGCGGGCGGCGGGGGCGAAGGTGGAGCTGACGGTACGGGCCGGTGATCCGCCGCCCGCCGTCGGCGCGGCCGCCTACCGCATCGTGCAGGAGGCGCTCACCAACGCGGTGCGGCACGGCGGGCGCGACGACCTGTCCGTGCGGGTGAGCGTGGACGAGCTGGACGGCGCCCTGCGGGTCCGGGTCACCGACGACGGCACGGGCGCGGCGGCCGCCACCCCCGGCTTCGGCCTGGTCGGGATGCGGGAGCGGGCGCGCAGCGTGGGCGGCACGGTGCAGGCCGGGCCCCGGGCGGACGGGGAGGGCTTCGAGGTGACCGCGCAACTGCCTCTGGAGGGAGCCGCATGAGCGCCATCCGCGTCCTGCTCGCCGACGACCAGACCCTCGTGCGGGCCGCCTTCGCCATGCTCGTCGAGTCGGCGAAGGACATGGAGGTCGTCGGGCAGGCCGGCACCGGCCGGGAGGCCGTGGAGCTGGCCCGCCGGGAGCGCGCCGACCTCGTCGTCATGGACATCCGCATGCCCGACCTCGACGGCATCGAGGCCACCCGGCTCATCGCCGCGGCCGAGGACCTGGCCGGGGTGCGGGTCCTCGTCCTGACCACCTACGACACCGACGAGCACATCGTGGAGGCGCTGCGCGCCGGCGCCTCCGGCTTCCTGGTGAAGGACACCCGCCCGGCCGAACTCCTGGACGCCATCCGCACCGTGGCCGCGGGCGAGGCCCTGCTCTCCCCGGGCCCGACGGCCCGGCTGATCGAACGCTTCCTGCGCAGCCCGTCGGCGCCGTCCACGGCCGGACCGGAATGCCTCTCCGAGCGGGAGCGCGAGGTGCTGGCCCTGGTGGCCCGCGGCCTCAACAACACCGAGATCGCCGAGGCCCTGGGCCTGAGCCCGCTGACGGCCAAGACCCATGTCAGCCGCATCATGGGCAAGCTGGGGGCGAGGGACAGGGCACAACTCGTCGTCGTGGCGTACGAATCGGGTCTGATCGTTCCGGGGAACGGCTGAAGCCGGGGCGCGTCGGGAATGAGTCATATTCCCGTGGAACTCACTTTCGGTATTCTTTCCGGCTTCGCCGCCGGTCGAATCGGGTATAGGGCGGAGGAAGCTGCCGCCTGGCAGTTGCGGGGGGAGGGGGAGCGATTACGTCCGTGTGCATCCTGGCATGATCGAATTCCGGGGCCGCCGTGCCGCAATCGATCAACTCCACTGATCTTGGCGCGTCGGGGACCTGTGGTCGGGGACCTGCAAAAGGGCACAACTCGGCCATGCCGCCCTGCTAGCCTCGGTGTCTCGATCACACAAGGGGAGGTAGATCATGACATGGGCCGAAGCGGTGCGAACTCTTCCTGGTTTCCCACATGTCGACGAACTCGCCGAACTGGGAATAGGCGATCCGGATACGGAACTTTCGCAACTCCTCGATTTCCTCGGCCGGATGGATGAACTGAAACATGTCCAGCGGCAGAATCCGGTGTCGAACGGATCGCGCCGCGAGAACACCGCCGAGCATTCCTGGCACGTCGCCCTGGCCTGCTTACTGTTCACCCGCTACGCCGCCGAGCCGATCGACCCGATGCGCTGCGTGGGTCTCGCGGTGGTGCACGACATGGTCGAGGTGGTTGCCGGGGACACCTTCGTCTACGGCCCCGCGGCCGCCGGCCGCCGGCGGCGCGAGGAGCGCGCCATCGGCGTCCTCCTGCGGCCACTGCCCGCCCAGGAGCGCGAGGAGCTGGAGACGGGCTGGCGCGAGTACGAGTTCACCCAGACGGCCGAGGGAAAGTACGTCATGGCCCTGGACGTCCTGCTGCCGATCTTCATGAACCTCATGGCCGGGGAGAAGTCCTCGTGGCGGCGGCACGGCGTCGCGGCGGCGGCGGTACGGCACCGGGTGGAGCGGGTCGAGGAGACCATCCCGGCGCTGGCCAAGGTCGCGTACGAGGCCATCGACAAGGGAATCGAGCGGGGTCTGCTCACCAAGACATGACGGGGGAGCGAGGGGGAAATGCTGAGTGCGCTGCTTCCCACGGGTACGGCGATTCTCGGACTGCTGGCGGGGCTGCTCGCCCCGATGGTCAGCAGTCTGCTGGACGGCCGTAAACGCCGGACCGACAACCAGCGCGTGCAGTGCGACGAAATACTCACGCTTTTCCAGGGTGTCGATGTCGTGCAGTCCCTCACCGAACCGAGCAGCGTCGTCAGACGCAGTCTTCTGCTGCGGGCGGTCCGTATTCAGGACGACCGTGCCAGACAGGCGTGCCACGATCTCGTCGAATACGCCGTGGGCCCGGAATTCCGGGAGGACGAACTGCTGAACCGGTGGAGCGTGATGATTCACGAAGTTGCCCGTGTGTATCGATCGATAACCTGAACAGGCTCATATCGGGGGATGGTGGTGGCGTATGCCATCAGGATTAGAAGCCGACCAGGCGCTGGCGGCCAGAGGATTGCTCCGTTCCGGTTCCGGTACGGGGCGTGCGGGGGTCGGTGTCGCGCCGAACGCGGGGGCGGTGAGCATGACCGCGGCCTCGCTGCAGAGCGAGCTGGGCCAGGCACTGCGCGAGGCATCCGAGGTCACGGTGTGCGGTGTGGCGTCACGGGAGTTCATCACCGCGATCCAGTCGGTGGCCTCCAGCGCGCCGGGGACCGACCCCGAACTGCCGTGGGACGTCTTCCGCTATGTGACCCCGGCACCCACCCTGATCCTCGCCAACCGCTGGAACGTACGCCTCGGCCCGGTGGTGCAGCAATGGCAGTCGGCCGTCACCGCGCTGCGCAACTCGGTCCAGCAGTGGCAGCGGCCGCAGGCCGTGACCGGAACCCGGGACAGAGGGTTCCACCTGCTCTCCATGGATCTTCTGTATCTGCAGATGTCGATCCTGGTGAAGCAGCGGGAGACCGGGCGACAGCGGGTGTGGGCGGCCATCGGGCCGCCCTCCGCTTCGGGCGTCGAGCAGTACGAGTCCTACGAGGAGGGCACGCCGAAGTTCCAGCAGATCGCCGCCAACATCAGGGAATGGGCCGACGGCGCCAGTGACTTCCTGACCCGGCAGGTCGACTGCGCTCCGGTCGACCCGCGCGTCGCCGAGGTGGGCAACGATCTCCTGGCGTCGGGAACCGCGACGACGGACCCACAGCTGTGGAAGCTGCCGATCCGGTCCCTCGAACCCTACGGTGCGAAGGCGCGGCGCAGAACGTGCCTTCCGGTGACGATCTGCGTGGTGCGGGCGAGATCCGCGGGACAGACGGTCGTGCTGCTGAAACGGCGCAGCCATATGACGGCCAACGACGACTTCGGAAAGCTGTCGCTGCTGAGCGCGCGGGTACTGGAGGAGGACGTCGCGGTCGCCCTGGGGGTCGTGCCTTTTCTGGACCGTGATTCCGGCGACGCGATCGACGCCATGTGGATGGCGGCCAACGCCCCCAACGAAGCGCTGACCCTGTCGCGGGAGGCGTTCGTCCATGCCGGACAGCGCGAACTGTTCTACTCCACCGGTCTCGACATCCCCGAGAACCGGTTCCGGCTGCGCGGGTTCCAGGTGGTGGAACGCGAGAACACCGACGAACAGCTGTTCTTCTCCATCTTCGAAGTGGTGCTCTACCGCCAGCCCGACGAACTCGCTCTCGCCAGCCAGTGGAATGGCGGAGATCCCCGCGTTCTGTCGCGTGTGGGCGAGTCCCTCCTCTACTCGGGGACGTACGACAGCGAGCTGAACCGGCTGCTGCTGCGCGGGCGGGAGTGGCTGGTGAACCATGTCTTCAACGAGCCTGTTCCGGTGGTGCCCGATGGACCATGAAGCGGTGGCGGCCTTCGTCTTCCTGCGCGCCGAGCCGCGCCCGCAGGTGCTCGTGGGAATACGAAGGCCGGAATGCAACGACCGGCATCCGGGCGTGGTCAGCGTCCCCACGATCCGGATACCGCGCGAACTCGCCCTGCAACTGGCCTGCCTGGTCCCGGTCGGCCTGCCCGGCCTGGCCCGCGCCGACGGGAACGGGACCTCCCGCGGCTTCGGGGTGTCCCGGGCGACCACGACGCTGGAGGGGCTGCTGGTGGAGACCGTGCTCGCCAAGAAGCTGCGCATGGGGGACGCCCTGGAGTCCGGGCTGGTCTCGGGCGAGTGCTTCGTCCACTGTGTGCTGCACGGCGACGTGGAGGACCCGACGGGACGTGACGGCAGCGTCGAACCCACCTTCATGGTGGCGCTGGTCGCCCGGATCCACTCCGGCACCGAGGCGTTCCCGGTCAGCAGCGCCAGCTACTCGGCACTCTCCTGGGTGGACCCGGAGGAGTTCGTGACGGCCTGGCGCACCAGGGACGGGCAGCGGCTCTTCCCCGACGCCAGCCCGCTGGAAGTGTGCATCAGGGGACTGTGCGTCCAGGCCGCGGTGCGTGTCCTGGAGTGGGAGAACGCGGATGTGGCGTAGACACTCCGCGGCGGTGCGGGAGTCGGAACGGGTGTCGCCGGGGAGCATGTGACCGACAACGGTCACCGTCCCGTGCGGGACGCCGCTCCGTAAGGGAGAGGGATGACACTCCTGAGCCGCACCCTCCTGACCGCCGCCGTGCTCCTCGCTCCGCTCACCGTCACACAGCCCGCCCATGCCGGTGAGGGCTGTGCCTCCTCGGTGCCGTACGTCTCCGGGGACGGCGGGTACGACACCTACCGCATCCCCGCCACCGTCACCACCCCGAGAGGCACCGTCCTCGCCTTCGCCGAGGGCAGACACAACAGCGCGGGCGACACCGGTGACATCGGTGTCGTCCTCAGGCGCTCCACCGACGGCGGCTGCACCTGGGGCCCGCTGCGGGTGGTCGCCGCCGGGGACGGGAACACCCGGGGCAACCCGGCACCGGTGGTCGACCCGCGCACCGGCGCGGTCGTGCTGGTCACCTCCTACAACAGCGGTGCCGTGACCGAGGCGCAGATCATGCGCGGTGAGGCCACCCCGGAACAGAGCCGCCGGGTGTTCGTGCAGCGCAGCTGGGACGACGGCCGCCGGTTCACGACTCCGCGGGACATCACGGCCGAGGTGAAGCCGGCGGACTGGCGCTGGTACGCGACCGGCCCCGGGCACGCCGTCGCGCTCACCCGGGGTCCGTACCGGGGCCGCCTGGTCGTCCCGGCCAACCACTCGGCGGCCCCGCCCGCCGGCTCTCCCGACACCGGCCAGGAGGCCAGGTACTACGGCGCCCACGCGATCTACAGCGACGACGGCGGCCGCACCTGGCGGCTGGGCTTCGTCGACGACTCCTACGACGGCGTGGCGAACTCCAACGAGAGCACGGCCGCGCAACTCCCCGACGGCAGGCTGTACTTCAGCTCCCGCGACCAGAACGGCAGCGGCCCCGGCAACCGCCTCGACACCTACTCGAGCGACGGCGCCGAAACCCTCGACCGCCCCTACACCGCCCAGCCCACCCTCAACGACGTCCCCGTCGTCGAGGCCTCCGTCCTCCAGCTCCGCGGCCCCAAGGCCCCGCTGCTGTTCTCCGGCCCGTCCGTGCCCACCGCCCGCCGGGAGATGGCCCTCTGGTCCAGCACCGACGGCGGGGCGACCTTCGCCAAGGTGCTGACACTGTCCGCGCAGAAGGCCGCCTACTCCGACCTCGTCCAGGTGGACCACCGGACGGTGGGCATCCTGTACGAGACGGGGGTGACGGGGACGTACGACACGATCGAGTTCCGGCGCCTGCCGGCCGGCGACTTCAGATGAGCCCGGCCCCGACAGGACCTACAGCAGCCCGGCGCCCGCCAGATACTTCCCCACCCGCTCGACCTCCTCCGCGGACAGCGGGATCTGCGGCTCGGCCGTCGCCGGGCAGTCGATGACGCCCCTGAGACGGAGCGCCGCCTTGAACGCGCCGAGCGCCGACGAGCTGCCGCCCATCCGGGCCGGGTCGCCGACGCGCACCATGCCGAACAGGGCGCACAGCCGGTCCTGTTCGGCCCGCGCGCCGTCCCAGTCCTCCGACCGGCACAGCCGGTAGAGCCGGACGTAGCCGTGCGGGTCGACGTTGGCGAGGCCCGGCACGGCCCCGTCGGCCCCGAGCGCGAGGGCCGCGTCGACGACCAGCTCCGAGCCGGTGAGCACACTGAAGCGGGTGGTGCCGGTGAGGTTGCGGGCGCCGGTGACGACCTGGCGGAAGGCGCCCAGGTCGCCGCTGGAGTCCTTCACGCCCGCCAGCACCCCGTCCGCGGCGAGCTCCAGGACCAGCTCGGCGGGGAGCTTGGTGTGCACGGCGACCGGGATGTCGTAGGCGATGACCGGGACGCTGCTGACCGCCGCGACCCGGCGGTAGTGGCGGGCGATCTCCGCCGGATGGGTGCGGGTGTAGAAGGGCGCGGTGACGACGACCGCCTGGGCGCCCGCCGCGGTGGCCCCCCGGACGTTGTCCAGCACCCGGGGCGTGGTCATGTCGATCGCCCCGGCCAGCACCGGCAGCTGCCCGCCGACATGACCCACGACCGCCTCCATCACCAGCATGCGCTGCAGGTCCGTCAGATACGCGGCCTCCGAGGTCGAGCCGAGCACGAACAGACCGTGCACCCCGCCCTCCACCAGATGGTCGACGAGTCTGAGGAGCGAGGGGACGTCCACCTCGCCTTCCGGTGTCAGGGGGGTGCAGACGGGCGGTACGACACCGGTCAGCGGGGCGGGGAAGGTCATCAAGGCTCCCTGGGAAGACTCTGGCGCACGAGGTCGCGGGTCGACTGGTCCTCCTCCACAGGATGGTGACACCGGTAGCGATGTGCCGGGCGCGACGCGGCCGAAAAGTCCGGCATGGCCGAGGCGCACACCTCGTCCGCCTTCCAGCAGCGGGTGCGGAACGGGCAGCCGCTCGGCGGCCGGGTCGCCGACGGCACCGGGCCGGTCAGCGGAATGGGGTCGATCGGGTCGAGCAGGCCGGGCGTGGCGGAGAACAGGGCGCGGGTGTACGGGTGCCGCGCCTGGTCGGTGACCCGCCCGGCCGGGCACTCCTCGACGATCCGGCCCAGATACATGGTGATCACACGGTCGCTCATCCGCCGTACGGTCTGGATGTCGTGCGAGACGAACACCAGGGCGAGGCCCAGCCGTTCCTTCAGATCGAGCAGGAGGTTGAGGATCTGTGCCCGCACGGACACGTCGAGGGCGCTCGTCGGCTCGTCCGCGACCACCAGGTCGGGGTCGAGGGCCAGCGCGCGGGCGATGGCGACGCGCTGGCGCTGGCCGCCGGAGAGCTGGCCGGGCAACGCGTCGGCGAGGGCGCGGGGAAGGCCGACGAGAGCCATCAGCTCCCGCACCCGCTCCTCGCGCTCCTTCCTCGTCCCGCGGTCGTGGACGTCCAGCGGGTCGCGCAGGATTCGCCGGACCGGCAGCCGGCGGTTGAGGGCCGTCGACGGGTCCTGGAAGATCATTCCGGTGCCGCCGCCGACGGCGGCCCGGCGCTCCGCGGGCGGCATGGACCACAGGTCACGGCCCTTGAACGACACCGCCCCGGACGTCGGCCGCTCCACGCCCACCAGCACCTTCGCCAGTGTCGACTTGCCGCAGCCGGACTCGCCGACCACACCGACCGTCTCACCGGGCGCGACGGCGAGATCGGCGCCGGTCAGCGCGTAGACCCGGTCCCGGGTGAACAGGCCGCCGCTGCGCGCCCGGTGGACGACATGGGCGTCCGACAGCTCCACGACCGCGTTCACTTGACGGCCTCGCTCTCCGTCGTCACCAGGTCGACCGCCGGGTGGTGGCAGGCCGCCGTGTGGGTGGGCGTGCCCAGCAGGTCGGGAGCGGTCGTACGGCACACCTCGCTCGCCCGTGGACAGCGGTCCGCGAACCGGCAGCCCGCCGGGAAGTCGGCCGGGGCCGGGACGACACCGCTGATCTGGGTCATCCGCTCGGCCGCCGACTCCAGGGACAGCACGCTGCCGAGCAGCCCCCGGGTGTAGTGGTGGGCCGGTGCCGCGACCAGGTCGGCGGTCAGGCCCGTCTCCACGATCTGCCCGCCGTACATCACCACCACCCGGTCGGTGACGTCGGCCACCAGCGCCAGGTCGTGCGAGACCAGGATCAGCGCGAAGCCCAGCTCCGCCCGCAGCCGCAGCAGCAGCTCCATGATCTGCGCCTGCACGGTCACGTCCAGCGCGGTCGTGGGCTCGTCGGCGACGATCAGCTTCGGGTCGCGGGACAGCGCCATGGCGATCAGGACGCGCTGGCGCTGTCCGCCGGAGAGCTCGTGCGGATAGCTGCGCAGGGTGCGTTCGGGGTCGAGGCCGACCAGGGTCAGCAACTCCGCGGGAGAGCGCCGGCCGCCGCGCCGTACCAGTTGCCTGAGCTGGGCGCGGATGGTCATCGCCGGGTTCAGGGACGACAGCGCGTCCTGGTAGACCATCGCCATCTCATGGCCGAGGAGTCGGCGCCGTACCCGCATCGGCTCGGCGAGCAGGTCCCGCTGGTGGAAGCGGATCTGGCCCCCGACCCGGGCGTCCCTGGGCTGGAGCCCCATGACGGTGAGCGCGGTCAGCGACTTGCCGCAGCCCGACTCGCCCACCAGGCCCAGCACTTCGCCGGGCCGCACCTCGAAGCTGATGCCGTCGACGATGTCCACGCCCCCGTGGCGTGCGTCGAAGCCGATGGCGAGGTTCTCCACCGCGAGCACCGGCACCGCGCCGGGGTCGGGCAGGGGCCGGGCCCGCGAGCGCAGCCGCCGGGCGGCCTCGGTCAGGCCGGGCAGCTGCGGCACCTCGCCGCCGCCCGGCTCCGGCGCCTCGACCGGGTCGTCGTCCTTGCGCGCCGGCACGTCCCGGGCGGCCGGGGCCGCCCACGCGTCCGAGACGCCCTCGGACAGGACGTTCAGCGACAGGACGGTGACCAGCATCAGCAGCCCGGGGAAGACGGTCGCCCACCAGCCGCCGGTGAGCACCATGTTCTTGCCGTCCGCGATGACGCTGCCCCAGGACGGGTCCGGCGGCCGTACACCCGCGCCGATGAAGGACAGCGACGCCTCGAAGACGATGGCCTCGGCGACCTGGACCGTGCAGAACACCAGGACGGGGGCGGCGCAGTTGACGGCCACGTGCCGCAGCACGATGTGCGGGGTGCGGGCGCCTATCACGCGTTCCGCCGTGACGTAGTCCTCGCCGTACTGGTCGAGGACGTTCGCCCGTACGACCCGGGCCACCGGCGGGGTGAACAGGAACGCGATCGCGCAGATCAGTACGGTGATGCCGCCGCCGAAGACGGCGACGAGCACGGCGGCCAGCGCGATGCCGGGGAACGCCATCACCACGTCCAGACAGCGCATCAGCGTCTCGTCGACGCCCTTGCGGGAGGTGGCGGCCACCGCCCCGACGACCGCGCCCACGACCAGGGCGAGCGCGGTGGCGCCGAGACCGATGGCGAGCGACCAGCGGGCGCCGTACATCAGCCTGCTGAGGATGTCCCGGCCGAGGCTGTCCTGGCCCATCCAGTGGTCGGCGGACGGGTGCCCGGTGCCGTCGACCGGCGGCTGCTGGTCGAGCGGGTCGTCCGGGGCGAGGACGGGTGCCAGCAGAGCGGTCAGCACGACGACCGCCAGGAAGCAGACGGCGATCCTCGACAGCGGGGGCAGCCGGCGCCGGCCGCGCAGCCGGACGCCGGGCCGGGCGAGGGCCCGGGTGAGGTCTTCGCGCGTGAACATCAGGTCGCGTCCCTCAGTCGCGGGTTGACCAGGAGATGGAGGATGTCGATGGCGAGGTTGACGACGACGAAGCCGGTCGCCGTGGTCAGTACGACACCCTGGACGACCGCCGGGTCGCCGTTCTGCACCGCGTCGATCATCAGCTTGCCCATCCCGGGCAGCGAGAAGATCGTCTCGATGACCACCGCGCCGCCCAGCAGATAGCCGACACGCAGACCGAGCACGGTCAGCGGATTGATCAGGGCGTTGCGCAGCACGTTGCGCCCCACCACCACCCGTGGCGGCAGCCCGCCGCCGATCGCGGTCCGTACGTAGTCCTTGTCCAGCTCCTCCACCACGGAGGTCCGCACGATCCGGGTCAGCTGGGCGGCCACCGGCAGCGACAGCGCGAACGCCGGCAGGGTCATCGTCTTCAGCCAGCCGGTGAAGGAGTCGGCGGGGTTGATGTAGCCGCCGGTGGGGAACCAGCCCTGGTCCACCGCCAGGTACTGGATCATCAGCAGCGCCAGCCAGAAGCCGGGCGCGGCCACCCCGGTCAGGGACACGACCCGGATGATCTGGTCGGGCAGCCGGTCCCGGTAGATCGCCGCCGTGACCCCGCCGAGCAGCGACAGCACCACCGCGATGCCGAGCCCCAGGAAGGTGAGCTGGAGGGTGAGCGGCAGCGCGGTGGTGACCTGGTCGAGGACCGGCGCCCGGGTGAGGGCGCTGGTGCCCATGTCGCCGTGGAGCAGGTCGCCGACGAAGTGGACGTAGCGCACCGGGAGCGGATCGAGCAGCCCGTTCTGCTCCCGGAAGTCGTGCAGTTGCTGGGGCGTCGGATTGGCGCCCTGGAAGAACGCGGACGCCGGGTCGACGTCCGAGAACCGCATCACCAGGAACACGAACAGCACGATGCCCAGCATCAGCGGCACCAACAGGGCGACACGGCGGAGCAGGATGCGCAGGACGGCGACCACCGCGCTAGACCCACTTGGCCTGGAGCAGGTTGATCCCGGGGTACGGCTGTGCCCTTATCCCCGTCAGCTTCTTCGGGTCCCAGGCGGTCATCAGCTCGTTGTGCACGACCGGGTAGAGCACGGCCTGCTCGGCGACGATGTCGATGTAGTCCTGGATCATCGCCCTCTTCTTCTCGGCGTCCGGCTCCTGGGTGGCCCGGTCCATGTCCTTGAAGAGCTGCTTGGCGACGGAGTCGTCGGCCCAGCGGGCGTAGCCCATCCAGAGGTTCTGCGGGCCGTAGTTGTAATGCATGATCAGGTCCGCGTCGAGGCCGAACTGGTTGGGGTTCGAGGCGGCGGCGACGACCTGGTAGTCCTGCTTCTGGTCCATCTTTGTGAAGACGGCCGTGGTCTCCTGCGGCGACAGCGTCGTCTCGACGCCGATCGCGTCCCAGGACGACTTGATGGTCGGCAGGCAGTCGACGATCCAGCTGACGTTCACCGACAGGATCTCGATCTTCAGGTTCTTCACCCCGGCCGCCTTCAGCAGGGCCTTCGCCTTGTCGGGGTCGTAGTCGTAGACGGTCTTGGCCCGCCGGTAGGAGGGGTTGCCCTCGTTGAGGAAGGACGAGGACGGCTTTCCGTGGCCCTTCAGGGCGACCTCGACCATCTTCCCGGTGTCGATGGCGTAGTGCAGTGCCTGCCGGACCCGTACGTCGTCGAAGGGCTTGTGCTTGGTGTTGAACATCAGGAACAGGTTGTTCATCCCGGCCCCGCCCGCGACCGACAGCCCGCCGCTCTCCAGCCGCGGGATGTTGGCGTAGGGGATGTTGTCGGCGATCTGCGCGCCCGCGCCGGCCCCGGAGATCTTCGCCACCCGGGGCGCGGCGTCCACGATGGTCAGCCAGTTCATCCGCTTGAAGGCGGGCTTGCGCGGGCCGTTGTAGTCGGCGAACGCCTCGAAGGTGGTGTTGGACTTCGGGTGGTGCGCGGTCTGCCGGTACGGCCCCGAGCCGATGGCCTTGCCCTTGATCGCGTCGTCCCAGGCGCCCGGCTGCGAGTAGACGTGCTTGGGCATGATCTTGGCGAGGGTGAGCCGGGACACCCCTTCCGGGAAGGGGAACTTGAGCACCAGCTCGACGGTCTGCGCGTCGACCTTCCGCACTTCCTTCAGCCAGCTCGCGAAGAACCCCTTGGCGAGGGTCTGTGTCTTCGGGTCGAGGATCCGGTCGAAGACGAAGACGACGTCGTCGGCGGTGACCGGCTTGCCGTCGTGGAACCTGGCGCCCGCCCGCAGGGTGAACCGCCAGGTGGTGGCCTTGAGGTCCGCCGGTACCCGGGTCGCCAGCGCCGCGTACGGCTCACGGGAGATCGGGTCGGTGTCGAGCAGTCCTTCGTAGATGTGGTTGTTGCCGGCCATGGCGAATGCGGACGCCGTCTGGGTCGGGTCCCAGCTGCCGTCGTTCCCGTAGCCGATCACCGCGGTCAGTGTGCGGTTCTTGCCGCCGCCCGAGCCGCCGGTGTCGTTCGTGGACTGAGGCCCGGACGAGCAGGCCGCCAGCGAGGAGGACAGCGCGGCGGCCGCCCCCAGCGCGCCGGAGTACTTCAGGAACGACCGGCGATGCAGTGCCGGCACGTCGTGGGTCACGTCGTCGCGCACGGTTCCTCCAGCGAAGAGGGTCTGGTGGATGGGGGGAGATACGACGTCCTACGTCCTGTCGGTCAGCGTGACCATAGGAGTGCCCGTGGGGGCGGTCAAGGGATCGCACACGAATGGCGTAGCCGCCACAGGTTGGACCAATGGCACAGTGAAATGGCGGGAGTTGGCGCAGGTGGACCCGGGACATGGGACGTAGGACGTCCGGTGCGCGTACCATGCGGCGCATGGCCGCCGGGGAACCCAGGAACAGCCGGATACAGCGCGCGGTCGTGCAGCTGATCCTCGACCGGAAGCTCCGGTCGGGTGCCCCGCTGCCCACCGAGGCGGAGCTGATGGAGGCCCTCGGTGTCAGCCGCAACTCCGTCCGCGAGGCACTCAAGGCGCTCCAGGCCCTCGACATCGTCGAGATCCGGCACGGCTACGGCACCTATGTCGGCCAGGCCTCCCTCACCCCGTTGGCCGACGGCCTGACCTTCCGCACCCTGACCCGGCAGGACGACGACGAGAGCGCGCTGGCCGAGATCCTCCAGATCCGGGAGGTGCTGGAGGTGGGGCTGGTCCGGCAGATCGCGGCCACCCTGACCGAGGCGGAGCTGGACCGGCTGGAGTCGGTGGTGAGCCGGATGGAAGCGGCCGGCCGCGCCGGGCACTCCCTTGCCGAATTCGACCGCGAGTTCCACGAGTTGCTCTACACCTCGCTCGGCAACGCGCTCGTGCCGCAGCTCCTGGGCGCCTTCTGGACGGTGTTCCGCCGGGTGGCGGGCGCCCGCGGATGGACCGCCGACCCCGCCCCCGACGTCACCGTCCGCCGCCACCGCGACATCGTCACCGCGCTGCGCGCCCGCGATGTCGAGGGCGCGCAGCACGCGATGGCGGTCCACTTCCGCGGGATAGAGGCACGCGCGGCCCAGGAGTCACGCGGCGTGGAATGAGCGGTCGGAGGGGGGGGGTCGCACCGAGGGCGTGCTTCCCGGGGCGCGGAGTCTAGTGACACAGAGCCACTGGAGGGAGGCGAAGCGTGAAAGTCGTGGCAGGAGGGGACCGAGGTGAACGTGAACGTGATGAATCTCCCGCTCGGCTGCCACGCCGTCGACACCCACACCGGAAGACTGGGCATCGTGATGGGTCACGAGGGGCCGTATGTGCAGTTGCGGCCCTACGGCGGCGGGCTGGAGTGGGACGCCAGGCCGGAGGCCGTCCGCCGGGCCACCCCGGCCGAGCGGCTGAGCGCGGCCACGGCCCACGCCGACGCGCGCAACCGGCGCGAGGCCCCTTGACGTAGGGTGCGGGCTCATGGCGCTGACGAGACTGCGAGAGTGGAGGAAACCGAAGGCCGCGCGACGGTACCCCGTCCCGCTCACGATGCACCAGCTGTGGATGGTGTCGCTGAGCGCGCCGGTGAACCACGACCGCGACGCCTCCCGGACCACCCTGTACCCGTTCACGCGAATAGACGACGACAGCGCCCGGCGCTGGCTGGCCGAGCGGTGGGAGATCACCTCGCGCGACAAGCTCGTCGGCCGGCTCGCCGGACTGGCGCGCACCGGCTACCGGGTCCGCGCCCAGCAGCTCACCGGCGTGGCGCCGCTGGCCTGGGACGCCGCCCTGTACGTCGACGTCGCCCGCCGCGGCTTCGCCTGCGGGATGATCACGGAGCACGAGGCCTGGACCGCGCTGAAGAGCATCGTGCCGTCGGTGGCGCGGACGTACGCCTCCTGGCAGGAGTACGCCGATCACTACCTGCTGGGGCGCAAGGTGTGGCACGACGGGCTGCGGAGCACCCAGGACGCCGGCTCTCCCGCACCCCAGGCCACCGCCGACGCGCACGTGCGGTCCCTGCTCGACCCGGCGAACCGGGCCGGCCCCTGGAACCTCGCCCCCTGGGACGCCATTTACCAGCCCGACCACGCCCGCTGACCGCGTACGCGACAATGGACGCATGAGTCTTTTCCGGGACGACGGCATCGTCCTGCGGACCCAGAAGCTCGGCGAGGCGGACCGCATCATCACGCTGCTCACCCGCGGTCACGGCCGCGTGCGGGCCGTCGCCCGGGGCGTACGGCGGACCAAGTCCAAGTTCGGGGCCCGGCTCGAACCGTTCTCCCATGTCGACGTGCAGTTCTTCGCCCGGGGCAGTGAGCTGATCGGACGCGGGCTGCCGCTGTGCACCCAGAGCGAGACCATCGCTCCGTACGGCGGCGGGATCGTGACGGACTACGCGCGCTACACCGCCGGAACCGCCATGCTGGAGACCGCCGAGCGGTTCACCGACCACGAGGGCGAGCCGGCCGTGCAGCAGTATCTGCTGCTCGTCGGCGCGCTGCGCACCCTCGCCCGCGGCGAGCACGCCCCGCACCTCGTCCTCGACGCCTTCCTGCTGCGCTCCCTCGCCGTCAACGGCTACGCGCCCAGCTTCGGCGACTGCGCGAAGTGTGGAATGCCCGGACCGAACCGCTTCTTCTCGGTCGCCTCCGGGGGCAGCGTCTGCGCCGACTGCCGGGTGCCCGGCAGCGTCGTACCCTCGCCGCAGACCCTGGTCCTCCTCGGCGCGCTGCTTACGGGAGACTGGGAGACCGCGGACGCGTGCGAGCCGCGGTACGTCCGGGAGGGCAGCGGGCTGGTGTCCGCCTACCTGCACTGGCATCTGGAGCGCGGACTGCGCTCGCTCAGATACGTCGAGAAGTAGCAGCACAAGCAAACGAAGAAGCACGAGGAGACGAGAAGCACATGGTCGTACGCGGGATCCTGGGACGCCAGCGCCGCGAGTACAGGGCGCCGGAGCCGCACCCGTCCGGCGCCCGCGCCCCGAAGCTCCCCGGCGAGCTCGTCCCGAACCACGTGGCGATCGTCATGGACGGGAACGGCCGCTGGGCCAAGGAGCGCGGGCTGCCGCGCACCGAAGGACACAAGGTCGGCGCCGAGCGCGTCCTGGACGTCCTCCAGGGCTCGATCGAGATCGGCGTCCGCAACATCTCCCTCTATGCCTTCTCCACCGAGAACTGGAAGCGCTCGCCCGACGAGGTGCGCTTCCTGATGAACTTCAACCGCGACTTCATCCGCAAGACCCGCGACCAGCTCGACGAACTCGGCATCCGGGTGCGCTGGGTGGGCCGCATGCCCAAGCTGTGGAAGTCGGTCGCCAAGGAGCTCCAGGTGGCCCAGGAGCAGACCAAGGGCAACGACCTGCTCACCCTGTACTTCTGCATGAACTACGGCGGCCGCGCCGAGATCGCCGACGCCGCGCAGGCGCTGGCCGCGGACGTGAAGGCGGGCCGCCTCGACCCGTCCAAGGTGAACGAGAAGACCCTCCAGAAGTACATGTACTACCCGGACATGCCGGACGTGGACATGTTCCTGCGCCCGAGCGGCGAGCAGCGCACCTCCAACTACCTGATCTGGCAGAGCGCCTACGCCGAGATGGTCTTCCAGGACGTGCTGTGGCCCGACTTCGACCGGCGCGACCTGTGGCGGGCCTGCATCGAATACGCCTCCCGGGACCGGCGGTTCGGCGGAGCCATCCCCAACGAGGAACTGCTGGCGATGGAAGGCAAGTCCACTTCGTAGCCACCGGCGGTTCACGGGGATCGCCGACGATCCGCCCATGAGACGCCTCAGCCCCGCCCTCGCCCTGTGCGCCCTGCTGGCCGCGGCGCTGCCCACGCAGGCCGCGGACCGGCCCGCGCACTACGACAGTTACGGCACCAAGGCGCCGTACGCCCCCGGGCAGAACCCGCGCGGCTACGAGCGGCCGCCCGCCGGATTCACGCCCGTCTTCACGGAGAACGTCTCCCGGCACGGCTCCCGTGCGGCCACCGACAGCGAGGACGGGGACCTTGTCCTCGCCCTGTGGGACAAGGCCGAGTCGGAGGGTCAACTCACCCGCAGGGGCGAGGAGTTCGGCCCGAAGGTGCGGGCGCTGCTCGACGCGATGGCGAAGGTGGGGTACGGCAACCTCAGCGGACGCGGCAAGCAGGAGATGCGGTCGACCGCCCGGCGGACGCAGCAGCGGCTGCCGGGGCTGTTCGCGCGGATCGTGCGGGACGGCGAGAAGATCGACGTCGTCAGCTCCGGGCAGGGCCGGGCCGTCGACAGCGCCGACCTGTACACCGGCGCCCTCGCCGAGACCGACCCGGCGCTGAAGCCGCTGATCGGGCCGACCCGCACCGACAAGGACCTGCTGTACTTCCACAAGGCGGCGGGCGGCGCCGCGTACCGCGACTACATCGCCCACGACCAGCGCCTGGCGAGCACGCTGGGGAGCATCACCGATCAGCCCCGCACGCACGAGGCCGCCCGCAGCGTGCTGCGGCGGATCTTCAAGGACGCCTTCGTCGAGCAGATCACCGACCGGGTCACCGCCGCCCGGGCCGTCTACGACCTGTACGCCATCGCCCCCGCCATGAGCGAGGAGAGCCCGGGCGGCAACGGCTTGGGCATGGACCGCTATCTCTCGCACCGCGACGCGGCCTGGTTCGGCTACCTCGGCGACACCGAGGACTTCTACGAGAAGGGTCCCGGCTTCGCCGACAGCGACATCACCTACAAGATGGCCGGCGTTCTGCTCGACGACCTCTTCGAGCAGGTCGAGGCCAAGCGGGCCGGCACCAGTGTCCTCGGCGCGGAACTCCGCTTCACCCACGCCGAGGAGATCATCCCGCTCGCGGCCCTGATGGGCCTGCCCGGCAGCACGAAGCCGGCGACACCACAGCAGCCGTACACCTACGCCGACAACCCCTGGCGGGGCGCGTCGGTCGCCCCGCTGGGCGCGAACATCCAGTGGGACGTGTTCGAGAAGGACGGCCGCTACCTGGTGCGCATGCTCTACAACGAGAAGGAGACCCCCTTCAAGGCCACCTGCCACCCGCTCTCCAAGGGCAGCAAGTTCTACGACCTGAACGAACTGGAACACTGCTTCGGACGCGCCTGACGGCCGGTCGGAGGGGGCGGATACGATCACGGCTCGTCGTCGTAGGACCGGGGAGGGGCCGTGATCGAGCAGCAGAAGACCGAGGTCGTGCTGGAGTACGAGGTGCAGCACGCCGATCTGGTGGACGCGGTCCGGCTCATCCTGCGCAAGCGGAAGTCGGGCTTCGTCTACCGGCTGCCCTTCGTCCTCACGGTCGCCCTGCTGGGCGTGGCGCTGATCCTGCTGCAGGCGCGGTCGGGCCGGCTGGACTTCTTCTCGTTCTTCCTCCCGCTGTACGCGGTGCTCCTGTACTTCTTGCCGCACCTCTCCGCCAGCCGGCTCCTGAAGGCGAACGCCCACCAGGGCCGCCTGCGGTTGACCGTGGACGAGGAGGGTCTCCGGATGGTCGGCGCCCAGGCGGACCTGCGCAGGACATGGCGCAACTACGGCAGCTACGCCGAGAACGACCGGGTGTTCGTGCTGCGCAGCCCGGACCGTGCCGGACGCTGCGCCAATGTACTGGTCAAGCGGGGTGCGGCCGATCCCGCGGAGATCGACCGACTGCGCACACTGATCGGCCACCACCTGCCGAAGGTGTAGGCCGACGTCGGCCCGAACCGCACGACAAGCGGCTCAACCCGCGGCGCACTCCGCGCAGGTGCCGAAGATCTCCACCGTGTGGGCCACGTTGACGTAGCCGTGTTCCGCGGCGATGGCCTCGGCCCATTTCTCGACCGCCGGGCCCTCGACCTCGACCGCCTTGCCGCAGGTGCGGCAGACGAGGTGGTGGTGGTGTTCGCCGCTGGAGCAGCGGCGGTAGACGGACTCGCCGTCGGAGGTGCGCAGGACGTCGACCTCACCGGCGTCGGCGAGGGACTGGAGGGTGCGGTAGACCGTGGTCAGGCCGACCGAGTCGCCCTTGTGCTTGAGCATGTCGTGGAGCTCCTGCGCGCTGCGGAACTCGTCGACCTCGTCCAGGGCCGCCGCCACGGCGGCCCGCTGGCGGGTCGCACGGCCCTTCACGGGCGGTCCAGCGGTCGTCACCGGTTGCCTCCTACCTCTGGCTCGTTCGCCTACGGGGCGCCTGAGCCGGCGTCGAGACCGCGATCGTGCTCAGCCCTTCGGGCCTTTGCGCGCTCGCGCTCTCGCCACCGGCGCGCCCCTTCGGCTCTCTCGCGGCTCGCATCTGCGTCTGCCGGCCATTGTGCCAGCCCGGCATGCGCGCAGTCAGACTCCGACCTCGTCGGCGGCCCCGCGTGTGGCCGGAATCGAGCACTCCGCGGGGTCCCCGGCAGCGCGGCCCGCGGCGGCCGCACGGGCCCGGCGCCGGGCCAGCGGAGTGGCCAGTGCGGTCAGCACGAGGAACGCGGCGATGGTCAGCAGAACGATCGTCGCGCCGGGCGGCACGTACTGGTAGTACGAGGTGATCGTGCCGCTGATCGTCACGGTCACCCCGATGGCGACGGCGATCGCGAACGTCGCGGTGAAGCTCCGGCTGAGCTGCTGTGCCGCCGCCACCGGGACCACCATCAGCGCGGACACCAGGAGCAGGCCGACCACACGCATCGCGACCGTCACGGTCACCGCCGCCGTGACCGCCGTCAGCAGGTTCAGGGCGCGCACCGGCAGTCCGGTCACCCGCGCGAACTCCTCGTCCTGGCTGACCGCGAACAGCTGCCGGCGCAGGCCGAGCGTCACCAGCAGCACGAAGGCGGCCAGGACGCAGATCGCGGTCACGTCGGACTGCGACACCGTGGACAGGGAGCCGAACAGGTACGACGTCAGGTTCGCGTTGGAGCCGCCCGGCGCGAGGTTGATCAGCATCACACCGCCGGCCATGCCGCCGTAGAAGAGCATCGCGAGGGCGATGTCGCCGCGCGTCCTGCCGTACCAGCGGATCAGCTCCATCAGTACCGAGCCGAGGACGGAGACCGCCGTGGCCATCCACACCGGGGAGGCGGACAGCAGGAAGCCGAGGCCGACGCCGGTCATGGCGACGTGGCCGATGCCGTCGCCCATCAGGGCCTGGCGGCGCTGGACCAGATAGATCCCGACGGCGGGGGCGGTGATGCCGACCAGGACGGCGGCGAGCAGCGCCCGCTGCATGAAGGCGTAGTTCAGGAAGTCCATCAGCTCAGCAGTCCCGTGCGGATCGGTTCGGTGCCCGCCGGTGCGTGCGGGTGTACGTGGTCGTGGCCGGGCAGCGCGTGCTGGCCCACCGCGCGCGGCGGCGGCCCGTCGTGCAGGACGCAGCCGTCGCGCAGGACGACGGCCCGGTCGATCAGGGGCTCCAGGGGGCCCAGTTCGTGCAGGACGAGCAGGACGGTCGTACCGGCCGCGACCTGCTCGCTCAGGGTCTGTGCGAGCACCTCCTGGCTGGCCAGGTCGACGCCGGCCATCGGCTCGTCCATGATCAGCAGCTCGGGCTCGGCGACCAGGGCGCGGGCGATCAGCACACGCTGGTGCTGGCCGCCGGACAGGGCGTTCACCGAGTCCTTGGCCCGGTCCGCCATGCCGACCAGCTCCAGGGCCCGCCGTACGGCCTCGTGGTCGGCCTTGCGGAACAGCCCGAAGCGGGTGCGGGACAGCCGGCCCGCGGAGACGATCTCGGTCACCGTCGCCGGGACCCCGCCCGCGGCCGTGGTGCGCTGCGGTACGTATCCGACGCGCGCCCAGTCGCGAAAGCGGCGGCGCGGGGTGCCGAACAGCGCGATCTCGCCGCCGCTGACCGGCACCTGGCCGATGAGGCTGCGGATCGCGGTCGACTTGCCGGAGCCGTTCGCGCCGAGCAGCGCGACGACCTCGCCGCGGTTCACGGTGAGATCGATTCCGCGCAGGACGGGGCGCGAGCCCAGCTCGGCCCGCACGTCGCGCATCGATATGACGGGCTCACCCATGGCGTCGTCCTCCGTAAAGATCATTTCTCTCCCAGGGCTGTCCGGAGCGCCTTGAGGTTCGCCTCCTGGACCGAGAAGTAGTCCGTGCCCCGGGACTTGTCCGTGATGCCCTCGATCGGGTCGAGGACGTCGGTCTTCAGGCCCGCGTCCCGGGCGACGGTCTTCGCGGTCTTGTCGCTGACGAGCGTCTCGTAGAACACGGTCGTGACTCCGTCGGCCCGCGCCATCTTCTCAAGGTCCTTGACGCGGGCGGCGCTGGGCTCCGACTCCGGGTCGAGGCCGTTGATGGCCTCCTCGGTGAGGCCGTAGCGCTCGGCGAGGTAGCCGAAGGCGGCGTGGGTGGTGAGGAAGACCTTGGTCTTCGTGTCCGCCAAGCCGTCCTTGAACCGCGTGTTCAGCTCGTCGAGCTTCTTGACCAGCGCCGCGGTGTTCTTCCGGTAGTCGGCCGCGTGGTCCGGGTCCGCCTTCTCGAAGGTCGCGCCGACCCCCTTGGCGACCTCGGCGTACTTCACCGGGTCCAGCCAGATGTGCGGGTCCTTGCCGGATTCCCCGGAGTTCTCGCTGCTGTCGTGCTCGGCCGCGTGGCCGCCGACCTCGTTGCCGTGCTCCTCCAGCGTGGTCAGCGAGGCGGCGTCGATCTTGGTCTTGAGCCCGGACTGGGCCACCGCGCTGTCGACGGAGGGCTGGAGGTTCTTGAGGTAGAGCACCGCGTCGGACTCTTCGAGCTGCGCGATCTGCCGGGGGCTGATCTCCAGGTCGTGCGGTTCCTGGCCCGGGGAGGTCAGACTGGTGACGTGGACGTGGCTCTTGCCGATCTGCTCGGCGAGGAAGGCCATCGGGTAGAACGACGCGACGACGTCGAACTTGCCCGTCTGCGCCGCCGCGACGCTGTCGCCGGAGCAGCCGGACAGGGTGCCGGTCCCGAGGGCGGTGACCGCGATCGCCGCGGCCGCGGATATGTGACGTCGTCGTACGTTCATGACAGTCATTTTCAACAAAGATGGAAACCGTTGTCAACAAGCCCTGCGGGATGTTCATAGGGGAGGCCGATTTGGTTGAGGGGGAGCCCTCGCCGGTAACCTGAAGCATTCGCTCTGAAGCATCTCGCTTCGTCGCCCGTCGTCGTAATGAAGAGAGCACCGTGGCCGCCGACAAGATCGACACCATCGTCAGCCTGAGCAAGCGCCGTGGCTTCGTATTCCCCTGCAGTGAGATCTATGGCGGTCAGCGCGCCGCCTGGGACTACGGGCCGCTGGGTGTCGAGCTCAAGGAGAACCTGAAGCGCCAGTGGTGGCGCTACATGGTGACGTCGCGCGAGGACGTGGTCGGTATCGACTCGTCCGTCATCCTGGCCCCCGAGGTCTGGGTCGCCTCCGGCCACGTCGCCACCTTCACGGACCCGCTGACCGAGTGCACCTCCTGCCACAAGCGGTTCCGCGCGGACCACCTGGAGGAGGCCTACGAGGCCAAGCACAACCGCCTCCCGGAGAACGGCCTGGCGGACGTGAACTGCCCGAACTGCGGCAACAAGGGCCAGTTCACCGAGCCCAAGCAGTTCTCGGGTCTCCTCTCCACCCACCTCGGCCCGACCCAGGACTCCGGCTCCATCGCCTATCTGCGTCCCGAGACCGCCCAGGGCATCTTCACCAACTTCGCCCAGGTGCAGACCACCTCGCGCCGCAAGCCCCCGTTCGGCATCGCCCAGATGGGCAAGTCCTTCCGCAACGAGATCACGCCCGGCAACTTCATCTTCCGCACCCGCGAGTTCGAGCAGATGGAGATGGAGTTCTTCGTCAAGCCGGGCGAGGACGAGAAGTGGCAGGAGTACTGGATGGAGCAGCGCTGGAACTGGTACACCGGCCTGGGCCTGCGTGAAGAGAACATGCGCTGGTACGAGCACCCGCAGGAGAAGCTCTCCCACTACTCCAAGCGCACCGCCGACATCGAGTACCGCTTCAACTTCGGCGGCAACGAGTGGGGCGAGCTGGAGGGTGTCGCCAACCGCACCGACTACGACCTCGGCGCCCACTCCAAGGCCTCCGGCCAGGACCTCTCCTACTTCGACCAGGAGGCCCAGGAGCGCTGGACGCCGTACGTCATCGAGCCCGCGGCCGGTGTCGGCCGCGCGATGCTCGCCTTCCTGCTCGACGCCTACGTCGAGGACGAGGCGCCCAACGCCAAGGGCAAGATGGAGAAGCGCACGGTGCTGCGCCTCGACCACCGTCTGGCCCCGGTGAAGGTCGCGGTGCTCCCGCTGTCCCGCAACCCCGAGCTGTCCCCGAAGGCCAAGGGGCTCGCCCAGGCGCTGCGCCAGCACTGGAACATCGAGTTCGACGACGCGGGCGCCATCGGCCGCCGCTACCGCCGTCAGGACGAGATCGGCACGCCGTACTGCGTCACCGTCGACTTCGACACGCTCGAGGACAACGCCGTGACGGTGCGTGAGCGTGACTCGATGAAGCAGGAGCGCGTGTCGCTGGACCAGATCGAGGGCTACCTCGCCGGGCGTCTGATCGGCTGCTAGGGCCTGTCCGGCGGATCGTGCCGGAGTCGCGGGGCGTGGCACGCCCTCCCCCAAGCTCTTCGAGCAGGGGGGACCCCCAGCGGCGTTGTCGTCGGTTGCCGACTCCCCCAAGTTCTCGACTGCGCTCGAACAGGGGGACCCCCAACGCGTCGACGCCCTCCTCCGCCTTGCAGCTGGACGCACCACGCCCCGCTCACCCGCGCTGATGAGGCACCGTTGCCCGGAGCCGGCCTGATCCGCCGGACAGGCCCTGGTGCCGTAGCGCAGGGACCCGCCGCCCATCGGCGCATTGGCCCTTGATACGGGTGCCTCATTGGACCTGTATCAAGGGCCGTCGCGCGTTCAGGGTGGCCCCATGAGCCTCGCTTTCCTCCTCACCACCCTTGTCGTCGTGGCCACCCCCGGCACCGGCGTCGTCTACACCCTCGCCGCCGGGCTCTCCCGCGGCCGCCGCGCGAGCGTCGTCGCGGCCTTCGCCTGCACACTCGGGATCGTGCCGCACGTGATTGCCACCGTCACCGGTGTCGCCGCGCTGCTGAACGCCGGCGCCGCCGCCTTCCAGATCCTCAAGTACGCCGGTGTGGCCTACCTCCTCCACATGGCGTGGGGCACGGTCCGGGACAAGGACGCGATCGCCGTCGAGCGGGACACCGCCCCGGTCTCGGCGGCGCAGGTGATCGTCCGGGGCGTTCTGGTCAACCTTCTCAACCCGAAGCTGACGATCTTCTTCTTCGCGTTCCTGCCCCAGTTCGTCAGCCCCGACGAGCCGCACGCGGTCGTCCGGATGCTGGGGCTGAGCGGCGTGTTCATGCTGGCGACGTTCGTCGTCTTCGCCGCGTACGGCGTCCTCGCCGCCTCCGTGCGCAGCCACGTCACCTCACGGCCGAGGGTGATGACGTGGCTGCGGCGGGGCTTCGCGGGGTCGTTCGTGGCGCTGGGGGCGAAACTCGCCCTCACCGCCCGCTGAGACGCACAGGACGCACAGGACGCACAGGACTCATCAGGCTCAACGGCCCTGCAGTGCCTTGACGTTGTCGCCGAAGGTCCAGTTCTTCGAGCCGTCCCAGTTGAGGGACCAGGTCATCAGGCCCTTGAGCGAGGTGCCGTAGTGGCGCCAGGCCTGGGAGACCAGACTCGGGGACATGTAGCCGCCGCCCGCGCCCGGCTGCGCGGGCAGGCCGGGCACCTGCTTGTCGTACGGCACCTTGATCGTCGTACCCTGCACGACCAGCCCCTTGTTCAGGCAGTCGGTCTGCGCGGTGAAGCCGGCCACCGTGCCGGCCGAGTACGAGTCGCCGGAGCAGCCGTACATGCTGCCGTTGTAGTACTGCATGTTGAGCCACCACAGGCGGCCGTTGTCCGCGTACTTCTTGACGATGGGCAGGTACGCGCCCCAGATCGAGCCGTAGGTGATGCTCCCGCCGGTGACGTACGCCGTCTCCGGCGCCATCGTCAGGCCGAAGCCGGCCGGCATCCGGGACAGCACCCCGTCGATGATGCGGATCAGATTGGCCTGTGACGTGGACAGTTGGCCGATGCTGCCGCTGCCCACCAAGCCCGTCTCGATGTCGATGTCGATGCCGTCGAAGTTGTACTTCTTCAGGATCGGGACGATCGTCGCCACGAACCGGTCCGCGACCGCCGACGAACTGAGGTCGATACCGGCCGCCGCGCCGCCGATGGACAGCAGGATCGTCCGACCGGACGCCTTGGCCGCGCACATCTCGGCGGGCGTGGCCACCTTCACGCCGGTGTCCATGCCGTCCTCCCACAGTGCGGTGCCGTCGGAGCGGATGACCGGGAAGGCCGCGTTGATCACGTTGTAGCCGTGGGCGGCGATGCGGGAGTCGGTGATCGGGGTCCAGCCGAAGGGCGGGTGGACGCCGTTGGCGGAGCCGTCCCAGTTCTCCCAGTAGCCCTGGAGGACCTTGCCGGCGGGGCGGGACTTGGCCGCGCAGGTGTCGGCCGCGGACGCGGTGGGGGCGGCGGCGATGGAGAGGGGGACAAGGACGGCAGTGGTCAGCGCGGCGGCGAACAGACGCAGCGTGCGGCGCAGCATACGGAGCCTCCCGGTGGGGGTGCGGTGAGGTGTCGTAGGCATGACAGTGCGTGTGGTCCAGACCTCTAGTCAATAGGTCTGGACCAAATCGCGACATGCGGTCGGCCGCCTGACGCATGGCGGCCGACAACTGACAGATGACAGATGACAGATATTGAAATCTGTCATCTGTCATGCCATGGTGGATGCATGACGACGCAAACCCGAACCCTCGGAACCACCGGCCCCCAGGTCTCCGCCCTCGGTCTCGGCTGCATGGGCATGTCCCCGCTGTACGGCGAGGCGGACCGGGGTGAGGCCATCGCCACCATCCACGCCGCGCTGGAGGCCGGCGTGAACCTGCTCGACACCGGCGACTTCTACGCCATGGGCCACAACGAGATGCTGATCGGCGAGGCCCTGCGCGGCGCGCCCGCGGCCCGCCGCGAACAGGCGCTGGTCAGCGTGAAGTTCGGCGCGCTGCGCGACCCGGAGGGCAACTGGACCGGCCACGACGGCCGGCCGGCGGCCGTGAAGAACTTCGCCGCGTACTCCCTCCAGCGCCTGGGCGTCGACCACATCGACGTCTACCGGATCGCCCGCCGTGACCCGGACGTGCCGATCGAGGAGACGGTCGGCGCGATCGCGGAACTGGTCGAGAAGGGCTACGTCCGGCACATCGGCCTCAGCGAGGTCGACGCCGCGACGATCCGCCGGGCCGCCGCCACCGCACCGATCGCGGACCTCCAGATCGAGTACTCGCTCATCTCCCGCGGCATCGAGGAGTCGATCCTGCCGACCACCCGTGAACTGGGCATCGGCATCACCGCGTACGGCGTCCTGTCCCGGGGGCTGATCTCCGGCCACTTCACCCGCGACCGGCAGCTCGCCGCGACCGACTTCCGCGCGCACTCGCCCCGCTTCCAGGGCGAGAACCTCCAGCACAACCTCGACCTCGTCGAGGCGCTGCGCAAGATCGCCGAGCAGAAGGGCGTGAGCGTGGCCCAGATCGCGATCGCCTGGGTCCTGTCCCGCGGCGCGGACATCGTGCCGCTGATCGGTGCCCGCACCCGGGAGCGGCTGGAGGAGTCGCTGGGTGCGCTGGACGTCACGCTGGACGACGCCGAGCTGCGGGCGATCGAGGAGGCCGTACCGGCGGACGCGGCGGCGGGCGACCGCTACCCGGCCGCGCAGATGGCACACCTCGGGACCAAGTAGTGGGACCGGCCCCGGGTACGGTCTAGGCCATGGCACCCAGCACCGAGACCCTGACCGCCGAGCGCATCCTCGAGGCGACCGAGGAGGTGCTGCGCCGCCACGGCCCGGCGAAGGCCACCGTGGTGGACGTGGCCCGCGCGCTCGGGGTCAGCCACGGCAGCGTCTACCGGCACTTCCGTACGAAGGCCGCGCTGCGGGAGGCCGTGACCAAGCGGTGGCTGGACCGCACGTCGGAGGCGCTGTCCGGCATCGTCACCGCCGACCGGGACCCCGAGTCCCGGCTGCGGGACTGGCTGGCCGGCCTGTTCGCGGCCAAGCGGCGCAAGGCGGGCGACGACCCCGAACTGTTTTGCACGTACACGGTGCTCGCCGAGGAGAACGTCACGGCGGTCGCCGACCACATCGCCGACCTGACCGCCCAGCTGACCCGCATCATCCAGGACGGCACCACCACCGGCACCTTCACCGTCCCCGACCCGGCCGTCGCCGCCCGCGCGGTCTTCCAGGCGACGGGCCGCTTCCACGACCCGGGCTACGCCCGCGAGTGGGAACGCCCCGGAGCGGACGAGGAGTTCACAGCGGTGGTGGACCTGCTGGTCCGGGGGCTGCGGGGCTAGGGCTGGGCTAGGGCCTGTCCGGCGGATCGTGCCGGAGTCGCGGGGCGTGGCACGCCCTCCCCCCCCAAGCTCTTCGAGCAGGGGACCCCATCGCGTCGACGCCCTCCTCCGCCTTGCAGCTGGACGCACCGCGCCCCGCTCACCTGCGCTGATGAGGCACCGTTGCCTGGAGCCGGCCTGTCCGACGATTCCCGCCTGCCGCGTGACGTCCGGCAGGCGCGCTCGCGCGCGCCGTACGCAGCGCGCTCCGGTCCGGTCGTCGCGGCGCCGGCGCCTACCAGGGGCGTCGCCCTCGCGCCGGGCCGGCGCCGGTGCTGAACGCCGCGCCCGCGGGCGTCAGTTCCCCGCCTGCCCCGCGACACACCCGCCGTGAGGGCCGGTCCACCATCGCCCGCGTCAGCGGCGCGAAGTGCGAGGTGTCCGGGCGGCCGCGCAGCCGCCGGGCCGGCCTCGGCGTGGGCCGGGAGCGCGGCGGGCCCGCCCCGCACCCTCCCCGCCGACTGCGCCTAGCGCTGCGCGGCGCTCGCCGTGCAGTTCCAGAAGTCCCTCATCAGCGGGGGCGGGACCGGGTTTCGCATGGCCACCTGGGTCAGCAGGATCGTGATCGTGCCGGTGGGTGGGACGATGTGGGCCGTGGTGCCCGTGCCGCCGACCCAGCCGTAGCGGCCGGGGACGTTCCACGGTTCGGCGGGGGTGACGTCCACCTGGCCGCCGTAGCCCCAGCCCTGGCCCTCCAGGAAGAGGGCGCCCAACTCGCGCTGGGCTGCGGTGAGGTGGTTCGTGGTCATGCGGCTCACCGAGGTCGGGGAGAGCAGTCGGTGGCCGTTGCCCTCGCCGCCGTTCAGGAGCATGCGGGCGAAGGCAAGGTAGTCGTCGGCCGTCGAGGCCAGGCCTCCGCCGCCCGACGGGAAGGCCGGCACCCGGCTCCAGTCGCCGTCCGGGGTGTCCGCCGGCTCCAGCGTGCCCTCGTCGGGACCGGGGCGGTAGTAGCTCGTGAAGCGGTGCCGCTTCGCGGCCGGGACCTCGAACCCCGTGTCCGTCATGCCGAGCGGCTCGAAGATCCGCTCCGCGAGAAACTCCGGGAGCGTACGCCCCGACGCCCGCGCCACCAGGACGCCCTGGAGGTCGGAGCACGTCTGGTACAGCCATGCCTCGCCGGGCTGGTACAGCAGCGGCACCCGGGCGAGCGCGGCCACCCACGTGTCCGGGTCCGGGTACTCCTGCGGGGCCCGGCCGTCCTTCTGGACCTCGAACAGGGCGCCCACCGCCGGGAGCGAGAAGTCGGACGGGAAGCCCCAGCCGGCCCGCGAGCTGAGCAGATCCTCCACCGTGATCGGGCGGACCGCCGGCACCAGGTCGTCCAAAGGGCCGGCCGGGGTCCGGACCACCATCGGCTCGGACAGCTCCGGCAGCCACGCGTCCACCGGGTCGTCGAGCCCGATCCGGCCGTCCTCCACCAGCATCAGCACCGCCGCTGCCGTGACCGGCTTGGTGATCGACGCGATCCGGAACACCGAGTCCCGGGCTATCGGTGCGGAGCCGTCGGCGTCCACGGAGCCGACGGCCACGACCTCGACGTCGTCACCGCGGGCGACCAGGCCCACGGCACCGGGCACCGAGCCCTCGTCCAGATGCCTTCGCAGGGTGTCGTACAGGGTGCTGGTCATGTCCGGCCTTCCGGTGCGGGGCGTCGTACCGGGTACGACTCTCTGCGCGGCCGGAACTCATCGGGCCGGCTGCACCGCCGTCGGATCCACCGTGGCCTGGTGCGCCTCGGCGAGATGCTCCTCGGCCTTCAGCCAGGGCAGGAACTGTGCCCCCTTGCGCCAGCCGCACGTCTCACATCTGATCGTGCGCTGTACTCCCGTGCGTTGCACCCGGACCACGTGCTCCCGCCCGTGCCCGTCCCAGCGGCTCACCTTGCTCGAGCTGATCTGCGGCATGACGCCTCCAGCGTCCCCGTCCCGGTGAATCTCGAACAGCTAGGAGTGTGCAGCAAGACCAACATCAACAGGGAGAGTTGCCCGGCGAGTTGGCCAAGCTGTGGCCAAGGCGTCAGCTGATCGTTCTCGGCAGGCGCAGGCTCAGCAGACCGGTGAGGGCCACCCCCGCCAGCTGTACCAGCAGCGTTGTGACCAGGGCGTCCCGCATACCGTGCCCCGGGACCAGGGAGAGGAACAGCGTGCCCAGCGTCGCCACGCCCAGCGCCAGGGCCGACTGCTGCGTGGTCACCATCACACCGCTGCCGACGCCCGCCCGCACCGACGGCACCTCGGACAGCACGATCCGCATCACGACGGGCAGTTGGAGCGCCTGCCCCGCACCGGCGACGGCGACACCGGGGAGCAGTTCGACAAAGCCCAGGCCGGGCCAGTCGCGCCAGGCGGCCAGCGCGATCAGCGCCACACCCACCCCCTGGATCAGCGAGCCGGCGGTCACCACACGGGTGCCGTACCGGGCCACCAGACGCGGCCCGGCGAGCGAGACGAAGAAGAACGTCACCGCCATCGGGGCGAGCGCAAGACCCGCCGGGACCGGGCCGAGGCCCGCGCCGCTCTGCAGCGCCACCGCGATCACGAACATGAAGCCGCTGAAGCCGATCGAGAAGGGCAGCATCAGCACCAGACCCCGGCGCAGCGACGCCAGCGCGAACAGACTCGGCGGGACGAGCGGGGTGCGTCCGCTGCGGTCCGCGCGGCGCTCCACCGCGTAGAACAGCCCGGCCGCGACCGGGAACGCGGCCAGCGACAGCCACGTCCACAGCGGCCAGCCCGCCGCCCGGCCCTCGGTGAGCGGGACGAGAAGCGCGAGCAGGGACAGCGCGAGCAGGACCGTGCCGGGGCCGTCGACCGGCTCGGGCCGCTGCGACCGGGTCTCCGGTACGAAGCGGGCGGCGAGGACCAGGCCGAGGACGACGACCGGCACATTGACGAGGAACACCGCGCGCCAGCCGCTGCCCGCTATGTCCGCGGCGACCAGCACCCCGCCCAGGATCTGGCCCGCCACCATGGACAGGCCCGCCGTGGCGCCGTACAGGCTCATCGCCCTGGCGCGGCGCGGGCCCGTGGTGGCCGCCTGGATGGTGGCGAGCACCTGCGGCAGCATCGCGGCGGCCGAGGCGCCCTGCGCGACCCGCGCCGCGACCAGGCTCCAGGCACCCGGTGCCAGCCCGCAGGCCAGCGAGGTCAGGCCGAAGGCGGCCATGCCGCCGAGAAAGAGCCGGCGCCGCCCGAACAGGTCGCCGAGCCGCCCGCCGAGGACCAGCAGGACGGCATACGCGACCCCGTACCCGGCGACGACGAGTTCGAGGACGGCCTCGCCCGCGGCGAGGTCCCTGCCGATCGTGGGCAGGGCGACGTTGACGATGAAGAAGTCGACCAGAGGAAGGGCCGCGGCCAGCAGTACGGTGAAAAGTCCCAGGCCGCCGAGCGAGGCAGACACGGCCGGGGACCGGACTGTCGGTGTGGTGACGGTTTCGGTCATGATCCCGAGCCTGCTCCGCGGCTCAGACTGGTACCAGAGTCTTCTTGTCCTGGTAGAAGAACTACCTGGAAACAGGCTTCGCGCAGGGGCAGGCTGGGGACATGACGTCCATGACCGAAGAGGCGCCCGCCCGGCCGGTACGGGGCTCGGAGATCCGGCGGCACGAGCTGGCAACCTTTCTGCGCAGCCGCCGTGAGCGGATCTCCCCGGAGCAGGTGGGGCTGCCGCGCGGCGCGCGCCGCCGGACCCCGGGCCTGCGCCGCGAGGAGGTCGCGCACCTCTCCGCGGTCGGTGTGACCTGGTACACCTGGCTCGAACAGGCGAGGGACATCCAGGTCTCCGTACAGGTGCTGGACGCGCTCGCGCGCACGCTCAGGCTCGACGCCAGCGAACGCGCCCACCTCTTCCAGCTGGCCGGCACCACCGACCCCACGCCCGCCGCGAGCTGCCAGACCGTGACCCCGGCCCTGCGCGAGATGCTGCGCCGGCTGGAGCCCGTCCCGGCCTGCATCCAGAACAGCCGGTACGACATCCTCGCCTACAACCGCACCTACGGCCGGCTCCTCGGCGACCTCGACGCCGTACCGCCCGAGGACCGCAACTGCATGCTGCTCGTCCACACCAACCCCGACTGGCGGCAGGCGATCGTCCACCTGGAGGAGACCAGGCGGCTCATGGCCGCGCGGCTGCGCGCCTCGATGGCCGGTCATCTCGGCGAGCCCGCCTGGAAGATGCTGATCAAGCGGCTGACGGCGGAGTCGGCGGAGTTCCGCGCCAACTGGGACCGGTACGAGGTCGTCAACGCCCGCACCAAGATCAAGTACTTCCGCAACCGGGACGTGGGCCCGCTCACCCTGGAGCACACGGACCTGTGGCTGAGCCCGGAGGCCGGGGCCCGGATGGTGACGTACGTGCCGGCGGACGAGGAGTCCCGGGAGCGGCTGGAGAAGCTGTACGCCCTCGTCCTCGCGCAGCAGGATCAGGCGGTGACGCCCGCCGCCTCCCTGACCTCCGGCGACTGAAGCCGCTGAGCGGTGCGCTCGGCCGTGCGGCGGGCCCAGCGGCCGCTGGTGAGCATGCCGACGACGAGCACCGCGAGGCCGCACACCGTGAGGATCCACCACCCCGGCCGGGCCGCCGACACGAACACGTCCCGGTACGGCGACGAGCCCACCCCGGAGGCCAGTACGGCGCCGATCACGGCCACGCCCAGCGTCTGCCCCAGCTGTCTGCTGGTGGAGGCCACGGCCGCGGCCACCCCGGCCTGGGCGCGTGGCATCCCCGACACCGCCGTGTTGGTGATCGGCGCGTTGACGAAGCCGAAGCCGATGCCGAACAGGACGTACCCGGCGAACAGCGTGACGTCCGACGTCTCCGCCTCGAACGCGGCGAACAGCACCCCGCTCGTGGTCATCGCCAACCCCGCGATCAGCAGCGGCAGACGCGGCCCCCGGCTGCCCACCAGCCGTCCGGACAGCGGCGCGCACAGGAACGTCGGCACCGCCATCGGCAGCATCCACAGCCCCGCGTGCAGCGCGTCGAGCCCGCGCACGTTCTGCAGATACAGCGTGGACAGGAACAGGAAGCCGCCGAGCCCCGCGAACGCGCTGATCGCGATCACCGTGGCGCCGCTGAACGGCACCGAACGGAAGAAGCGCAGATCGATGAGGGGCTCCTCGCGCCGGGGCTCGTACCGGAGCAGCCCGAGCAGGGCGACGAGGGCCACGGCGGCGAACGGGGCCACCGTGCCGGGGCCCGAGGAGGGCGCCTCGATGATCGCGTACGTCAGCGAGCCGAACAGCGCGATCACCAGCAGCTGGCCGACGGGGTCGGGGCGGCGGGCCTTGGGCGCGCGGGACTCGGGGACGTAGCGCAGGGTGAGGAGCAGCGCGGTGAGGCCCACCGGCAGATTGACCCAGAAGATGGAGCGCCAGCCGACCGACTCCACCAGCAGGCCGCCGATCAGCGGTCCCGCGGCCATCGATATGCCGACGACCGCGCCCCACACGCCGATGGCGCGGGCGCGCTCACGCGGGTCGGTGAAGGTGTTGGTGATGATCGACATGGCGACCGGGTTGAGCATGGAGCCGCCGATCGCCTGGAGCATGCGGAACGCGATCAGTGCGTCGAGGCTGGGCGCGAGGGAGCAGAGCAGCGAGCCGAGCGAGAACACGATCAGGCCCGCCATGAAGACCCTCTTGCGGCCGACCCGGTCGGCCGTGGAGCCCGCGAGCATCAGCAGCGAGGCCAGCACCAGCGTGTAGGCGTCGATCGTCCACTGCAGCCCCGACGTACCGGCGTCCAGTTCGTGCTGCATCGACGGCAGGGCGACGTTCAGGGCGGTGACGTCCAGGCTCACGATCAGCAGGCTCATACAGCAGATCGCGAGGACCAGTTGGCGGCGGCGAGGGCTGAGCTCGGGCATGCGTTTCATCGTACGCCGATTTCGATAGTGCGGCTAACTAATGACTGGCGCATCTGTCGTCGTAAGCGACAATGGGGGAATGCCCACGCCCGCGTCCCCTCTCCAGATCGGCCCGCACACCGTCCAGCCGCCCGTCGTGCTGGCCCCCATGGCCGGCATCACCAACGCGCCCTTCCGCACGCTGTGCAGGGAGTTCAGTGGGGGCAAGGGCTTGTTCGTGAGCGAGATGATCACGACCCGGGCGCTGGTCGAGCGCAACGAGAAGACGATGCAGCTGATCCACTTCGACGCGACCGAGAAGCCGCGCTCGATCCAGCTGTACGGCGTCGACCCGGCGACCGTCGGCAAGGCCGTCCGCATGATCGCGGAGGAGGACCTCGCCGACCACATCGACCTGAACTTCGGCTGCCCGGTCCCGAAGGTGACCCGCAAGGGCGGCGGCTCGGCCCTGCCCTACAAGCGCAACCTGCTGCGGGCGATCCTGCGCGAGGCGGTCTCCGGCGCCGGCGACCTGCCGGTCACGATGAAGATGCGCAAGGGCATCGACGACGACCACATCACCTATCTCGACGCCGGACGGATCGCGGTCGAGGAGGGCGTCACCTCCATCGCGCTGCACGGCCGCACCGCCGCCCAGCACTACGGCGGCACGGCGGACTGGGACGCCATCGCCCGCCTCAAGGAGCACGTCCCTCAGATCCCGGTCCTCGGCAACGGCGACATCTGGTCGGCCGAGGACGCGCTGCGGATGGTGCGGGAGACGGGCTGCGACGGGGTGGTCGTGGGCCGCGGGTGCCTCGGTCGGCCGTGGCTGTTCGCGGACCTGGTGGCGGCGTTCGAGGGCCGGACCGACGACATCAAGCGGCCTTCGCTGCGCGAGGTCGCCGATGTCATGGTCCGGCACGCGACCCTGCTCGGGGAGTGGATCGGCGACGAGTCGCGGGGCGTCATCGACTTCCGCAAGCACGTCGCCTGGTATCTGAAGGGCTTCTCGGTCGGCTCCGAGATGCGCAAGCGGCTCGCGATCACCTCCTCGCTTCAGGAACTGCGGGCCGGCCTCGACGAACTGGACCTCGACCAGCCCTGGCCCGTCGGCGCCGACGGGCCCCGCGGCCGTACGTCCGGCAACAACCGGGTGGTGCTGCCGGACGGCTGGCTGAAGGACCCGTACGACTGTGCCGGTGTCAGCGAGGATGCCGAGCTGGACACCTCCGGCGGCTGATCAGCCCTTCTTGGGGTGCGGGGTCGAGCCGTACGCCGTCAGGAAGCGGTCGCGGAAGGAACTCATCTTCCACACCGGCGCGTTGTGCGCGGGGCGCAGTCCGTCCGTCCAGTTCCAGCCGGCGATCTTGTCGAGGACCTTCGGGTCCTTGGCGACGATCGAGATCGGCACGTCGCGGCTGGCGTGGTTGCCGCTGACCCGGGCGATGGGCTGGTGGTCGCCGAGGAAGACGAGCACGGTGTTGTCGTTGCCGTAGCGCTCCAGCCACTGGGTCAGGGCGGTCACCGAGTACTGGATCGACTTGCCGTACTCCTGCCGGGACTTGGTGGTGTCGGCGATGACGTCGGACGCCTTGTTGCCCGCCGCCTGGATGCCCTTGAAGACCGAGCCGTCGCCCAGCTGGTCCCAGCCGACCATCTTCGGGATCGGCGCCCACGGCTGGTGGCTGGAGGTCAGGATGATCTCCGACATCAGCTGCTTGCCGTCGGCGCGCTTCTGGCTGTGCACCCGCTGCTGGAACTGTTCGAGGGCGTACTGGTCGGGCATGGTCGACCAGCTGAACTTCGGTCCCTCATAGCCCAGCTGGAAGGCGTTGTAGACCTTGTCGAGGCCGTAGTACTTCTGCTCGGGCCAGCCCTTCTGCACGCCCGGCATCACGCCGACCGTGTCATAGGCGCCGGTCTTCTTGAACACCTTGGTCAGGCTGAGGTGGTCGCTGGCCATCACGGTGCGGTAGCGCTGCTGGTTGCTGATCCACAGGCCCGACAGGGTGGTGGAGTGGCCGAGCCAGCTGCTGCCGCCGTACGTCGCCGACGTCAGCCAGCCGCTCTTCGCGTGGAAGCCCGCCTTCGCCAGGGCCGCCGTGCGCTCGTCGAGCGTCTTGTCGACACCGGGCGCCTCGATCGGGTCCTCGACGGCGCTGCGGCCGTAACTCTCGATGAACGTGAAGATCATGTCCTTGCCGCGCAGATCGGGGACCAGCTGGTCGGCCGGGGTGTTCCCGAACTTGTCGACCTTGGCGACGTTCGCGAACTCCGCCTCGTCCCGGAGCGTGTCCCGCACGGTCCGCGCCTGGACCTTCAGCACACCGGCGGTGTGCTGCGAGGCGATCGGTATGCCGCCGACCGTGAGGCCGAGCGCTGTGCAGGTGATCCAGACGGTGCCGACGATCAGCGTGGCCTTCGAGGTCCTGGCCCGGTGCTTCGCCAGCAGGTTGCCGAGCCGCACGGTGGCCAGGGCGACGAGGGTCATCAGCAGGAAGACGAGGAGCACGACGCCGACCGTGATGCCCATCTCGGCCGTCCCGCCCAGGGTGTCGTCGAGGTAGGCGCGGGCGTCGTCGAACAGGGACCAGTCCAGGACGATGTTGAAGTGCCGGCCCAGGTATTCGTTGAACCCCATGTCGAACATGTTCAGCACGGTGATCGCGCCGAGCAGCGCGCCGGACAGCGCCGACACCACCAGCCGGGGCTTCCGCGGCAGGCTGAGCAGCACCACCGCGCCCAGGACCGCCTCGGCCGGCAGCCGCATGAACTCGACGGGCTTCAGATTGCCGAGGGTGCTCGGCATCTGGAGACAGATGTAGACGAGGGCGGCGGACAGCACGGTGGTGACGACGGAGAGGACGCGGGCGACGGTGGGGTACTTGGCCCGCCAGCCGCGCCAGATCCTCCGTATGCGCCTGCCGGAACGGGGGGCCGGGGGTTCGGGGGCGGTGGCGGGGGCGGCTGTGATGGGGGTCGCGGGGGCGGGGGAGTCGGACGCAGGGGTTTCGGACGCACGGGTTGCGGTGCCGACTTCCGCGTCGGTGGCCGCCTCGGCGTCGAGCTTCGGCTCGGCGGGGATTTCGGCGGCGGGTTCCGTAACGGCGGCGGATTCCCCGGCCCCGGCGGTCGCCCCGCCTGCGGCCGGGCCGTCAGCCTCGGCGGCGGGAGCCGGGGTGCCGGGAACAGCGGTGGCGGGAGGTGAGGTGTCGCTCCCAACGTCCTCACGCAGGGCGGCCTTTCGACCCTCGGCCGACGCCACACGGCCGGACTTTGCTCGCGCGGACTTGGCCCGTGTCGGCTCGGCACCGGCGGACGCCGCACCGGCAGGCGCCGTAACGGCTGACTCCGCACCGGCTGATGCGGCCGCGTCGTCTCGGGGCTTGTCCGCTGCGGTGCCGCTCTTCTCCGCCTGGGCCCTGCTCGCGGCCGCGGCAGCTGTGGACTCGGCCCGTGTCGGCTCGGCACCGGCGGACGCCGCACCGGCAGGCGCCGTAACGGCAGACTCCGCACCGGCTGATGCAGCCGCGTCGTCTCGGGGCTTCCCTGCTGCGGTGCCGCTCTTCTCCGCCTGGGCCCTGCTCGCGGCCGCGGCAGCTGTGGACTCGGCCCGTGTCGGCTCGGCACCGGCGGACGCCGCACCG